>JBNLED010000185.1:0-18100 GCA_050304755.1 Polyangia bacterium | reverse complement strand
GACCCCTGTCCAATCGGCGGCATACAACTCCCGATAGGCCACCACGGTGGGATCATCGACGCCCGTGAAGGTGTAGTCGAGCTCGAGGGCGCCGGTGGCCGGATTGTGGACGAACTGCTCGCTCTGGAAGCCGTCCCAGTCGGACTCGAACCGCCACTCCATGGGGAACAGGGGGGGATCGGTCTCCGGAACGGATCCTGTGTCGGCGCCCCTCACCGCCACGGAGGATCCCGTATCCGTCCCCGCGTCCGGCGTATCATTCCCGCCCGGCGCCGGGTCGAAATCTCCGCCTGACGCGGCGCATCCATCGAGCGCGCACCCCTCCGCCGGATCGCACAGGATCTCGACGTGGGGCGGCACCGGGATGCGCTGCGCGCGATAGATGCCGAGGGACCGCCCCCCCCGGCGCGGGAACCGGAGCTCCCGGACGACCTCACCGTCCGGGGCGATTTCGAAGATGCGGCTCCTGGCCGCGCCGGTGGTTCGCGTGCCCGCCGCGACCTGGAGGTTCCCGTTCTCCAGCCTGTCCGCGTCGCCCCAGATGGGCGTGTACCAGGACTCTCGGTACCAGGCATCCACCTCGAAATCCCCCGGGAACTCGAACACGACCTCGGACTGCAGAGTCTCTTCGTCCAAGGCGTACTCGATGACTCGGGAGTGGGGTCTGGCGGCGCTCCCGTTGTCGTACACCAGCACGTTCCCGTTCTCCTGGATTTCCGGATCGTGCTCATGACGGAACCACGGACTCTCAACGTCCGGATCCGGCTCGAAATCGCCCCCCTTTCCCAGCCGCCAGATGATGTCCCTCTCGCCGGAGAGGTCGATTTTAAAGATCGCGTCCAGGTTCCTGCAGCTCAGATACAGCGCGGCGTTCGCCTCATCGAGCGTGACAGAGTTCGAGTGGCTCCAGTCCCCGCTCGCGCTCTGCGCGGGCGTCATGTGATCGAGGAGATGCCACTCCCATACCGTCTCCAGCTCCGGCGTGAAGACCTGCACGTAGTCGGTTTGAAGGTCGTCCACTCTCCGCCCCCTGATCCCGATATAGTGGCCCGCGTCGGTCTTGTCGAAGTGGTGGTGCAGCCGCTCTTCGAGCTGGGGCGGCCCCTCCCATAGGATGTCCCCCGCCAGATCGATCTCCCTTGGGGGCTCGAGCCGGGTGGCCCCGATCAGGACACGCCCGCCGTCGATGAGGCGCGCGTCGATGTCGCCGCGGCTGTCCGAATTTGTCCCGTCGATGAAATACCAGACCGGCTTTCCGTGATCGTCGTACATCACGATCACCGCCGGTGGTCGCGGCGATGAGCCGTAATCATGGATATTGGTCAGGGTCCAGGAGGCGTTGCTATGGGAGACGCCGCCGGGACCGGGGCGGGCCTCCGGGATGAGGTCCGGCAGGGGGGCGGTGGTAAAGCTCGCCTTGGCGCTGCCCACCTCCTCCGGGGCGTCCGTCCGCGATACGACCTTGATTCTGTATCGGGTGTCCGCGTGCATGCCGATCAGCAGCACCCGGTGGCGCCTGCTGGGGGTGTCGTCCGCGACGCGGAGACTATACGCCAGGTCGCCGTAATAGACCTCGGAGGTCGCGGGCGCATCGGTTTCCCAGGTCACATAGCAGGAGAGGACGCTGTTGGGGTTGTCCTCGACGACGAGGTTCCTGATCACCGGACCCGTCTGCGTATCGCACGAATCCCGCTGCGCGACCCTCGTCGTGATCCCCGAGCCGGGATCCCGGCTCGTGTCGGTCGCCGTATCGCCGCCTTCGTCATTGCGGGGATGGGGGTCCGAATCCGCCGCGCTCTTTCGCTTGGGACCGGCGGTGTCCGAATCGGCGATGCATGTCTCACTCCGACAGGCGCCTGCTGTGGCTCGGGATCCGGCCGTGTCTTCCGTGCAGGCCGAAGCGAGCCCGCCGACCAGACCGAGGCTGATAACATATCCTAATAGCTCGTAGTACGTTGTCATTTTCGTCCCCCTGCAGCGGCAAGATTGAACCTCCTCGTGTTTAATGGCCGTGACGCCTTGGAATTGTGAAACAAAACCATTTTCTTATACATTGAGACGCCGGGCTCGACAACCGCGGGTTCATGACCGGTGAACTTTCCTCTCTCCTTCGACCGCGATGGGACCCGGACTACGGGGCGCACCCTCCCGAAATCCGCCAGCCGATGAAAATCTCTGCCAACAGTTGCCAAATCACTCCCGTGATTTCGAGCCTTCGGATTGCCGCTGTCATCGTACGCGGGGGTTTCAAAAATCCGCGGGGTGTCGTAAATATGGCCTCGTGATAGCGATCTCCCTCCAATCAGGCTCCAACGGAAACTGTGTGTACGTCGAGACCTCCACCGCGAAGCTCCTCTTCGACGCGGGCATAAGCGGTATCCGGGCCGAGCGCGGGCTGGCGTCCCACGATCGGGATATCCGGGAGGTGGACGCGGTGCTCATCTCCCACGATCATTCGGATCACATCGCCTCCATTGGCGTCTTCCAGCGCAAGTACGGGCTTCCGGTGTACGTCACCCCGCCCACCTTGAGCGCCGCGCTGCGTCGCCGGGCCCTCGGCGCGATGAGACATGTGCGCCATTTCGACGCCGGCGAGACGTTGCGGTTCGGATCGACGCTGGTCGAGACCCTCCCCACCCCCCACGACGGCGTGGACGGCGTGGCCTTCACGGTTCAGGACAAGGGGCGCCGCCTCGGCGTGCTGACGGATCTGGGGCACCCCTATCCCGCCCTCGAGGCGGTCATCAACACGCTGGATGCGGTATTCCTCGAGAGCAACTATGATCCGGAGATGCTCCACCATGGATACTATCCCTGGTTTCTCAAACGGCGTATCTCGGGTCCCGGCGGCCACCTCTCGAATCCGGAAGCCGCCGCGCTCCTCGCGGCGTCCGGCGGCGGGCTCAAATGGGCCTGCCTCGCTCACCTCTCCGAGAACAACAACACCCCCGAGAAGGCCCTGGAGACGCATCGTCGCGTTGTCGGCGACGCGTTTCCGCTCCTCGTGGCCAGCCGGGATAAGGTGGGCCCCCTTTTACAGGTCTAGACAGAATCTGAAACAGCGTTGCGATGGTGCAACGGTTTCCGACACCCCGCTGAAGATGGCACAAATAAAACATGGCACGCACGACCTGGAGAACGACCGGATCACCTACGAGTCTTGGTACGAGGGGGCGTTCAGCAATCGGAGAATCTACGTCGCGCCGGCCTCGCCTCCGCCAACCGATATCAATGACACTCCTATCGTCGCTTCTCGTGGCCGGACATCACCTCGGACAGGGGGCGGTCGTCTCGCCGTAATGGTCGAGGGGTCGGCGATTTCGTCGAGGGCTGATGGAAAGGTGGGCGATTTAATAGCGATTTTTTGTTTTTTTTACGCCGTCATTGTTCTTTTCGTGTCGGCATGATTTCTGCTGCGCCTTCCCCGAAAATTAGCGGGGCGGCCCCCGGAACGGACTTCACGAAAGGAACGGACACATGAATCTTTGGACGGCATCGTTGGTTTCAATTTTGGGGGCGCTGTGTCTCCTGACGGGATGCAGTAGAACTTCCGAGTATCGCTTGACGGATGGCGGCGACACGAACGGATCGCCAAGCGGGAACGGGGGAACGGGGGCGGATTCGGATACCGATGCGGACGGGGATACCGATGGGGACGGGGATACCGATGGGGACGGGGACACGGACACCGATTCGGACGCCGATACCGATAGCGATTCGGACGCGGACACCGACGCGGATGCCGACACCGATGCGGATGCCGATACGGACACTGACGCGGACACCGATGCGGACGCGGACACCGATGCGGACGCGGACACCGATTCGGACGCCGATACCGATTCGGACGCCGATACCGATAGCGATTCGGACGCGGATACAGACGCCGACACGGATGCGGACGCCGACGCGGATGCGGATGCCGATACGGATACGGATACGGATGTCGATTCGGAAAGCGGCGCCGATGATGAATGTGAATATGATTGCGCCGGTTCCGGGTGGTGCGCGAGCCACGACGGCGTGGTCCATGAAGAGATGATGTGTGAGGATGATCTGGTCTGTTGTGAGTCCGAGGCAACGAGAGGAGACGCGGATACCGACACGTCCCTCGATACCGATGCGGTTTCGGGGACGGATTCGGCGACGTGTGAGTTCGACTGCATGTCCGAGGGGCGCTGCAACAGCCGGGACGGCGCGATTCACGACGACATGAGCTGCGCGGAAGCGGATCAGGTGTGTTGCGAGACCTCGGACACGGACAGGGGCACGGATCCGGCGAGGGAGGACTCGGACATGTTAACGAATCCCTGTGAATTCGAATGTACCGGGGTGAGCTTCTGCACCGAATACGGCATCGCGCATGACGACATGAACTGCACCGGTCAGCGGGTCTGCTGTGAGGTGACGGACACGGACAGGGGCACGGACGATCGGTGAACCGACCGGGTACTTCATGAACCGCCCTGAACCCGACCCGATCCGGTCGCTGAAAGAAGCCCCCGGCACGGCGGCGGCGAAAAAAAAGTGGATAACTTACTTTTTTTTGGGGGATGTGGATGACGAGTGGATAACCTGTTGTTTACCTGTTGAGAAGTCACCCGCGGGATCGCTGAGTGATTCTTCGTCTCATCCTCAACTCCCCGATATCTATCCGCAACTCATCGGGGGCGTTTCGCACCCTGCAATCTCGGGGGAAAATCGAGTTTTCCACAGCCGTTTTGTCGTGGGTGTCCGATTCCTGAAATACGGTTCCGGACGTCCGGGACCGCCCCCGGACAGGGCTTGAACCCTCCGGGGTTTTGCCCCACACTCCCGTATCCCGCTGAGCAATGGAGGTCTCGTGTCTTATAAATTTAGCACGCTGTTGATTGTCGACGACGATGAGTTGATCTGTCGCGGTGTGCTCCGGCAGCTTCGGGGGCAGTTCGAACACGTCTATTTCGCTACCCGTCCGGACGACGCCGAGCGCATTCTGGAAGAGTTCGAGGTGACCACCCTCGTCTGTGATTACGACCTGGGGGAGGCGATGCCGACGGGCACCGAGCTCCTGACCCGATGGCGACAGGCCTATCCGAACATCCGTCGCGCCGTGATCTACTCCGGCGCGGACCTGTCGCGAATCCGCATGCCGGAGGCGGTGGACACCGCGGTCTCCAAGGGAGCGTCGGCGGAACACCTCTCCTTTGCGCTCGGTACCGTCGCGGCGCCTGCCCTATCCTGCGCCGGTTGAGCGCTCCCGCCGGACGGACCCCGCCCGTGAAGGCGCGTCCGCTGTCCCCGTGATCGGTGGCGCCGGCATTCCCGTTTGTCTTACAGGACCGATATGTCCTATTATTGAGCGTGACCAATCCGAAGGAGCACCATGACAGCGCACATCAACGAGCTTCGATCGGCCATGCGGGATCTCGGGGTGGACGCCTATATCGTCCCGTCGGGGGATCCCCACCAGAATGAGTACGTACCGGACTGCTGGCAGCGGCGGGTCTATGTGAGCGGCTTCACCGGGAGCGCCGGGGATCTGGCGGTCACGATGGACCGCGCCGGTCTCTGGACCGATTCCCGATACTTCCTCCAGGCGGAGGACCAGCTCGACGGGACGGGGATCACGCTGTTCCGAATGGGGAGGGCCGATACCCCGAAGCTGACCGAGTGGCTCCAGCAGGAGCTCGGGGAGGGGCAGACCGTCGGAATCGATCCGATGTTGTTCTCCCGACAGTCCGTGACCCGTATGAAGAAGGTCCTTGGAAAGAAGTTAGTGTGTCTCGAGGAGAACCCGGTGGATCGCGTTTGGACCGCCCGGCCGCCGATTCCCCGGTCCGCCGCCGAGATCTGGCCCGAGACCTACGCCGGGGAGAGCGTCCGGGGCAAGCTCGAACGGGTGCGGCAGAAGATGGTGAGCGCCAGGGCGGACGCCCTCGTTATCACCACCCTCGACGCTGTGGCCTGGCTCTTCAACATCCGGGGCCGGGACGTGCCGTTCAACCCCGTCCTCATCAGCTACGCCATCGTGGAGTCGGACCGAGCGACACTCTTCCTCCATCCTGAGAAGCGCACGACGGCGCTCGAGGCGCACCTCTCGGGGCTGGCGGAGATCCGGGAATACGACGACTTCGAGAAGGCGGTGCGGTCCCTCGCCGGCGCTCGGGTCCTCATGGATCCGGCCACCACCGGCCAGTGGGTCGCGGATCTGATAGGGGCGTCGGGCCGTCCGGTGTGGGAGCAGAATCCTGTGACCTCCCTCAAGGCGGTGAAGAACCCCACCGAGCTGGAGGGCTTTCGAAGGGCCCACGTCCGGGACGGGGTCGCCATGGTGCGGTTCCTCTGCTGGCTCGAGGCGGCGGTTCCGAAGGGCGGCGTCACCGAGCGATCCGCCGCGGACCGGTTGAAGGCGTTCCGAGCGGAGGAGGACCTCTTCCAGGGGGAGAGCTTCGCCACCATCTCCGCCTTCGGACCCCACGGCGCCATCGTTCACTACGACCCCGCCGAAGCCGAGGAGACCCTCCTCGAACCCGAGGGACTCTATCTCATAGACTCGGGCGCCCAGTACCTGGACGGCACCACGGATATCACCCGGACCGTCGCCCTCGGGGCCGTCACGGCGGCGCAGCGGGACCGCTTCACCCGGGTGCTCAGGGGGCACATCGACCTGGCCCTCACCCCCTTCCCCGCCGGGACCACCGGAAACCAGCTCGACACCATCGCCCGCAGGCCCCTCTGGGAGGCGGGGCTTAACTACGGTCACGGTACCGGCCACGGGGTGGGGGCGTACCTCAGCGTCCACGAGGGGCCCCAGGCCATCTCCTACTACCGGGGGGTGGGGGTGGCCCTCGAACCCGGCATGGTGGTCTCCAACGAGCCCGGCTATTACGAGGCGGGCGCCTACGGGATCCGCATCGAGAATCTGGTCTACGTGGCCGAGGATGAGGCGCGCTCCTCCGCAGAGCTCCCCTTCCTGAGGCTGGAGAACCTGACCCTCTGCCCCATCGACCGGCGGCTGGTGGTGGCCGACATGCTCTCTACCGAGGAGCTCGCGTACCTCAATCAGTACCACGAAACCGTGAGAGAGACGCTCTCCCCCCGCCTCGACGCCGCGCAGCGGGCGTGGCTCGATGAGGCGACAAGGACGGTGTCCGGATGAGAATCGCCGTATTACAAATGGATATTGTATATGAGGACAAGGCGGCCAATCGCCGTACGGTCTCAAAATACGCGGCGGAGGCCCGGGCCGCGGGGGCCGACCTCCTCGTGCTGCCGGAGATGTTCGACACCGGTTTCTCCATGAACCCGGCAAGGACCGCCGAGCCCCTGGACGGGGAGACCCCGGAGTTCCTCCGACGCTGCGCAAGGGAGCACGGGATGGCCGTCATCGGAGGGTTTACATTGAGAGATGGTGAAAAGAGCCGGAATGTCGCCCTTACGGTGAACGCCGAGGGCGAGGATTCGGCGCTCTACGCCAAGACCCACCTCTTCTCATTCATGAACGAGGACAAGCACCACGCGGCGGGGGACGGTCCCCGTCCGTTCGAGCTCGAGGGGGTCCGCGGCGCCTGCTTCATCTGCTACGACCTTCGCTTCCCCGAGCTCTTCCGACAGTTGGGGGACCGCTGTCAGGTCGTCTTCGTCATCGCCTCGTGGCCCGAAACCCGCCGCGCCCACTGGGACATCCTCCTCCGGGCCCGGGCCGTGGAGAACCAGCTCTACATCGTCGCCGCCAATCGGGTGGGACAGGGGGGCGGCCTCTCCTTCACCGGCGGTTCCGTCGTCATCGATCCCCTCGGTGTCCTCGTGGCGCAGCGGAGCGATGACGAAGGGCTGGTCATCGCCGACATCGATCCGGGAAAGGTCACCGAGGTCCGGAGCGCCTTGCCTTTCCTGAACGACCGGAGGTTCTAACCGGACTTCGATCGCTGCATGGTGGACAAGTGAGATCCGCAGAGCTCGTGTCCATTGCGTCCATTCTGTCTATTCAATTAGTGCATAGAATCGAAGGTACAATTAGTGGCGGGAGGTCACCTTTGAGGTGCACTGAACGCAGTCGAGGAAGGTCACCGGATGATGACTGAGGAGGCACTTGGAAACACATCGCAGATAGACCCCCAGCCCAAAGTGGAAGATGATGGTGTGGGCATGGGAGAGAAGATGTCTTTTGGTGATTACTCCGAGCATTTATTCCCCCGTGATTTGGAATGCCGGGTCCGTTCAGTCTTTAGTAATGCAATCATCATACCTAACCGGTCCCCAATACACCCGGTTTTGGTAAAAAACAATATAAATACATTTGATTAGTATTGTATTGGGTTCGGTGTTGACGAAGGCATGGCGCCAAGCCTCCAAAAGATCCGCCCCTCGAGCCTTTCCTCGCTGAAAATGGCGATTTCACAAATGGAAGCGGCGCTGTGGAGATTGAGGAATTTTCCAGCTCAGAGGGGGACGGTGCCGCGGTGGCTTTTAGAGAGTGTCCGGACCAGGTTTCCGGCGGTCCAGGGGTGGGTCGAGGATTTGGCGGCGTCGACCTTTTGG
The DNA here is from genome assembly GCA_050304755.1 of Polyangia bacterium. GTDB lineage: Bacteria > Myxococcota_A > Polyangia > JAAYKL01 > JAAYKL01 > CAYWLQ01. Next base: position 9,577 of record JBNLED010000185.1, on the reverse strand, counting down.
GCGATCTCCTCGAAATCTCTTGGGATCTCGACCGGCAGATAGCAGGCATCGTCGGTGCCGGCCTGGAAGATCTCGATGAACGGGAGGCCGTTCGCCGACTGAGGGAGGGTCGGTTTGGCGCCTTGACGGGTTCCCACGAAGTCGATGCGGCGAAATCCGTGTCGCTGAGCCAACTCCATCAGGACGCGGACGTGATCGGCGTTTCCGGCCACATCAATGGCGACGGAAATATTAAAGCCGGAGCCGCCGATCCGTGAGTTGATCATGCTCAACCGCTGAAGGGTCTCCTCCAGCGCCGCGTCAACGGCGGGATCCCCCGGTCCGCCGGGGAGCGCGATGCCGTCGATGAGGGAGCGGGACCGTCCGATGATCCACGCCGTGTTCATAGACGACGTGACCGTGCATCCCTCCTGCTCGCTCATCTCGATGGGTGAAAATTCCTCGACCCCCTTCCAGGGGGCGACGTCTCCGACCTCATCCGGGAGGTCCCCGAGCCGACCGGTGGCCTGGTTGAATCCCAGCACGCCGAGCGTGAGGCATGCGGCGAGGATCGCCCCCGCCGTGGGGCGCCGACGGGGGAGGGTAATCGCCACGAGCCCTCCGGCCGCCAACGCCGGAAGCAGCGCCGTCCATCCCGCCGGACCCGCCAGCGTCAACACCCCCCCGAGCTCCGTCAGGGCGCTGCGAATCATCTCGAAACGGTTCGCCGCCGCCATCACCGCGGCGGTATCGAGGATCCTGAAGGATGCCATCGCCGCGGCGGTCTGGAAGAGCCCCGCGACCCCGAGCCCGGCCATGAACGCCGCGCTCACCCCCAGCGTCGCCCCCCGGTGTTTCGGCTCCCGGGTCTTTGCGAATCCAATTCCGATGAACACTGCCGCGGCCGCTGGCAAGATAGCGAAAATAAAGGGAATGCTCCCTCCCCGCAGGATGAGGAGGGGCACCGGAAATCCCAGCATCAGCGCCCCGCCGAGCCCCGCGACAATCCATCGGGCGGGAAGCCGCCTGCCCTCCGTCCCCGTCGCCGCGGCCATCGCGAGGGGGAGGGCGCCGCCGATGAGCAGGAGCGCGCTGAGGTAGGGGCCCACGTACTGGAGGCTAAGCCAGCCGAACATCCCGGACGCGAAGACGCTCGCCCGCGCGTCCGGCGGGAGGGAATCGAAGATCTCGAAGAGCTGGACGAACCCCCAGATCTTGCCGGTCAGGGAGACCAGCCAGGGCTGGAGGGCGAGGAGAACGAACACCGAAACCGGTACGGCGGCGCCCCGTATCGCCTTGAACCCGAGGATGCAGATGAACGGCGTCACCAGGAGGGAGAAGGCCAGCATCAGGAGGAACCAGGGACCTCCCTCCCGCATCAGGTCCGCGTTGTCGGGGGTGGCGGCGAGGGCGACCCCCAGACCGGTCAGAACCATCGCCCCCGGAAGGATCGCCGCCAGGATCGCCGGTCCCTTGCTCCCCGCAGGGGGAACCGGTTGCATCGCGGCGAGCTCCTCTCGGGTGGGCGCGGTGACGGGACGGGTGTAGGCCCGAAGGAGCGCCAGGAGGCTGAGGGTGAGGGGCAGCCCGCCGCCGAGGAGGCCGAGCCCTGCAACACTCGCCGCGATGCTCTTTCCCGAGAGCAGCACCATGACGCGATCGGCCCGGCCGACGGCCTCCATGGCGGCGGCGACCTGAGCCATACCGTGCGCGTAGCCGAGGCAGCCCACCAGGATGGCCCCCGCCGACAGCCCGCCGGCGATGAGCCCGAAGATGACCCCGAATTTCCGCCGCTTCGCCGCCAGCGAGATGATGAGCGCGGCGATGCTCATCCCGTTCGCCAGAAGACTCAGCGAGACAACCAGGTAACCGAAGACGCCGACTTGGGACAGGGTATCTGCGATTGATTGCATACAATCTCCTTATAATGGATTTCAGAATTCGCTATCCTCGTATAAGACGAGGCACTAGCGCTGCTTCTCGGCCTTCCAGTATCCGGACACCGCCGGATCCGGGTGGGCCAGGATCAGGTCGATGAGGTCCGCCCGCCGGTCTCCCTTGAAATGGCTGACGCACGCGAGCACGCCGCCGAGGGTGTCCACCGGAATCTGTCTGTCCTCCAGGATGCGCTTGAGGAGCCCGACCAGATCCTTGGAGGGCTCTTCGACCCCGTGGGAGAGGGCGTTTTCGCAGATCATCGCGGCCGCGAATCCCCGCATCCTCGGATCGGTATCGTTTGTGGCGATCTTTGCCAGCGCCTTGAGCAGCGCCTCCGCCAGCGGGGGGCGAAGGGCGGTGACCGCGGATCTTCGAATGGCGACCTCTGAATCCGTGAGGAGCTCTCCCATCCAGGTCTGCTCCACCTCGGGGATGCGCCGCTCCAGCATCTCCACTCCCTTCAGCGCCATCCCCCGGACATCAACGGCCATCCGCCGATCCAGGGCGAGGGGAACGAGCTGGTCCCGGAGCTGGGCGATCTGTCCCGGAACCACCTCCGCGAATCCGGTCGGCTGTCCGGTTTCGTGGGAGAGCAACAGCTCCAGGGCCCGCGCCGCCCGGGCGGCCACCCGTCGGTCCTTGGCCCCCATCAGCGCGGCCAGGCTGGGCAGCACCGTGAACGGCGACTCGAGAGAAGCGGGGGAGGCGGCGGCGTCCAGGGCGGCCAGACGCTCCGCGCGGGAGCCCTTGTAGAACGCGGCCACCAGCTGTCCCGGTCCGAGCTGTCGCGCCAGGTGATGGGGCAGGGCGGGATCCGGGTTTCCCCATATCGTGGACAGGAGCTGCCTCGAGCGTTTCTCCAAGGGGGGAAGGGTGTCGTCACCCGCGGCGGAGATGGCCGCGAAAAGCGTGACAGCGAGGACGATACAACGGATGCGTCGTGGCGTCATGATCTACTCCCACTCGATGGTTCCCGGCGGCTTGGAGGTCAAATCCAGCGCGACCCCGGAGATCCCCGGCAGCTTCGAGATGTCGCTGTGGAGCTCCTCTATGAGCGCAGGCGGCAGCGCCGCCGCGGAGGCGGTCATGGCCCGCTCCGAGTGGATCGGCCGGATCACCACCAGCTCGCGTCCGCGCCCGTTGATCTCCAGGGGAACGAGCACCGTGGGGCACTGCCAGATGTCATCGTAGAGACCGTGGCGTCTGAGCCCCTCCATGACCAGGTGATCGGCCTCCCGGAGGAGGTCCAGCCGCTCCCGGGTGGTGGTCCCGGCGAGCGGCCGCGTCGCCGCGGGGGCCTCATCACCGAGGTTCCAGATACAGCGGTTGACCCCCTGGACGTCCTCGAGGACGGCCTCGGACGCCTCCCGTACGCCCTCCCAGCTATGGGGAGAGGTCAGCATCACCGGGTGCTCGTAGGAGCGGACGTCCGCCTTGACCCCCACGGAGGAGATCGGCAGGGTGTGCGCCTGAACGCCGAACCGGTCGGCGATGGCCTTCACCGCCACATTCAGCGCGGTGATCTCCTCCATCTCCGCGGCGCCGTCCGAGCAGAGCAGGCGGACCCCCAGCCCCGGTCCCGGGAAGGGGTGGCGCCACACCGCCGCCTTGGGCACCCCGAGCCGCTCGCCGAGCTCCCGCACCTCCACTTTGTAGAGATCCGCCAGCGGTTCCACCACCTTGCCCTCGGCGATGAGCTTCTCGATGAGGGGCACCCGGTTGTGGTGGGTCTTGATGGTGGCGGCCCGCTTGGTGGCCCCCGTCTCGATGGTGTCGGGGTAGATGGTGCCCTGGCCGAGGAGGTGATCCTCGATGCCGAGCCGCTTCGCCTCCCGCTCGAACACCTCAATGAAGGTGTTGCCGATGATCTTCCGCTTCTTCTCAGGTTCCACGACCCCCTCGAGGGCGCGGAGGAAGGTGTCGCCGGCGTCCACGAAGTGGAGGTGTCGGTCGAGGCCGAGGGCCTTGAACATCTCGATGACATTCCGGCTCTCGTCCTTCCGCATCAGGCCGTTGTCCACGTGGAGCAGGTGCAGGCGTTCCGGACCGAGGATGGTGCCGAGCAGCTTGGCGGCCACCGTGGAGTCCACGCCACCGGAGGCCAGCAGGAAGACCGACTGCTCCCCCACCTCCTCGTTGAGCTTCTCGGTCTGCAGCTCGATGTATCGATCGATGGTCCAGGAGGGGCGGCAGCCGCAGATGTCCATGACGAAGTTGCCGAGCATCCGGTCGCCCCCCGGGGTGTCGTCCACCTCCGCGTGGAACTGGAAGCCGTAGCGCTTGTGACGGTCGGAGGCGATGGCCGCGAACCGGTGCACCGCCCCGTCTCCCATTACGGAGTACCCCAGCTCCTCGAAGTCGGGGCCCAGGGCGGCCACGGAGTCGAAGTGGCTCATCCAGACCTGCTCCACCTTCCCGAGCCCCTTGAAGAGGGGGTGATCGCTGGTGATGTGGAGGTCCACGTGGCCCCACTCCCGCCCCCCGTGCTCGATGCGCCCGCCGTAGTGGTTGGCGATCTCCTGGTGGCCGAAGCAGAGCCCCAGAATCGGGATGTCGATGTCGAGGATGTGCTTGTTGTAGTCCGCCTCCTCCCCGTGGGAGATGAGCGCCGGACCGCCCGAGATGATGATGCCCCGGTAATCGGAGAAGGCCTCCACCGGATCCTCGGGCTGGAGGATCTCGGTGAGCACCTTGAGCCGTCGCACCTTGGTGGCGATGAGGTGTGCGTACTGTCCCCCGAAATCAACCACCGCTATCTTGTCGTGCCGCATATCTTTGTAACCCCTTGAAAGCCGCGTCCAGCGGGGACCTTGAAGAGGAGTCATACCTTATTTGTCGTATGGTGCCCAGAGGGGGAATCCTGTTTTTCTGTTCAGCCGGTCGGTCAGTCCCAGGACTCCACCGCGCCGATATCGGGGGCGCCCCCAAGAAAACCGTCGTTCAGCCCGGGGAGGTGGAGGCCGCTGTCGATGGCTGGGCTCCCGGGGGCGGGGGTGAAGTCGTCGTTGTCGGGATCGGCGAGCAGGGGATCCGCCGGGGCTGGGCTGTCCCCGTCGAACCCCGAGGCCGCCTGGTATTCGGCGAACTCGCTCATCCGGAAGCTGCCGATGGCGTCGATGGAGACGATCCGCTGGTCCGGCGCCGCCTGATAGTAGAGGTTGTGGTTCATCGACGTCCCCTCGTGGGAGCTCCCGGAGAAGGTGACGCAGGAGAGCACCAGCTGATCGGAGGGGACGCTCCCGTAGAAGAGGTTGTTGACGATCTGCAGGTCGGACGGCGCCCCGGAGACGGTGATCATGCCCCGGTAGTCCCCGCCGGCCCGCTCGTTCATGTCGAAGAAGGTGTTGTGGGCCACCACCGAGTCCGCCAGGGCGTTCAGGACGAGCCCCTTCTGCTTGGTGTGCTTGAGGATGTTGTGGCGCACCGTGAAGCCCGTGAAGAGGGCGTCACCGGCGTACAGGTAGATGCCCATGCTCGTGAAGTCGTTGGGGTGGTCCTGGGGGTCGTCGGCGGGATCGTCCCACACGAAGTTGTTGCTGAAGACGAAGTCCCGGAAGGTGTCGGCGTACCCCGCGGAGATGTCGAACCCGGTGGTGTGGTACCCGCCGTGCAGGGTGTTGCCGTCGAACACCACATTCTCGAATACCAGGGCCCCGTCCCGCACATCCCCGTAGACGTTGTAGGAGATGTTCCGCCGGCCGCAATCGTGGATATCGTTGCCCCGCACCACCATGTCCGAGTGCCAGATTTGAAGGCCGATGGCCGAGGCCGCCCCCTTGACGCCCATGTAACCGATGTGGCAGTCCGCGATGTCGAGCCCGCGCACCACGGTGTTCATGGGCCACCCGTCGTCGTAGCCGTACTTGAGGGCGAACATCAGCTCCAGCCCGCGGATGGCGATATGCTCCGCGGGGGGATGGTCGGCGGCGCGGATCGCGGCGGATCGCTGGGGCACCTCCACGAACGCGTACCGGTCGCCGGGATCCCCAGGGGCATAGACGTAGACGCGGTCGTCCTGCCAGCACCAGTCGTACTCCCCGTCCAGCAGGGAGAACCGCTCGTCCGCCTCGTCACACTGGTAGATGTCCGTGGGCGCCCCCTCGTCGTTCAGGTGGATCGCCTCCATGGTGCCCCAGGTGATCGTCCCGTCGAGCTCGCCGAAGAAGAGGCTGGCCGGGTGGTTGGTGACGCTGTGCCCCTCCCGCTCCCGGGGGGCGCCGAGGGGCGTCTCGGACATCCAGACGTTTTCGACTCCCTCCACCGCGGTCCACCCCTCCGCCCGCTCCGAGCCGAGGATCCGGGGACGGGGGCCTTCGCCGAAGGCGCCGAAGGTGATGTAGGCCCCCTCGCTTCCCGAGGAGCCGATCTCGAGCGTCTCCCGCCACGTGTCTCCGCGCCGGAACAGCACCGCGTCTCCGGGGGAGAAGCCCTGTGTGTTGACGTGGGCGATGGTGCGCCAGGCCCCCTCCGGCGTTCCCGCCAGACCGTCGTTGTCATCGCTGCCGTCGTTGGATACGTAGAAGACGGTCCCGGAAAACCCCGTATCACTATCCGTGTCCGCATCGGTATCCCCGTCGGAGTCGGTATCGGTATCCGCATCGGTATCCCCGTCGGTGTCGGTATCGGTATCCGCATCGGTATCCCCGTCGGTGTCGGTATCGGTATCCGCATCGGTATCCCCCTCGGAGTCGGTATCGGTATCCGCATCGGTATCCCCGTCGGTGTCGGTATCGGTATCCGCATCGGTATCCCCGTCGGAGTCGGTATCGGTATCCCCGTCGGTGTCGGTATCGGTATCTGCATCCGCGTCTCCGTCGGAATCCCCGTCCGCGTCGCCGCCGTTCGGGCCGCTCCCGGTGTCGCCGTTCGCGTCGTTATCGGTGTCATCGCCGCAGCCGCACAGCGACACCCCGAGCACCATCATCCACTGTACCGCGTTCTTCATCCATCGCTCCTCTGTTGGTCAGGTCTTCTATCAGTATGGATCCGACTCGGGGCGCCGGCCAAGTGCGGCGTCTTTGGGAATTCGGTTTCGTATCGCGAAGGAGCGGCGGCGAGGTCAGGGCGCGACGACGGACCGGCGTTGGCCTGTCCGAAAACTTCATTGGCGGGGTGATCTTGGGATATATTGTCTAGAAATTAGCGCCGCAACCCTGGGAATCTTCCCCTCGGGAAGCCCGATCGCCGCCCTAACCGCCAGCTCGAGGTTCGGATCCGCAAATGAGATGACCCCTCGGCGGTGATGGCCGGGATCGCCAGGAACCGGCTCAAGGACCCGCAGACGCTTCAGATCGCGGGGTTGGTGAGCGTGAAACAGATCAGCTGGGGCAGCGCGATGGACACCCTGGCCGGGGTGGCGGAGAAGGGCGCGGTCTTCCGAAACGGGCGATGGGAGACACCGTCGCTCTTCTTTAGCGAGGCGATCGATTTCGGACCGCCCCATGGCACCAAGCGGTGCTACTCCTTTCCCATGCCCGAGCTGATGGCGCTTCCCCTTTCAGAGTGGGGGGTGACGGACGCCGGTTTCTATGAAGCCAGCTTCAACAAGATGATCGATTCCCTGTTCCTGCTGTGGAAGGTGTTGAGGCTGTACAAGACGCGCCTCGGAACCTGGATCGGAACGAGGCTGGTCCAGTGGTCCCAGGTCTTCTTCCATCCCCCGTACCTCGTCATGGTGCAGCTGCGAGCCACGACGGGGGGCGACGCCCGGCGGGAGTACACCCTTCAAATCAGCGAGCCGGATCCGTACAGGGCGGTGGCCATCCCCCTGGTCGCCTGCATCCGGCAGCTGATGGATCGTCGGCCGCTGCGACGGCGCGGTCTGCACTTCATGAGCGACGTTATCGATATCGAAAGATGCATGGCGGACCTCGAGGCCATGGGCATGACGGTGTCCCACAGCGAGCGCGCCATCGGATAGCCGTTCCGTTCTCGCTACTGGCCTGTCCTGTGAATGAACATCACGATGGGCGTTCTGAGCATGATGCTGAAATCTGTTATCAAAAAGGAGAAGAACCGCTCCTGCGCCGAGGCGTACAGCATGTCGTAGAGGAACTTGATCCGCATCCCTTCGGTGATCCGCGTCTCCTCGTTAGGCGCCTCCCGATCCCGGTAGGCCGAGGCGATCAGCGGTTCGAGGTCGCCCCTCCTCAGATGTCCCCCGTAGGAGAGACATACCTGCGCCAGCCCGGTGATCCCCGGCTTGACGTATCTCGTTCGTTCTTCGAAGAACGGGATGTTGCGGGACAACGAGGACATCAGCTCCGGGCGCTCCGGCCGCGGTCCCACGATGCTCATCTCCCCCTTGATGACATTCAGGAACTGGGGCAGCTCGTCGAGGCGGGTCCTGCGCAGGAAGCGGCCAATACCGGTCGTCCTGGGATCGTTCTTTCGGGAGAGCACGGCGCCGGTCTTCCTCTCGGCGTCGTTCACCATTGTCCGGAACTTGTAGACTTCGAAATGGGTCGGCTTCGGATGCCGGGGCGATATGACGCCGACCCGCGTCTGCTTGTAGAGGACCGGGCCGCGGGAGGTGAGCTTGATCGCCAACGAGATGACCAGCATAAAGGGGGATGCAGTCGACAGCACCAACGTGCCGAGCATCAGGTCGATGATTCTCTTGGTAACGGATACGATAGAATACGTCATCTTCATTCACCTCCTGTCGGATGTGAGTGCTTTGGGCCTTCAAGTCAGTGTAAATTTCGGGAGAAGCAGATTCTGTGCCAACCGCCGAGGGATACACTTGTTTCGGGACTGATTCCGATATAATCGGAGATTCTGCGTGTCTCGGGATAGGGAGCCCGTCGGACAGCTCTCGGGTGTACAAATTACCGGACACCTGGACAGGTCAGGTGAACACGGAAGCGAACAGTCGCCTTCCGGCGAGGCGGGACTCTCGCAACAGCTAGTGAGCGCTCACGCGGTCCGGGAATCACTTCATCTATGCGCGCTCGAGGGACAGGGGCGAGATATGGCCCGCGGTATACGAGAAGGCCTACGCGAAGTGGAAAACTAACCATACGGGTGACACCCCCAACATCACCGCCATCGCCGGGGGCGATGTGGTCCGGGCCACGCAGGAGCTCATCGGCGGCACGCGGTCTTCATGGGCGAAAAAGATCAGAAAAATTGATGCTGAACAGGCTTTGAGCTCTTCAGAGATTAAAAAACTCATCTCAAACGGCCTCAACCTTGGCAGAGATTAGAAAAGCTGATCTCGGCCATGCTGAAATGGAATCCGTGAGTGGATAGAGAAACTGATGTGAGAAAAGAGAACCCACTCGATAGATTCTCTGGAGTCCTTCACATTAGAGCGGCGAATCAGGGTGGGTTATAAAATACCCGCCGTTCCTTTAAATCGGCATCAGTAATGGTGCTTCAACCGTAACCGGACAGCTGAGCACCGGTAGTATGCGATTGAGAAACTGCTAGAATCAGACAGAATCGGGGGAAGTGGGGCTCCAATTTTGGGGTAGGAGGTCGTCGATTTTCGAGGCGGGGTGGGTCTGTATTCTGATGAGCACGTCCTTGATGTATTCGTAGGCATCGACGTTGTGCAGTCGACAGGTCGAGGTGATGGTCTGCAAGATCGCGAGATTTTGTCCGGCCTCTTCGTGGCCGACAAACAAGAAGTTCTTTCTTCACGCGACGGTGTAGG
>JBNLED010000184.1:0-9102 GCA_050304755.1 Polyangia bacterium | reverse complement strand
CGTTCGGGTCGATCCAGGCGCCTGATACGCCGACCATGGCCTGGACGCTTAAATTTCTATACGACATTGGGGGTCTCCTTTCTGTCGCATCCAAGGGAGGACCATTCCTCCGGTTGCTACCCACCTTCTCGGGCGTTTCGCGAAAAAAGTTTCCATTTTAGCCGGCCTTTTTCAGACTATTTTTAAAATGGCCGAAGATAGTGACAGATTCAGCACCACCCTCGGGGAGGGGTGCCCCGTCGTTTTTGTGTCATCCCGGTGGCAAGACGTCGCTTGTCGCTTCTCAAAACGTGATGAAAAAATGGTTTGGTGGTAGCGGAGGGGGTTGTCCCTTACTTCTCAATATGTTGAATCAGTTGTGTGCCGCTCCCGATGCGCCCTCGGACCCTGCCGCGGACAGCTCCCGGAAGGCCGCCCGCTCGAGGAGATTGCCGGTGAGGTGATCGATGTCGATCTGCGCCTGGACGCGGTCGACCCGGGCGCGGGTGCGTCGGAGCGCCGCCTCCCTCACGGTCTCCTCGGCGTCCCGGACGGCGGTGAAGATGGCGGCCCCCAGGCGGTAGCGCTCCCGCTCGGCCTCGGCCTGCTGCTCGGCCAGCGCCAGGGTCTCCTCGGCCATGGCCAACCGTTTGTCGGCGGTCAGGAGGGCGTCGTGGGCCACCGCCACGTCGGCGCGCACCTGATCCTCGGCGCTCTCCAGCTGCCTCGCGGCGATTTCGACGTTGAGGAGGGCCTGGGCCCGCTCCCCCCTGCGCTGCCGGTTGTCGAGGGGCAGCTCGTAGAGGAGACCGACGTATCCGGAGTAGGCGCCGCCGTGTCCGAGGTCGGTGAAGACCGGGGAGAGCTCGTCCGCCCCGAGGGTCCGGGCCTCGATCCAGCCGGTGAGGTCGAGCCGCTGGCGCAGGGACTCCCCGGCCACCCGGGCCCGCTCCCGGGCCGCGTCCACCGCCGCGAACGCCTCCTGGATGGACGGCGACCGGGCGAGGGCGGCCTTGAGCAGGTCGCGGACCGGCGGGGGCTCCTCGGCCGCGGGGAGGGGCTCTTTCGTGTCCGGCGCGAGGAGCAGGTGATCCCGGATGACCCCCGCCTTCCCGGCGAGGACCACCTGGAGCCGGCGCACCGTCGCCTCCGCCTCGATGACCGTCTCCTCCAACGACGCCAGGCGGGTCTGGTAGGAGAGCCGGTCCACCGGCGCTGCGTCCCCGAGGGCCACCCGATCGGCGGTCTCCTGCAGCTGGTCCGCGGCCACGTCTCGGGACCGGGCGTTGATCTCCACGGTCTTCGCCGCCAGCCAGAGCTCCCAGTAGGTGCCGAGCACATCCCTCGCCAGGGCGCTCGCCGAGACCTCCGCGCTCTTCTCCGCGAGGCTCTTGTCCCGGCGGGCCTGACGGAGGGGGGCGAGCCCCACCCGATCGCCGAATCCCCTGAGCAGGGGCTGGCTCAGGGTCAACCGCGCCCCGAGCCCCCACGTGGAACCCCCGACGGCGGGCTCCCTCGCGGTGGACTGCAGGGCGTCGGCGGTCAACCAGCTGCTCTCCAGCCGGAGGTCCGCCGCGGTGCCCACCGAAAACGACTTGGAGAGCCCCGCCCCCAGCGAAATTCCGTCGCTGCGGCGGAACAGGGAGTGGCCGAGGGGGGTGCCGGAATGGGTGTACCCGGCATCCGCCTCGAGGACGAAGGGGTAGAGCCCCTGCGCCGCCCGGATCGCCTCTCGCGCCCGCGCCTCCGAGAGTATGGTCGCCCTCAGGGACGGGTTGTGGGTCATGGTGAGCTCGAGCACCTCCGACGACCGGACCGTGCGGGATTCTTCAGCGCCCGCCGCGTGAACGGAGGGCGTCGCGAAGCCGACGAGGGTCATCAATACTGCAAAGACGGGCCTACTCATGACGCAGCGCCTCGATGGGATCGAGCCGGGAGGCCCGGTGGGCGGGGAGGCTCCCGAAGAGCACCCCCACCGCGATGGAGAAGAGCACCGCCACCACCGCGATGACCGGGGACGGGATGAACGGCATGCCGAGGGCCCGGGTGGCCAGATAGGCCCCCCCGTTGCCGATGCCGAGCCCGATGAGCCCGCCGAGCCCGGAGAGCACCGCGGCCTCCACCAGGAACTGCAGCCGAACCTCGGAGCGGGTGGCGCCGATGGCCATCCGGATGCCGATCTCCCGGGTGCGCTCGGTCACGGACACCAGCATGATGTTCATGATGCCGATGCCCCCCACCAGCAGGCTCACCGCGGCGATGGCTGAGAGCAGGGTGGTCATCACGGCGGTGGTCCCCTGGATGGCCGAGGCGATCTCCTGGAGATCCCGCACCCGGAAGTCGTCGGTCGCCCCCGGCGCTATCTTCCGGCGCTCCCGGAGCAACGCCTCGATATCCGCGGTCACGGCGCTGGTGGCGCGGCCCTCGGTGACCGAAACGGAGATCTGATCGACGTCATCGGAGCCGGCGACCCGGCGCTGGAACACCCGGATCGGGATCAGCACCACGTCGTCCTGGTCCATGCCCATGGCGTTCTCCCCCTTGGAGGCCAGCGTCCCGATGACGGTGCAGGGCATCCGGCCCACCCTGAGGCGCTGCCCCACCGGGTCGGCGTCGCCGAACAGGTTCTCGACCACGGTCTCGCCGAGGATGCACACCGGCTTCATGCCGGTCTCCTCCGACCGCGTGAAGGTGCGCCCGGCGGCGATGGTGTAGCCCCGGCAGGGGAGGTAGGCGCCGGTGGTGCCGGTCACCGAGGTGGACAGATTCGCGTTCCCGAAGATGACCACCTTCATGGTCCCCGAGGAGGGGGCCACGTTGTCGATGCCGTCGATCTCCCGATCGATGGCCGCGGCGTCGTCGAGGGTGAGGGAGGACGCGGCGGTGTGCGGCATGCCGGGCCGGTGCTCGGCCCCCGAGCGGATCATGAGGAGGTTCTCCCCCATGGAGCCGATCTCCCGGGCCACCTGCTCCGTAGCCCCCTGGCCGATGGTGACGAGGGCCGCCACGGAGGCCACGCCGATGACGATGCCGAGCACCGTGAGGGCGGATCGCATGGCGTTCTGGCGGATGGCGCGGAGGGCCATGAGCAGGGTGTTACTGAGCATCGCCCGCTCCGTTCCTCGAATCGCTCACCACGCGGCCGTCCACGAAGACCACCTTGCGCCCGGCGTAGGCCGCCATGTCCGGCTCGTGGGTCACCATGACGATGGTGATGCCGTGCGCGGCGTTGAGCTCTCGGAGGAGGGTCATCACCTCTCGCTTGGTGGCGGAGTCCAGGTTGCCCGTGGGCTCGTCCGCCACCAGGAGCTTGGGCCGGGTCACCAGCGCGCGGGCGATGGCGGTGCGCTGCTGCTGTCCCCCGGAGAGCTCGCTCGGCAGGTGGTGGGCGCGGTTGGCGATCCCCACTCGGGCCAGGGTCTCCATGGCCCGGGCGCGCCGCTCGCTCCGTTTCACCCGCTGGTAGATGAGGGGCAGCTCCACGTTGGCCAGCGCCGTGGTGCGGGAGAGGAGGTTGAACCCCTGGAAGACGAACCCGATACGGTGCCGGCGGATGAGGGCCAGCGCGTCGCTGTCGAGGGCGCCCACCGCCACGCCGGAGAAGTGGTACTCCCCCGCGGTGGGCCGGTCGAGGCAGCCGATGAGGTTCATGCAGGTGGACTTGCCGGAGCCGCTCGCCCCCATCACCGCGAGGAACTCGCCCTCGGACACCTCGAGATCCACGCCGTCGAGGGCGTGGACCGCGTTCTCTCCCCGGCCGAAGACGCGGTGGATCCCCTTCAGGGACACCACCGGGATATCGGCAGTGCTCATGGCGCCTTCCCGTCGGTATCGGTCTGCTGGGACACCACCACCTCGGTCCCCGCCTCGAGGTCCTCGGATCGCACCGCGGTGCGGATGCCGTCGGAGGCGAGCTTGTCCACCTTGACGGGGCGGAGGGCGCCGGGATTGTCCGGATCGATCGTCCAGAGCACCCCCTGGTTTCCCTTGAGCTTTCCTATCTTGCGCATGGGATTCGGAGGCTTCTGGGCCTTGTCGCCCTTCTTGCCGCGTCCCAGGAAGGGAACCGGGGGGCCGCGGAACCTGAAGCCGCCGCCCCCTTTGGGCGGAGAGAATCGGAGGGCCTTGTTGGGCGCGAGCAGCACGTCGGTGAGCTTCTCGGTGACGATCTCCACCGAGGCGGTCATCCCGGGCTTGAGCAGCATCTCCTGGTTGTCGACGCTGAGCAGCACCTCGTAGGAGACCACGTTCTGATCGGTCTCGGGCACATTGCGCACCGCGGTCACCGTCGAGGCGAACTCGCGGCCGGGGTAGGCGTCCACGGTGAAGGCGGCGCCCTGCCCCTCGAACACCTTGCCGATGTCCGCCTCGTCCACCCGCGACGAGAGGCGCATGGTTTTGAGATCCTCCGCGATGATGAAGAGCACCGGGGTCTGCATGCCGGCGTTGAGGGTCTGGCCCACCTCCACCTCCCGGGAGAGCACCGCGCCGTTGATGGGGCAGACGATCTCGGTCTTGGAGAGCTTGGAACGGGCCGCGTCGAAGCTCGCCTTGGCCAGGGCGGCGGAGGCCCGGGCGGACTTGAGGGCGGCCTTGGCGCGGACGGCCCGGGCCTTGGCCGCCTCGAGCTCTTTCGATGAGAGCAGCCCCTTGGCGGCGAGGTCTTCGGCCCGGTCGGCCTCCTGCCCGGTCTCGACGAGGGTGGCCTCGGCCTCCGCCACCTGGGCCTGGGCCGCGAGCGTCTGGGCCTTGGCCTGGGCCACGGAGGCCTTGTGTTGCTCCGGGTCGATCTCGGCGAGCACCTGGCCCTCGGTCACCGGGTCGTTGAAGTCCGCGTTCAGGGAGAGAATGCGTCCGGAGATCTCCGCCCCCACCTCCACCGTGTTGAGCGCCTCCACCGTGCCGGTGGCCGAGATGGAAGAGACCAGATCGCCGCGGGTGACGGGCTCGGTGACGTACCGGGGCACCGCGTCGACCGCCTTCGCCGCCTTCCACTCGCGGAAGCCGTAGGCGCCCCCCGCGGCCGCGGCCAACAGAATAATGAGGACAAGGACGCGCCGCACCCGGCTCCGCCGCCGTCCCCCCTGAAGCATCTGGGCCAGGGCGTCGTCCACCGCAGGTGAGGAGGTGTCGGGGGGATCGCCTTGTGTTTTGGGATCGGATTCAAAAGAGGAAGCGGTCATAAGCACATCTCGCTTTGCTGAAAGGGGTATTTTGCACGAGCACTCTGTCATCCCCGATACACTCGGGGACGGTTTTGTCTCATCAACCCCTGGTCTTGGCCAATCTATTCCAGTTTGCGCTCGAACTAAAGAAATATCCCGTGAAAGGCGGCCGCCGCCCACCGTTCCCCGCCATGCCTGCCAGGACCCGCCTCAGCAGGTTCGCGGCGTCCGCTGTCCGCCCGGTTTGCTCGAGGGCGTTGGCCCGGAGGAAGACGGCGAAGTGCCGCCACTGTGCGGCGACAGGTGACGTGAAGGACGCCACGAGCGATGCTCGTATAAAACTTGAACGGTTATACCCTAAACTTTAGGCTAAACGAGGTCCTCGAAGATATGGGCGGCGAACGCAACCCCCGCCCGGGGGACCTCAACCGCGGCGCCCCGCCAGGAAGGCGCGCACCGCCTGCTCGGTCGCCCTCGACAGGTTCCGGCGCGCGTCGACCATCGCCTCCTCCTGGGAGAGGGGCCCCGGACAGAGGCTGAAGAGGGCGTCGATGCCGCAGGCGTGCAGCTCGTCGCGCCCTTCACCGATCGAGCCCGCGATCGCGATGCAGGGGACACCCGCCGTTCTAGCGGCGGCGCCGACCCCGGCGGGAACCTTTCCGGAGACGGTCTGAGAATCGATCCGCCCCTCCCCGGTGAGCACCAGGTCCGCGCCGGCGAGCTTCTCGTCGAGGCCGACCATCTCGAAGACCAAATCGATGCCCTTCCGAAGCGCCGCCCCCAGGAAGGCGTGCACCCCGGCCCCGAGCCCGCCGGCGGCCCCGGCCCCCGGCATATCGGCGACCGCGACCCCCAGTCTTTTTTCGATCACCCGCGCGAGATGCCTCAACCCCCGATCCAGGGCGATCACCTGCTCCCGCGACGCCCCCTTTTGCGGGCCGTAGACGAACGCGGCGCCGCGGGGGCCGTACAACGGATTGTCCACATCGCAGACCGCCGATATTGTCGTTCGTCCGATTCGGGGATCCAGCCCGGAGAGATCGATGTCGGCGATCGCCTCCAGGGAGGCGCCGATCCCGGGGAGCGGTGTCCCGGCGGAGTCCAGGAAGCGCACGCCGAGGGCGGCGGCCATGCCGATGCCGCCGTCATTGGTGGCGCTCCCGCCGAGGCCGACGTAGACTCGATCGGCCCCCAGATCCAACCCGGCCCGGATCAGCTCCCCCGTTCCGAACGTCGACGTCAGGGAGGGATCGCGCAGCCCGTCGGGGAGGAGGGCCAGACCGCTGGCGCGCGCCATCTCCACGACGACCAGGCGCATCGATTCGACGTAACAAATCTCCGCCGCCACCGGCGTATCCCTCGGTCCCGTCACGGTCAGACGCCGCCGCTCCCCCTTCAGCGCGTCGACCGCGACCGCCACCAGACCGTCCCCCCCGTCGGCGAGCGGCGCGGCCTCGACGACGATGTCGGGGAAGGCGCTGCGGATGCCCCCCGCCATCGCGTCCGCGGCCTCCGCCGCGCTCAGGGATCCCTTGAAGGCGTTCGGGGCGACGACGATTTTCATGGACACCTCCCGACCATACGACCTCCTGTCGGGATCATTCCATACCATGTCTTTGCGGTGGAGAGGAGGCCCCTGTACTGTTATTATGGAGGTCGTCGAAGAGACGCGGGAAAAGATTGGAGGACGATAATGGGGACCTGGTCACATGGTAACTTCGACAATGACACCGCCGCCGATCACCTGGGGGATCTGACCGGGCGGCTGATCTCGGAAATCGAAGAGGCCATGTCCGATCCCGAGTCGTTGGAGCCGGACGAGTACTGGGGCAACGCCGTCCCCGTTAACCTCGAAATCCTGAGCCTCCTGGCGGCCCAGGGATGGGTCGGCATCGAGCTCCCCGAGCCGGAGATCGTCAGGGGATGGAAGGAGAGGTTCATGACAGTCTGGGAGGGGAGCATCGACGATCTCGCCCCCAAACCCGATTACAAGGAGAATCGGCGGCTCGCGCTCCACAAGACCTTCGATGATCTGATCGCTCGCGCCGAGAGCGCGCGGGCCGAGCGGGAGGCCCTGTGACGGAGAAGCAATTCAAAGACACCGGGGAGCGCCCCTGGGATCGGGTGGCGGAGGTGGCCGGCGATCCGGTGCGGCTGGCGCGCTACCTGGCGCGGCTGATGAAAGACGACCGCGTGCCCAAATCCGCCAAGCTGAAGCTCCTCGGCTCCGGGCTGTACGGCTGGGTGGACGGCGATCTGATCCCCGACGACATCGACGCGCTGCCGGGGCTCGGGATGGTGGACGACGTCATCCTGATCGTTCACGGCGTCAAGTGCCTCATCGCCGAGACCGACAAGCGCGTCGCCGCGGAGCTCTGGCCTGGGGACGAGGCCTCCTTCAAGCGGGTGCTCACCGCGGTGGCCTGGCTGGACAACCAGCTCTTCGAACGGGCCCGCGGCGCCTTGAGCAGGGTCCTCTCCAAGCTCCTCGGCACCGATCCCGATCCCTCCCGATCCCGTTGACGACAAAGCCGCTTAAAGGTCTCGCCGAGCAGCTGGTTGACCATCGCCCTGGAGACCCCCGTCTGTCCGAGGAAGCCATGCCCACATCCCGAATCGTGAGAGGGCGATCGACCGTGTTTATTGTGAAGCCTTGGGCCACGCGAGGAGCAGCCGGTTCTTGGGGGTGATATCTTCGGGGATGGCGGCGGTCACGACCTGGTACCCCGCCGCGGTGAGCCTCGCCGCCCGCGTCGCGTCCACCGCCAGGGGGCCGTCCATCCAGCCGGTCAGCCGGCCGGTATCGCAGCGCTGCAGATCGTGACAGCACGGCAACACCGAGAGCCGGCTCCGGGCGGTTACAGCGACGTCGATCACCCGATCCGTGAGCGCCCCGCAGGCGTGCACCGAGATCACGAGCGCGTCCTCCGTCGCCCGGGTCCCTTCGAGGGGCGCCTCGAGATATTCGATCCGCCCCTTCAGCCTCGGCCACCTCTTTGTCAGCACCGCCATGAGCCGCTCGTGGGATCGGGGCTTGCAAATGTCGATGCAGGTCGCGCCGGGGGCCGTATCGTCGAGGATCAGCAGGATGGCGGAGAGCAACCCGTGGCCGGCCGCGAGCTCGATGACCGGCCCGCCCCGCAGCACCCGTCGGGTCCGCCGGGCGGTCTCCCATGCCTCGAAGAACTCTTTTCGAGGGAGGCACTCGGCCTCACAGACGGCCCGGCCGATCCGCGCGGCGAGGGTATCCCCTTCTATTCGCTTCGCCGTGAAACGGTTCAGGACATTGTGGGACGATCGCCGGAGGTGCTTCATCGGAAGACTTCGCGGATCGGCGCGGAGGCGCTCAACTGTTGCTCTGCACGGGCCGGTAGGGGTGCAGGAAGGCGGCCAGCGAGGCGGAGCTCCGCGTCTGGGTATAGATCAGCCCCTCCCCCTCGAATCGGGCCAGGAGGGCGCTCTCTTTGAGCACCGGCCGCTCTCCCCGGGCCCGGTGGACGGTGTAGGTCACCGAGTCCTCGAAGGCCACGACGTAATTCGTGTTGACGAGATATTCGCCCCCGCGCCGTTTCGACTGCATGGCGCCGCAGGAGGCGAGAAACAGCGTTCCGGGCCCCGTGACCTTCCACAGGGAGAGTCCCATCCCCGAGAAGAACCCCTTGGCCCCGCTCCAGGTCGCGTCGATGGCGAGCGTTGGAGTGGCCGCCAGGAACGCCGCGGACTGGACCATCAGCGACCGTTCGGCCGCCAGATCGACCCTCGTGATATCCCCCGGACATCCCGGCGCCAGCAGGATCTGCCCCGGGCCCCCTTGCGCTCGATAGGTGCTGTGACGAACCCGTTCGCGGCCGAGGAGCTTTCGCTTCGCCGCCGCCAGCGCGCCCCCGTTCCCCGGGGGCTCCGCCTTGATCGTCGCGGACGCGGTCACCATCGCGCCGGGCTCCGCGATAATGGATTC
>JBNLED010000183.1:0-41447 GCA_050304755.1 Polyangia bacterium | reverse complement strand
GAGCTCGGCGCGGTGCTCTACGGATCGGTCATCAAGCTGGATCCCGCCGCGCCGGAGTGGATCAACCGGGATCGCTTCGTGCTCTCCGCGGGCCACGGATCGATGCTCCTCTATTCACTGCTCCACCTCTCCGGGTTCGGGGTCACCCTCGATGAGATCAGAAACTTTCGTCAGCTGGGCGCCAGGACCGCGGGGCATCCGGAGCACGGCGTCATCCCGGGGATAGAGACCACCACCGGCCCCCTCGGCGCCGGATTCTCGAACGCGGTGGGAATGGCCATCGCCGAGACCCTGTTGGCCGACCGGTTCAATACCCCGAAGCAGGCAGTCGTCGATCACTACACCTACTGCCTCGTGGGGGACGGGTGTCTGATGGAGGGGATCGCCGCCGAGGCCGCCTCCCTGGCGGGCCACCTCGAGCTCGGCAAGCTCATTGTGTTCTACGATTCCAACAAGATTACCATCGAGGGCCCGACGGACATCGCGTTCACGGAAGACGTCGTGAAGCGGTTCGAGGCCTACGGCTGGCAGGTCCTCGAGGGGAACGGCCAGGACGGCGAAGCGATCGAGGCCCTGGTGGCCGACGCCAAGGCCGAAACCGGGCGGCCGACGCTCATCAAGTTGAGCACCACCATCGGCTTCGGCGCTCCGAACAAGGCGGGGAGCCACAGCGTGCACGGCGCGCCCCTCGGAGAGGAGGAGGTGCGGGCCGCTCGGCTGAACCTCGGCCTCAAGGAGGACGAGGCCTTCTACGTCGCGCCGGAGGCCGCGGCGCATTTCGAGAAGCGGCGGCGGGAATGGACCGCGGCTCACGACGCCTGGGATTCCCTCTTCGCGGCTTGGGCCGCAGAGAACCCCGACAAGAAGGCCGCGTGGGACGCCTTCTTCAACGGCGCCGCGGATACGGCCATCGATTTCCCGGAGTACAAGGCCGGCGACAAGCAGGCCACCCGGGTCTCCAGCGGGAAGTCCCTGCTCAGCGTCGCGGCGGCCCTGCCCAATTTGGTGGGGGGCTCCGCTGATCTCTCGCCCTCCAACAAGACCGACATGCCCTACGGCGAGTACAGCGCCGGGAACCGGGGGGGACGAACCTTCCACTTCGGCGTCCGCGAGCACGCCATGGGAGGGGTGATGAACGGCATCGCCCTCCACAGCAACTTCAAGGTGTTCGGCGGGACGTTCCTCGTATTCTCCGACTAC
Organism: Polyangia bacterium; assembly: GCA_050304755.1. Lineage (GTDB taxonomy): Bacteria > Myxococcota_A > Polyangia > JAAYKL01 > JAAYKL01 > CAYWLQ01. The sequence goes on along the minus strand of JBNLED010000183.1, from coordinate 40,247 downwards.
ATGCGCCCCGCCATTCGGCTGGCCGCCCTGATGAAGCTGCCGGTCATCTACGTGTTCACCCACGACTCCATTTACGTGGGGGAGGACGGTCCGACCCATCAGCCCATCGAGCACGTGGCCGCCCTTCGGACCATCCCGGGGCTCACCGTGCTGCGCCCCGCCGATGGGGAGGAGACCGCCGAGGCCTGGCGGATCGCCGTGTCCGAGACCGAGACCCCCACCGCGCTGATCCTCACCCGCCAGGGGCTCACCGTGTTCGAGAAGCCCGAGGGGTGGCGCGGGGGCTTCGGGAAGGGCGCCTATATCGTCAAGGCGGCGGACGGCACGCCGGACGGGATCGTCGTCGCCACGGGCTCGGAGGTCGAGCTGGCCCTCAAGGCCGCCGAAGGAAAGAACGTTCGGGTGGTCTCCATGCCCTCCCGGGAGCGGTTCAACCGTCAGGACAAAGCCTACCGGGAATCGATCCTCCCCGCCGGCGTCAAGACGGTGGTGGTGGAGGCCGGCGTCGCGATCGGCTGGGAGGGCATCGCCACCTCCCCCGCGCATGTCGTCTCTATCGATCGCTTCGGCGAGTCCGGCCCGGCGGCGGCGGTCGCCGCGCATCTGGGGCTGACCCCCGGAGCCGTGGAGGACGCCCTGAACCGGTAGGCCCGGAGCAGCGGACAGGATTTACAGACGCTCTCGGTTCTTCAGCGGATGACCGTCGAGAGCGACTTCGGGCGCATCGGCGTCCCATTTGTCCCACGGTCGAGCCCCCGATCGACAAGAAAGGAATGGAAATGCACAAACTCGCACCACTCTTCGCGCTCTGTCTCTGCCCCCTCGTGATCGGTTGCGGATCGAGCCCGCGGCAACGCGCCAGATCCCTCGAGCCGCTGCGGTCCATCGAGCTCAGCAAGGAGCTCACCATCCACGAGATCGCCCCGGAGGTGTTCCAGGTGGAGCACCGCTTCCCCTGGGCCGCGAACTCGCTCCTCGTCAAGGTCTCGGAGGGGCAGGTCGTCTTTGTCGACACCCCCTACACGCGGCTCGCCACCCAGGAGGTGGTGGAGTGGGTCCGGCGCACCTTCGGAGAAGCGGTGGGAATCATCGAGATCAACACCGGCTATCACGTGGACAACCTCGGCGGCAACGAGTACCTCCAGCGGGCCGGAATCCCCATCTATGGATCTTTCCTCACCGATCGGCTGCTCCGCGACAGAGGGGACAAGACCCGGAAGCAGCTCGTGCCGTGGCTCCTGGCGCCGGAGCACCGGTCCTATCGCCTGGCCTATGAATCAATGAGCTTCTACCCGCCGAACGAGCTCTTCAACATCACCGACGGCCTCACCTTCGAGTTCCCGGGCGGGACCGTCGAGGCCTACTATCCCGGGCCGAGCCACACCGAAGACAACCTGGTGGTCTACTTCTCCCGTCAGCGGTTGCTGTTCGGCGGGTGCATGGTCAAAGAGGCAAAGGCCACCGATCTCGGGTTCACCGCTGACGCGAGCCTCGACAAGTGGCCCGCCGCCATTGAAAAAGTGATGGATAAATTCAAGGATGTGGAGATCGTCGTGCCGGGACACGGCGCTGTCGGTGGTGAGGGGCTGCTGGATCACACACTGGCGCTTCTGGAACAGAAGACCCCCTGACACGCCGCATTTCCTCCCGGACCCGATCCCTCCTCGGGGCATCACCCGAGAAGGCTCTTAAAATAAAGACATAGTGTCTCGAAAAACGGACAGCCCAGATCGCAACTATTGTGAGACTAGAGCTTAAGATAATGTAATGTATAGAGTTTCGTTTCATGTATACCCGTATCGCCGACGGCTCTCGTGTGGTACATTTCTCGCATCTCGAAAACGGGCGAGACAAATCAGCGGGGAATTACGAGATGGGGGGTTCCATCCGGGCCCGATGAGGTGTCTTCAGGTCAAGGAGGTATGAGTTATGAGAGAACGCTTGAAGCTTATTGCGCTTGTCCTTTGCATCTTTGGTGCGGGGGCCTGCGCTGACATGATGGATGAAGACAGCAGTGTGGCCAAGGCGGGGGGGGACTTCGGGGGGTACATGGACGTTGACGCGGACGCAGACGCGGACCTGGGCCCCATGGATGGCGAAGCGGATGACGGGCAGAGTCCCGAGCAGGAACAGACCGCCGAGTACGCCGCGCCCATGGGCGCCGGGCGTTTCGTCTTCGTCCCCGACGAGGCGCGGGATGCGGTGGTGGTGGTGGACTCCGAGACCCTGGAGATACGGGTCGTCGAGGTCGGGAGCCGCCCCACCTATATGGTCACCCTGAATGCCGGGGAGGCGCCCCGGGTGGCGGTCATCAACCTGAACTCGGACGAGGTCACCGTCATCCAGATGAACGCCGACGCGACCTTCGACACCTGGGACATTCCGGTCCGGCCGGACACCAACGCCCTCGCCCCCTCGCCGGACGGTCGCTTTATCATCGCCTTCCACGATCCGAACCAGACGGCCGTCTCCGGGACGCCGGGCACGGATCAGGAGATCTCCATCCTCGACGTGGAGAGCGGTGAGTCGTGGGAGCGTTCGGTGGGCATGCGCCCCTGGAAGGTGGTCTACAACGAGGCAGTGACCCGGGCCTTCGTGGTGACCGAGGAGGGAATCAATGTGGTCGATCTGGAGGACCTGAACGCGGAGCGGACGGATCCCATCAGGCTGTTCGAGTCGGGATCCTATACCGCGGAGACCGCCGACATCGAGATCACCGCGGACGGCCTCATGGCCATCGGAAGGACCTCCGGGACGCGCGAGATCAAGGCGGCGTGGCTGGACGGCTCCGAGACCGAGCTCACCTATACCCTCCCCGCCGTTCCCACGGATCTCGATCTCTCCCGGGACGGCACCTTCGGGATGGTCGTCCTCCGGGAGCTCGGCCAGGTGGCGTTCTTCGATCTGCCGCTCCAAGAGAGCGCCGAGAGCCCGTTCACCTACGTGGGCCTGGAGGGCCGGATCGCGGGGCTGGCCACCCTCTCCCGAGACGGCGACCACGTCCTGCTGTTCACCTCGGCGGCCGGTGAGGATATCGATCGCCGGCGGCTCACCCTCATGAGCCGGGAGGAGGAGGGCTGGACCATCAGCTCCGCGGTGCTCAAGCGGCAGATCGAGGCGGTGGTCACCGTGGACTCGGAGGACGGAACGACCGACACCGCCGTGGTCATCCACAAGCAATACAGCAGCGAGGACAAGCCCTACGCCTACACCCTCGTGACCCTCCCGGGCCTCATGACCAAGCTGCAGCAGCTCGCCACGCGCCCGGGACAGCTCCTCTTCACCCCGGACGGGGGGTACGGTTTCCTGCTCCTCAAGGAGTCCCGCGCCACCGAGAAGATCAACCTGGACACCCTGATCGTCAACGAGATATCGCTCAGCTCCGCCCCGGTGGCCGCGGGCTACGCCGGCACCACGGACAAGGTGTTCGTGGCCCAGGATCACCCGGCGGGCCGGATGACCTTCATCGGGGTGGCGGACGATTCGCTGAAGACCATCACCGGATACAATCTCAACGAAGAGATCGAAGTGAGTGAATAGGAGGCCGGAAAATGAGATACCACTCAACCATATTGATGATGCTCACCGGTCTCGCGGCCGCGGCGTGTGACGCCGGATTCGCCTATGATTGGGAGCCGGCCGTGGGGGATGTCCACACCCTGAAGAACGGCATCGCGATGCATGAAACCCAGGAGGACACCCTCTACTACCTGGACGCCCGGATCAATGACCCGACGGTGGCGCGGCTGTTCGCGCCGAAGTCCGGGGAGCGGATCCTCTGGAGCGCCCCCGGCCCCGAGGCGTCGTCCCCCTCCCAGCTCTTCGTGATGACGGGGCCCGACGACGAGCGGGACACCTCGCTGGAAGAGCGCTTCTGGCGGGTCACCACCGACGGCAGGAAGCCAACCGCGTTCCAGGTGGGGACCCCCTTCGATCAGCTCACCTTCAGCCCGGACGGCCGGTACGCCATCTTGTACCACGGCGCCCAAAACGAGTCCCGGCCCGGCTTCTACAACGCCAACGAGGTCGCCCTCATCGACCTCTCCCTGAAGCCCTCCGCCACGAATCCCCGAACGCTCAATGTCGCCATGGACGGACGGCGTATCGAAAAGGTCTCTTTTGTGTCGAGCCTCGTCATCGGCGGCCGGGAGCGGCGGCTGGTGGTGTTCATGGGGAGCAGCGTGGTGCGGGTCGTCGATCTCGATGACCCGGAGACCTGGGTGAAGGTGCCCCTCCTTCCCAAGAACGACCCCCGGGAGATCGTGCCCCTCCAGCTCATCGCCCTCGACGAGACCCCGGGCTGCGGGGACCCGGGCTGCGAGGCCAAGCTGTTCATCCGGGCGAGCGGCACCGAGGATGTCTACTACATTACCCTCGGAAGCAACGCCGACTCCTTCGAGGGGACCCAGTCCAAGCAGCTCGAGGCGGGGGGGGTTCCCCTGGACATGGAGATCGTCCGTGAGGGGGAGGCCACGCTGCTCGTGATCCTCAGCAGCGCGGGACAAAGCAGCAAGATCAACGTGGTCGACATCGACACCGGCGTCGCCTTCGCCATGACCGTCGATGACGCTCTGAATCAGATGCGGCTGCAGGCCGGAGACCCGGACAAGCTGGTGCTCTACGGCAACAACGCCGCCGCGGTCCACTTCCTCCGCATCCCGGAGATCCTGGAGGAGCGCGGGCGGAACCTCTCCAAGTTCACGGTCCAGGGCCGCGCCTCGAGCGTCATGGCGCTGGACGACAGCCGTCTGCTGATCATCCCCGGCGGCGGGGGACTGATGCTGCTGGACCTCGTGACGGAGAAGGCCGTCATCCTCTCGGCTTCCGGAGAGTACGACTGGACCGGAGCCCAGATCCACGAGGACATCTTCTTCCTCGTGCCCGAAACCGGAGACCGGGTGGACCTCCTGGATCTCGCCACGGGGAAGCCGAGCTCGATGCTCCTCGACGACTACACCCGCTCCCTGCACCTCGTCACCGGCCGCGGCACCGGCGTGGCCTTTCACGATACGGCCTCGGGCCGCGCCACCCTCTTTCCGCTGGACAATCCGACGCGGGGGAAGGCGAAGGTGGTGGACGGGTTCTGGCTGGCGGGCCTGCTCGACAAGAAGGAGGTGGAGTGATGAAACGGTTTCACCTCGTTCTGCTGGCGGCGATGATCTCGTCCGCCGCGGCCGCGGCCCACGCCGAGCGGCTGGAGCTGGGCCTCGCCATGACCTCCACCTGGATCCACGACGAGAGCTACGAGGCGTTCTCGACGAACAACTTCCACACCGGCCGCTTCGGGGCGGACATCCGTACGGAGGTGGCCAACCTGAAGGGCTTCCGGATCATCCCCTTTCTGGGCTACCGCTTCGCCTTCGACACCGGGAACCCGTACTGGTCGCTGGACACGACGCTCAAGTCCCACGACTTCATGCTGGGGCTCAGGGTCCGCAAGGGGATCTTCTCCTGGATGGCGGCCTTCGCCGAGCTCCAGGGGGGGGCGCTTCTTTATACGATGGACGCCGAGCTGGAGAGCCCCGGGATCTACTTCAGCGATCTCGCGCCGCTGTACCGGTACGCGGATCGATCCGTCACCTGGTCCGTCGGCGCCCTCCTGGGGCTCGAGTTCACCATGTCGAGGACCCGCCTCCGGCGGCGGGGCATCACCCGGTTCTGTTTCGGCGGGGAGGTCGCCGGGGGGTATATCCGGCGCGGCGACATCTCCTTCAATCCGTCGCTTCGCGGCGGCGGCGCCAACGCGATCGTCGGAGAAACGGTCGGCGACTGGGGCACCCTCAACCCCTCCGGCGGAATGATGCAATTCGCCTTCAATTTCTATTTCTTCTGACCGCCGCCAAAGCTCAATTGACACGCCATGTTCCCATTGCTAGGCTGTCTCCCAGAGTCTACTTCAGGGCGTGAATCGGTCTAAAGGATCTTGCGCTCACAACCGGGAGAGCAGAGGTTTACACAACCATGGCAGACACCTTAATCGGAAAATTCCTCACCATTGACGGCGATATTCAGAGCGACGAAGATGTCGTGGTGGACGGTAATATCAAGGGGCGGATCACCGCGCGGGGGAAACTCGTGGTCGGCGCATCGGGCGTCATCGAAGCCGAAATCGAAACCACCAACGTGGAGATCGCCGGTCAGGTCTTCGGAAACATCCGCGCGACCGAGAAGGTGGAGATCACAGAGGGGGGACGCGTGGTGGGCGACGTCAAGGCGCAGCGCATCCTCATCGCGGACGGCGCGGTCTTCAAGGGAAACGTGGATATGGGGATGTAGGCGCGACGCCTCTTTGGAAGCAAGGTAATCATGACCGAACCCAAAACGATTATTGGAACGAGCACTGTCGTCAACGGCAACGTCGAGGGGGACGAGATCCTCGTCGTCGAGGGACGCGTGGAGGGCGCCGTCTCCCTCTCCAAGACCCTCGTGGTGGAGCCGGGGGGGGTGGTGCAGGCGGACGTCGGGGTCGAGAGCGCCATCATCCGGGGTGCCCTCGAGGGCAACATCCGCGCCGAGTCCTTCGTGCAAATCGAAGCCGGCGGCCGGGTGATCGGGGACATCACGGCGCCCCGGGTCATCCTGGAGGACGGCGCCGCCTTCAAGGGCGGTATCGATATGGGGGACTTCGAGATCGAACCGGCCGAGGCGCCCGCGCGGGTCGAGGTCGCGCCGCCCCCCGAACGGATTCCGCCGGCGGCGAAGACGCCGGAGCCCCGGGTATCGAAGCGCCCCCACCCCCGCTCCCGGACCAGCATGCTCTCGAAGCCCGCCGCGACGCCCTCCCGGTCCATGGCGCCCGTCCCCCGGGTGCGATCCATCGGCAGAGCCCGGGCCAAGAAGAAGGGCGTGTAGGCGGAACCGTAACCATGGGCCCTCACCCCAATCCAATCCAATTCGGGCTTGCCCGAAGGGTGCGCGAAACAGGCCTGCTGAGCGGGGCGCTTTTCGCCATCGGTTTCCTCGCGTTCGCCTGCGCCGAGACGACCATCGACATGAACGCGAAGAGCGCCTCCTCCGATCCGAAGGACTACCGGGACGTGTTCTACACCTGGAGCCGCTCGCTGAAAGTCATCCCCCTCGACGGCCTCGACAATGTCCTCACGGCCCGGGCCACCTACCTGAGCGATGCGTTCCGGGATATCTACGTCACGCGGGTGGCCGCGGACGCGGAGATGTCGTCCGGCGAGCGGGAGGCGCTGCGGGCGGAAGAGACCGCACGGGGCGCTGCGGGGCACGAGTTCTTCGTCACCCTGCTGACCGGTGTGGAGGACTGTGACGATCTCACCCCGGAGGAGGGTCCCTGGCGCATCCGGCTGCGGGATGACCGGGGACGAGAGATCGCCCCTTTGAGCGTCGAGGAGATCGACGACCCCTCCGCCCGGGACATCGAGTACTTCGACTTCGACCCCGACCAGCGCAAGGCGTACCGCCTCCTGTTTCCCAGAACCGCCGGGGACGGCACCCCCGTCCTCTCCCCCGCCATCCGCTTCTTCGAGCTGGCGTTCTCGTCCCCCTACGGAAAGAACAGCGTCCGCTGGGAGACTGCCGCGATGGCGAAGGCGCAGTGAACCCCTCGAAGGACTCGCGGCTCTGATTCTCTTCTCTGTCTTGGGGCTTTCGCGGGTTTCCGCGGTTCGAGACTACTTGAACAGCAGGTCGCCGTACTTGGCGAGGACCGGGGCGAGGACCAGGGAGACCACGCTCATCAGCTTGATGAGGATGTTGAGGGAGGGGCCGGCGGTATCCTTGAACGGATCGCCGACGGTGTCCCCCACCACGGCCGCCTTGTGGGCCTCGGAGCCCTTGCCGCCGAAGGCGCCCCCTTCGATGTGCTTCTTGGCGTTGTCCCAGGCGCCGCCGGCGTTGGACATGAACAGCGCCATGAGGACGCCGGAGACGGTGACGCCGGCGAGCAGCCCGCCCAGGGCCTTGACGCTCATGAAGCCCATCACGACGGGAACGATGACGGCGAGGAGCCCAGGGGCGATCATCTCCCTGATGGCCGCGCTGGTGGAGATGTCGACGCACTTGGCGTACTCGGCCTTGGCCTTGCCCTCCATGAGGCCGGGGATGGACTTGAACTGGCGGCGGACCTCCTCGATCATGGCCTGGGCCGCGCGCCCCACGGCGTTCATGGCGAAGGAGCTGAAGAGGAACGGCATCATGCCGCCGATGAACAGCCCGGCCATGACGATGGGATCGGAAATGTCGATGGTGGTGAGGTTGACCTGGGTGCGGAAGGCGGCGAACAGGGCGAGGGCCGTGAGGGCCGCGGAGCCGATGGCGAAGCCCTTGCCGATGGCGGCGGTGGTGTTGCCCACCGCGTCGAGCTTGTCGGTGCGGCCGCGTACCTCGCTCGGGAGCTCGCTCATCTCGGCGATGCCGCCGGCGTTGTCCGCCACGGGGCCGTAGGCGTCCACCGCGAGCTGGATGCCCGTGGTGGAGAGCATGCCCAGCGCTCCGATGGCGATGCCGTAGAGCCCGGCGAACTGGTAGGCGAGGACGATGGCCACCGCGATGATGAGCAGCGGCCACGCCGTGGAGACCATGCCCACCGCCAGGCCCTTGATGATGTTGGTGGCGGGGCCGGTCTCGGAGGCCTGGGAGATGGACTGGGCCGGGCCCTTGCCCTCGGCGGTGTAGTATTCGGTGATGAGGCCGATGGCCACGCCGGCGGCGAGCCCCACGATGGTGGCAAGGGCGATGCCCCACCAATAGAATATCCTGCCGTCAGCGGCGGTGAACTGGGCCGGGAGCATCACCTTGATGAGGACGATGGTAACCCCCGCCATGAGCCCGGCGGTAAGGAAGGTTCCGGTGTTGAGGGCCGCCTGGGGGTTGCCCCCCTCCTTGGTGCGGACGAAGAAGGTGCCGATGATGGAGAGCACGATGCCGACGCCGGCGATGATAAGGGGCAGCATGATGGCGTTGAACTTCATGGCCTCGCCGCCATCCGCCGCGGCGATGGACGGAATCCAGATCGCGCCGAGGACCATGGCCCCGATGATGGAGCCCACATAGGACTCGAAGAGGTCCGCGCCCATGCCGGCCACGTCGCCGCCGTTGTCGCCGACGTTGTCCGCGATGGTGGCCGGGTTCCGGGGATCGTCCTCCGGGATGCCGGCTTCGACCTTCCCGACGAGGTCCGCGCCCACGTCAGCGGCCTTGGTGTAGATACCGCCGCCCACGCGGGCGAACAGGGCGATGGAGCTTGCGCCGAGGGAGAACCCGGCGATGGTGTTGAGGATGATGTCCACCTCGCCCCCCTCGAAGCTCCAGATGTTGGCGTAGACGATGAGCAGGAGCCCGAGGCCCAGGGTGGCGAGCCCCACCACGCTCATCCCCATGACCGCGCCGCCGCCGAAGGCGATTCGGAGCGCTTCGTTGAGCCCGGTGCGCGCCGCCGCGGTGGTTCGGACGTTGGCCGCAGTGGCGACCCGCATGCCGAAGAACCCGGCGAGCCCCGAGCAGACGGCGCCCACCACGAACGAGAGCCCCACCATCCAGCTGGACTGCTCCATGGAGGCGTTGGCCACCGCAAGGAGAATGGCGACGATCGCGACGAATATCGCCAGCACCTTGTATTCCCGCACGAGGAAAGCCATCGCTCCCTCCCGGATATGTCCGGCGATCTCCTTCATCTTATCGGTTCCGGCGTCGGCTTTATTGACAGAAGCCGCTTTGAAGAACGCGTATGTAAGAGCTAGAACTCCGCCAACAGGCGCTACGAACAAGAGAGTCTGCAAGTCCATCAAGTTACCTCCGATTCTAATTGAACAGCCAACCCCTATCGATCAGCTGATGACCTTCTAGCCCCCCCTTAACACGAAGTTCAGAATTTTTTACAGGCAATATTATATTTATTTTTTCTATAGACTGTTATTCATAAAATATCGATTTCAATGTAGTGGGATTTGCTATGAATTCAAATCAATTTCGCATACGACTCGCCAGCCCGGAGATGGCCGATGAGGAGCTGGAGGCCGTCCGGACGGTGCTGCTGTCCGGACGACTGGTGAAGGGGCCCTTCTGCAGAGCCCTCGAGGAGGCGCTGCAGCGGATCACCTCCCGGCGATACGCGGTGGCGGTCTCCTCCGGATCCATGGCCCTCCTCGCGGCCATGAAGGGGATGGGGATCGGTCCCGGTCACACCGTCGCGGTGCCGGCGCTCACCTTCCCCGCGCCGGCGTTCATCGCCGCCTTCCTGGGCGCCACGGTGCGCGCCGTGGATGTGGATCCCGAGACCTTCAACGTCTCCCGGAGAACCCTGCTCGAGGGGCTCGACGGGTCGGTCGATCTCGTGGTGGCCATCGATCAGTTCGGCCTTCCGGTGCCGGTGCCGGATATCCAGGAGGCGCTGGCGTCGTACGGAATTCCGGTGCTGGTGGACGCGGCCTGCTCCATCGGCGCCGCCCTGGACGGCGCGCCCGCGGGATCCCTGGGGATGGCGGCCACCCTCAGCTTTCATCCGCGGAAGGTGATCACCACCGGCGAGGGGGGGGCGGTGCTGACGGACGACGAGGGGCTCGCCGGCGAGGTCCGGCGATGGGTGGATCAGGGGGTCGAGAACGGCACCTTCAAAACCATCGGGCTGAACCTCCGGCTCGGCGAGCTCAACTGCGCCATCGGCGTGAAGCAGCTCGAACGGCTCGAGGCATTCGTCGAGCGCCGCCGGCGCCTGGCGAAGCGGTATGCCGCGCTCCCCCTGCGGTTTCAGACGCCCGGAAAGGGGGCCTCTTCCAACTACCAGACCCTCGCGGCGATGCTGCCCAGTGGGGCGGTCCCGGCGGATCGGGACGACCTGGTCCGGCACCTGCGGGAGGGGGGGATCGAGGCCACCATCGCGAGCTACTGCCTGGGGACTGTACCGGGGATACGACGGGCGCTGATGCTCGACGACGCGACGACCCCGGTGGCGAGAGAGATACACGAGCTGGGCATCGCGCTGCCCCTGCACCCCGGGTTGACGGAAAGGGAGGTGGACGAGGTGATCGAAGTGGTCCACAATTGGTTGAAGAAAAAGGGATTGGCGTGACGGCAGAAGAAAAAGAAGTGTTGGTGGTGAGGGATCTGGTCAAGCGGTTCCAGATCGGATTCTTCAGGACCCGGGTGGAGGCGGTCCGATCGGTCGGCTTCTCCGTGAGGAAGGGGGAGATCTTCGGGCTCCTCGGTCCCAACGGCGCCGGCAAGACCACCACCATCAAGACCATCATCGGATTGATCCGTCCCACCAGCGGCGACATCTCCCTGTTCGGCGGTGACGGGAGAGACCCGAAGGTCCGGCGGCAGGTCGGGTATCTACCCGAGAACCCCTATTTTCACGAATACCTGACCCCCCGGGAGCTCCTTTCGTTTCACGGTCGGCTCGCCGGCCTATCGAAACGGGAGGTGGCGAAACGTCGGGACAAGCTCATCGATCAAGTGGGGCTCCGGGACGCCGCCAAGAGACCCCTCAGGAAGTTTTCGAAGGGGATGCTCCAGCGAATCGGGCTGGCCCAGGCCCTGCTGACCGAGCCCGACTTTCTGGTGCTGGACGAACCCATGAGCGGCCTGGATCCCTTGGGGAGAAAGTTTGTGACCGATCTGATAAAGGATTTGAACGACGCGGGCACCACCATCCTGTTCTCCTCCCATATCCTCTCCGACGTGGAGCGCCTCTGCCATCGGGTGGTCATCCTCAATAAGGGACGGAAAGTGGCGGAGGGATCCATCGACGAGCTGCTCGAGACAGACACCGAGGCCACCTCCTTCGAGGAGTTATTCGTCCGAAAAGCCTTTGAAAACAAAAATGAAAAAGAGGATGCAGGAGCGAGTGCATAGTTCCTACCGCAACTTATGAACAATCGGGATCGGGCGCTCGGAGAAGAAGATGTGTCCGCAGGAGGGATGGCCTCCAGGATCCGGTCCGGCCTTCGAGCACACGCCGCCCGCGTTCCGATACGGAGCGGGGACGGGGCAATAAATACTTGTTTTAATTAAGATGAATTATATGTAATTTGTTATTATGGAGCGGATGATTGACCTGTATCTTGTCAACAGGTGGGGGTACACCGTAGAATCGCGCGGGAATCGCGTTGAAGGGAGACTGAGATGAGAGCTTTCGCGAAGCAATTGACGGCAGTGGTGCTGGGGTTCTTGTTCATCTTCGGATGCGAGGTCAATGAGGAGAAGATTGAGCTGTGGAAGGGGACGAAGAACGGTCCCAAGAAGCTGGCGGCGACGGCCATCGACAAGGAGGTCCCGGTTCCGCTTCGCGCGAAGGCCATCGTGGCGCTCAGCGAGATCACGGATCGGGATGATGAGGACGTCTGGGATTTGTTTCTGAAGGTCTTCCAGAAGATGGAGAAGGCTGACGGTCAGAAAGTGGTGGACGCCGCGATTCCCGAATTGGCCCAAAAGGTGCACGACGGCCCCAAGAAGGCGATTTCCAAGAGCCAGGTGGGCGCCAAGGATGCACTGTATATTATGATGGACTATGCGTCAGACAAGGGGAAGGTGGACGCGGAGAAGGCGCTCATCACCTGGTGCACCCAGGACTACAACATCCGGGCGCTGGCCGGGAAATACAATATCCGCGCCATCGTCAAGAAGATCGGCCCGCCGGCCGCGGACGCGCTGGTCTCGCTCCTCTCCCTCAACGAGGTGGCGGTGAAGTACATCGCCGAGTTGATTCGCGACATCAACGACGAGACCGTTCTGACCAAGGCCTCCGCCAAGCTGGCGAAGGACATCAAGGAGAACCCCAAGAAGGTTCAGGAGGTTCACCTGATCGCGGCCGCGACCATCGGCCGGGATCCCATCGGGAGAGCTTTTCTGGAAATCGCCGCTGACGCGGAGGCCGACCCCAAGCTCCAGCGCCTCTCCCTGCGGGCGTTCTCCGAGGCGATGATCAACGGCGCCATCAAGGTGACGGACGATCACGCGGCCGCCCTCTTCTCCATCGCCGAGGACGTGAAGCTGGACCGCGCCCAGCGGGAGGAGGCCTACTACGTCATCGCCCAGGCCAAGCGAAAGGCCGACGAGCCGAAGTTCAAGAAGCTCCTCAAGTCCAAGGACGAGACCTGGCGGGCGGTGGGGCTGCACTGCCTGCTCCGGATGGGCGGGGAAAAGGCCCTCGAGAAGACCCTTAAAGAGGTCTACGATATCGGCACAACCAAAACCGAAGAGGATGTCGAGGGGGTGATCACGCGGGTGGTCAACCTCCCCGAGCTGATGCCCGTCGTGCGGGGGCTCCTGATGTCCGACTCCGCGTTCGTCGTGGGGATCGCCCTCCGGATCCTCGGGGAAACCGGCGGCGCGGAGGATTTGGAGGCGGTCAAGAAGCTGGTGAAGGACGAACGGGACCTGCCGAAGGGCTTCAAGCACAAGACGGTGTCGGAAGCCGCCGACGCCGCGATTGCACAACTGGGAGAGAGAGGGCATAAATAGTTATGGGTACACGCAGCACCTCTAAAAAGAGCCTGAAGAGTTTCAATGTTCGCAACGGTCTGTGGAAGCTGTTCGAGGTCCGGGCAGCCGAGATGGAGTGTTCCATAGATTTTCTGATCAATGAAGCCATGCGCCTCTACGCCCGAACCCATAATTTTGCGAGCAGCGTCAAGGTGGACGGGAGGAAGTCCCAGCCGGGCAAGCAGACCGGATCCATGCCGCCGCCGGCCCCCTCGACCGGGAGCGCGCATGTTCCGGTGCCGAGGCCCACCGGCATGGCCCCTGTTCGACCCAGCATGGCCCCCGTGCCCAGCGTGCCCCCCGTGCCCTCTTCGGTTCCCCGTTCTGCACCGTCTTCCGCCGCAACGATGCCGCCGGCTCAGCCCGCCCCGCCGATCACGGGGAGCGTCTCCCAGCGGCCCCCGCTCACCCTGGTGTTTCAGGGACGAAAGCTGCCCATCACCTCGACCCAGTTCATCATCGGTCGCGGCTCCAAATCTTCGGATCTGGCCATCAAGGATGCCAACATCTCGCGGAAGCATGCGGCGATTATCTTCCACAACGGCGCGTATTATTTGAAGGATCTGGGGAGCACCAACGGCATCGAGTACAACGGACGGCAGGTGGACTCCAAGCGCATCGACGAGGGGGATGTGTTCTCCATCTGCGGCTACGACCTTCACTTCACCTACATCCCCTAAGTACCGCTCGGGCCTTACGGAACCCTCAAGGGTGGATTGTGCTTAGGCACTTGCCCGGGTTTTTCCGTGCCTTTAAAGAAATCATTTGCCATTCAATAGTGAGTTTGTAATATACACCGCTACTTCGGCCCAAGTGCGCGTCACTTTCGAAACCGGTGCGTCGGAGGTCGATGATGGCTCGAAGGAGAGATTAAATGCTGGAATTTTTTAGACAGCACATAGGAGGCGGGCTGGTCGGTGTCGTTCTGGTAGGACTGCTCGCAGTAGCATTTGCGTTCAGCTTCGGAGCTCAGAGCAAGGGCTGGGGATCCGGCAGCTCGGAGCAGATGGCCGCTGTCGCGGACGGCTTCGACGTCCCCGTCAATACGCTGGAGTATGCGTACGCGCTGACCGGCGGAGGGGGCGCCGGTAACGACGAAAAGGACGTCACGGCGGCTAAGCTCTCGACTCTCGAGGGGCTCGTGGAGCGGAATCTCCTGCTCGGTCTGGCGGACGATCTGGGCATCACCGCGTCCTCGGAAGAAGCGGTGGAGCAGATCGTGAACGGCGAGATCTACCTGTCCCAGCCCCTGAGCGCCATGATGGAGCGTATGGAGGCGCATCCGTTCTTCAACCCCGCGGACGCGTCGAAGATGCTGGTGACCCTTGGCCACCGGATCCCCCGGTCGTTCAAGAATGGTGAGGGGGAGTTCGATCTGGAGTTCTACAAGAGCTTCGTGCAGCACCACCTCCGCCAGTCCGAAGAGGAGTTCGTGGAGCAGCAGCGGCTCGAGATTATCGCCAACCGCGTCCGGGAGCTCATCGTCAGCCCGGTCCGGATATCCGATGAGGAGGTCCGGCGGGAGTACGATCGGGAGAACGACACCGCGACCATCAAGTACATCCGGCTCATCCCGGCCCACTTCTCCGACAAGCTTGAGCCCACGCCAGGGGAGCTGACCACCTGGGCCGACGCCCACAAAGACGAGATCAAGAAATACTACGACACCAACCAGTTCCGGTACACCGACCTCGAGGAGCAGGTCCGCGCGCGGCACATCCTCCGGAAGGTCGCGGAGGACGCCTCCGATGAGGACAAGGCCAAGATCAAAGCCGAAACCGAAGCGATCCTGGAGCGGGTGAAGGCCGGGGAGAGCTTCAAGGATCTGGCCAAGGAGCTCAGCGAGGATCCCGGCAGCGGCGCCAAGGGCGGAGACCTCGGTTACACCCCCCGGGGCCGCATGGTGCCGGAGTTCGACGAGGTCATGTTCTCCCTGAAGCCGGGGGAAATCAGCGACGTGGTGGAGACCAAGTACGGGTTCCACATCATCAAGGTGGAGGGGAAACGCAAGGGGAACGTGACCCTGGAGGAGGCCACCTCGGAGATCGCGGACAAGCTCTACCGCGAGACCATGGGCAAGGAGAAGGCGTCCGCCACAGCCGACGCGTTCCTCGAGCGGATGAAGAACGGGGAGGCGATATCCGCCCTGCTGCCCAAGGACGCGGAGGAGGGACCTCTCGCGATGAAGCTGACCACCTCCAGGCCCTTCGAGCGGTCCGCCCAGAGCATCCCCGGCATCGGGGAGGCGCCGGAGATGGTGGCCGCGGCGTTTGACGAGAAGGTCGAGCCCAAGGTTTTCGAGGTGCGCGGGGATTTCTACGTGATGGCGCTGGATACCCGCAACGAGCCCAACGACGAGGAGTTCAAGGAGCTCCGGGACGGGCTGCGGGAGAAGCTGCTCTCCATGAAGCAGGCCCGGTGGCTCGTCGCGCAGGTGGCGGATCTGCGTGAGCGCGCGGAGCAGGAGGGCAAGATCAAGATTCTGTACACGCAAGCCCCGGCCGCCGATGAGTCGGCCGCCGAGAAGCCCAAGGCCGAGAAGAAGGAGCGCAAGCAGATCCAGCTGAAACCCAAGGCGACGCCGGATGAGAAGAAGACGAAGGGAGACAAGCCCGCTGAACCCGAGCCCGCCGAGGAATCCGAAGGATACGAAGGGGAATAGCACCCGTTTCAATGGCCCCGGACCCCACTCGTCTCGACGAGAGACATCCCATCTGTCATCACACGAGCCAATCTCTCGATAACGGCTTGGTCTTCGTGGAGGTGCTGCAGCCGCAGCTTCGGCGCTGCTCGGTCTCCGCCTACTTCCGGGTGGGATCCCGCTTCGAGCCCCCCGAGGACAACGGGCTCTCCCATTTCGTCGAGCACATGCTCTTCCGGGGCACCGAGCGCCACCCCTCCGCGTTCGAGATCAACCGGGCGGTGGAGTGTCTCGGGGGCAACCTGTACGCCAGCACCTCCCCCGACACCACGGAGATAGAGATGGTGCTGCCCCCGAGCAGCATCCCCGAGGGGCTCGCGCTGCTCTTCGAAATCCTCGAGGTCCCCGCGTTCCAGGATATCGATATCGAGCGCCGCGTCATCGTGGAGGAGATCCTCGAGGACCTGGATGAGGACGGCAGGCCCGTGGATATCGACTTCCTCTCCCGTCAAAGGCTCTGGCCGAACCATCCCCTCGGGCAATCGGTGACCGGACCGGTTCGGAATGTCGAAGGATTTCGGTTGGAAGACGTCCGCCGCCACTTCCGCGGGCGCTATGTGGCCCGGAACGCGGTGCTCTGCCTCAGCGGCGCCTTCGACCCGGACATCGTCGGCCCCGAGGTGACCCGGCGCTTTTCGGCCTTCCCGTCGGGGGACGCGGAGACGCGCTTCACCTCGCCTCGCCTCGGCCCCGGCCCGACCGTGGCCCATACCCCCAAGCCGGGGAGTCAGACCCAGGTCCGGGTGGCGTTCCAAGCGCCGGGGGACGACGATCCGGACGCCGTGGCCCTCGCCACGCTGCTCGGGGTCCTCGACGACGGCATGTCCTCCCGGCTGCACCGGCGAATATTCGACGAGCGGGGGCTCGCGTACAACATCGGCGCGGGGCTGGACGCCTATCCCGACGTGGCCGCGCTCAACTTCGACGCCACCACCTCCCACGACAATGTCGAGGAGGTGGTCGCCGAGATCCTGGCGCTCGCGCGGGAGCTCAGGGACGCCCGCGTCCCCGAGGAGGAGCTCGAGAAGGCGAGACGGCGGGCCGCTTTCGGCATCGAGGAGCTGATGGATGATCCCCAGGCCATGAGCATCTGGTTCGGCGAGCAGCGGCTCTTTAGGACGCCCCCTTCCCTGACCAAGCGCATCCGGGAGCACCGGGCGGTGACCGCTGAGGATATCCGGCGGGTGGCCGCTCGGGTCTTCACCGCCGAAAACCTCCACATTACGACAGTGGGCTCGGACGAGCGCATTGGGCGGGGCATCGAGCGGGCCATCTCGCGGATGGGGTAGGCCATGTCTGCCCCACCTAAATTCGAGGATCCCCGCGTCGTGCTCAAGCGCCACGGCCTCAGACCCAAACGATCATGGGGACAGAACTTCCTGGTCAGCCCCAAAGCGGTGGCGATCATCGCGGACGCGTGTCTCGATGACACCCCGGCAGGGGGTATCGTGGAGATCGGCGCCGGGGTCGGAACCCTGACTGCGGCGTTGCTGGCGAGAGGGGGCGCGGTCACGGCGGTGGAGCGGGACCGGGAGATGTGCGGGATTCTGCGGGCGGAGCTAAGCCGTGAGGCCGGGTTTAGGCTTCTCGAGACCGACGCGGCCAAGGTGGACTACGGCGCGCTTTTCAAAGACGCGCGGGGGGTCGTGGTGGGGAACCTCCCCTACCAGCTCACCGGTCGCCTCATTCGGCAGGTGGTGGTTTCCGCGGACCGGATTGCGCGGGCGGTGCTCATGGTCCAGAAGGAGGTGGCCGACCGGCTGGCGGCGCCCCCGGGGACTTCGGCACGGGGGGCGTTGAGCGTCGTGGTCCAGGCGCGGTTCGCGAGTCGCGTCATCCATCGGCTGAAGCCCACCGCGTTTCACCCGCCGCCGAAGGTCCACTCCGCGGTGGTGCGCCTCGATCCGCTGGAGCGCACCGTCTTCGACGACGGGATCCCGCCGGAGGCGTTCGACGCGGTGGTGCGGGCCGCTTTCACGGGGCGGCGGAAGACCCTCCGCAACTCCCTGGTCTCGGCCGGCTTCGGTGAACGGGCCGCGGTTGAGGGCCTCCTGCAGGGATGCGGCATCGATCCCGGGCTGAGACCGGAGCGGCTCTCGGTGGCGAATTTCGCCCGGATCGTCGCGGCGAGCGGTTGCGATTAAGCGCGCGTCACGCGGAGCGCCGCACCGTTTTCCGGTTTAACAAACGCGACTTTTTAGATTAGACTGCACCCCATGATAACCATGCAGGATACGGTCAAGTACGGGAAATCAGAGATACGAAATGGTGAAAAGAGCAATAGGGTTCATCGGCGACTGTTCTTTCTGGTCCTGACATCCATCGCGCTGCTCGCCGGCGGCTGCTACCGCCTCCGGCTGAATCTGGTGGACGCGTCGGTGCAGAAGCCGAGCAATGTGGCGATATACTTCTCGGTGGACGACCGGAACGACGAGCCGGTGTCCGGCATCGGGGCCAAGGAGTTCCAGCTCTTCGAGGACGGGAAGCTCATCTCGATGTACGAGAGCAAGCAGACCATCCTGAACCCGGAGGTGGCCACGGTCCGGTACACCGTGCTGCTCCTCGATATGAGCGGCTCTGTGGTGGACTCGGGGCAGATCCCCCTCATCCAGGAGGGAGTGTGGCAGTTCATCTCGGCCCTCGGGGAGGACGAGCACCTGGCCATCTACGCCTTCGACGGCCGCGAGGATATCCAGCCTGTCGCCGAGTTCGGCGCCCAGGACGGCACCGCGTCGGCCCGGGCCGGGCGCCTCCAGTCGTGGCAGGCCAAGGACCCCTCCACCAACCTGAACGGCGCCATCGTCAAGGCTGTGGAGGTGCTGGACCAAGCCAAGGCGTCGTCGGAGGTGCCGCTGCGCTTCGGCACCCTCGTGATCTTCACCGACGGCACGGACCGGGCCCACCGGGCCACCTCCCGGGACGCCCTCCAGGCGATGCAGCGATCCAAGATAGACAGCTACGTCATCGGCCTCGGCGGCGAGGTGGACCAGGAGGAGATGCGGCGGCTCTCCACGAGCGGGGTGCTCCACTTCGCGGAGAAGGAGAAGGTGGTGGACGCCTTCAAGGCGATGGGGGAGAAGCTGAAGGGACAGGGATCCCGCTACTACCTGCTCTCCTACTGCAGCCCCTCCCGGGCGGGGCGGCATCGGCTCACTGTCGAGACCACGGTGGGGGAGGACAAGGGCAAGCTGAGCTTCGAGTTCAACGCGGACGGGTTTGAGCCGGAGTGCGATCCGTACACCACGCCCAACTTCAAGCCCCTCGAAGACGCCCGGCGGCAGGAGGCCGAGCGGCAGCGGGAGTTGGACGAGGGGGTCGTGGGCAAGGACGGGAAGCGCCAGGTGGAGGACACGGAGTCCCCCTTCGCGAAGAAGAAGGGGGGCGGAGAGACCAAGAAAGAGGGCTCGAAGTCCATGGACTTCGGCGACACCCCGCCCCCGGCGACCTACTGATTCATAGGGACCGACCCTTCGGTTTTACACTTCGGTCAGGGGGTATCCCTTCCGGGGCTGCAAAACATAGAATGGACATACAGTTTCGCCCAGGAAGAGACACCCCCTGACCTTCGTTCGAACTGTAAAAGTATTTCCGGGGTTTTTGACCAGTCCCGAGTCATACTTCCGCTTTATCGATCGGGGCGATGAGCGCCGCGAACAGGCCGTCCGCCATGAGCCGGTGCCCCCGGTCCGTCGGGTGGACGTTGTCGCCTTGCACGAGCCCGTCCCAGCGCCCCGGGGGCCCGGCGGTCTCGCGCCAGTAGCGATCGAGGGAGGCGCACGGGATATCGAGGCGCGCCGCCACCGCCCGGATGCGATCGTAGAAGGCCTCGGCGACGCAAGCCCCCTCCGCCCACTTCAGCGGGCACGAGGTGACGAGCACCGGGAGGACGGCCGCAGCCGTCAGCTGTCGTGCGATGGCCTCGAGGGTGTCGCCGAACGCGGTGGGGGAGACCCCCTGGGACATGTCGTTCAAGCCGAACTGGACCGTGACGATATCGGGCGCGGTGTCCAGAACCGCCCCCAGCCGGCCGCGCCCCCCCGCCGCCGTGTCCCCGGGGATGCCGGCGTTCGACGAGGCGAACCGGCGCGCCGGGAAGGTCCGTTCCAGCCGCGCAATGAAGCGATCGAAGAACCCCCGCTCCACCATCCACCCGTAGGTCAGGGAGTCTCCGAGGCCGGCGATTCGGAAGGGGGGGTCGGCCGGGTGGCTCGAGAGGCGATCAAAGAGGATCCCCGAGAATCGGGGCGGCTCGCGGTCTGGCTTCGTCCGAGGCATGACTCCGGGATAGCACACCCTCGCTCGGGTTTCACTTTTTTCGACACGCGGGGGGCGCCGGATGGTTCCCTATCACAGGACCGCGACACCCAACGAAAGGAGCGCGACATGGGACTTCTCAACTGGCTCGGATTCGACGGCGCGTGTGAAAAGGAACCGGTATCGCTCAACGACAAAAACTTCGCGGAGGAGGTGCGGCGCTCGGATATCCCCGTGATGGTGGACGTCTGGTCCAACGGGTGCGCCCCGTGCATGTCCCTCGTCCCTACGGTGAAGCGGCTGGCCTGCAAGTACGACGGCAAGGTGAAGGTGGCGGAGCTGAACGTGGGGGTGGGGATGAAGACCGCGGCCAAGCTCGGCGTCCGCGGGACCCCCACCGTGCTTTTCTTCAAGAAGGGCGCCGTGGTGGAGCGGGTGGTGGGCGCCAGGGGGCAGCACTACTACGAGGAGATCATCGAGGAGGATCTGCTGGACAAGCCGGTCTCCGAGGCCGTGTAGCCCGGCTCATTCCGACCGCGTCCTCTGCTACGCCCCTCCGAAGGCGCCCCGGGGTCATCCCCCGTCCACATCCGCGTCCGCGTCGCCGTCGCTGTCCCCATCCGTGTCGCCATCGGTATCCCCGTCGGTATCGGCATCCGTGTCGGCATCGGCGTCCGCGTCCGTGTCTGAGTCCGCGTCCGTGTCTGAGTCCGTGTCTCCGTCCGAGTCGCCATCCGCATCACCGTCGCCGCCGGAGTCGTAGACGTGAAGCGCCCCCAAGAGTGTTGTCCCTCCCCTACCTCCTGTAGTAGAAGACGTCATCGACAGGAGGCGCGGATGGCGAAAATCAAACTCAAAGCCCTCGAGAGCTATCGGTTCACCTACCCGACAGTGCTGAAGGCGCGGGATATCAACTACGGTGGTCACCTCGGCAACGACGCCCTGGTGGCCCTGCTGCAGGAGGCGCGCATCGCGCTCTTTCGGGAGCTGGGCGCCACCGAGCTGGATCTCGGGGATGGGGAGACGGGCATCATCATGAGCGACCTCGTCGTGAGCTACCGCGCCGAGGGGAAGCTGTTCGACGCCATTGAGATACACTCCGAGTTCATCGAGGTGAAGGCGGCGTCTTTCCGGATGGCCCACCGGGTGAGCCGGGGGGAGGAGACCCTCGCCCTGGCGGAGGTCGGGCTGGTCACCTTCGACTACAGGGACCGGCGGATCGCCCCGATCCCGGAGGGGTTCCTCGAGAAGATCGGTTCTTGATCGAAGGGGAGCGCGCCTCGCGCCTTGCGGCGTCCATCAGATGCGGATGGTCCCGACGGGCGCGTGGAACGAAACCAAGAGCGCATCGTCGTCCCCCGTCCCGATGTGCTCGAAGGTCATCTCTCCGGTCATCACGAACCCGAGCACCGTGTACTCGCCGGTCTCCATACTCACCTCGAGGACCTCTGTCCGGGCCTCCCCGTAGTCCATCTTCAGGGTCCGGCCCTCTTCGAACAGCTCCCCCGGGAAGCGCATGTAGAAGAGCATCACATGGGTCTCGTCGATCGGCCCCATGGCGATCTGCAGCTCGATCATCTCCTGATCGAAGGCGTCGGTGTAGCGCCCCATGATACCGCGGACGATGGGCATCTCCATCCCGCTCTCGAGGTCGGTGACCGCGCCCTCGCCGGTCTCGAAGATGGACCGGTCGGAGGACTCCAGCTCCGTTTGGAGCGTCCCCTCCAAGGTGTGCTCGATATCCGCGCAGAGGAGCGGGTTGGCCGGTCGGTCCCATTCGGGGAGCCCGTCGTCCAGCTCCGCCAGGATGTTCTCCCGGTGCCCCGTGATGGTCGCTTCGAGCGCCGCCGTCTCGGCCGCGTTGGCCTCGATGAGGTTGCCCGCGAGGTGGGGGCGGACGGTCTCCTGAATTCGATCGAGCCGCGCCAGGATGGCGGTCTCATCGAAGACGGTATCCAGCAGCCCGCGGAGCCGCGCTTCATACGCGGCGCGTCCCTCCGGGTGGTGAAGCAGCCGCCGGGCCAGGGCGCCGTGGGCGTACACCGACCAGGGCATGGTGTCGTATTCCCCGGTGAACTCCCCGTAGAAGTCGCTTGGGGCGTAGAGCGCCCCGTCCGTTCCCCAGGGGATGAACTCGAAGAGGCCGGTGTTCGGGTTCCTGTACAGGTAGGCGTTGTTCTGGTTTCCGGCATAACCGTCCTCGTGGATGGTGAGGATCTCCATGGCCCAGAAGGTGTAGAACTTGTCCAAATCGACCAGCTCGCCGAGGGCCGGCAGCAGCGCCTCGTCGTCCAGCGCGAGGGCGTCGCTCACCGCTCGGAGCCCCGACAAATCGACCGCCTCCCCTTCCTCCAGGGACCACTTGGGCTCGAACATCACGAGGTGATCGTCGGTGAAGTCGGCCATGGTGATCTCGAAGAGATCCTGTTTGTCGACGGACTCTCCGTAGTGCATCCTGAGCATCGGCTTCTTGATCTCCTCGATGTGGGTATAGACGCCGAGGAACTCCCCGTTGATCGTCACCCTTGCCAGGCCGCATCGGGGCGCGGTGATGCCCGCCTTTTGGAACAGATCGTAGACGATACACTCGACCGCGTGGCTCTTGTCGCTAAACGCGTTGTTCAGCGTCATCCGCCGGATGCCCCCCGGGCGGTGGTCGTCGGCGAACCTGAGCTTCAGCGACGGGCGGTAGCTATACATGGATCCCATGAGCCCCTTCTTCCGGATCTCGATCTCCCCGAAGGACTCCCCGTTCACGCTCACCGCCGCGGCATGCCACTCGAACGAACGGGGCCGAGGCCCCGCCGGGCAGGCCTCCGAGAAGTGTTCCAGGCCGGGGGCGTCGTAGCGGAGCGCATCCCATTCCGATTCATCGATGTTGATTTTCACTTCCATCAGCTCCTCGATGGAGAAGAGGGGCGCGGAGAGTTCCGCGTAGGTCGGTTCCTCATCCGTCGACCCGGGGTCGCCGCTGTCCTTGTCATGATCGTCTTTGTCATCATCGCACGCGATACCGAACATCAGCGCCCATATACAAACCGGTCCAATCAATGATTTTCTGTTCATCTCGCAACTGCCTTTCTTATCTCTTACTGCATCCGTGCCAGCGGGGCACACTGAATGGAACACGGGGACCGCGGCAAAGTGTCACAGAGGTCGGAGAACCCCTCCCCCCGGCCCCTCCCCTAAAAGGAGAGGGGAGAAGAACCGGGCGCTGCCTTTCTCCACCTTCCCGAAAAACCCCTCCCCCGGCCCCTCCCATAAAAGGAGAGGGGAGAAGAACCGGGCGCTGCCTTTCTCCACCTTCTCTCATAGGGAAGGGGACCGGGGGTTAGGTCTCTTCCCATACACGGGCGATTGCGTCAAAGCCGGAGGTTGTGCTACGGCCTGGGGGAGCCGGAAGGAGACGCCTTGATTCAACTATCCGACATCGCCGTGCAGCACGGCTCACAAATCCTCTTCGAGAACGCGTCGTTTCAGATATTGCCCGAGAGCCGCACGGGGTTGGTGGGACCGAACGGCGCGGGGAAGAGCACGGTGTTCCGGCTGATCGTGGGGACGGAGAAGCCGGACGCGGGGGAGGTGTCCGTGCCCAAGCGGTGCCGGGTGGGGTATTTCTCACAGGACGTCGGGGAGATGTCCGGCCGCTCGGCCCTCGCAGAGGTCATGACCGTGGCCGAGGACGTCACCGCCCTCGGTGAAGCGATCAAAGAGATGGAGGCCGCCCTCGCGGAGCCCATGGGGGACGACGAGATGGCGGCGTTGCTCACCCGATACGGCGACGCCATGGAGTCCTTCGAGAACCTCGGCGGATACGACCTGGAGCACCGGGCCCAGGGCGTGCTCACCGGGCTCGGCATCCCGCCGGAGGAGCACGGCTGGCCGGTGGAGCGGTTCAGCGGCGGGTGGAAGATGCGCATCGCCCTCGCCCGCATCCTCACCCTCAACCCGGACGTGCTGCTCCTCGACGAGCCCACCAACCACCTGGACCTGGAGTCGATCATCTGGCTCGAGGAGTGGCTGGCCACCGAGTTCAAGGGCGCCCTGGTCATGACCAGCCACGATCGGGATTTCATGAACCGCATCGCCACGCGCACCGTGGAGGTGGCGGGCCGCACCATCACCACCTACAGCGGCAACTACGATTTCTACCTCGAGCAGCGGGAGCTCCGCCGGGAGCAGCTCCTCGCCAGCCACCGCCGACAGACCGAGATGCTGGCGAAGGAGGAGGCGTTCATCGCGAGGTTCGCCGCCCGCGCGTCCCACGCCTCCCAGGTGCAGTCCCGCATCAAGAAGCTCGACAAAATAGACCGCATCGAGATCCCGCCGGAGGACAGGGTGGCGCGTTTCGAGTTCGCCGAGCCCCCGAGGAGCGGGGACGAGGTGGTCAACCTGAAGGGCCTCGCCAAGTCCTGGGCGCTCGAGGACGGGACCGTCAAGCCCGTGTTCTCCGGCATCTCGGGACTGGTCCGACGCACCGAAAAGGTAGCGGTGGTGGGGGTCAACGGCGCCGGGAAGTCCACCTTTCTGAAGGTCATCGCCAACCAGACCGACCCCACCGCGGGGACCTGCGAGCTAGGCGCCAACGTGCATCTGGGCTACTTCAGCCAGATGACCATGGATCTCCTGGACCCCCAAAAGACCGTGTTCGAGACCGTCCAGGACGCCCTCCCGAACGCCACCATCGGTGTCCTGAGGAGCCTCTGCGGCGCGTTCCTCTTCTCCGGCGAGGCCGCGGACAAGAAAATCGCCGCCCTCTCCGGGGGCGAGAAGAGCCGGGTCATCCTCGCCACCCTCCTGGCCCGGCCCCTCAACTTCCTGGTCCTCGACGAGCCCACCAACCACCTGGACATCCTGTCCCGGGAGATCCTGCTCGCCGCGCTCCAGCGCTTCACCGGCACCGTCGTGCTCGTGAGCCACGACCGCCACTTTTTAAGATCCCTCGTCGATCGCGTCATGGAGATAGACCACGGCCGCATGCGTTTGTACGAAGGCGACTACGAGTACTATCTCGGCTGTAAACGGGACCCCGCGGGAAGCTGACCTCTTCATCATCGGGAGGTCACCGTGCCAACGGATACTGTTGAGCGCTTCTGGTTCAATCTTTGGACGGTGAATCGAGCCGAAGGGCGGTGGCGGTCAGTTTTACCCGTCGGGTAACGGTTGACAGAGCAATCGTCTCCCCCTTGCTGTCACCCAATACTATAGACAGTCATCGTGCAGTATCACCCCGCGTTCCTCGAGGGCGCGGAGGTGCCCCAGGGTGACCGTATCGTCGCAGATCAGGGCGTTGCCTCTCAGAAATACTTCGTCGCCGTTATCGATGCCCGGGTTACTGACAAGCGGCGAGAGGTCACTGACCTTGTTGTCGCTGAGAACGACGTATGACAGATGGGTCAGGCCGACCAGGGGCGTGAGGTCGCTGAGGCGATTCCCCCAAAGGTACAGGGTCGTCAGACCGGGCAGGTCGGCCAGCGGCGAGATATCACCGAGGTCGTAGTTGTTCCCCAGGTCGAGGGAGTCCAGGCCGCTCAGGCACTCGATGCCCGACAGATCCGTAATCTCCATGTGATGGGCACTGAGATCAACGATTTGTCTGATATCATCGTAAAAGAGGTCCCCGGTCGGCTTCGCTATCTCGTCTCTCACTACCGCCATCAGACGGGCGTCCGGAAAATCGATGGCCCCGCGACATTCCTCGGGCGTATTCGGTTCCGCGTCCGTATCCTCATCCGAGCCCGCGTCGGAGGCCGAATCCGAAACCACTTCACTGCCTTCCGGACGGTCGTCTCCGGTCTCCGCAGCTTGGAAATCCGCGCCAGCGTTCGAGCTCCGATAGCAGCCGGCGCCTGCCGAGATGCCGATGACCAGCATGAGTAGAATGCGTTCCATATCATTCCCGCTAAGCCGATGATATCATGGGCGCCCATCAAAAAGAACGCGCGATGGAAAATCGCGAGAAAACCTTTTTGATGAAAGCCGAAAAGCTGTATGATCTTCAAATGACCCGAAAGGGTCTCGAGGGTTGTGAACTGAACAGATAAAGGGAATGCGAAATGGCCAGAGTGACGATGGGGCTTTTTATCGCGGGCGTCCTTGTCGGATGCGCTTCCGATAGCAGGGAGCGGCTGACCGACAGCGGATTGTCGGGAAACCAGGGGAACACCGACGGCGATACGGATGCCGACTCAGACATGGACAGCGACGCCGATACGGACACGGATAGCGACGCCGACACGGACACCGACGCCGACACCGACAGCGACGCCGACACCGACAGCGACACCGATACCGACAGCGACGCCGATACCGACAGCGACAGCGACGCCGACACCGACGCCGATACCGACGCCGATACTGACGCCGACACCGACGCCGATACGGACACCGGGACCGTCGGCGGCCCCGATTGCTCGGCGACCATGCCGAGCGGCGGCGTCACGGAAGAGCTTACCTCCTGGCTCAGCGGCGACGCATTCGACGGCCTCTCCTACGGCGGCTGGACCAACGGCGCCGGGGGCACCGTCACCTACTTCCCCGATGCCTACGCATTCGCTGCGTCGTGGAACGAGAGCGATAATTACCTGGCCCACCTCGGGTTGGACTTCGACGGATCCAAGAGCTACACGGCGTACGGAACGATCATCGCGGAATTCGTCGAGAACAAGTTCGGAGAGGCCGGCAACTTCTCGATGATCGGAATGTACGGGTGGACCCACGACCCGTGCGTTGAGTGGTACATCAACGAAGACTCATTCCACGGCATGTGGGGCCGGGGCGACGTCACCGCCACAATCGACGGGGCCACGTACTACATGTCCAGCACCGAAACCACCGGCACCGATGGCGCCAACGCCTGCGAATCCGGGCACTCGGGCCCCTGGACCCAGATACGCAGCACCCGGGAAGCGGCCCGCGACTGCGGGATCGTCACCGTGAGCGACCACTTCGACGCGTGGGCCGCCCAGGGCTGGACCCTGGGAAACCTGACCTCGGTTCACATCAATATAGAGGTCGGGGGAGGGGTCGGCAGCATCGAGTTCCCGGTGGCGAAGGTTACGACGAGCAGCGACTGAGCCGGCGGAGGGCGCCCCCTCAGTAGTGGGCGACGTTCTCCAGATTCACGATATTGATGGGGGAGAAGATCTCCGGGTCCACCCGGTCGTGGCGGTTGAGGCCCCTCACGACGGTGCGCATGAGGATGCGGCCCATCTCGCGGGGATTGGTATTGAGCGTCGCGGTCATCGCGCCGTCCCGGATCGCCTGCAGCGCCGCGCGGGTTCCATCCAGCCCCACGATGAAGATCTCCCCCAGGCGGCCGGCGGCCGCGACCGCGTCGGCCGCGCCGAGCGCCATCTCGTCGCTCACGGCGTAGATCGCGTCGAGGGGGTGCTCAGAGAGGATCCGTTCGACCACGCGCCGCGACTTCTCCCGCTCCCAATCCGCTTGGCGGGCGGCGACGATTCGAAGGTTCGGATACCGGACGATTTCGCTCCTGAACCCCGCCACCCGTTCGGCCGAGGAGCTGTTCGGGAGGCCCTTGAGCACGAGGATGGATCCGCTCCCTCTGAGGATACGGGCCAGGAAGCGGCCCACCTCGCGCCCCGCCTCGCGCTGGCGATATCCGACATAGGAAACGACCTCGACCCCCTCGATCCTGCTCGACGCGTTGAAGAAGAAGACCGGGACGTTCGCCCGGTTCAGCTCGCGGACCACAGGACGGATGGCGTCGGAGTGGGACGAGAGGGCGATGGCGTCGATGCCGCCGCGGACGAGGGCGCGGCAGATGCGCGCCATGCCGCGGTAGTCAGACTCCCTGTCCGGGGCGCGCGGCATCAGCGTGATGCCGCCCAACTGGTCCACCACGTCGCGCACACCGGTGAGGATATCGTTGTAGTACGAGCTCGTGAACGCCGGGGGACAGTAGGCGAAGCGGATCGACTTGCGGGAACGGACGAGGGAGACGGTGACGCGGTCGCGCCCCTCCTCCTTGGCGAGATAGAGCGCCTGGTCTGCGCGTTCGATGAGCTCCGATTTGGTCTTCGCGTGGGCCGGCATCCCCGCGATTCCGATGGAGATGGTGAGCTTGACGCGGTGCGTGTCCGTCGCCCCACGGAACGGCCACTCGGAGATGGCGGTCCGGATCCGTTCGGCGAGGGGAAGGGATTTCCGCGGCGAGACCTGCGGCAGGACCAGCACCATCTCCTCGCCGCCGTAGCGCGCCGCCAGATCGTAGCTGCGAATGCTCCGCCGCAGTATCTCCGCGATCTCCTGCAGCGCCACGTCGCCCTGGGGGTGACCGAAGGCGTCGTTGTACTGCTTGAAGTGATCGATGTCGATCATCATCAGGCTCACCGGGTGGTTGAGGCGCTGGGCGCGGGCGACCTCCTTCTCGAGCTCCTGCTGAAAGTAGCGGTGGTTGTAGAGTCCGGTGAGACCGTCGAAGTTCGCGAAGTTGGAATAGAGGGAGATCGTCTCGAGGTACTCGAGCTGCTCGACAAGGAGCACGAGGACCCCTTGGGCCTGCTCGATCTCGGTGACGGTTTCCGCCTTGAAAGCGGCGGCCCGCCGCGCCAGGATGAGCACGCCGAGGGGTTTGCGGGCCTTTTGCAGGGGCACGACGAGCAGCCGGCCGATCTTCAGCTCGCGGAGCTCGCTCGGAAGGGCGGTGAAGACGACCTTGTCGATTCCGTCGATGGCGACCGGCCTGCCGGTGCGGGCGCACTTCGTATGGTAGGGCGCGAGAGCTTCGCAGAAGCGGTCGGCGAGTCGGACGCTCAGTCCGGGATGGGCGACCAGTGTCGCGCACCGGTCGGCGTCCTCCCAGCGGGCGAGCAGGGCCAGCTTGGAGCGGGTCCGCCGGCTCAACAGCGAGACGATATCGCGCAGCGCGTCCGCCGGTGTCGAACTGGAGAGCACCAGTTTCTCGAGCTCTTCCTTCAGCTTTCCCGTCCCACGCATAGAACAATTAGGCCACGAATCGGGGCGCTTGACAACTGTTTGGGAAGGAAGAGGTCCTACATTGACTCACCATGTACCCCCCCGCCCTCTCGGACGACGCTTTTGTTTCGGCTTCGGACGCGGTGTTTGTTTCGCCGTCGCTCGCGTTTGTGGCATAATGCGGGCATGTCGTTTACTTCCAAGGCCGGCGCCGAGGACGGATGGCTGCGAAAAGTCGCGCCGCCGCTCGAGAAATACTGGTTCGTGCCGGTGATGCTCCTCGCCGTCCCGCTGTACGGGATGAACCTCGGCTACGGGGATCTGTGGAACGACGAGACCTTCACGAAAGAGCTCGTCGGCTTTCCGCTGCCACAAATGCTGGCGCTGCTCGCGGACGACTATCATCCGCCGCTCTACTTCCTCGCGCTCAAGCTGTTCGTCACCCTCTTCGGCTCATCCGCCGTTGCGCTGCGCGCCTTCTCGGCGGTCGCCGTCCTCGGGACCCTCCTCCTCATTGGCGGGGTCGGGGGCCGTGTGATGGGGAAGAAGGGGGCGCTCGTGCTCTGCCTGGTCTCCCTCGCGCTCCCGATGCAGGCGACCTTCGCCCACACCGCCAGGATGTACACGTGGGCCTCGTTCGCCACGACGGGGGTGTTCCTTTACGGGCTGGCGGAGATGAAGGCGCCTTCTAGGAAAAACCTGGCGGCCCTCGCCGGGTTCACCCTGCTGGGCGCCTACATCCACTACTACTGCGTCTTCGCGGCCTTCTGCGCTCACCTCTTCGTCTTTGTCCACGGGCGCATCAAAAAGAACCGCCGGTGGAAGCCGCACCTGATCTCGCTCCTGGCGGTCGCCGCGGCATATCTGCCGTGGGTGCTGACCCTTCTCTACCAGCTGGGGCGGGTCCGGCAGGACTTCTATCACCAGCCCGTCGGCCTGCTGTCGCTGGCGCTATGCTACCTGTTGCCGTTCTATCATACGGGCTACCCCTCGCCGCTCTCGAATCCGCTGCTGGTGATGTTCACGCTACTGTCCCTGGTCGGCGCCGTTCTGATCATCAGAAGAAAATCGGAGCACCGGCTGCCGCTGGCCCTCTCCCTGGCCGTCTTCAACGGGACGGTGGCGGTGGCGGTGCTGGTCTCCTTCGCATTTCGCCCCATCCTCTTCTACCGCTACATGGCGACCATGATGGTGTTGCTCGCGGTGCCGCCGGCGCTCTTCTTCCTCGAGGTGCGTCGCCCGGCGGTGCGGCGTCTCCTGCTCGCGGCGCTCCTGGTGGTGGGGCTGCTCACCGCGTACGACGCGGGGAAGGAGACCGTCGGCCCGTACCGGAGCGCGCTGCGGTTCATCAAGCAACACCACCCCGAAGTCACCAAGGTCCTCCACCCGGCGGAGCTGACGGTCGGGCCTTCGCTCGAATACAACGCCATCGGCCCATGGACCCACTACTGGCTGGCCAACGATGATTCCGTATTTTACACGAATATCCGGGTCTATCGCGACCTTCGACAGGTGTCCGGCCTTGACGAGATGCTGGCGAAGGGCGAGGTGTTCTGTATGGTCGATGTTGTTGGGATGCCCCTCAACCGGGAGAACTTCGAGCATGTGCTGTCGCGCTCCGAGCAACTCGCGAGCCACACCGTCAGCGATGACAAGGCGACCGTCCCCGGCCAGGGGCTGAAGATAGAGATCTACGCCCTCCGATATCGCGGAGCGCCGCGTCCGGACGACATCAGGATTTCGAGGAAACGATGACATCCACAAAGAAGGTTTGGTTGGCGATTACCGGCTGCGTTCTCTTCTCCTGCGCGGACGGCGGAACGGACGCGGTGTTCGATGGCGGTCTCGGCGAAGAGAACAGCGATCCCGCCGGGGACGCGGATACCGACACCGACGCCGACACTGATTCGGATGCCGACGCCGACACTGATTCGGATGCCGATGCCGACACCGATTCGGATACCGACACCGACGCGGATACCGACACCGACACCAACGCCGATTCGGATACCGATGCCGACGCCGATTCGGATACCGACAGCGACGCCGATACCGACACTGACGCGGATACTGACGCCGACGCGGATGCTGACACCGATACCGATGGCGACACCGATACGGACACGGACACAGACACCGATACGGACACGGACGCTGATTCAGATACCCAATTGGACTCGGATTCGACCACCGCCGCGGATAGCGAAAGCGTCTCCTCGTGGGACACTGACGCCGGTACGGATACCGCCGCGGATAGCGATAGTATCTCCCCGTGGGACACGGACACCGATACCGAAAGGGTCCCCAAGCGGGGGTTCGACTTCGTGGTCGGGGTCGACGGCGACTTCAGGGCGGCCATGGACGCGGCCATCGGCGCGGGGGGAGAACGGTTTCTCCTGTTCTTCCCTGACGGGGACTACGACATCGGATCGCTCACCGGCGACGCAAACCAGATGACCGAGTTTTCGCCCGCGAATGTCTCCTTTGTCGGGCAGAGCAACGAAAACACGACCCTCTACAACAAATCGATTGACGAGGGGATCAGCATCACCGCGACGCTGCACTTGAGGGGCGACAACGCCTACTTCCAGGACCTGACGATTATGAACAGAGCCAACTACGGCGACGAGGCGTCCTATTCGGTGACCGGCCGCCACGTCGCGATGATGGAGCGCGCCGACAATATCATCTACAAGAACGTACGCCTGCTGAGCACCCAGGACACCTACTACACCAAGGGGGCGCGGACCTACTGGGAGGGGGGGGAGATCCACGGCACCACGGACTTCCTCTGCGGCGAGGGCGATGTCTTCTTCAACCGGGTGCTCCTCTGGGAGATGAAGAAGAGCGCCATCGCCGCGCCCTCCTCCACGAACAACACCTGGGGCTATGTCTTCAACGACTGCACCATCGACGGAACGGTCAGCGACTTTGATCTGGCCCGCTCGTGGAACGACGGCAAGGCCGTCTTCATCAATACGACCATGAACCGGCTCCCCGGCTCGCGGGGCTGGGGAGATCCCATGAACTCCCCGCCGCGGGTGTTCGCGGAATTCGGCAGCAGGACATCGGACGGCGTTCCGGTGGATTTGAGCGGCCGCCGCACCGACTTCGACGGGGTCTATCTGGACACGGTGCTGTCGGAATCCGAGGCCGCGCAATACACCATCCAGAACGTTCTCGGTGGCTGGGATCCCGAGACGTATACGAGGCAGGTCGCCGCCCCCCGGGTGGTCCAGGAGGGAGAGACCCTCACCTGGAACGACGCGCCGAGGGCGCGGTGCTGGGTCGTATTCAACGACGGCGTGTATGTCGATGACGTGACCACCAACAGCTTCGACCTCTCCGCCGTCGGCGCCGGGGCGACGATGACCGTTCGGGCCGCCAACGAAATGGGCGGTTTGGGGGCGCCCTCCAATCCGGTGGTGACCCGATAACGCCCCTTCCCGGATAGACGGTGACACCCACCCTCTCCGAGATAAAATTACCAGGACAGTGAATCTGGTAACTATTGTGACACTATACAGATAACGCTCGTCCGATCCCCGCGGGATGCTCTCTGCTTTTTCGCCGTGGAGAGCGCCTCCCGTCTCCGCCTCAAAGTTGTCTTCAATATTTTCAAAGACGACGCTTTGTTCTATATGTGCAAGCGAAGAAAAAACACACCCTGCCCGGACTGTTTCCGGAAGGTGATCCACAACCGAAAACGAGCCGGAGCGCTCGGATTCGAGCGGCCTTTCATAGGTCCATTGCCCGGTAAGGAAAGGAGATAGCATGAGTTTCTCGAAGGGACAAACCAAACACCCGCTTCTCTGCTGCGCGATGATCGCGCTGCTTTGCGGCTGCTACGACCAGGCGACCGGCGGCGATGACGCATCGCGGGAGCCGATGAAGGCAGTGGCGCAGGGCACCCCGGCGACCCCGCCCGCCATGATGCCGGGGGAGTTGGTGGTCAAGTTCAGGTCGACCGGTGATCACGCGGTCACCGACTGCATGGCCACACGCCTCGAGCAGAAGCGATCCCTCGCCTCCGCCACGGCGGACGGCTCGGACTCGCTGGACCGGCTGGTGGGCCGTCTTCGCATCCACCAGGCGAAGACCCTCCTGCCTGGGCGAAAGGGGCTGACGACCGCGCGATTCAGGGCCCTCAGGTCATCGAAAATGCGTGCCCGGATAGCCGCCCCCGAGGCGGAGATACCGGATCTCACCAATGTATACCTCCTGCGCTTTCCCAAGGAGGTGGACGTGGCGGCCGCGGCCGCCGCGCTGGCCAATGATCCCCATGTCGAATATGCGCATCCGAACTACCGCTTCAAGGCCAATTTCGACATCGACGATCCCTACTACTTTAGCTCGGGGTCGTGGGGGCAACCCGATACGCTCGAGGATTTGTGGGGGCTATATCGAATCAACGCCAACCCGGCCTGGGACGTCACCCGCGGAGAGGGCGTGGTCGTCGCGGTGGTGGATTCGGGGGTCGACCTGACCCATCCCGACCTGGTCGACAACATCTGGACCAACCCCAATGAGATTATCAACGGTATTGACGACGACAATAACGGGTACGTAGATGATGTCAACGGCTGGGACATGGTCAATGACGACAATGACCCCACGGACGACTGCTCCCACGGCACCCATGTTTCCGGAACGATCGCAGCCGATAACAATGACTACGGTATCGTCGGGGTAGCGCCGGATGCGCGGATCATGGCGGTCAAGGCGCTCGAAAGGGACTGTTCGGCGAACACATTCGCCCTGGCCCAGGGGATCGCCTATGCCGCGGAGACCGGCGCCCAGGTAATCAACAACAGCTGGGGGTTCGGCGATGAGCAGCCCCCTGAGCAGCCCATTCTAGTGCTCGAAGACGCGATCGTGACCGCCCACACAATGGGGGCGACGGTGGTCTTTGCCTCCGGCAACGACGAGAAAGACATCGAAAACCAGCCAATCAAGAGCTTCCCCTACAGCATCATCGTCGGCGCAAGCAATCCCAGCGATGAACGGCCCGATTTCTCCAACTGGGGCGAAATCGACGTGGTCGCGCCCGGGGCCGGTTACTCGACTGGCACCGAAAATCAGCCAGAGAGGGCCATCCTCTCCCTCAGAGCTGCAGAGGGAGCGATGGTCGATGATGGTTTGGTTCTCGACACCTATTTCCTACGCGAAAGCGGCACCTCCATGGCCGCGCCCCACGTCTCCGGCCTGGCCGCCCTAATTCTCTCGGTCCACCCGGACTATACACCGGAGATGGTACGCCAGGTGATTCGGCGCAACGCGACGGACTTGGGAGCTCCGGGGTTTGACGAGCTCTTCGGCTACGGTCGTATCGACGCCGCCGCCGCGATAGCCTCCACAGAAACGCCTCTCAGCGCTCTCATCACCAGCCCGACTCGAAAGCTGGTCCACGGCCAGCCAATAACGATTAACGGGATTGCCACCGGCGACGGCTTCGCCCGCTACGACCTGTCCTTTGGACCGGGCACCGCGCCGACTGAGGATGAATTGGTTCCCATTGCCGGGGGGACGCAGCCGGTCAACGGCGGAGCGCTCGGCGAGTGGAACATCACCGCGGATATGGTCGGGCCTTATACGTTACTGCTGGTCGTCACCGACCAGAACGGGCACGAATTCGAAGACCGACACCGGGTGAGATTCGACGACCTGAGCATCTCGGCGCCCTCCACGAAAACGTCGCTCAGAGGGGGGGAGATCATCGAGATCACGGGGACCGCGTCGGCCCCCGATCTCACCCACTATACGGTGACCATCACCGATGTGGCCGACGGCATCACCCTACCGGATGATGGACAAAATCCGGTAGAGAACGGGCTCCTGGCCACCTGGGATACCAGCGGCCTCTCCAACCGCTGGTATCAGATAACGCTCACCGCGTACTACCAAAGTGGCACCTCCCAATCCACCTCCGTGGACGTAACCGTCGATCCCGACCTGCACGAGGGGTGGCCCGTGACCTTGAACGACAACCCTCTTTTCCCCATGACCTCCGCGACGCTGGCCGACCTCGACAATGACGGCACGGCCGAAATCGTCGTGGGCCACGGCGAGGTGAACGTCCTTCGTCACGACGGCACGTCACTTCCCGGATGGCCTCGACTGGTGGATCCGTCCAGGCCCCGCTCATTCACCCTGCACGCCCCGGCCCTCGGCGATATCGACGGGGACGGTCAGATGGAGGTGGTCGCCAGCAACAACATGGGGCAAATCGCCGCCTGGCATGTCGACGGATCGGCGCTGCCGGGGTATCCAATCCAGGAGGCCCCGTTCGGTCACGGGGCGATCGCCCTGGCCGACGTGGACAACGACGGCGTCTTGGACATCGTCTCCAACCGGAAGGACTTTGGTCTCCATGTCCGCAGGGGCTCGGGGGAGTACCTGCCGGGATGGGATTCGCCGCCGATCGTCGGTTCGAATCCTCCCAACGGGTCCACGGTGGCCGACCTGGACGGCGATGGGGATGCGGAAATCGTGGTCTCCTATCATGTCGAGGCCCCCGGGACCGCCAGTCCGATGGAGAACGTGGCGGTGTTCAACGCCGTCGGAGATCTGGCGCCGGGCTTCCCCAAGTCCCTCGACAGTCCCTCCGGTCACACCGTCGGCGATTTGGACGGGGACGGGGATCTGGAAATTGTCGTTACCACCCAGCGACAAACCGTGTATGCCTATCACCACGACGGCAGCGATGTCTCGAGATGGCCGGTCTTCTTCGATGAGCTCGAGGACAATCGGCTCGGTCACCCCACGGCCGGTGACATCGACGGAGACGGTCGGGCGGAAATCGCGTTTGGGGAGTATTCTTTACTGGGTAGGGGGCGCTCTCTTCTTCATCTCCTGGACAACGCCGAAGGCGAGGAGCTCGAGATGCCGGGGTGGCCTGTCTCCGGCGGCCGAGCGATCATGCCCCTTCCGTACAGCGCTTGCGCATTGGTAGACGTGGATGAGGATAGCCTGCCGGAGATACTCTCTTCCCGAACCACCCCCTACACCTGGTCAAGCGGGGGGCCCATCTTCGAGGTGATTCACTCCGATGGCACGAAGAGCCCAACGTACTCCAAAACCGTTTCCTCGGGGGATCCGGCGGCCCTCGACACGACACCGGCGGTCGCGGATACGGATGGGGACGGCCTCCTCGAGGCCGTCTGGATAGGCTCCGACGGCGTCGTTTATCAGTGGGATACCGATATCGATGCCGCCAACGCGCAGCCCTGGCCCATGTACATGGGCAACCCGCAGCACTCCGGCTACAACAGGCCCCTGAACGGCGTCCTCATCCCCGCCCTCATCGAGGCGGAGGATTATGTTCGTTACTACGACACTACTCCCGGCAACACCGGGGAGGGCTGCGACACCGAGGATGACGTGGACAAGGAGATCACCGGCGACTCCGCCGGCGGCGGCTGTAACGTGGGGTGGACCGAAGGCGGCGAGTGGCTCGAGTACGATATCGCCGCGGCTGAGACCGGCGTCTTCGATATCACGCTGCGCCTGGCCTCCGAGCTCCAAGGCAGGAGCTGCCGCGTCGAGATCGACGGCGTGGATGTGAGCGGGTCCGTCGTCGCCCCCGCCCTCGGCTGGCAGACCTACGAAGATCGGGTCGTGGAGAACGTGACCATCACCCAGGGGGAGCACGTGGTCCGCGTCACCATGGAGACCGGGTTACTGAACATCAATTACCTCGTCTTCTCGGAGGCCGCCGCGGACGGCAACCTCGGCCCCGAGCACACCACCACGGTCGTGGTGGTCGACGGCGACGCGCTGCTCACCATCGATCAGTGGCCGGAGGGCTGGACCCCCGGCGAGATCGCCGTGGGCTTCTCGCCGGTGGACGGTGAGGTCATGGACGGAATGTCCGTAACGATGGGGGGGCAGACAACACCGCTTGGCGGATGGTGGCAACAGGTGAACGTCCCCTACACGGGACAGGACGAAATCCTCATCGCGCTCCACGCCCCGACCGAACGGGAGATCACCGTGCAGTGGTGGGCCCAATAGCGCGCCCGTCATCAACCCCGACGCGGGTCTCACCAAACCGTAAGAGGCCGTCCGCGGTGCCACTCGCCCCCCGACTCCGGTGACGTCCGGTTCGAGGGTCTCCAAAATCACCACCCCATCGCCCCCGCCGTTTCAAGAAAATTTAATTTAATTTGTGATGCCCTGATATCGGCGGGATCTTGACAGCCTTTCCGCAGAGTGCTTATTTCGTCTACAATCCGGGGTCGGGTATCCGCGCCGGATTAGTATTCAAATTAATTAACATTATTTCCGTAAACATAAGAGTGGAAGCCTACTACGGGCACAACCAAATAGGAGAAGGTGAATGGCAACGATATTTACAGGGCTCGACTGGGCCGTGCTGGCGGTTTTCGGCGCGGGTCTGATCGGCATCATCATCTGGGTTACGATGCAGAAGGAAGAGGACTCGCAGGACTATTTCCTGGCGGGTCGCGGCGCCGGCTGGCTGGCCATCGGCGCGTCGATCTTCGCGTCGAACATCGGTTCGGAGCACCTGATCGGTCTGGCCGGCGCGGGGGCCTCGAGCGGCATGGCCATGGCCCACTGGGAGATCCAGGGATGGACGATCCTGATTCTGGGCTGGGCGTTCGTTCCATTCTATTCGCGCAGCATGGTGCTGACCATGCCGGAGTTCCTCGAGAAGCGCTATAATCCGCAGTCGCGTACGATCCTGTCGCTGATCTCGCTGATCAGCTACGTGCTCACGAAGGTGGCGGTCACCGTGTATGCCGGCGGCCTGGTGTTCCAGCAGGTGTTCGGCATCGACACCTTGTGGGGCATTGACTTCTTCTGGATCTCGGCCATCGGCCTCGTGCTCATCACCGCCATCTACACCGTCCTCGGGGGCATGAAGTCCGTGCTCTACACCTCCGTGCTGCAGACCCCGATCCTGCTCCTCGGGTCGCTGATCATCGTGGTGCTCGGCATGAGGTCCCTGGGCGGCTGGGACCAGATGATGGAGGTCATCCGCGCCACGCCGGTCAACGACTACGGCGACAGCATGGGCAACCTGATCCGCAGCAACAGCGATCCCGACTTCCCGTGGCTCGGCGTGTTGATCGGCTCCTCCGTCATCGGTTTCTGGTACTGGTGCACCGACCAGTTCATCGTGCAGCGGGTGTTGTCCGGCCGCGACCAGACCCAGGCCCGCCGCGGGGCCATCTTCGGGGCGTTCCTGAAGCTGACCCCGGTCTTCCTGTTCCTCATCCCGGGAATGATCGCCTTCGCCATGTCCACCAAAGGCATCGAAATCAACGGCACGGTCTATCACCTGGCCGAGCCGGACGCGGCCTTCCCCTCCCTGGTGGCCACGCTGCTGCCCGCCGGCGTCAAGGGCCTGGTGGTCTGCGGCATCCTCGCCGCCCTGATGAGCTCGCTGGCGTCGCTGTTCAACTCGTCGGCCATGCTGTTCACCATCGACTTCTACCAGAAGTTCCGGCCGAACGCGTCGCAGCATCACCTGGTCTATGTCGGTCGCGTCGCCACCGTCGTCATCGTGATCCTCGGCATCCTCTGGATCCCCATCATGAAGAACATCGGCGATGTCCTCTACGCCTACCTGCAAGATGTGCAGTCCGTTCTGGCGCCCGGTATCGCCGCTGCCTTCTTGCTCGGCGTGCTCTGGAAGCGCGCGTCCGCCAAGGGCGGCATGTGGGGGCTGCTCTCCGGTATGATCATCGGCCTGACCCGCCTGGGCGCCAAGGTGTACTATACCACCCAGGCCGGTCAGGGGAACGATGTCCACGAATGGGCCGCGGCGAACGGCGTTGATAATATCTTCTACAAGTTGTTCTACGAGGTAAACTGGCTCTTCTTCTCCGGCGGCATGCTGATCTTCTGCATGGCGGTGGTGGCCATCGTCAGCATGATGACCAAGGCTCCGGATATGGATCAGATCCGCGGTCTGGTGTTCGGTACGGAGACCAAAGAGCAGAAGGCGGAAACGCGCAACAGCTGGAACAATTGGGATCTGCTCTGGACCGGTCTGATCCTGGCGTTCACCATCGTGTTCTACTGGTATTTCTGGTAAGCCGTCAAAACCGACAGCCGGCCCGACCGATCCCTTCGCCCCGAGCCGGTCCGGACCGCCCTTCCTTCTCCCGCACGCGGTTGTGGCCGGGGATAGGGGAATCCTCGCTTGATACCAGGCTTGACACGCTCCGTGTTAACGTTCACAATCGGTATGCTCCGGGCGGTTCTGCGGCGCACAAAGGCGCTTCGGCCGACGCGCTTATTCAACAAAAGCCGTCCGAGAATAGGAGGAACAACGTGGCTGAGACTAAAACGCAGGAGCTCTGGTTCCTCACCGGCAGCCAACATCTGTATGGTGACGAGACTCTGAAGAAGGTGGCCGACAACTCCCGGCAGGTCGCCGAGGCCCTGGACCGTTCCGGGAAGCTTCCGGTCAAGGTGGTCTGGAAGCCGGTCCTGACCGGTCCTGACGCGATTACGGACATCTGCGTGGCGGCGAGCGCGGCCCCCAAGTGCGTTGGGGTCATCACATGGATGCACACCTTCTCACCGGCCAAGATGTGGATCGCGGGGCTCAACCACCTTCAGAAGCCCCTCGCTCACCTCCACACGCAGTTCAACCGCGAGCTGCCGTGGGGCGAGATTGACATGGACTTCATGAACCTGAACCAGTCCGCCCATGGCGACCGGGAGTTCGGGTTCATCGGCGCGAGGCTCCGGCTCAATCGCAAGATCGTGGTCGGCCACTGGCAGGACCCGGAGGTGGTGGAGGAGCTGGCGGGCTGGACCCGCGCCGCCCTGGCCCTGGCCGAATCGCGGGGGCTGAAGATCGCGCGGCTGGGCGGTATGAACATGCGAGAGGTGGCGGTCACCGGCGGGGACCGGGTCGAGGCGCAGA
>JBNLED010000182.1:0-10747 GCA_050304755.1 Polyangia bacterium | reverse complement strand
GTAGACCTGGTGCGCCCCCCGCTCGAGGAAGTAGGGGACGCCGCTGGAGGACGCGGTCTTGAGCGGCACCCCGTCTCTCTGCGCGACCTTCTCGGAGAACACCCGATAGGGGACGGCGAGGTTCCGCTGCTCCCCGGATTCGATCCCCGAGTAGGCGAAGTTGACGACGAGGGCATCGATGTAGATGTCCGTACCCCCGATCTCGACCCGCTCCTTCGCCCCCGGGACCGGCTTGCCGTTCTGATCGAAGTACGCGATGGCGAGGGTCGTCTTTCCGTCCGCCTGCCCGACGCACTCGACCCGGGCCACCTTGTGGCGGCCCTCGAGGTGCTTCAGCACGAGGGTGTACTCCTGGATCTTCTGCCGGAGGGTGAGGAACTCGTCCAGCTTCGCCACGGTGCCGGACAGGGCGACGACGAGGGTCAGCACGGCCGCGACCCCGAGGAGCAGCGGGATGTTGGCCGCGGCCCAGGCGGCCATCGAGAGGAGCTCCTGAAGCAGGACCGAGAGCGCGTTGATGACCCCCGGTCGCTTTCCCGCCGCGGTGAGGAGCAGGGAGCGATCCCGGAGCGCCTTCAGAAACCGGGCGAGGAGATAGAGGAGAAAGGCACCGGCCACGCACTGGAGCCCGACCCGCGTCGTGAACAGCCAGAGCAGCGCCTTGGAGATGCGGACCGCGACCTCGAGAACCGGACTCTCCGTCATTTCATTTCTCCTCCTCCACGATCTCCAGGCCGCCCTTCAGCCGCGAGACGACCTGATAGACGACCCCCACCTCGAAGCGTTTGAACTCCTTGACATCGTGGACGGCGTTCCCGAACACGCCGCCCACGGCCTGTCCCTGTTTCAGCCGCCCGAAGAGCGCCTCGAGCTCATCCCGGGCGGCGCCGTCTATCCCCGCCGCCGCGAACACCCGGGGGAAACCGTCATCATCGTAGAGCGGAAAGAGCGCCACCCCCGCCTCCGCCGGGACCGCCTCGGTGAAGAGGGCCTTGGGGAAGTGGAGGTACCGCTTGGCCACGGGCACGGTGACGAAGTCGAGGAAGAGGCTCTCCCCCGGCAACGTTCGCCGTGCCACCGCGATCTCCTTGTCGTCCATGTCGTAGAGCTTGAGCTTCACCGCGACCCCGCCCGCGGTGCGGCCCTCGACCTTGAACCGCAGGGGGACGTGCGCGCGCTCGAGGGCCGCGACGGCGGACTTCAGGGAGGCGAGCTTCTCCTTCTGGGCGGTGACGTACAGCGAGAGCCCGCCGGCGATGGCGAGCATCGCGACGATCCCCAGCCCCAAGGTCCTGACCCTGCCCCATCGCTTCTGCTTCACGGTATCCTCCTGCCGTTTAGCCTAGCACGAGAAGCCCCGGCATAGAAATCCGGGCCCTGATTTGTCCCCCGGCGTCAAACCGCTTCCCTACCCGAGGCGAGGGGGCGATGCGCCTCCCGCGGATCGCGGCGGCGACGGGTCGTGAACCCGCAGCTCCTCCCGGGGGGGGATACCCAAACTTCCGCGAATACTCGGTGCGGCGCAGGAGGTTCAGGCCGGGCACGTCGTCGCGCTTGGCGGCCGCATCCGCCATGTAGCCTTCTGCGCCGGCGCGGCGGTCCACCCTCGCGGCGAGCTCACAAATCAGCATCGATGCCTCTCCTTTCCGGGGTATACTCAGGCTAGCGGACCCGCGGTGACGGGACAACCCCAAAAGTTGCCCCATGGAGAATCAGGCAAGCGTTTCGGAGGATGAGGCAGGCGGCCTTGCCGGGATTCGCATAAAGTAGAACAAACCTCATCGCTATGAAAGGAAATCAGCTATGAAACAGGTCGAGCTCGGATCACAAGGTCTTCAAGTGCCCGCCGTCGGTTTGGGCTGCATGGGGATGTCGGATTTCTACGGCGCCTCTTCAGAGGCCGGGAATCTTCGCGTCCTCGATCGGGCCGCGGACCTCGGGTGCACGTTCTGGGATACGTCGGACATGTACGGCCCGTTCACGAATGAAGTCCTGTTGTCAAAGGCCCTGGAGGGGCGCCGCGACCGGATCACCCTGGCGACAAAATTCGGCGTCTCCCGCGGCGAGGACGGCAGCTGGCGGGGCATCAAGGGGAGCGCGGAGTACGTCAGGGCGTCCTGCGACGCCTCGCTGAAGCGCCTCGGGACAGACTACATCGATCTCTACTATCAGCACCGCGTGGACCCCGAAACCCCCATCGAGGAGACGGTCGGTGCCATGGCCGAGCTCGTCAAGGCGGGGAAGGTCCGCTATCTCGGCCTGTCCGAGGCAGACCCCGAGACCATCGCCCGCGCAAACGAGGTCCACCCCATCAGCGCGCTCCAGACCGAGTACTCCCTGTGGTCGCGGGACGTGGAGGC
Organism: Polyangia bacterium; assembly: GCA_050304755.1. GTDB lineage: Bacteria > Myxococcota_A > Polyangia > JAAYKL01 > JAAYKL01 > CAYWLQ01. Next base: position 8,387 of record JBNLED010000182.1, on the reverse strand, counting down.
CGAAATCCTGCCGACCGTCCGGCGGCTCGACATCGGGTTCGTGGCCTACAGCCCCCTGGGCCGCGGATTCCTGTCCGGGGCGATCCGGTCCCGGAGCGATCTGGACCCCGGAGACTGGCGGCTCTCGAACCCCCGATTCACCGAGGAGGCCATCGCCCGAAACAGCCGGCTGGCCGATCTCGTCGCGGAGGTCGCGAAGGCGATCGAGGCCACCCCGGCGGCGGTGGCGCTGGCGTGGGTGCTGTCGCGGGATCTCCCCCTCGCCGCGATCCCCGGGACGCGCCGAATCGAACGCCTGGAGGAGAACTGGGCCTCACAGGACATCACGCTGCCGGCGGAGCAGCTGGCCCGTCTCGAGGCGCTTCTCAATGAGGGGGTGGTCGGCGATCGGTATTAGTCAATTCGACCCCGGAGGCCCGCTTTGAAGGTCCGCGAAATCACCGCCAAGACCCTGCTTCGACGGCGAAAGGCCATCGACGCCTGGTTCGTCTCCCGGTGCGGCATGAACCTCTACCGGGGGTGCGTCCACGACTGCGCGTACTGTGACGGGCGGGACGAGCGGTACTTCGTGGAGGGGGTGTTCGGGGAGGACGTGGCCGTGAAGGTGAACGCCCCGGCGCTGCTCGACCGGGAACTCGACCCGGCGCGGCGGCGTAAGCCGTTCCCCCCCGGGTTTGTGATGGCGGGGGGCGGGGTCGGGGACAGCTACCAGGCGGCCGAGGCGACCTACGGGATCACCCGCCGGTGCCTCGAGGTGCTCCTCGCCCGCGGGAGGCCGGTGCACCTCCTCACCAAGTCCTCGCTGGTCCTCCGGGACGCGGATCTACTCCGAGAGATCAACGGGAGCTCTCGAGCCCTGGTGAGCTTCTCCCTCTCGTCCGCGGACGACCGGGCGAGCGCCCTGTTCGAGCCCTGCGCGTCCCCGCCCTCCGAGCGGCTCCGGGCCCTCGAGACGCTCAGGCGGGCGGGCATCCCCGCCGGCGTATTCCTCCTGCCGGTCATCCCGGGGATCACCGACAAGGAGGAGGCGCTGGCAAAGAGCCTCGCCGCCTGCGCCGCCGCCGGGGCGGACTACTGCGTGTTCGGCGGCATGACCCTCAAGCCCGGCCGCCAGGGGGAGCACTTCATGGCCGTCATCGACGCGCACTACCCGGACCTCCGCCCGGGGTACGAGAAGGTCTACCCCGGGAACCGCTACGGCAGCGCCCTCGGCGCCTATTACGACAAGCTGAACCGACGCTTCGCCCGGGTGGCCCGGGACTTCCGCATCCCGCTCCGGATCCCGGACACCCTCTTCGGCGATCTCCTGGGCAACTCGGATCGCGCCCAGGTCATCCTGGGTCAGCTCGGCGATCTCTTCCGGATGCGCGGTGAAAACACCCCCTACGCCAAAGCGGCCCGGACCCTCGCCGCCCTCGACCGCCCCCTCGAGGAGGTCATCGACGACATCGATCGCCGCGTCGGGGCGGCGGCGGGCGCCGTCATCCGGGAGATCCGCGAGACGGGAACGTCCGCCCTCTACCGGGAGCGGATCTTCGGCTGACGAAACCTGGACGGAGAGTATTTAATTACGGTCGCGGAAATGGTAGAGAGTCTCTCGGTAATCCGGCATGCGTTTTTGGAGATCATCATTCGAGAGGGTTCACGGAGGGGTAGCGGCCGTCGCCTGTCTCCTCGCGGCGGGGATCACACTTCCCCGCGGCGCGCTCGCCGAGGGGGAAGCGGGCCGGCCGGCGCGCCCCGTCGTCCTGCTGATCACCACCGGCGACACCGCGGCGGACCGGGAGCGAGAGCGCCGGTTCGCCGCGGAGCTCGCCCTCAACACCGAAACCCTCGCAGTCGACCAGGTCCCGGGGACCGAGGGATTCCTGGCCATGTCCCTGGACCGGCAGCTCGGACACGTGGAACCGCTGATCGCCCGGAGGGGAGCGGTCGCGGCTTTGTGGCTGAACGCGACCGAAGAGAACCTTTTGTTGCAGGTCGTCGTTTCGGACGTGGGGCGTTCGCTGGTGCGGCTGTTCAGACACGAGCTGGCGCCGGACGCCGAGGTGGCCCTCGCGGTGACGGCGGCGGGGCTCCTCGAGACCACCTACGCGTTCGCGTCTGAGGACGGCGCGCCCGGGTCGGACGATGTCCCCCACGATCATCCGTCGCGGGCGGCAGTGGCTCCGACGGTGAACGAGCCACCGGATGCCGCGCCGGACCCAAAGACGGCCTCGCCATCTCCGTGGCACCTCTTGGTTTCCCTGCTCCAGGGAGGGCCTGTCACGGGACACCAGGGCCCCGGCCTGGACACCGGCGGCGCGATCACCGCCGAGCGGGAGCTCTCAGCCCCTCTCCGGGTCTCCGTAGGCGCGGGCGGTTCCTTCGGTCCCTACGGCGAGAGCAGCTCACCGATTCGGCGGGGCTGGCGGATATGGGGAGAGGCCGGCCTCGCCGCGCTGTTCGGCGGCGGCGTACGCGGCGGCCCGATGATATCGGTGGACGGCAGCGTCAACGGGACGGTCGTCGAGGACGCCCCGGCGCCGCGCCGCACCCTGACTTTCTGGAACCTCCGCGGCAGGGCGGGCGGGGAGCTCCGCGTCACCGTCCTCGAGAAGCGCTGGGTCTCCTTTTCGGCCGGCCTCGCCGCGCAGCCTCGGGTGATCATCCGTCGAAAAGCCGACGGGGAGGTGCTGGGGAAGACCGCGGTGGCGGGGTGGTGGCTCCGGGTGGGAATGGGGGTGTTTTGAGTGGGAGGGGGCGAGCGGGATCTGCAAGGATCCGGCGGGGTGACGGTATGGCCGAATATCAGGGGGGCCGTTCAGAGGAGCACCCCTGATGGCGCGGGCGACGACGAGGACCGCCGGTTCGCTCTCGGACCTCAGCGACGAGGAGCTGATGGAGCGGATTCGCGAGAAGAACAGGGAAGCGCTGGGGGAGCTCTACCTGCGCTACGGCCGCCTGGTGTCCGGGGCGGTGGTGGCCGCGGTTCCGATGCTGCCCAAAGAGGAGGTGGAGGATCTGGCGCAGGACGTCTTCATCGCCGTGGAGCAGGGGAGCGGGGCCTACACGGAGCGCGGCAAGCTGAAGGCGTGGCTCTACAGCATCGCGACCCGCGTCGCCCGGAAGCGGAGCCGCTCCGCCGGCGTGTTCAACCGGATACGGAGCGCCGTCGCTGATTCGCGATCGGGGCTCGGCGCCGTCACCGGCGGGAGGCCGGACGCCGACGCCATCGCGCGTATCGATCTGGAGCGGGCCCTCCGGAGGCTCTCCTTGGTGCAGCGGGAGGTCCTGATCCTCTTCGAGCACCACGGCCTGAGCGGCGACGAGATCGCCGAGCTCCTGGACCTCTCCGTGAACACGGTCTGGTCTCACCTGAGGCGCGCGAGGGGGAGGCTCCTTGTGCTGATGGCCCCGGAGGAGGAGGGACGCGGATGAGCTGCCGCATGATAGACGCCTATCTGGAGCGCCGCCTGCCCGGCGAGACCGCGGCCCAATTCGAGGCACACCTCGACACTTGTGCCTCCTGCCGGCGGACCGTGGCCTCCTGGCGGCGGATCCGGGGGGGGCTCACCGCGCTCCTGGACGAGCAGATGATCACCCCCGATCGCGCCGACGCGAGGCGCCTCAGGGAGCGGGCCGATGCGCCGAAGGCGGGTCCCGCGCGCCCGCTCTCCCCCGCGGTGAAATGGGGGCTGGCCGCGGCGTTCACCGGGCTGCTGATCGGCGGTGTCGCCCTCATGCTGAAGGGGACCGCGCGGTCTGTTCCGTCAGCCATGCTCCTCGAGGTGCTGCAGCCCGTGGGATACGAGCCCCGGCAGGAAGAGGGCGCGTTCCTCCTCGACCCCACCGGTGAAGACCGGCTCCTGGCGAAGCTGGGGGAGGCCCGCGTGGGGGTGCCCCCCGAGAGCCGCGCCCGGGTGATCCGTTCGGACGACGCACAGATCCGGTTAGGGCTCGTCGCCGGCACCGTGGGGGTTGCCTTCTCCCCTACCCCCGGACGCCGCTCCCTCTTTGTCGAGGCCGGCGGATACACCGTCCGAGTGGTGGGCACCCGGTTCTGGGTCACCCTCCTCGAGGACGGCGGCATCGAGGTGGGGGTGGTGCGGGGCGCGGTCCAGGTAGACGGTACGAGCGAGGACGGACCCCTCGAGGTGGCAGCCGGGGATCGCCTCGTCATCCGGGCGGACGGCTCCCGCGCGACCCGCCCGGTCTCCCCGGCCGAGCAGCGGCGGCTGACGCTGATCCTCATCGAGGGGGCGCGCGACGACGCGACGACGGATGATGTTTCGCGCACTACCGATGACGACCGGGGAGGGGCGACGGATACCGAAGAGGCCGCACCGGGACGGACCGCGCCCTCCCCTTCCGAGGCCGCGTCGGCAGATCGTGTCGATCACTTCGGTCGGGGGACGGGCCAGCGGACCGATCGTCAGGAGGTCTCCCTCGATCAGATCAAGGGGTGGATCCTCGACGGCGAGTACCCCCGGGCGGAGCGGGCCCTGGAGCGCCACCTCGTGAGCAGACCGGCGGACACGGGCGCGCTGATGCTGCTGGCGAGCTGCCACAGCAAATCCGGGGCGTACGACGAGGCCGCGCGGGTGCTCCGCGCCGTCGCGGACAACGGCACCGGCGCTCAGCGGAATCGCGCCCGGTTCAAGGCCGGGATGCTCTACCAGGATCGGCTGGGGAGGCCCGCCGACGCCGCCGAAATGTTCGACGCCTATCTGAAGGCCGACCAGGCCCTCCGCCCCAACACGCTGGAGGCCAGGGTCCGGCTGGCCCGCGCCCTGCAGCGGCTGGGAAACCGCGCGGGATACCGGCGGGTCCTCGAGGAAATCGTCGAGATCCACGGCGGTACCGACAGGGCCGCCGAGGCCAGGCGGCAGCTGGATCGACTGAAGGGAAAGAGTGCGCGGACCGATGAATAGAATATACACAAAGCCGATGCTCGTGCTCTCGGGGTGTCTCGCGGCCGGACTCTCCGGATGCTCCCAGACCCTCTACTACGGCGGGGCGGTCTCCGACGGCGGTGGCGCGACGGACAGTGACGGGCGACCTCCGGACACCCTCAAGCGGGGCCTCTGCGGCGCGGCGGAGGGGCAGCTCTTCGGCGAGGAACACCCCTGGAATCAGGCCGTGGACGAGCGGCCCCTCGACGACGAGAGCGACGCCGTCATCGCCTTCCTGGACGAAGCGGGGAGCTGGCCCGGGCTGTTCGAGATCGCCGGCGTGGACCGGGGGGCCTACGGCCTGCCGGTGCTGGTGGCGGGGGACGCCCCGCGGGAGTCTTTCGACATCCGCGAGGATGCCTTCTGGCGCCCCCACTGCGATTACACGGGCGTCCCCCTTCCGGAGGGGGGCGCCGTAGAGGCCGAAGCGGACTACGAGTGCCGGCGGGGCGGCGACTGCCACCTCGTCGTTCTGGACGAAGACGCGTGCCGCCTCTACGAGATGTACCGCGCCAGCCGGACCGACGACGGCTTCCTCGGCGGCTGCCTGGCCGTGTGGGATCTCACCGGGGCCTACACCCCGACCCTGCGCGGCGACGGCTGCACCAGCGCCGAGGCCGCCGGTCTGCCCATCGCCCCCCTCACCTTCTCCGCCGACGAGATCGCCGCGGGGGAGATCCGCCACGCCCTCCGCTTCTCCATGCCCAACGAGCACGTGCGGGCGTCGGTGTACGTCCGGCCGGCGACCCACACCTCCGACGAGACCTCCGGCGGCCCGGGGGCGCCCCCTCGGGGAGCGCGCCTGCGGTTGAAGGCCACCTTCGACGATTCCGACCTCTCCCCGGAGGCGCGGATCCTCACCGCCGCGCTGAAGCGCTACGGGATGATCCTGACCGATCCCGGCGATGTCACCTTCGTCGCCGAGGACGATCGCTTCACGGCGAACCGCTGGGACGCCGTGGGCATGGACTCGGACGCCCTGTCGTCGCTGCGGTGGAGCGACTTCGAGGTCGTCGAAGGGGGAGAGCGGTTTCTCTTCGACGACGGCGCCTGTGAACGGACAGTTATCGAGGAATGACGAGCACAAGGATGTCCGTCCGCCTCCGCAAGTCGTGAATCCCAGACCTCGCCGGCGGTTTCCAAGCCGAGGCGGCTGCAAGTTTTCACCGGCTTCGGGGGATGGCTCTGTCAAACAGGGACCCAACCGACATCGAAGGAGCGAGACATGAGAGAGACAGTATATCTGGTGATATTCCTCTTCGGGGCCGTGCTCGGAGTGGCTTGTGGCGACGACACCTCGGCGGGCGACGGAGACGGGGGACCGCCTTCGGACACCGGCGCCGCAGCAGACGGGGACACCGACGCAGATTCCGATGGCGACACCGACGCAGATACCGACGCCGATACTGATGCCGACACCGACGCAGATACCGATGCCGACACCGACGCAGATTCCGATGCCGACGGGGACACCGACGCGGATTCAGACGCGGACGGGGACACCGACGCGGATTCAGACGCGGACACCGACCCGGGGCCCGGCCAGGCGGACTGTACCGGGCTGATCACGGATACACAGAACCACCCGATGAGCGATCTCGACAAACCGGCGCTCCACGACAGCGTCACCGATCCGGAGTTCGACACGACGATCGTCCGCGTCACCGATGTCGCCGAGGAGACCGGCGGGGAGGTGATCAAGCCGATGTACTCCACCGTGCAGGCGTGGAACGCCGACGAATCGTACCTCATCCTTTACGAGGTGGGCGGCGGCCACCGCCTCTACGACGGCCGCACCTACGAGTTCGTCCGGCGGCTGGACATCGACCCCCCGGATCTGGAGCAGGTGTACTGGCACCCGCGGGATCCGGACGTGGTCTACTACGCGGACCAGGATAGGCTCACGAGCTACTCCGTATCCCGGGAAGAGAAGACCGCCCTGCACACCTTCTCCGGCTGCGGCGCCGTCTCCGGCGGGAGCGATCCCATGTACATCTCGTGGGACGGCAACGCGTTCGGCTTCCTCTGCGAGCGCACCGGCGAGGGGTTCGTCTACCACCTCGACACGGACACGGAGACGGCGGGGGCGAACGGCTGGGAAACGGGCCCGCAGGTGGGGCCGAGCGGCGACACCGTGTTCTTCCTGGGGGAGGTGTACGACGGCGATATGAGCTTCCTGAGGACCCTGGATCTGGACGACCCCTACAACCACGCCTCCCTGGGTCGGTTCGCTGGCGGGAACGATACGTTCAACACCGTGGTGTTCGACCCGGGGCCCGAGGGCAGCCCGGTGGGGACCCTGGTGGTGTTCGACATGGTCACCGGGGAGTCCGCCGTGGTGATTGGCGAGCAGACCGGCTACCCCTACCCCCCCTCGGACACGCACATCTCGGCGGTGGCCCACCAGGCGCCGGGGTGGGTGGCGGTGTCCGTGGTGGGCAACCGGGCGGACGGCCAGAGCGTCCTCGACAACGAGCTGCTCCTCGCGGACACCAATACCGGCGAGGTGTGCCGCATCGCCCACCACCGATCCCGCGGCAAGGACGGGCCCCAGGGGTACTGGGCGGAGCCCCACGCGGTGGTGAGCCCGTCGGGGACCCGGGTGCTCTTCGGCTCCGACTGGGGGGGCGGTAGGACCGTGGATACCTACGTCGTCGAGCTTCCCGCCTATCGCTAGGTCAACCGGCGCACCGCGAGATACCCCAGCAGGAGCCCGGGGACGATGGCGGTGTGTCCGAGGCCGATGTGCAGCGGATGGACGATGGGGCAGTGGAGGTGCAGCGCCGCCTGGGCGAAGAGCCCCATGGAGAGCCAGAAAAAAACGGGGAGCGCGCCGAGCCGCGGCCGGCCGCGGCTGACGAGGATCACGGGCCCACCCAAGGTGAGGCTCACGGCGCTGCCCCAGCCGAAGCAGGCCAGGGCCCTGCGGAGCAGATCCCCGCCGACCCCCTCGAGGGACGAAGGGTGGGCCAGGTGTGCCTCCGGGAGCAGCAGGGGGACCGCGAGCGTGGACAGGATCGCAACGGCGAGGATCATCGTCCGCCAGGAGGGGACCGGGGGGCTGTGCAGGGAGCGGGTGGCGCGAACCACCGCGGCGCCGGTGACGCCGCCGAAAAGGCCGACCTCCAGGAGCCACCGAAGGAGGGGATACAGATCGAAGTCCACCCGCCGCTTGAAACGCCATATCAGCAGCATCGCCGCCGCCGCGGTCGCCGCCACCAGGAGCCACCGGCGGCCGGTGGGCTGCTCCGCGAGGGCGCTCCTCAACTTCGATCCCGAGCGAAGACGCGCCTCCACCCCGCTGAAGGCGTCGTCCAGGTCCAGGGGGCTCTCGACATCCCCGACGTCGCCGAGCAGCTCGAAGGCGTCGGCGAACTCCGCGCAGGAGGCGCAACTTTCGAGGTGCTCGCGGACGCTCTCGCGTTCCCCGGCTCGGATCAGACGGCGGACCTC
>JBNLED010000181.1:0-17844 GCA_050304755.1 Polyangia bacterium | reverse complement strand
ATCAACAAGACAATCCCAATCGGCGTGGCTTCGCCTCGCCGCACGTGCCTTCGACATCGTGTCCTCCTTCCAGTTTGTACGGGTGATCGTCTACGATACTTGAGGCACGAGGCGCAATGTATAGCCAGCTGTCCGGTTACTCTGGATCGGCGGCGCCCTCGACGGGATCCTCACCTACAATGACCAGACCCTGGACCTCTCCGACGGCGCCATGTATGTGATCCGGCACACGCCATTCTGACTATCTCCGTCTATACGTTGTTACGACAATAAATCGACTCAGAACAGCGACGCGATGGAGGCCTTGGCCACCTCGAGGTACGGGATGGGGAAGATGCCCATGGCGATGACGAAGTAGAGACAGATGGCCACGGCGAAGGCGATGGGAAGCGAGGCCTTGATGCCGACAGGGGTCATTTCGGTCTCAGTCTGCATGTACATGGAGACCATGATCCGGAGATAGTAATAGGCGGACATGGCGCTGTTGAGCACGGCGATCACCACGAGCCAGGTGAAGCCCCCCTCCACGGCGACCTTGAAGAGGTAGAACTTCCCGAAGAAGCCCGCCGTGGGCGGGATGCCCGCGAGGGAGAACAGGAAGATGGACAGCACCACCGCCGCCAACGGGCTCAGCCGGCCGAGGCCGCGGTACTCCTCCAAAGAGGTGCCGGCGCCGAGCCGCTCGAAGTAGGCCACGATGGCGAAGGCCCCGGCGGTCATGAAGGTGTACACGGCGAGGTAGAAGAGCATGGCCGTGGCCCCCTCCTGTCCCACCAGGAGCCCGATGAAGAGATAGCCCGCGTGGGCGATGCTGGAGTACGACAGGATGCGCTTGACGTCGGTCTGGACCAGCGCCGCGAGGTTGGCCGCCACCATGGTCAGGATGGCCAACCCCTGGATGATGGGCGCCCACCCGCCGGTCTCCTCCGGTCCGATACGCATGTCCGGCACCGCCACGAAGAGGATCCGGATGAGGGCCGTGAAGGCCGCGGCCTTGACCCCGGTGGCGAAGAACGCCGTCGCCGGGGTGGGGGAGCCCTGGTAGACGTCCGGCGCCCACATATGGAAGGGCGCCGCGCCGATCTTGAAGCAGATTCCCGTGAGCACCATCAAAGCGCCGATGACGAGGAGGGGGCTCTCGGTCCAGGCGCCGTTCGCGGCGGCCCGGGCGATGTCGCTGAAGCCGGTCCCTCCCGACGCGCCGTAGAGGAGTGCGATGCCGTACACCAAAAACCCGCTCGAAAAGGCGCCGAGGATGAAGTACTTGAAGCCCGCCTCGGTGGAGCGGGGATCGCTCCTCACCGCCGCGGCCAGGATGTACGCGGGGATGGAGAGGGTCTCGAGGCCGATGAAGAGGGCCACCATGTCCTGCGCCTGCACCAGCAGAGCGGCGCCGCCGGTGGCGAACAGCAGGAGCGCGTAGAACTCGCCCCGCATGGTGTTCTTCTCCGGGAGCCGCCCCATGGCGATGAGGGACGCCAGGGACGCCGCCACGGCGAAGACGATGGTCAGGAAGCGGGAGAGGTCGTCGGAGACCACGGTCCCGAAGAACGCCCGGTGGGTCACCGCCCCCATGTTGACGACACACGAGAGCGCCATGCCCGCGAGGAAGACCAGGGTGAAGCCGCCGAGGTAGGCGCGCTTCGCCTCCGGGTTGGTAAACAGATCGAGCACGATGACGGAGAGGCCCCCCGCCACGGCGATTAAAAATGGAAGGATCGCGATGAGGTCCTCAATGGGCAACGGCATGCGGGACCTCCTTTTCGTTCGTCTCGGCCGCGTCCGCGGCGGGTTTCTCGTCATTCGACGTCACGTCATCCGCCATGGTGAACTCCACGTTGGACCGACTGCGGACATCCTCGACGAAATGATTGATCGAGGGTTCCACCTTGGCGAGGAACAGATTCGGGAAGAGGCCGATGACGAAGACCACCACGATGAGCGGAAGGAGCACGACCCCCTCCCGGAGGGAGAGGTCCTTCAGCTTCTTGTTCTTTTCATTGTTCAGCGGCCCGAAGAAGACCCGCTGCACCAGCCAGAGCATGTAGACGGCGCCGAGGATGACGCCGAGGCCGGCCGTGGCCGCCAGCGCCTTGCCGGCGTGCTCGCTGCCGAAGATCTGCGGCAGGGCGTCCGAGTTGAAGGTGCCGAGCATGATGAGGAACTCCCCCACGAACCCGTTGGTCCCCGGCAGCCCCACCGAGGCCAGGGTGGCCACCAGGAAGCAGACCGCGTACCAGGGCATCTGCTTGGCGAGCCCGCCGTACTCGGAGATGAGCCGCGTGTGGCGCCGCTCGTAGACCACCCCCACCAGGAGGAAGAGCATCCCGGTGGAGATCCCGTGGTTGACCATCTGCAGCAGCCCGCCGGCCACCCCCATGGGGGTCATGGCCGCGAGGCCCAGCATCACGAACCCGAGGTGGGAGACGCTGGAGTAGGCGATGAGCTTCTTCATGTCCGGTTGCACCATGGCCACCAGGGCGCCGTAGATAATGCCGATGACCGCGAGCACCGCGATGATGGGCAGGCCGACCATGGCCGCCGTGGGGAAGAGGGGGAACGCGAACCGCACGAAGCCGTAGGTCCCCATCTTGAGGAGCACCGCCGCCAGGATGACGCTGCCCGCCGTAGGGGCCTCCACATGGGCGTCCGGCAACCAGGTGTGGAACGGGAACATGGGCACCTTGATGGCGAAGGCCAGGGCGAAGGCCGCGAAGAGCAGCACCTGCTCCTCCGCCTCGAGCTGGGTCCCGTAGAGCAGCGCCAGGTCCGTGGTGGCCGCCCCGTTCTGGGTCTTGTAGGTAAAGTACACGTAGAGCACGGCGACCAGCATGAGCAGGGAGCCCACCAGCGTGTACAGGAAGAACTTCACCGCGGCGTAGATGCGCCGCTCGCCCCCCCAGATGCCGATGAGGAAGTACATGGGGATGAGCATCAGCTCCCAGAAGATGTAGAAGAGGAACACATCCTGGGAGAGGAACGCGCCGAGCATGCCCACCTGGAGCAGGAGCAGGGAGAACATGAAGCCCTTGACCCCGTTCTCGACCGCCTTGTAGGTCGAGAGCACCGTCACCGGCAGCAGGAACGCGGTGAGCACCACGAGCAGCAGGCTGATGCCGTCCACGCCGAGATGGTAGGAGACCCCGAGGCTCGGTATCCACTCTGCTTTCTCGACCATCTGCATCCCCGCCTGGGTCCCGTCGAAGTTCACCCACACCACCGCGGACACGGCGAGCCCCAGCAGGGAGAACACCATGGTCAACCCGCGAATCAGCGTCTTGTTGGCCCCTGGGATCAGGATGACGAGCAGAGCCCCCAGAAGGGGGAGCCAAAGCAAGAGCGAGAGAATCGGGAAGCTGGTTTCATCCATTGGATTCACAACTATAATTCCTCCAGAAGCCTAACCAGGCAGCGCCTGGTCGAATCCCTAAAACAGACCGGCCACGTAAATCATGTAGAACAGGACCCCCGCGAATCCGACGAAGAGCCAGAAGGCGTAGGCCTGTACGTTGCCGCTCTGTAACATCCGCCCGATACCGCCGAGCGCCTTGAGCACCCTGGGGGGCCCGTTGACGCCGAGACCGTCCACCACGAACGCGTCCATTTTCTTCCACAGAAACACCGAGAAGCCGTGGATCGGCTTGATCACCGATGCCTCGTAGATCTCGTCGATGAAATACTTGTTCAGCACCACCTTGTGGAGCCCGGGGATCGCCTCGATCACCTTGCCCGGTACGTCGGTGCGCTTCATGTAAAGGGTCCACGCGATGAACAGCCCGAGGCAGGCCACCGCCACGCTCAGCCCGGCGAGCCCCAGCTCCACCCCGTGGTTCTCGGCGAAGGCGGTGGACGCCACCGCGATCTCCTGGGCGTGCCCCACCACCGGCTCGAGGAAGTGCTTGAAGGCGTGACCGCCGAGGAGGGACGGGTTGACAAAGCCCCCGATCGCGGCCAGCCCGGCGAGGATGGCGAGCGGCCAGCTCATCACCTTCATCTCGTGGTGCACATGGATATCGGACCGCTGCTCCCCGTGGAAGGTCATGAAGACCAGCCGGAACATGTAGAACGAGGTAATCGCCGCGCCGATGAGCCCCATGGCATACGCCGCGGTGTGCACCCACCCCGCCCAGTCGGCCTTGGAGGTCGTGGAGATCGCCTTCCACAGGATCTCGTCCTTGGACCAGAACCCGGCGAAGGGCGGGAACCCGGCGATGGCGATGGTGGAGATGAGGAACGTCCAGTAGGTCCAGGGGAGCTTCTTCTTGAGCCCCCCCATGCGGCGCATGTCCTGCTCCCCGGACAGGGCGTGGATGACCGCGCCGGAGCCGAGGAAGAGGCACGCCTTGAAGAACGCGTGGGTCATGAGGTGGAAGATACCGGTGAAATAGGCCCCCACCCCCACGCCGATCATCATGTATCCGAGCTGGCTCACCGTGGAGTAGGCGAGCACCTTCTTGATATCATACTGGGTGATGCCGATGGTGGCGGCGAAGAGCGCCGTGGCGCCCCCCACGAGGGCCACCACCGCCGAGGCGGTCGGCGACAGGGCGAACAGGAAGGACATCCGGGCGATCATATAAACGCCGGCGGTGACCATCGTCGCCGCGTGGATGAGGGCGGAGACCGGGGTCGGACCCGCCATGGCGTCCGGCAGCCACACGTAGAGCGGGATCTGCGCGCTCTTGCCGGTGGCCCCCACGAACAGGGCGAGGCAGGCGAAGGTGGCGACGCCCGCGGTGATGGTCCCGCTGTCCGCCGCGCCCTTCACCGCGTCGAAGGAGAGCCCTCCGGCCACGCCGAACAGAGTGAACATACCGATGAGGAACCCGAGGTCCCCGATGCGGTTGACGATGAACGCCTTCTTACCCGCCTTGGCCTTTTCCGGGTCTTCGAACCAGAAACCGATGAGGAGGTAGGAGCAGAGCCCCACGCCCTCCCAGCCGACGAACAGGAGCGGCAGGTTGCCGCCGAGAATCAGGATGAGCATGCTGAACACGAAGAGGTTCAGGTAGGAGAAATAGCGGGCGTAGCTGTCATCATCGTGCATGTAGCCGATGGAGTAGATGTGGATGAGGAAGCTCACCCCGGTGACCACCAGCACCATGACCGTGGAGAGGGCATCCAAGAGAAACATGACGTCTATGGAGATGCCCCCCACCGCGATCCAGGAATACACGGTCTGGACGAGACGGATTTCACCATGGTGAGCCATCACCTGCAGGCTGGCGGCCACGGCCAGGAGGAACGCCACACCGACCACGGCACAGCCGATGAACGACACCGCGTTCTTGGACAGCCGGCGGCCGAAGAGGCCGTTGATGAACGCCCCGAAGAGCGGCAAGAGCGGAATCCACAGGAGGATCGATGTAGAGTCGTCGTGCATCACACCTTATCCTTTTAACGACCGCACCTGGTCGACATCCACCGTCCCCTTGTGGCGGAAGATGGCCAGCACCAGTGCCAGTCCCACCGCGGCCTCCGCCGCGGCGACCGTCATGACGAAAATAGCGAGCACGTGCCCGGTCTCGTTGCCCAATTGCCTCGAGAAGGCGATGAGCGCGAGGTTCGCCGCGTTGAGCATCAGCTCCACGGACATGAGGAGCACCAGCGCGTTGCGCCGGACCATCACCCCCACCGCGCCGATGCCGAAGAGGAGAGTGGAGAGCACTATATAGTGGGTAATCGTAATCATCTCTTCCTCCTCACCAGATCTTCTTCTTCGCGATGCCCACGGCGCCCAGGATGGCCGCCAGGAGCAGCACCGAGGCCACCTCGAAGGAGAGCAGGAACCTCGAGAACAGCAGTCGCCCGATGGTCTCCAGGGTCCCGAAGGACTCCGGCACCGCGGGCATCTCCCCGCTCTTCCCTGTGGTCACGAGGGATATCACCAGCACCACCACCCAGGTGGCCAGCACCCCCCCCACGGCCTTGGTGGCGGTCTGCTTGGCCCGGCCGAGCTCGTCGGGCTGGAGGTTCAGGAGCATGATGACGAACAGGATCAGCACCATGATGGCGCCGGCGTACACCAGCACCTGGAGCGCCGCCAGGAAGTGGGCGTCGAGCAGGGCGAAGAGCGCCGCCAGCGAGAACATGTTGCAGACCAGGGCCACCGCCGAGTGCACCGGGTTTTTGAGGGTGATCACCATGACGGCCAGAATGACGGCGAGGCCGCCGAAACACCAGAAGAACACGGACTCCCACATGATCAGCGTTCCCCTTTCTCGTCTTCGAGCAAATCGTCCAGGCCGAATTGCAGTTTCTCTCTCGTGTTCCTCGCCAGCTCGAACTCCTTGGTCATGTAGATGGCGTCCTTGGGGCAGGCCTCCACGCACATGCCGCAGAAGATGCAGCGGAGCATGTTGATGCGGAACGCCTTGGGCCGCTTCTCGATGTCCGGGCTCTCCGACTCCTCCGCCACGATGTCGATGGCGTTCGGAGTGCAGACGGTCTGGCAGCAGTAGCACGCCACGCAGACCGGCGAGCCGTCGGGGCGCCTCCGGAGCTTGTGCCTCCCGCGGAACCGGTCCGCGATGGGCCGCTGCTCCTCGGGATACTGATAGGTGGGGATGTACCCCGGCTTGAACAGCGCGAGCACCGCGTGCTTCATCGTCATTCCGAGCCCCCGGAACACCTCGAGGAAATAGACCCTCTCCCACCAGTTCTGTTTCGGGCGGTTAACCTTGACAATTCCCATCAGAGCCACCCCACGAGCACGAGCACGCTGGTCGCCGCGATGTTGATGATCGCGAGCGGCAGCAGGAACTTCCAACCGAGGTTCATCAGCTGATCGTACCGGAACCTCGGCACAGTCCAGCGCACCCAGATAAAGAGCCAGAAGAAAAACGCGAACTTGACCGCGAGCACCGCCACCTGGACCAGCACCCCCGCGAGGGTGGCGAGCCAGGGCAGCGTTTCGATGACGTTGAAGGCGGTGAAGAGCAGCCCGAGCAGGAGGCAGAGGCCGGCGATGGCCACGAGGATCGCCGCGAACAGGTAGTTGCCCTTGGTGAACTTGCGCCGCTTCTCCCGGCTGGTGTCCCACGCCAGGAGGAGCGCCCCGAAGGCCGCCGCGTACATCAGGTAGGGGAACACCATGGGGTAGGTCTCCGCCTCCGCCCACGGGATGTTGCCGCCCCCGAAGAAGATGACGGCGATGAGCACCGCGCCGATGGCCATATGCATATACTCGCCCATGAAGAACAGGGTCCACTTGAACGAGGAGTACTCGAGGAAATAGCCTGCCACGATCTCGCTGTCCGCCTCCACCAGGTCGAAGGGGGTGCGGTTGGTCTCGGCGTACACCGAGAGGAGGTAGATGAAGAACGCCACCGGCGCCTTGAACACCCCCCAGTACCAGATGGGCCCGGACTGGGCTGCCAGCATCTCGCTCATCTGGACGGTGCCGTAGATGAGGAGGATGGCCACCACCGCGAGGCCCATGGCGATCTCGTAGGAGATCATCTGGGCGCCGGCCCTCAGCCCCCCCATGAGGGAGTACTTGTTGTTGGAGGACCACCCCGCCAGGGTGCCGCAGTAGACGCTGATCGAGGAGATGGCGAGGATGTAGATAATGCCGAAGTTGAGATCCGCCACCTGCAGCCGGTAGGTGCCGCCGAACAGCTCGAAGTCGAGGGAGAACGGGATCACCGCGAAGGTGGAGAGGGCCACGATAACGGTGATCATGGGGGCCGCCCCGTGGAGCCACTTGTTGGCGTTCGTCGGGACGATGTCCTCCTTGAGCGCCAGCTTGATGGCGTCGGCGATGAGCTGCAACAGCCCGTAGGGACCGCGCCGGTTGGGCCCGGGCCGCTGCTGGATGATGCCGGCCCCCCGCCGTTCCAACCAGACGTAGATCGGAGCTCCCAGCAGCGCGAAACAGTAGCCCAGGATGATGGCCAGGATGGCCCATGTCCAATTGCTCGTCAGTACTTGCTGTACCCAGTCAGGCATCTATTGTCTCTTTCAATCGGCCTTTTCAGGCGCGGTTTCCGTTTCATCGGTCGGCTCTTCTTCGGACGCCTCGGCGGGCTGGTGCACGGCGACACCCTCCACCGGAAGGGTCGCAAGGGAGAGCCCCTTGAACAACGACACCTCCCGGGCGATGGCGTCGAACGCCCGGGCCGCGGTCTCGAAGGTCCACCGGGCACCCAACGCTTTCGCCAGATCGGAGGCGGTCCGCCAGCTGGAGCGGCTCGCGCCCTTCGGCTGCACCGCCGCGGACAGCCGCTGCACCCGCCCCCCCTCGTTGGTGAAGGTGCCGTCCTTCTCGAACGGCGACGCCTCGGGGATGACCACGGTGGCGAGCTTGGTCGTCCCGGTGGGGCGGGTATCCGCCGCCATCAGGAGGTCGAGCTTCTCGAGGGCCGCCGCGCCCCCCTCGAGGGCCGCGGGATCCGCGCCGAACACGAGGAGCGCCAGGATCTCCCCGGCCTCGATGGACTGGATGATCGCCGCGCCGTCCATCGCGTCCTTGAGCACGTCCCGGGCTCCCGTGGCGTTGGGGGTCTTGTCCTCCCGGATGAACCACCCGGGCAGGGGCTCCGGTAGGGGCCCGAAGGGGCGCGCGTCCCGGACGCCGTCGATGAGCCCCACGCGGCCGGTGCCGATGGCGGCCGCCAGCTTGACCACCGCGAAGTTGTCCTCGTTGGTGAGGGCGCCGGACCCCATAATTGCTATCTTGTCCGCGTTGCCGCTCTCCACGAACGCGCGAACCTCGTCGGCCACCCGGCTGAGGGCCTCGTCCACATCCACCGATTTTCCTTTGACCGTTGCCTTCAGGAGGCGATCCTCGCTCGCCACGTCGTTTATAGAGAGCCGGCCCTCGTCGCAGAGCCAGCTGACATTGACATCATTGTTGGCGGCGGGCGTCAACCGGCGGAGCTCCCCCTTGTAGGCCCAGGCGGTGACGTTGCAGCCGCGGGAGCACCCCGGACAGACGGTCCGCGCCTTGGTCATGAGCCAGCTGCGGGCCTTGAACCGGAAGTGGGTGGAGGTAAGCGCCCCCACGGGGCAGACATCGGCGGCGTTCAACGAAAACGGGCTCTCGAGGGGCGTGGGCACGTAGGGCCCCACCACCGTGTGGCCGGAGCGCTCCGACAGGCCCACCTCCTCGCTCCCCGCGATATCCCGCATGAAGCGGATGCAGCGGGTGCAGTGGATGCAGCGGTTCTGATCCCGGGAGAGGTTGGGGCCGATGTCGATTTTGTCGAACGTGTGCTTCTCCTCGCTGAACCGGCTCCGCTCCTTGCCGTACTCGAAGCAGTAGTCCTGGAGCTTGCACTCGCCGCACTGGTCGCACACCGGGCAGTCGAGGGGGTGGTTGATGAGCAGAAACTCGAGCACCGCCTCCCGGGCCTTCTTGACGCGATCGTTGTTCGTAGTGACCACCAGGCCCTCCCGGACCACCGTGCCGCAGGCGACCTGCAGCTTGGGCACCTTCTCGAGCTCGACGAGGCACATCCGGCAGTTGCCGGCAATCTTCAGGTTCGGGTGGAAGCAGAAGTGGGGAATGTGTATCCCGGCGCTGAGGGCGGCCGTCAGCACGGTCTCGCCGTCCCTGGCTTCAATCTCCCGGCCATCTATGACAATCTTCGGCATTCTCTTTCCTACTGCTCGTCCTTCCACGGGTTCGGTATGGGCCCCACCGTACACTTTCCGGCCTTGATGTGGTCCTCGAACTCATCTCTGTACTTCTGAACAAACGCCCGCATGGGCATGGCGCACGCGTCCCCCAGGGGACACACGGTGTTGCCCTGGACGTTGTCGCACAACTCGAGGAGCAGGTCGCAGTCCCCCGCCTTGCCCTCGCCCGCCTCGATGCGGTTCAGGATCTTGCGGATCCAGGTGACCCCCTCGCGGCAGGGGGTGCACTGGCCGCAGGACTCATGGGAGTAGAACTTGGCCAGCCGCGCCGCCGCCCCCACGATACAAGTGGTCTCGTCCATGACGATGATGCCGCCGGAGCCCAGCATGGAGCCCGCCTTGGCCAGCGAGTCGAAATCCATCTTGATGTCGATTTCGTCCGGGAGGAGCACGGGACAGGAGGAGCCGCCGGGGATGACCCCCTTGAGCTCCCGGTCGCCCCGGATGCCGCCGCAGACCTCGTAGATGATCTCTTTGAGGTTGGTGCCCATGGGCAACTCGTAGAGCCCGGGCTTCTTCACGTGGCCCGAGACGCCGTAGAGCTTGGTCCCGGCGTTGTTCTCGGAGCCGAGGCCCACGAACCACTCCGCGCCGTTCTTGACGATGTGGGGCAGGCAGGCGAGGGTCTCCACGTTGTTGATGACCGTGGGTCCGCCGAAGAGCCCTACGATGGCGGGAAAGGGGGGCTTGAGCCGGGGCATCCCCCGGTGTCCCTCGTTGGACTCGATGAGAGCGGTCTCCTCGCCGCACACATAGGAGCCGGCCCCGGAGTGGACGTAGATCTCCGCGGCGAAGTCCGTCCCCATGACGCTCTTGCCGATGATCCCCCCCTGCCGGGCCTCCTTGATGGCCGCCTCGAGCCGCTCCATGGGCTCCTTGAACTCGCCCCGGACGTAGATGTACGCCGCGTGGGCCTGGATGGCGAAGCAGCAGATGAGGGCCCCCTCGAGGAGGGCGTGGGGATCGTCCACCATGATGTAGCGATCCTTGAAGGTCCCGGGCTCCCCCTCGTCCGCGTTGACGCAGAGGTACTTGGGCTTCTCGGACTCCTTGGGGACGAAGGACCACTTGAGACCGGCCGGGAACCCGGCGCCGCCGCGCCCCCTGAGGCCCGAGGCTTTGACGAGATCGATAACCTCGTCGGGCTTCATCTCGAGGACCTTGCGCAGGGCCTGGTATCCGCCGTCCGCTTTGTAGGAAGAGAGCTTGTGTGAATCGGCCTTGGAAAATCGGGCGCCCAGCACTTTCTCAGCCATTGTCACCTGCCTTCGGCGCGATGGAGGCGCGCGCGATCCGCTCGAGAAGGGCCTCTATTTTCTTCGGGGTCAGGTTCTCGTAAAACCGGTCGTTGACCAGCATCACCGGCGCGGTGCCGCAGGAGCCCAGGCACTCCACCTCGGTGAGGGTGACCTTGCCGTCCGGCGTGGTCTCCCCGGGCCGGATGCCGAGCTTCTCGCACAGGTAGTCCCGGATGTGGGTGGCGCCGAGGAGGCTGCACGACAGGTTCGTGCACACCTCCAGCCGGAGCTTGCCCTCGGGCTTCCGCCGGAACATGGTGTAGAAGGAGGCCACGCCGTAGACCCGCACCCTCGGGATCTCCAGCTTGTCCGCGATCCAGTCCATTGCCTCCATGGGCATCCACTTGATCTCGTCCTGGAGGATGTGCATGGCGGGGATGAGCGCCGCTTCCTTGACGGGATAATGGGTGATCAGCTCGTCGATCGCCCGGACCGTCTCCGGTCGCGGGTCGATGGGGTGGCCGAGCGTGGCCTGATGTCTGTTTACCTCGGTCAACGGTCCAACTCTCCGGCAATGATGTTGATGCTCGCCAAGGTGGCGGACAGATCGGCGACCATATGGCCTGTTATCAGCTTCGGTAGCGCCGCGAATACATGAAAACACGGGGGCCTGATGTGCATGCGGTACGGCACGCCGGTGCCGTTGCTGACGATGGTGAACCCGAGCTCGCCGTTGGCGGCCTCGGTGGCGTCGTAGCAGATCGCGCCCTTGGGGGCCCGCGGGCCCCTCATGATGATTTCGAAATGGTGAACCAGCCCCTCCATCTCGTTGTAGACCGCGTCCTTCGGGGGCAGCACCGCGGTCTTGGTGTCCGCCAGCACCGGCCCCTCGGTCAGCTTGTCGAGGGCCTGCTCGATGAGGCGGCAGGACTGGCGGCACTCCTCCACCCGCACGAAGAAGCGATCGTACACGTCGCCGTGCTCCCCGACGGGGATGTCGAAGTCCAGGTCCCCGTAGATCATGTAGGGGTTGTCCGCCCGGAGATCGTGGGGCACGCCGCAGGCCCGAAGGCACGGGCCGGTCCAGCCGTAGGAGACGGCGTCCTCCGCCGAGAGGGCGCCGACGCCGCGGGTCCGGTCGTTGAAGATGCGGTTTTTGGAGAGGAGCGCGTCCATCTCGCGCATGGCCTCGTACACGTCGGGGATGATCGCCCGGACCTGATCCGCGAAGCCGTCCGGGACGTCCTGGGCGAGCCCCCCCACGCGGGTGAACGAGGTGGTCATCCGGGCGCCGGTGACCGACTCGAGGATATCGTAGATCTTCTCCCGGATGTTCCAGAGCCAGAGCAGGGGGGTGAAGGCGCCGATGTCCACGCAGTTGGGGCCGAGCGCCGGCATGTGGTCGCCGATGCGGGAGAGCTCGGACAGGATGGTCCGAAGCACGGTGGCCCGCTCCGGCACCTCGATGTCGAACATCTTCTCGCAGGCGAGGTGCCAGCCGACATTGTTCATGAACACGGAGCAGTAGTTGAGCCGGTCCGTGAGGTTGACGATTTTGTTGTAGTCGAGCCCCTCGGCGAGCTTCTCGAAGCCGCGGTGGAGGTAGCCGATCTCCGTATCGCACTTGACGATGGTCTCCCCCTCGAGGGTGAGGATCATCCGCAGGGTGCCGTGGGTCGCCGGGTGAGAGGGTCCCCAGTTGAGGATCATCTGCGACGCGTGCAGGTCCAGCTGCTCTCTTTGCTCAGTCGATTTCGAAAAAACCTCTTTCACGTCTCACCTACTCCTGCGGAAAGTCCTGGGGATTGCGCCCGTGCACGGGGAACTCCTTGAGCAGCGGGTGCCCCTCGAAGTCCTCGGCCAGGAGGATGCGGCGCAGATCCGGGTGTCCCGAGAACCGGATGCCGAACATGTCGAAGATCTCCCGCTCCGCGAAGTTGGCCGCGTCGTACACCCGCACGGCGCTCGGCGCGACCTGCCGCTCCCCCAGGCCCGCCTCCAGGAACAGCCGGGCGTGGGTCTCGAGAGAGTACAGGTGGTAGTAAAGCGAGAAGCGCTTTTCAGGCTGGGGCAGGTCGGTCTCCTGCTGCCACGTGGACCAGTCCACGGCGGTCTCGTCCACGAGCATATCGAAGGGGCAGCTCTTGTCTGCCTTCAGCGCCTCGAGGGCCTCGACGACGGCTGTCACCGCGATCCGGGCCACCACCCCCCGCTTGTCTTCGAAAATCTCCTCGACGGAATCGCCGAGCTGGGTCTTCAATCGCTTCGCCGCGTCTCGTGCCAAATCGAGGGTCATTTTTCGAGGTCCTTTATATCGTACTTGCTGGGATCAATGATGCGCGCCTTGGGGGTCGGTCCCCGGCCCTGGAGGCCCCGCACCCACGCCTCCCGGAATTTCTCCCGGGACGAGAGCACGTGGGACTCCTCACCGATCTGCTTCTGGAGCTCCAGGATGGCGAAGAGTAACCCCTCCGGCCTCGGGGGACAGCCGGGAACGTAATAGTCGACGGGGATGACCCGATCGATGCCCTGCAGCACCGAATAGGAGTTGAACATGCCGCCTGAGCTGGCGCAGGCCCCCATGGAAATGACCCACTTGGGCTCGGACATCTGGTCGTAGATC
This sequence comes from Polyangia bacterium, assembly GCA_050304755.1. GTDB lineage: Bacteria > Myxococcota_A > Polyangia > JAAYKL01 > JAAYKL01 > CAYWLQ01. Next base: position 4,341 of record JBNLED010000181.1, on the reverse strand, counting down.
CTGCGGAGCACCGGCGCCATCTTGTTGGTGATGGTGCCGCACACCAGCATCATGTCGGCCTGCCGCGGGGAGAAGCGGCACACCTCGGCGCCGAACCGGGAGAGGTCGTTGTAGTCACAGGCCACCGCCATGAACTCGATGGCGCAGCAGGCCGTGGCGAAGGGCATGGGCCAGAGCGAGTGCTTCCTCGCCCAGTCCGCCACCTGCTCGAGCTTGGCCGGTCCCTTCAGCTCGTTGACCATTTTTATCGCTTCGTCGACGGAGGCCACGCTGACGGCGAGCCCCGCATCACGTGTCGGTGCGTTCATTACTCCCACTCCAGGGCGCCCTTGCGCCACGCGTACATCAGTCCGATGACCAAAATAAAAACGAAGATCGCCATCTCAATCAGCCCGAACAGGCCGAGCTCACGGAAGAGCCGGGCCCAGGGGTAGAGAAACGCGACCTCGATGTCGAACAGGATAAACAGCATCGCCACCAGATAGAACTTGACCGAGAAGCGCTGCCGGGCCGAACCGATGGGGTCCAGGCCGCACTCATAAGTTGAGGTTTTTATGGCGTTTGCGTTTCGCGGCCCCACATACCGGGAGACCATCACGAAGATGAACGCGAGGGTGCCCGCTATCGCAATGAGGAGAAGAACGGCTTCATATCCTAGCATGTTGTCCCAACTCTTTTAGATACTCAGTGCTTTGTCATAATTCGAACGACACAGGCAGTTTGGGTAGTAAATTATCCAGCAACTGTCAAGCGCAGACCGTTGGGAGCGATGCTCTTTTCCTGCCTCAACCACGCAAATTGAGAGTGTTAGGGGAGATGAACGGACACCGGTCATTTTGCGAAGGACTCTTCCCCAAGTCAGACGCATCACGTCGGGCCGTCCCGGTCTGCAGCCCGTCGCCGGGGCGGCCTGCGATGAAATTCCGGGGTTGTCATTTTATAGAAGCGGAAAACGATTATATTAAGGTATAAATAGTTAATTAGATCGCAGTTATTTAGAATGACCATGGAAATGACGGGTGAAATCTCTAAACTGTCATTAAAAAAGCGCTGGGCGATTGTCCTCGTGGGGGCGGCGCTCCACCCCGTTTTCCTCTATCTCCTCTATCCGATCTTCCATACGGCCATTAACGCGACGACCTTCATCGTCCCCGTGGTCGCCACCCTGCTCCTCGGTCTCAGGGTCGGGATCCTCTTTTCGGTCATCGGCATGGCCTTTGTCTCCCTTCTTTTCTCCAGGTTCGAGCCCGGGCCGAACTCCCAGGGGCTGGCCCGCCTCTTCCTCGCCTCCACCCTTATCATCTCCATCTGCTTCGGCGCCCACCGGCTCAGGCTCTACCTCATCCTCCGGCGGAAGGCCGAGGCCGAGCTCGCCCACCGGGAGAAGCAGTACCGGCTGATCTTCGAGCACAGCTCCCAGGCCATCCTCTGCCTGGACGAGAAGGGCATCATCGTGGACGCGAACCCCCAAGTGGAGCCCCACCTCGGGCACTCCCCCGAGGAGCTCATCGGCTCCCCCTTCAACGCCATCGGCATCGTCTCGTCGGAGACCGTCTCCTCCATCACCGAGCTCATCGAGGACGCGAGCGCCTCGAGCCACGAGCTCTCGGTCCACGCGAAGAACAAGCAACAGGAGCTCGTGATTCTGGACCTCACCCTCTCATCGGTCCAACAGGACGACAACCCCACCCGCTGGATCTGCATGCTGAAGGACATCACGGAGCGGCGAGACATCGAAGCGCAGCTGCAGCAGAGCCGGCGGATGGAGGCCATCGGCCGCCTCGCCGGGGGCATGGCCCACGATATCAACAACATCCTGAACGCCATCATGGGGTCGGCGTTCGCCCTCTCCCACGAGGTCTCCAAGTACGGCCGCTTCGAGGATCTCGAGAACATCACCACCGCCTGTGACCGGGGCGCCCAGCTCACCCGCAACCTGCTCGGCTTCGCCCGGAAGAATCGCCTCGACAAGGAACGGTTTTCGCTCAACAGCGTCGTCAACACCGTGCTGGCCCTGCTGGAACGCACCGTCCCCAAGGATATCGAAATCGTCAAGACCCTCGAAGACATCCCGATGATGCTGGGGGATCAGGGCCAGATCGAAAACGCGGTGATGAACCTCGGCCTCAACGCCATCGACGCCATGGGAGACGCCGGTCGGCTGACCCTCTCCACCCACGCCCGAGGCGACGACGTCGGGCTCACTATCCAGGACACGGGGGCGGGGATCGACGCCAGTATCCGCGACAAGATCTTCGAGCCGTTCTTCACGACGAAGGCCCCCGGAAAGGGGACCGGGCTCGGTCTGGCGATGGTGTACGATGTCGTGCAGATTCATCACGGCAATATCAATATCGACTCCGGGCCCGGCCGGGGAACCGTCGTCACCCTGACCTTCCCCAAGGCCGCTTCGCAAACCGCCTGCTCCAGGATCTCCAGTATGCCGAAGATCGACGATTTGAAGAACACCGTCCTCGCCAGTCGAACCGTGCTGCTGATCGATGACGAGCCCCTCGTCCGGCGGGCGGGCATCCGCATGCTGGGGACCCTCGGCTGTGAGGTGCTGAGCACCGATCGGGGGCAGACGGGCATCGAGCTGTTCAAGGAGCACCGACAGGCCATCTCCCTCATCATCCTGGATCTCGTCATGCCGGAAATGGACGGCATCGCGGTGCTGCGGGAGATCCGGAAGACGGACCGGGAGGTTCCCGTGCTCCTCTCCTCCGGCTACGCCCCGGAGCCCGAGCAACTGGAGCACATCCGACACCAGATCACCAACTACAGCTTCCTGACCAAACCCTACCGGGCATATGATCTCGCCGAAGCGGCCGAGAGGCTGATGAGCCCTTCAAACTCGGATGACGCCACGCTTCAGTGCTGAGGTCGTCGGCTACTCTTGCGCGCCGTCCGCTCGAGGGCCTTGCTGACAACAGTCGGCAGGATGTCGAGGTACTCCCCCCGTCGGCTTCAACCAACAATATCTTCGTCGGCGACTTTCCCATTTTCACCCTTGGCCAGGTGTTTCCACACCATGAGATAACACGAGATAGTTCATGACAATCACTCCCCCCCGATGGCGGCATTACCCAAAACAACGCAAATGGAGATCTCTATCCCCAATGTGTTGTTACCTGATTGTGGATTTTTTTCACGGTTGGCATCCCAATGTCAAACGCATTTTGGCCAAATCCCGTTTCGGCCTCGACACCGGGCGGCAGTCGAAATCCGAGGTTATCGGTCGAGCCGGGGCCGACCGTGCTCGTCCAAATATTTTCAATGACGCGGTTCTCTCGAGAGCATAGAATAGGAGCTCGACTATGACAGAGACGAAATCCCCACCCTTCGCTGCTCTCGTTGCCTGACCCGGTGTCCCGTCGATCCGCCAGCGCCGTGTTCCCCGGCATCCTGCTCATCTCCGCCGCGACCCTGCTCCTCGAGATCGCGTGGATGCGCGTCCTCTCCGTCACCCTGTGGTACCACTTCGCCTTCATGGTGCTCAGCACCGCGCTTTTCGGCTTCGGATTCGCCGGCGTGGTCCTCTCCCTCCGCAGACAGGCGGAGACCATCCCCGAGGGGCTCCTCAGCGGACTGGCGCTGGCCACGCCGTTGTCGTTCGCCGCGGGATACGCGCTCTCCAACGCCGTCCCCTTCGAGCCCTTCTCCCTCGGACGGGACGGGCTGCAGTGGCTCTTCCTCCCCCTGTACACCCTGTCGGTGACGCTGCCCTTCTTCTTCTCCGGTCTCACCATCGCCGCGCTGATCACCCGGTACGCCGAGTCCGTGCACCGGCTCTACCTCTTCGATCTGCTCGGGGCGGGCGCCGGATCGCTGCTCGTGGTGTTCCTGCTCCCCCGCCTCGGGGGCTCCGGCACGGTGGTGGCGGCCGCGGGCCTCTCGGGGCTCGGCGCCCTCTTCGTTGTGTGGCGGCGATCCCTGCAGTGGCGCGCCGCGGCCCTCGGGGTCTCGGCTTCGCTGATGGTCCTCGCCCCTTTCGCCGACCGCCTCCTCCCGGTGCGCATCAGCGAGAACAAGGTCACCGGCGACGGCGTGCCCCTCGGCCGGGTCTTCTCGGATCCGAAGTTCCACCGCCTCACCGCGTGGAACACCACCTCCCGGGTGGACGTGGCCGAGTGGCGCGACCGGCGGGGGCGCACCAACCGCACCATCTTCATCGACGGCGGCACCGCGGTGACCCGCCTCGCCCACCCCATGGGGCCGGTCTCCCGGGTGCTGCCCGGAAAGGACGACGAGTCCTTCTTCTACCGCCTGTTCGACGGACCGGACGTGCTCGTGGTGGGCTCCGGCGGCGGCCGGGAGGTGCTCCTCGCGCTGAGGAGCGGC
>JBNLED010000180.1:0-9547 GCA_050304755.1 Polyangia bacterium | reverse complement strand
GATCCGGTCGGCTCGGCCGGCGCCTCGGGGTGCGGCGCTCCCGGGGCTACGCCTTCATCGGCGCGCGGGGGCTCAGGATCGGGCGGCGCGACCGGAGCCCGCGAAGGAGGAGCGGCCTGCGGGCTCCCGACCGGAGCGCGCGGGGGAGGAGCGGTCCCGGCGGGCGGAGGCTCCGCCCCGTTACCTGAAAGAGCGAAGTATCCGATGAGCACCGCTACCGGGACGAGCACCGCCGCCGCCAGGAGGGCGACGCGCTTCGAAAAAACGGGAAGCTTCCTCGCGCCGGTACTGCCATCGGTCCCGGCCCCGCCGGGCGCCGCCGCGGCCTCCGTCTCCGACGCTCGAGGGGATTTCTCTTCCGACGGCGCCTCACTCGTCGCCCCGTCCGAAGGGGTCTCTTTTCCCAAAGAACCGCTTCCCTGAACCGCGTCGGCGATGGCATCGGCGATGGAGCTGGAGAGGAGGTCTTTCCGCGCCGCTTCCACTGAATTTTCTCCATCGACAGCGCTCCGGTCGGCTTCGGGCGCCCCTTTGAGGGGCTCGGCGGCGGGTTCGGCCACAGGCTCGACAGCTGTAGGCTCGACAGCCGTAGGCTCGACAAAAGAGTCGGCGATGGAGCCGGCGATGGAGTTGGCAATGGCGTGCGCAAGGGGCTCGGGGGACACCGCGGCGGGCGATATCTCCCCGGGCCCGGATTCTCCTTCTTCGATATCCGGCACCTCGACAACCACAGATTCCTTCCCGAGGCCCTGCTTTACGACGGCCGGAGCGTCCGCCGAGGAGGCCTTCCCGGCTTTCGGCGACTCCGGCGCGGACGCCACCGGTGCGGGCCTCTTCGAGGTCTTCGACGCTTCGGGCGCCTTCGAGGTCTCGAAGGGTGGCGACAGGCTCTGATCCGCCTTGGCGCGGTCTCTGAAGAGGGTCTTGCCGGCGGCGATCCCCTCGTCCAGCCGCTGCTTGCCCGAGTAGGGGGACTGGGCGGGGAGCGACTCGAGGATGACCCCGTCGAAGAGACCGGTGAGCCCCGGCGGCATGGAGGTCACGGCCATGTCGCCCCCCGGCGATCTCGAGACCGGCACCGACGAGAGCGCCAGGTGCTCGGACAGCTGCCGGACGATCTCTTCCATGGGAAGGGTCTCGCCCGAGTCCTCGGTCATGTCCTGAAGAGAGGAGTAGACCATCGGCCAGGCGTCGCGCACGGCGGCCAGCACCACCACCGGGACATCGTCGCGACGCACCATGGCGGATTGCAGGACGTGGTTGCCGTCATACTCGAAGTCCGTCCCCAGCACCACCATCAGCGGATCCTCGTTCCGGACGACGGGCTCCAGCGCCTCGGGCTGATCCACCACCCGACACTCAATCCCCAGCGTGTTCAGGCGCGCGAGCTCTTTGGCCCAGGCGGCCTGCTGCTGCTTTGATATGAGACACGCGACAATATTGGGTCTTGGCATCGATACTCCGAATATCACCAATAATAAGTGTGACCGCTGTTGCATGGCATGCAACAATTATAGAACTGAAACAGGGACTTACAGTTTCAAAGAGCTGGCGTCGGGAGCAAGAGGGCGCCGGGCCGGGCCTCGGACATTCTGTTCGGATTCAGCGCAAGCCGTGTCTCAGTTGAACACGTCGCTCTCGAGCTCCTCTTTGGTGAGGGGCTCTCTTCGCTCCAGCTTCTTCATGGTGGAGAGGGTCTTGGAGAGGCTCTTCTCTCGCGCTATCCGCCGCTCCTGGATCATCTTCTGGCTCTTGGGGGAGGGACGGCCCGCGTAGCCGCCGGCGGTGGAGGCGCGGTCCGGCAGGGCGTCCGAGTAGTCCTTCTCGATCCAGAGGTCGACGGCCGATCCCTTGCCCTTCTCGAACACCCGGATGGCGATGAGCTCCCCCCCCTCCCCTTCGGCCTTGGCCCGGGCGTTCCTAAAGAGCCACCCCTCCACCTCCCGTAGCTTCTGCTCGGTGGTGATCTGGTCCTCGATGAGCACCTTGACCTGAGGCATCGGGGCGTTGCCCACGAAGCGGTACACCTTGTCCGGCCCCCGGGCGGGGCGCATCCCCGAGGGAATCTTGATACCGAACAGCCGGGTCTCCCGGGCCGTGACCTCTCGAGGCGGCTTGGCCGCGGGGGCGGTCTCGGTCGGTTTCGGCGCCGCGGCCTGCTCCGGCGCCCCCTCCGCCTTGGGGGCCTCCGTCTTCGACTCCGGCGTGCACGCCGTGAGCGGAATCACAAGAAAGCAGAGGATGAGCGCGGCTCTTGGCATGACGTCAGTCTAGAACACAATGGACCAGGAATCAAAGCGGACCTGGATAAAGGAGAGGTTATTGTTCTTGACGATGCTCTCCTCCACCACGTCGATGGGCTCCGGCGGGTTGGACTCTCCGGCGTGGGTCTCCAGTTCGGCGAGCTCGGTCCGCTGGGCCACGATCTTAAAGCTGTCCTCGTTGGAGTCACAGGAGGGGCGCTGCACCACGGAGGTGCCGCTGAGCACCATATCGGGATAGTCCTTGAACATCACATGCTTGCTTGCAGCGTTCAGGAACCACCCGAAGTACTCCCCGTCGAACATCTGCTCGGCGGGCCCGTTGGTAATGTCGATCTTCCCCGTGTCGACCTTCCCGTTGAAATCGAGGGCCCAGATCCGGGAGCCGCCGTCGTCACAGGCAGCCCCGGGATCGTCGGGATCGCTGAGGGGCACGAAGGTGGTGAAATAGGTCACCCCATCGAAGATCACCGGCCGGGAGATGAGCTTCTCGCCCACGTTCCAGAATTTTTTTGGAATCCCGTCCCCTCCGTTGTAGTTGGCGTAGTCCAGGTAGCGGCTCTCCATTTCCGTCGCCGTGGCACCCAACCAGCTCCCCTTGGTCGTATCGTTCACCTCTCCGAAGTCATTTGACACCAGCGGATCCCCGATCCACCAGTTGATCTCGCGGTTGTACGATCCGTCCGGATGGAGCTCGTGGGAGATGGAGAAGATGCGGTTCCGGGTCCACCCCGCGAGATCGTCGTACTGGCCGGTCCCGAAGACCATGACCAGCTTGTTGTCCTCGTCCTTGGCCACCGCCGGAGCGCCGAGGAGCATGTACCGCGGCGCCTCCATGTTGCGGAGGAGCGTGTTGCTCGTATCACAGGGCAGGCCGCTGGCGTCCCCGGTGCAACTGTCCACGTGGAGGCCGCCAGGGGTGCAGCCCGGGTCGACGCAGTCCTTATAGGGGTAATCCCAGGCGAGCAGGGAGTCGAAGTAGAGCTCGAGCGTCCAGTCGGTGGGATCCGGCTCCGACAGGTCTATTCGCCAGAGCCGCCCCCGGTCGTCGCCGATGAACGCCTCGGTGGCCACCCGGAGGTCCAGAGTGCCGTAGGGGACCACGGGTTGTCCGATGAGCTGGGCCCCCTCGGTGAACTTGCTCGTCGAGGTGTCGTAGTCGAGCCCGATGCAGCCCGAGCACAGGGTGGTCTTCCCGTCCAGCCCGGTGGCCGTGGGATAGGTGGGCTCCAGGTACTTGAGCACCTGCCCGTCCCCGAGCCGGACGATGTAGATCCCCGTGTTTCCGGAGAGCTCCCCGATGCCGTTGGGGTTGGTGTCCGACTTCCAGCCGCCGGGCACGATGGCCGCGGCCACCGCCACCTCGGTTTCGGGGGCCGATCCGATGACATCCTTCACGTAGGCCAGCGTGGGACGGGAGACCGGCGCGCCCAGGCGGGACAGGGCGATACCGGGCCAGTTTTCCTCTTTTGGGTCGCTCGCCGGCGGGGGATCGTTGTTGGCCCAGAGGCCATCCGCGGGGCTGATCTCCCAGCGCACCTCGGGGGCGGTGAGATTGGCCGGATCCTTCAGCGAGTCGGTGACATCGAGGGCGTAGTAGGCCCGGTTGTTCTTACCCACGCCGCCGAAGACCACGGCGCGCCAGGCCGCGGCCTCGATGGCCGGATCGAAGCCCAGGGCCAACCTCAGGAGCAGCACGTCTTGGGCCACCGGGGGACCGTCCAGGAGGAATCCCCTCCCCCAGATGCCGGTGGTCCTCGAGGGATCTACATCGAGAGTCGCCTTGACCACGGGACGGGGGTAGAGGTCCTGCAGATCCTTGAGCACGGATCTGGGCACGAACCCCCAGGACTCCACCTTGGTGGCCGAATCGTCATCGATTTTTTTAATATCAATGGCGTGCAGCACCCCGTCGCTGGAGCCCACGAAGAGATACGGGTGACGGGCTTGGTGCTCCAGCTGGTAGTCGAAAAACGAGGGGCGGTTCCCCCCCTGCGGCGCCCCCAGCACCGCGGGGGTGGAGTTGCGGATCTCGGCGAGCCCTCGCTTCTTGGTCTCCTCGACGATATAGCCGCACATCGTGGTGTTGACTCCGCAGGTTCGGGTAGTACACGACGCATCGCACAGCGCCTGATCCGCTCTGCAGAAGTCGCATTCCGTCAGGTCGTCCAGCTTGGTGGTATCGAGGGTGTTGTTGACCCAATCCGTGACGTCGGACGCGGTCGCCTGCGGGTCGATGTAACTGAAGCTCGTGGGCGGTTTTACTGTTGTACGGATATCCCGGGCCCCCCCCTGAGCCTTGATCTTAGCGCCGACGTCGTACAGCGGTCCCTTTTCGACCCCGTCGTCACCGCACTCGTAGTCCTGTCGGGTCAGCACCCCGGAGGGGGCTTTGCTGAGGGAGGCCTCGACGAACCCGGATCGGAACTCGCACTGCTGTGTGGTGCCGGGGTTCGGTATGTTCCACGTTACCACGTCGGTCCGGGTCACGGCCTTGGACACGGACTGGCTGAGCACCATGTTGAGCACGCTCTTCAGATTGCTGGTGCTGTTGGTGAACAGGGCCCGGTCGATTCGGGCGCCGTAGTCCACACACAGGAAGTCGTCCTGATCGGCGACGTTGATGGTGCACAGATTGGGGTTCGTGCCATCGTGGTACTCCTCCAGCCAGAACGGCTCCGTATCCGTGGACTCAGTCCCCGCCGCCGGGTTCCAGGGCCACCCCTTGCAGGCGATCTCGTTCACCAAATCCCGGGGGCTCATGTAGCAGGTGTTGGAGGCCGCGCACGCCGCCACCCAGCACCGGTCGTTGTTGTACGCGTCGGTGTAGGGGTAGCAGGACTCCGGATCCGCGTCGCAGTTCACGTCTGGCACGTTGAAGCCCACCACCACCAGGTAGATGGGCTGTGCCAGGCGGTGGTCGGCGTAGGTCGTCGCCTCCAGGATGTCCTGCCCCGCCTTGAATAGCTCCCCGGCCTCCTCGGGAGAGGAGCGCCAGGGACAGGGGAAGACGATATCCTTTTGGGGATAATCGTGTTCACTCAAAGGATTAGCATCTTTGTCGAACGGCGGACCGGAGGCGTTGTGATTCAACAGCGTGTCGCCGCTCGGAGAGTAGTCGTATCCCGGTTTTCCGGGGGACACCTCACCTGACGCCGCCTGCCCTGTGGGATCCCAATCCAACAATCCATCGAGGGTGATATTACAGGCCCCCGGCTCCCACTCGAAATCGGGGGTAGGCTGACCGTCGGTGATGAGCACCACAAGCTTCCGGCGGCAGAAGTAGTAGTAGTCGGTGCCCGGGCCGCCGGGGAGCACGGGCAGAACGTTGGGCTCCCGGGCGAAGTAGAACCCCGCGTCGTCGATCATGGCCCCGAGGGGGGAGCAATAGAGGGGCTCGGCGCTGTCCATGACCTTGGCCACCGAGGCGTTGGTCTCGCCGGGGGTCCGCCCAATCCCCACGAGCCCGCCGACGGCGCCGCTGTACCCCTGATCCCGGCCGCCCCGCGCCCCCGCGTTCCACTCGTAGCAGGTGTCCGTACCGTCACCGGCAACCGTGCCACAGTCCCAGTTCCGGTACACGCCGTAGTCCCACCGGGTGTTCTCTCGGTTGGGCTCATCGCACGAATCCCCCCAGCACTTGGGCAGGTTGTCGAAGCTCATTACCCCGAACCGGATGGCCTCCTCGAAGGTCTCCAGAAGCCCGTTGCGTTGGCGGCTCCGGGCGTTCGGATGCCAGTCCATGCAGTATCGGGATCCGTCATCGGCGGTAAAGACATGCGACTCCGAGACATCGTCGTAACACCTCATCCCGTGCAGATCCGTCGTGGCCGGCATGACGTTGCACTGCTTGCCGTCCCAGTTCGCCAGATCACAGCTCAGGGAGTGGAAGTGGGGGTGCCCCACCTCCTGGTACTCCCAGACCTTGTTCGGGTTGACATAGTCAGCGATGTCATCGGAGATGGCGTGAAACAGGGGGCGGGTCTCATTAAAGTGCACCGCGCACTGGAAGTTGTCATCGATGCTGCCCAGGAACACCTCCTGCAGCTGCTGCCAGGAGGTGAGACGTGTGTCATCAGGGTCCTCGCACGCGGTTCGGGCGATATCCCAGGAGCCCAGGGTCTCGCCATCCAGCCGCTTCACCCAGTCCATGCTGCCGGAGGTATCGATGAGCAGCATCACGTCCGGCTCGGTGAGCCGCCCGGCCTGGGCCTCGGCCCGCCCAGCGATGGCGATCCCCAAGAGGACCCCGATCAGCGCCCACCCGTATCCGTGGCGTGGCCTCATGGCTCCCCCTTTTTCACTTCTTCTGTCGGAGGGTCTGGGTTGCGGGTTCATGGATCTCCCTCCCTTTCTCAAAAACACGGCACCGGGCCGATCTTCATGTGGGATGTGACCTGCGCCTGCCCTGACGGTACCAGATGGGCGAAGGCGGAGGTGGGGTCTGCCCCGTAGGTCCCCGTGCTAGTGGCGGAGACGTAGAAGAACCCCACCGTGTTGTTCTGGCTGTTGCTATTGTCCTGATCGTTGGAGTAGCCGGGGGGCGACGGCGCCCGCTCGGCCGCGGTATAGGTGATGTTCACTTGGGCGTAGTTGGTGGAGAGCGTGCCCGTCGCAGCCAGGGGGGCGGTGCCGTTGCGCCCGGGCTCCGGCACTACTGCGGTGCAGTCGCCGTCTCGATCATAGCGGGTGCTGAAGGGAACCTGGATGTCGGGCTGGCCGACATAGGCGGGGGTGTCACATAAAAAGTACTTGTAGCTGCCGCAGTCCTGGTTCACCAGGTTCCAGTTCTCGTGCATGTCCGTGGCCGCCATCAGGATGGCCGCCTCCGCCGCCTCGGTGGCCTGGAACGAGTCGGCATAGGACGCCGCGGAGCGGAGCTCCCCCTGGGAGTGGCGCATGGCCAGCAGCCCGAGCCCGGTGAACATGAGGACGAGGAGCAGCACCATGAGCAGCACGATCCCCTCCTGAGCCCGCCGGCGGGCGGGTGTCAGATATCTTCGCGGTCTGTCCATCCTGGACTCCATCACAAATCCGATCGAAAGGCCATGTTGGGCATCTCGATCTCCGTTACCAGGCTCTTGATTTTGTAGGCCGAGTTCGCGTCGAACCTAGCGAGGTTGCGGCGGACGAGCCGATCGTCCACCCCCCCGTCCACCTCCACCACGCTGATTTGCCGATCCTCCTCCTGGGTACGGATCGCCAGGCGAATCACCGCGGATCGGACGCTCTCCGGAAGGATAGTCACCTCCGATTTGTCGAGATTACAGGAGACATCGTCGTTATTCGGCGCCCCAGCCGCGATGTTCTGGGGGATGACATGCCAGGTCGCCGGCGGGAGCAACCCGTCCGCGTAGACGTCCCCGGACCCGTTCGCGGCGATGATGTTGCCCAGAGTCTCGTAGTTCGGAGCATTCCAGTCCGAGTCTATCTCGGTCTTGGCCCTGAACCAGACCTGGAAGTCCACCACATCCTCCGCGAGGATTGTCCGGGTGGCAACATTGAGGCTCCCGATATTCAGGGCGAGGGCCCCATTGTCATCGGTACAGGTGCCCCCCCCGACGCTGCCGGGGCTGTCGTAGTCGATGAAATAGCGGACCAGCTGTCCCCGCTCCACCCGGTAGATCGCGGTTCGGTTCACCGAGACCCGGAGATCCGCGTCCGACGGGTTCAGGAAGCCCGTCCCGGTGATGTTGTCGGCGATCTGGACCACGCAGCGGCCGTTCGCGTTGTCGTGGCTCACACCGGAAACGGCGATATCGAACCGAACGCCCTGCTTGTTGGTGACGTTCAGGAAGGCGAAGGGGGGAAACAACCGGGCGCATTCCGAGGCGGTGAGATCGCCCTGAAGGGAGTAGACCCGAAAGCTGGTCCCCTCCCAGTCCGCCTTGAAGAGGCGGCTGTCGGTGAGGTTTCCCGAGATAATCACCGAGTCGTTTCCGCCGTTGTTGCGATTGAGGTGAGCCACCGCGGCCCGGAACCGGCTGGTGGCACCGGAGATGGTGCTGTTGATGTAGCGGGGATCGTTCGCCGTGTCGGGGGAGGTGAAGAGCCCGGCCCGGCTGAAGTCCCTGATGAGCAGGTTCATGGCGGTGCGCGCCCGCTGCATGCTCTCCGCCTCCATGCGCTGGAAGTTGGTCTGCATGGACATGCTCCGGGTGATGACGTAGAGGGGCGCGACGACGATCGCCGCCATGACCAGAGCGATGAGCATCTCCACCAATGTGAAACCGCGCTGTGAATGGCTTGCTTTCATCTCGCGAACTCCCTCGACGCCATGGTGACCAGCTCCACCGCGTGGTCCTGGAATTTATCCAGCCGCGTGGCGACGACATCCGGGGAGCACTGGGTCCAGTTGTTGTCGAAGTCCCCCTCCTTGGTCCAGGTGACCCGCACCCGAACCCACCACACGTGTTGGTTGGTGGGGGGCGTTTTGGCCGCGTCGATGCAGACGGGATCGACGTCGCAGACGGGCTCAACCATGTAGTTCACGCAGAACCGGGCCGAGGCGCCGCTCCCCAGGCCGCTGTGCCCCAGGAACTCATCGACCCGGAGATTGTTTCCGAATGACACCCAGCTCCCCTTCGTGGAAAGGGACGCGTTCAGCAGGGGGAAGCCGCTCTTCGAATCGAGCGCATCATCGATGGTGTACTTCCGCCAGTTGGAGATCTCCGTCTTCAGCTGGGTGGTGACGAACCGGGCGATGTTGTTGGCCGCGGTGCGCTGCTTGGCGTGTTGGGTGGCCGCGATGGAGGCCCGCTGCATCGCTACCATCCCCACCACGGCGACCATGAACACCACCATGCTGATCATGATTTCGATGAGCGTAAACCCGCTTTGTCTCTTTTTCCTATTGTTTCTCATCATCATTGATTCGGCAGCTTGGAGTAGGGCATCCCGTTCGAAGGGAACATCACGAAGCGCGCGATCCCCTCCTCGGATCCGTTGGAGCACGGGGTGTTGTCCCCGTAGCGGTTGAACGAGATGGCGGCCCCGTCCTCCAGCATGGTGGTGCTGCCGGCAAGGTCGAAGGAAGAGGGGGCGGCGCTGCATCCCTGCACCCAGTCGGTTTCCACCGCGGTCGCGTCTCCTTCTGCGTCGCAATCGGTATTCCCGTCGGAACTGTCGCGCAACCAGAGCTCCCCGGCGCCGGAGTAGCACAGGGCGCCCCCCCCTCCCGCTGCGACGGGCAGGGTCTGTGGAGTGCAAGTGGTCGTTCCCGGCTCAATCGCAAAAAACCCCCCTTCGCACATGCTCACCCCGGCGTTGTCCGCCGTGCTTCCCGG
>JBNLED010000179.1:0-10707 GCA_050304755.1 Polyangia bacterium | reverse complement strand
GCTGACCGAGGCGGAGCGGGACGAGGAGTACGAAACATGGGATCCCGACGGGGTGAACCTGTTCGAGCCCCCCGCAACAGTCGCGGCGGAGGTCGCCGAGTTCGTCGAATACATCGAGCGGCAGCGGATGAGAGAGGTGGTCTTCATGGGGCATTTGCTGAAGATCGACTTCAGCCAGTTCATCCCGAGGGGATACTATTCCCGATCCCGACGGCTCACCCACTACTTTCGGGCGGTGACCTGGCTCGGCCAGACCGATCTGGTGCTCTACGACCCCGTCGAACACCTGATATCGGCTCCGCGGGAGGAGGCCGCGGCCCGCGCCATCGCCCGAGCCCTCGCCGAGAGCGACCACGCCGACATGTACCGCGAGCTCATGGCGTTCTACTCGGCCATCATCGGACGCCCCAACACGCTGTCTCCGGTCTCGCTCATCGAGGCCTGCGAGAAGAACGGATCCCCCGATTGCGGGACGCTCACCCCCGGCCTCGAGGCGGCCTACGCGGCGGCTACACCGCCAGCGTACTCGAGCCGTGTCTTCGAGAACCGCCGCCCCCCTGTGACCCTGCGGTTCTTTCCCAAGCGGTTCGCGCTGGACGCCTGGGTGCTGGCCCGGACCACCACGCCGAAGCTCGAGCCCGCCGTGATCGGGGGACGGGCCATGGCCATGGACCTGGACGTGGCCTTCGCCCTGGGATCGGACCGGGCGCTCGACTACTACAAAAAGGAGATGGGCCGGCCGTTCCGACAGAACCTCCCCGCCGCCCTCGAGGCCGCCCGGAACACCCTGATGACGTTGCGCCCCGCGGCCATGGAGACGACGGTTTACAACCACTGGCTCGAGGCGCTCATGGCCCTCTCGGAGCCCGCTGTATCGGAAGGCTTCCCCGAGGCGATGCGGACCGGGGCGTATCACGATCGCAAGCTGGAGGCAGTGCTCGCGAGCTGGGCGGAGCTTCGGCACGACACGGTGCTGATGGTGGAGCAGAGCGTGGGGGGCGTCGGGTGCCAGTACCCGAAGGGGTACGTGGAGCCGGTCCCGGAGCTGTACCGGTCCCTTGGGCGCGCCGCGGCGCTGATGGCGTCCGCGTTCGGCCCGTCGGAGATCGCGCACTATGCCTACCGGCTGGATCCCGAGAAGGCCGCGGAGTGGGAACGCCCCACCTTCTTCGAGCACTGGCAAGAGACCCTGGAGACCCTCGCCGGGATGGCGGAGAAGGAGCTCCGGGGGGAGGCGATGAGCGCGGCGGAGCTCGAATTTCTGAATCGGACCGTGGATCTCCACCGGGATCCCTATGACGGCACGCGGTTGTACAACGGTTGGTATCCCCGGCTCTACTGGAGCGGCCGGATCGACTCCGGAGAATCCCGACCGGTGGTCACCGACGTGCACACGGACGCGGAGAGGGGGAGGGTCCTCCAGGCCGGGGTGGGCCACCCGGGCCTGATGGTCATCGCGGTGGACAACGGGAAGGACCTCTCCCTCTACGGCGGACCGGTATACAACTACTATTCGTTCAAGAGACCGCTCGGCGCCCGTATGACGGATGATGCGTGGCGGGAGACGCTCGGGCAAGGCGACATCCCGAAGAAGCCCGGGTTTACCAGGTCCTACTGGGTCCCGGGCAACAAGACCCGGCTGGTGCCCACAAAGCCGGACTCGAGGAGGTTGCGGTTTTGAGACGCGTGGACCTCGGGCGGCGAAGGGATGCCGGAGACCTCTGGGTTTTTCACCTCGGCCATACCGAATCCGCGATAAAGATGGTATCAAGGGGTATGGGATCCCTCTTACTGCTACAGGACGGTGAGCCCAAGACCCGGTTCACCCTCTCCGGAGATATCGTCATCGGCCGCTCCTCGGAGTGCGAGATCCAGGTGATGGATCCGGGGCTCTCCCGGAAGCACGCCCGCATTCGGGAGCGGGAGGGCGCCTATCGAATAGAAGATCTGGGGAGCCACAACGGCACCTTCGTCGCCGGCGATCCCGTTCGTGACGAGCGGCGCCTCGCCGACGGCGACGATATCCAGCTCGGCACGGTGCGCTTCATCTTCAACCCCTCACTCGAGGTGTTGTACGACCGGGGGAGCGGCAGGACGGTCTGCCTCCTCGACGAGCCCGGCGAGGCGGCCCCGGCGGTGGAGCGGCTCCAAAAGGGGTTCCGGCTGCCGGACGCGGCCGCCCTCCTCGATATCTTCGACATCACCTGCGACGTGGCCGCCACTCTGGACGTGGGACGGCTGCTCCCCGCGCTGCTCGATCGGCTGATGGCCCACTTCTCGGCGGACCGGGGGTTCATCCTGACCCGGGAGCCCTCGGGGGCGCTGATCCCGCGGGCGGTGGTATCGGACCGGGGCACCGCCGCGGTCAGCCGGTCCCTGGTGGAGCGGGCCTTCGCCTCCAGGGGACCGCTGCTCTTCCACAACGCCCTCGAGAACGTCTCCTTCGTGGGATCCCGCAGCGTGGTGGAGCATCGGCTCCGCTCGGTGATGCTGACCCCCCTCTTCTCGGGCGACCGGCCCATCGGCGTCGTCCAGCTCGACAGCCACGCCCCTGAGGCGTTCACCCAGGAGACCCTGGCCCGCCTGGCGCTCCTGGCCAAGCCCGCCGCTCTCTCCATCGGGAACGCCCTGAAATACGAGAACGAGGTGCGCAAGAACGCCGTCGGCGGGCGGCGGCGCGGCGGCCCCGAGATCGTGACCCGGGATGCCGCCATGACGGCGCTCCTCGAGACCGCGGAGCGGGCCGCGGCGTCCCCGGCCCGGGTGCTCGTCACCGGCGAGAGCGGCACCGGAAAGGAGCTGGTGGCCCGGATGATCCACGACCGGAGCCCCCGAGCGGACCGGCCGTTCGTGGCCATCAACTGCGGGGCGATCCTCGAGACGGTGCTCGAGAGCGAGCTCTTCGGCCACGAGAAGGGGGCGTTCACAGGGGCGGTAAAGAAGCACAAGGGGTGCTTCGAGCTCGCGGACGGGGGCACCCTGTTCCTCGACGAGGTGGCGGAGCTGGCCCCTTCCACTCAGGTGAAGCTCCTCCGCGCCCTGCAGGAGGGCACCTTCACCCCGGTGGGCGGGGAGCGTCCCGTGTCAGTGGATGTTCGCGTCATCGCGGCCACCAACCAGAACCTGAGGCAGCTGGTGGACGAGAAGCGATTCAGGGAGGATCTCTACTTCCGCCTCAACGTCATCCACCTCGAGATCCCGCCCCTTCGGGCGCGCGGAGAGGATGTGTCGTCCCTCATGCGCTTCTTCCTCGAGCGGTTCGCCCGGTCCATGTCCCGGCCGGTGCCCGGGCTCTCGCCACAGGCCGAGAAGGCGCTGCGTCGATACCCCTGGCCGGGCAACGTGCGGGAGCTGCAGAACGCCGCCGAGCGGCTGGTGGTGCTCTTTGGCGGCGGGGAGATTCAGGCGGCCGATCTGCCCGCGGAGGTCGCGGCCCCGGAGCCGGGCGCGCTCCCCGCTTCGCAAGGGACGTTGAAGGACGCGCTGGCCCGGACCGAGCTGGAGCTGATTGCGCGGGCGCTCCGGGAGACCCGCGGGAAGAAGGCCGCCGCGTGCCGGCTGCTCGGTATCTCCAGGCCCACGCTGGACAAGAAGATCGTCGAGTATAATATCGAGTGGATGTCATGAAGGTGCTCTGTCCCGCCTGCAACCGCTCCGTCTCCATCGAGGAGGGGACGCGGTCTCTTGTCTGCGGCAGCTGCGGCGCGGCGGCGGATCTCTCCCAGATCGCCACCTCTCCCGGTCCCGTCTCCACCCTCACCCGGGATCTGAGCGGCGACACCCTCGGAGACTACCGCATCGATGAGCTCCTCGGTGTGGGCGGTATGGGGGTGGTGTACAAGGGGCGGCGGATCCCGGACGATCGGGTGGTGGCGGTGAAGGTGCTCGGCAACGTCGGCTTTGTCAAACACGAGGAGTTCGTGGCCCGGTTCCGGCGGGAGGTGAAGGCGCTGGAGCGGCTGGACCACCCGAACATCGTGAAGATCCTCGACAGCGGGGAGCAGGGCGATATCCACTACCTCGTCACCGAGTACGTGCCGGGGGTTAGCCTCGCCCAGTACCTGAAGGCGAAAAGGCTCGAGATCGCTGAGCTGATGGCGATCATGGTCAAGGTCTCGGAGGCCATCACCTTCGCCCACCGAAACGGTATCGTCCACCGGGACATCAAGCCGGCCAATGTCATCGTCGATGGCGACGCGGTCAAGGTGCTGGACTTCGGTCTCGCCCAGATCACCGGGATGGACGCGGGGCTCACCACCCTCACCCGGACCAACCTGGCCATGGGGACCTTCAACTACCTCTCCCCGGAGCAGCGGACGGACGCCAAGAGCGTGGACGAGCGGTCCGATGTCTTCTCCCTGGGCGTGGTCTTCTTCGAGATGCTGACGGGGACGCTGCCCCTCGGAAACTTCGAGCCGCCGAGCAAGCTCAACCGCGCGGTGGACCGGCGGGTGGATCGGGTGGTGGAGAAGAGCCTTCGCTCCGATCCCGGTAGCCGGTACCAGAGCGTCGATGCGTTCCGGGACGATATCGTCCGAATCCAGACCCCCGGTCGGAAAGTGCGGCCCGCGGTCATCGCCGCGACCCTGGCGATATGCCTCGGTCTGGGGGCCGCGGCGGCCTGGTCTCTCCTTCCGAGGGATACGGTGGTCGATGAGCCGGCCGTGATAGCGCCCGCGGCGAAGGAGGTCGAGCTCCGGCAACGGCAAAAGGTCGAGGCCTCCCGGGCGCTTCAAAACGCGGCCCCGATCACGCCGATGACCGGCCCCGAAATTCTACCGGCGGCCCCGACGGAGCCGGTGGATCCGGAGATCGACGGACCGGCCCAAAAGGCGGATAGCGCGCTGTCGAAGAACCCGCTCAAGACCGCGGCCGCGATGAAAGAAGACGACAAGGCGTCTGCCGGAGGAGGCTCTGAAAAGACGAAGTCCGCCAAGCCCGCGCCGGTCAAGCGGAAACGCAGGACTTCAAAGAAGCAGACCAGCGATCTCTCTTCGGATGATCTGCCTCAGCAGTCCGTGAACCCGGCGCCCCCGATCCGGAAGAAGAAGGCCGCCTCGCCCAAGATTCGAAAGTCCAAGGAGACGCCCGCCTCCGGGAAGGCCCCGAAGAGATTTCCCAAAGACGATTCCTTGGACTTTTCATCCTTCAAGAAGAGGACCAAGTAGCGGCTTGCGGCCGCAGGCGTCGATTTGAGTTCTGCTGGTATGAGGCGGATATGGGATTTTGGTGCTTTACCTTCATCTTTGGTTGATCTATTTCAATCTCCGAGATGAGATTCGCGCTGCTCAAAACCGCCCGGACCGCGCTTCCCCGCGGCCGCCGGGGGATCGTCCTCGGGGCCTCCGCCGCGGTGACGGCGCTTGGGGGCGTGCTCACCGCCTGCCCCCGGCCCGGCGGGTGTCTCCAGTGCGGGCTCTGCGCCGGGATCCTGCCCATGGCCGCGGTCTCGCTCCTGCTGTTTCATGTCGGGAAGCGGCGATGAGGCGGTATCGTCGCCTGCTCGTCGGCGCCCTCGCGCTCGTCATCACGGTGCTCATGGGCCGCTGGGGCAAGGCGCTCTTCACAACCTCGGAGTTCGTCCACTTCTCGGTGAACTTCCCCACCGCGCCGGGGGTTCCCCAGGCCGACCGGACCCGCGTGGGCGGCCCCTGGACGCGGCTTCCCGAGGGTGAATGGCGGGGCTTCCCGACCGGCGGCCTGCTGGTGTGGGGGCGGGAAGGGCGGATCACCGTGGACCTCGGCGGGCAGGGGATCCTCAAGCGCCTGGCCCAGCCCGACGTGCTCACCGTGTCGAGCCACTGGCTGCGCAATATCGGCGTTCGACCGTACCGCATCTGCCTCGGGTTCGACGCCTGCGGCATGCCGGTGACCTGGGACACCTTCGAGCGGGACTGGGACAACGACTCGCGGTGCGCCACGCGGCAGCTCTCCCCCGGCGAGACCTTCAACATGGACTGGATCCTCCGCATCCCGGAGCCCCGGCGGCGGCGGCGGATCATCTGCGAGAGCCATATCGACGTTATTGATGCCGACAGCGGGGGGCTGCTCACGCGGTTCCCTGTCTCCATCATCGATTCCAAGAACCCGGAGGGGCGATGAGCGCCGCCAGAAGACATCTGCTGTTCCGAATCCTCTTCTTCTTTCTCGGCATCGTATTGTTCTACGCCCCCTTCGCGGTGCTCACCGGGCTGCTGCTCCACCTCACGGGATCCCCGCTCACGGCGGACGCCCACCGCGTCTGCCTCCGCATGCCGTTCGAGTGGGCGCTGCAGCCGTGGATGTATCCCACGATGATCGACACCCCGCTCTTCCTGATCGGCCCGCTGCTCCTGCCCCTCGTCGCCCTCTTCCTCGGCCCGCTCTTCTGCGGCTGGCTCTGTCCCGCCGGCGCCTTCACAGAGCTCCTCGGGCGGCTCGTTCCCGATCGGGTCAAGATTTCTGTGGGCGGCCGGATCAACCCCGCCCCCATCCGCTACGGCGTGCTCCTCGGGATGCTGGTCTCCCCGTTCCTCGGCGGGTATATCTGCTGCACCTTCTGTAACTTCACCATGATGCAGAACGTGGTGCACGCCCTCACCGGACATCCCGGGGCGTTGACGGCCTGGTCTTCGTTCACCCTGCTCACCTTTGTCTTCTGGCTCCTCCCCCTGGGGATTCTCCTCAAGGGCGGGCGGGGATTCTGTACGTTCCTCTGCCCCGCCGGCGCGGTGCAGGGGCTCGCCCACGCCATCGGCGCGCGCATCGGCATCACCCGTCGCATCGTCATCGACGACTCCCGTTGCAGGTCCTGCGGCGACTGCCAAACGGAGTGTCCCGCCCTCGCCATCCAAAACGGCCGGGTCAATCCCCACGTCTGCAACCTCTGCCGGGACTGTCTCCCGATCTGCAAGGCCCAGGCGATTCGCTACGGGCGGAATCCGAAAACACCGTCGAAGCCCGCCTGATGCTTTCGATAGGCCGGGGATCCTACGGATTACAATTCCAACTGTAGCGCGGTGGCGGCGGCGGCCACCGTGGACCTCAGGATGGCGGTGGCGAAGTCGTGATCCAAATTGTCCACAACGTCCTCGCCCTCCCGGCAGTGGTAGGCGGGGTACCGGTTCTCGCCCGTGTCCGTGACCATTATCGAGGGGTAGCCCGCCTGCCAGAACGAGTCGTGATCGGAGCGGCGGAGCTCGAAGAGCAGATCCGAGCCGAGGAGGGTGTCGGGGATGCCGATCCAGTAGCTGACCAGATCGATGGATTCGGCATAGTCCTGCATCGTCCCCACCACCTCGCCCGCCCCCTCGTCGGAAACGAGCACGAGGAAGTCCGCGGTGAAGTCGGAGTCGGCGATCTGGGCCGCCTCGTCCGGGAACAGGAGCTCGAGCCCGGAGGGGATCGTCTGACTGCCCGGCGCGTCGCTCTTGTAGCCGATCATCTCCAACACGATGGCCACCTCGATATCCTGGCCGCGCTCGGCGGCCCGGTCGGCGTAGGCCCGGGAGCCGATGAGGCCAGCCTCCTCCTCGTCCCAGCAGGCCACCCGCAGGGTCTTCTCGAACGAAGCGGTGGAGAGCACCCGGGCGACCTCCAGCACGCCGGCGACGCCGGTGGCGTTGTCGTCGGCGCCGGGGCAACCCGCGATGTGATCGTAGTGGGCGGAGACGAGCACCTCGGTTTCCTGGCGGAGGCTCCCCGGCTTTCGGCCGATGATGTTGACCCCGGTGCCGTACTCGTGGCGCTCCACCTCGAAGCCCAGCGCGGCGAACCGGTTCTCGCAGAGCGCCTGAACCGCCTCCCACCCCTTGGTCTCCGGCGGCCGCTCCACCGCGGCGGTCAGCAGATCATTAATGTAATTGTCCCTCGATACACAGCCGGCCAGTTTGGCCGGCGTGTCCGATGCGCAGAGCTCGGGGGTGGTGTCGACGTCCGTATCCGTGTCGGCGTCGGTGTCGGTATCCGCATCGGTATCCGCGTCGGCATCCGCATCGGTATCCACATCACTGTCGCTGTTGGTGTCGGCGTCGGTATCGGCATCCGTATCTACATCTGAATCGGCATCCGTGTCCGCGTCTGTGTCCCCGGCTCCGTCTCCGGCGGTGCTGACAGGGGCTTCCGGGGCGTCCTCGTCGGACGGCGAGCTCCCTGCCTGCCAACAGCCTAGCGTACCGGTGAGCGCTGCAATCGAGATAAGGAAAGATTCTTTATTAAGCATGATTCGAGTTCCCTACACAATCTATGACTTTATTTAAACACATCTGTTGACGAAAAACACGTGTCACGGCCGCAAACCGCCACCCCGAGTGGAAATATTGGCGTCGGGAATGCCCGAGTCGTCACGTCCGGCACGACGCAGATCAGGGCTTCATCCGCGCACCCCCGCGAGCCTGCGGAAGTTGCGGAAGTAGTGATCGAGCTTCTCCTGCGGGATGCCCCGCTGATCGTAGGTCGGCGTCGAGCAGTAGAACGAGTCCGCCGGTAGAGCCTCGTAAAACCTCGGATCCAGCCGGCCGTCGGCGACGAGGTCCCGGTACAGCCGGGTGCCGGGGTAGGGGCAGAACGTGGAGAGCAGGACCCAGTCCGGACTGATGGCGCGGCAGAGCTCGATGGACTCCTGGACGCCCTCCGCCGTCTCGTCCGGGAGGCCGATCATAAAGGTGGTGACGAGCTTCATGTGGTGGGCCTTCAGCATCCGGACCTTGTCGAGGATCTCCCGGTTGGCGAGGTGCTTGCCGAGGAGGCCGCCCCGGGTTCCCTCATCCCCGCACTCGATACCCACGTGCACGCGGAAGCACCCGGCCCGCCGCAGATCCCTGATGATGTCCTCGTCGAGCTCGGCAATGTGGGCGTTGCACCAGAAGGGCAGGCCGATCTCCCGGGGGTACCGGTCGGCCAGCTCGCCGAGCCACGCGGTGTTCAGGGTGAAGATGTCGTCGTGGAAGCCGATGACCCCGTCAAAGGCGAACCGCGCCTTGATGTCCCGGAGCTCCTCGATGACTTTTCCCACTGACCGCCGCCTGACGCATCCTTTACCGTGCACCTTGCGAATGAGCGGGTTGATGCAGTAACGACACCCGTAGACACAGCCCCGGGTGCAGAGCACCTCGAAGCCCATCAGGCGGACGGCCCGCACGGACAGCATCACTTCGTAGGGGAAGATCTCCCGATCCGGAAAGGGGAGGGTGTCCAGGTCGTCGACGAAATTTCCTTGCGGACCCCACCTCACCTCACCGGCTTCCGTGAAGCAGAGGTTCGGGATGTCGTCCAGCGGCGCCCCGGCCTCGATGCGCGCCGCGAGCATCGAGGCGGTTTCCTCCCCCTCTCCGACGCAGACCCCCGATACCCCGGGGATGCGGGCGGTCTCCCCGGGGAGCGCTGTGGGGTGAGGGCCGCCGACGAACACCGGAAGGCCCGCCGCTCGCCACACCGCCTCCAGCTTGTGACGGAACAGGCGGTACTGGTTGGTGGCGAGGTAGACGAAGAGCGCGTCCGGCTGAAACGCCGCCAGGGCGCCGTCATCGTCCTCGGGGGCGGCGTAGTTGAAGAGCCGTGTCTCGTGACCGGTCCGCTTGAGCATCGCAGAGAGGGACCCGAGGCCGTGGTTGAAGCCGAGGTAGTTGGCCCCGTCCTTCGGGGGAACCAGGTTGATGAGACCGACGCGGAGCATGTCCCCTTCTAGACAGATTTGCCTTGCTTGTCGACAAAACTCTGTGTCACCAACAAGGGATGGGCGCTCTCCGATTGACGTACTTCGGCATCATGCGCGGCCGCACCAGCTGGGGCAAGGTGGGCCGGGAGATGGTGAAGGCGCTGGTCGAGAAGGGCGACGATGTCAACATCTACGAGCGCAAGGGGTTCCTCTACGATCCGGACATGGCGCTGCCCTCCGACGTGGAGGCGCGGATCACCCAGGCGTTTCGGGATGACGCGGTGTTCACCTTCGAGCACCCCGGCGTCTATCACTACCTTCGAGGTCGTCTCAAGGCGGGCATGCTGTGTTACGAGAGCACGGTGGCCCCGCCCCACTGGGTGGCGGAGGTCAACCGTCACCTGGATCTGCTGCTCGTTCCCTCCACCTTCTGCCTCGAGCTGTTCGCCCGGGGGGGCGTCCCCGAAGATCGGATGGCGGTGGTCCCCTATGGTTTTTGTCCTGAGACGTTTTCTCCAAAGGGGCCCGTCCGACCGTTTCCCGACGGCGCTGACGCTGGATGGCGGTTCCTCACGGTGGCCTGCCCCCACAAGCGGAAGGCCCTCGACACCGTGCTCGGGGCATACCGCACGGCCTTCGGTCCAAAAGAGGATGTCTCCCTCACCGTGAAGCTCAACTACCTCCCCGGGAAGAAGACGCGACCCTTCGAGCACCGGGCGCTCCTCGAGCAGTTGGACCGCTTTGCCCGGGATCCCGGCGCCCCCCGCCTGGTCGTCATGACCGAGTATCTCCCCGAGGCCGGGCTCGCCGCCCTCTACCGAGGCGCCTCCTGCCTGGTCTCCGCCACCCGGGGGGAGGGGTTCGGGATGGTCTACCTGGAGGCCATGGCCTGCGGTCTTCCCGTCATCGTCACCGGCTGGGGCGGCCACATGGACTTCATGAACCGGGACAACGCCCGGCTGGTCCGCCACACCCTCCGCCCGGCCGCCGAGATCCAGTACGACTGCGACAGCCCCGACGCGCTCATCGCCGAGCCCGACATGGACGATCTCGCCGCGGCCCTCAGGGAGTCC
>JBNLED010000178.1:0-18294 GCA_050304755.1 Polyangia bacterium | reverse complement strand
TTTCTGCTGTTATGCAATATTTGTAATGCATATTACATGGGTACATATACTGATATTTTGCACATTTTTTGTACCCGGTTTCTTTTGACATTTTCGATGGTTGTGATGAAAATTTCAGCGAAAGTTATGGGGGAACTTCAGGCTAGTGCAGGATGCGGGAGATGCCCTGACCGCTTCGGAACAGCTCCTTCGCGATGTCCGATTTCTTTCCCGCCACCGCGGCGATGAACAGCGGGTTGCCGTCCACCGAGAGGGGCGCCACCGAGAGGCGGACCTGGCCGATGTTGGTCGCCACGTCCCCGTGCCACGGCTTCATGTTCCGGGCCAGCAGGGGGGAGAAGGCGGCCATCTGCTCGCAGAGCCCGCGGTTTCCGGACCAGGCCATCACCAGCCCGTTCCCGTCCGCGAGGACGATGGAGTTGAAGAGCGCCCGCTCCGCTGAGATCGACAGCTGGTGAAAGAGGGCGGTCTGGGGATCGGTGCTCCTCCTGTGGCGGCGTTCAAATGTATTCTGTAGTGTCGTCATGGGGTCCTCCGTGTACTCCTGTGTCCTACATTGTAGGACGAACACGGCGAGAACACAAATTATTCCCGGTCCGAACGCCGGACGACTTGGCGGCGTTACCCGATAGCGCTCGGACGCCGTCCCGCTTCGCCGCTTCGCCGACGGGCGGTTTGCTCTCGACGAGGGTGTTTTCCCTGACCAGCTGACGGAACGGCGGACGGCTCTCTTCAACCCTGCGATATCCCTGGGGCGCATTCTACTTCGCGGCGGTCTGAACGACGGTTTGAATGGTGCCGTCGTCGTTGTAGTACAGGCGGTCGATGCATGTGGATCGTCGATAGGGGCCGCCGGTGGGCAGCGCGCCGTTGTGGTAGGTGATGTAGCTCGCCCCGCAGAAGTCGAAGATCGACTGGTGGACGGTGTCGCTGTTGGGCACGTTGCCGACTATCTCTCCGCGATATTCCCACGGGCCGAGGGGCGACGAGGCGGTGGCGTAGGAGGTGGTCTCCGGAAAATTGGAGGCGTACGAGAGGTAGTAGAGGTCGTCGCGCTTCGAGAGCCACGGCGCCTCGGTGTAGTTGGTCATGGAGTTGGTGTAGTTAACGGTTCCGTCGTCGATGGTCCGGCTCACCATCATGCCGTCATCATCTGTCGTGTAGGTCTCCCCCTTGATGTGGATCATGTCCTCCTCGAGCTCCACCCAGTACAGCACTCCGTTGCCCCAGTACATGTAGACCCGTCCGTCATCGTCCACGAATACGGCGGGGTCGAGATTCCGCCATTCGTGGGTCGCGCCGCCCAGGCCGTCCGTATCGCTCAGGTAGATGAGCGGAATGCCGCGGGGGTCCTCGAACGGACCTTCCGGGCTGTCGGCCACGGCGACGCCGATGGAGATGCCCCACGCGGACTGGCCCCCCTCCACCGGCGCGTAGAAGTAGAACTTCGGGGTGCCGTCCTCGTCATCCCGATGCACTGCGTGGGCGGCGTTGGCGTTGCCGGTGTCTCCGCCGTTGGCCCAAGGGAACACGTCGTAACGAATGACGGCGCCCTTGTTTTCCCAGCGGATCATGTCCGTTGACGTGTAGAGCCGCCAGTCGAACATGCGGTACCCGCTTTCCCCCTCGAGTTGCTCGTCATGACCCGTATAGAGGTAGACGGTGTTGTTCCACACCATGGCCGCGGCGTCCGCGGTGTAGATATAGTCACCGGGGCCGTTGGTCGGATCCTCGGCGTCGTATCTGATGATGGGATTGGGAAACTCCGTCGGGGCGGGAGGGCATTCGAAACCAGGGCCGGTGTCCGTCTCCATCTCCGAATCCGCATCTGCATCGGTATCGCTGTCGGCATCGGTGTCCGCGTCGGTGTCACCGTCCGTGTCGGTGTCCGCGTCGGTGTCACCGTCAGCGTCAGTGTCCACGTCGGCGTCGGTATCGGCGTCGGTGTCGACATCGCTATCGACATCGCTATCGGCGTCCGCATCGGTATCCGTATCCACGTCTGCATCTGCGTCCGTATCCACATCTGAATCCGCGTCCGTATCGGTGTCCGCGTCCGTATCGGTGTCCGCGTCCGTATCGGTGTCCGCGTCCGTATCGGTGTCCGCGTCCGTATCGGTGTCCGCGTCCGCATCGGTGTCCGCGTCCGCATCGGTGTCCGCGTCCGCATCGGTGTCCGCATCCGCGCCCGCATGGGTTCCGGTATCGGCGGGATCCTGTCCCCCTTTCGGAGTTCCGTCGCTTCGGGTGCAGCCCGAGGCCGCCAGGAAAACAAGACCGATGGGGACCAGTGCATTAACGTGCTTCATGAGAATCTCCTTATAACTGGTTTATCCCGTCACACGAGTTGTGCCCCTCTTTTCAAAAACGGGTGGAACGCTGAAGTTACCGTGGAAGACCCTAGAAGGTCAATACATGGACAGGTTTGGACCGGTCAGCTCCCGTATCCCGCGGCGACGATGGCGTCCTGGAGGTCTTCGAGGGTGCTCCGGTTCAGCGGGGCGTTCACGATGGCGCCTTCGTAGAAGCGTCCGCCGTCCCCGTCGCTGTTGTCCCCGGCGATTCCGAGGACGAGCGATCCCTGCTTCCGCATGGGGACGTAGCCGGGTTTCTCAGGGCGGATTCCGTCGTACATCTCCTCCAGGACGCCGGCCTGGGCGTCGCCGCCATAGAGCGCGAACCGACCCCTGCCGTTGTTCTTGTCCGCGGTGTCGCCGACGAGAATCGCCGTCACGAAGTCGTGCCGGAGGGGGGTGTTGGTCGAGATCCCCTGATCCTGGCCGTTCTCCCAGCCGGCATAGAGGCCGTCTTCGAGGTCCGCCATGACCCACGGCCCCTCCCCGTCTCCCGTGCCCCAGATGACGCCGTTTCCGAAGTAGACCGCCTCCGCGGTGCCGTTGCCGTCATTGTTGCAGGTGGTCTCGGCGTTCCCGTAGTTGAAGCAGCACCCATTGATAGTGTCGTGCTCACTGGTGATCATATACATAGTCTGCGGCGCGTCGCCCGTTGCCATATCGGTCCCCACCGGGGTGTTGCAGCCGTTGCAGCCGGCCCGATAGCCCATGCCCGGTCTGAAGAGCAGGCCGTACGCCTCATGGCCGCCGTTTATCGTCACCGGGAGATCCATGGCCATCACCGGGTTACCGGGGGTGGGTTTGGCGCCGCCGGGAGGCGCGGGCTCGAGGTCATTTGGCGGCCCGGAAGCGTGCGCGGCCTGATCGTAGAGCTTGGTGATGGTGCACTCCTCCTGACCTGCGCAGAACTCGGCGTGCGAGGCGGCGTCGGCATAGCCCCCCTCCAACGGCCTGATGTCCAGGGCCTCCCCCTGGCAAGAATCCGGCCCGGGTAGCGCCTCGCCTCCACAGAGCTGGTAGAGGGGTCCGGTGTACTTCGAGCGGAGAATCCTCACCGAGCTGTGCGCCGCCACGCACGGGTAGCCTGCGGCTTCGAAGAGGTCACAAGGCGGGACGGTCTCGGGCGCCACATCGGTATCCGCGTCCGTATCCGCGTCGGTGTCGCCGTCCGTATCACCATCGGCATCGCCGTCCGTGTCACCATCGGCATCGCCATCGGTGACGCCGGGGACTTCATCCTCATCGGCGGAACAGCTCTTCCTGCATATGCCGTCATCACAGCATTCGTACCCCTCCTCCTCCAAGCAGGGGCACTTGGCCTCCTCCAGCGGGATGCTATCCACGCAAGCCGTCAGGACAAACACACCAGGCACCATTATCCGCCCTATCTTTTTAATTGAACCTTGCATCCACATACCTCCTAGAGTTGTTTTAGGTCATCATCAGATCAATGCGCCTCACATCGAAAAGGTTCGCCAATAAAACAGGCCCACCATCCGTCCGCTGGGATCCACGGCGGGGGAGACGGCCAGACGTCGCCTCTTTTTTCGGATATTCAGCAGCTTCAAAGTGAGCCAGGCCACCCCCGCGGCAGCCGCGACGCTGTAGCACACCAGCGTGGCGGTGTTGAGGCGATGGATGGTTCGATTGAGCGAGGGGATCTTCGACTGCGAGGCGTCCTCGGCTTTTTTCAAACGGGTGAACGCCACGAGGTTCAACGTCCCGCCGGCCACGAACGCGGCGACGGTTCCGCCGAGCAGCGCGCCTCGCCACCGGTCCGCGCCGCCCTCCCGTTTCACGTGGATTCTGAGCTGCCCGGCGCCCTCCGCGCGGGCGGCGCTCTCCGCGCGGGCCTGATACGCGCGCACCTCCGCCCGGCCGAACGGGGCACTGAAGATCGACTCGAAGGCGAGATTCAGGGCGCCTTTCCGGGTGATATGGACAGGGGTCATGGCGAGGGTCGAGAGGACGATGGTCCGCTCGTTGTCGAGGATCCCCTCCGCCGTCTCGTTCGCGGTGCGCACAAACAGGGGCCGCGACTCCGGCAGGTAGACCGTCAGGGCTTGCTCGCCGGCCGGATGCACATCCGCGATGCGGATACCGCTGGGGGTCTCGATGTAGTAGTGTCCCGATGATTTCGCGTCCACCTCGAGGCGGCCCTCTCGCCTGGCCCACCCGAGCAGCGGCTTGGCGTAGTCGGAGTCCCGACCCGGCGGCCGCACCAGAAACTGCGGCCTGAGCTTGGGATTGACAATCTCCGCGTTGGCCGTGGAGACGAACGCGCCCAGCTCCCCGTAGGTGATACGCCCGTCCTGGTTCGCGTCCGCGCCGCCTCTCAGGGCCGAGCGCACCTCGTAGCTGAAGATACCCGCCTGAAACCGCTCCCACTCGTGGCTGTCATGATGAGAGGACGCGGAGAGCACGAAACCCGTGCGGTCCAGATTCTTCCGGGAGGCCGAGACATCGAACGCCTCGAAAAACGGGCGGCGCGCTCCCCCCGGGCCCTTATCGAACACCATGTAGTACGACTTGCAGGCATCTATGATGACATGATTTGTCTGCGCGGGGGATCGGGCGATGATTTCATCCATCAACACGGATCGGGTCAACCGGCCGTCCTCCAGCACCACGAACCCCTCCCCGTCCGCCACGTCACCGTGGCCGCTGTAGAAGAGGATGAGCTCTGTTCTCCGGCCGTTTTCGCGCGCCGCCGCTATCGCCTTCGAGACACGGTTGAACACCGAGCGCAACCGCTTCAGAGTGGGGCGCGGTGTCTCGTCGAGCCGATGGAGGGCCCGCGTATCGGGGTCAGGGGTCACCAGCAGGGTGCTTCGGACCCCCGCCTCTTCCAACAGCTGGTGCATCAGAAACGCATCATCATCCGCGTATCGCAGGGTGGCCCGGCCCGCGTCTTCCGGCTCGTTCTTGCCCATGACAATGGCGAAGCGGGCCACAGGGTCTTGCTCGGCGTCCTGAGGTCGAGCGGCGGCGGTGTGGGGCCAGACGAGCACTATCGCGCCCGTGAACAGTAGCATCTGTTTCATCTCGCGACCGTCACTTTCAACCACTTTACCCTGACCCCTTCGAATGCCTTCTCGAAACCGGTGGCGTCGGCGATGCCCATCTCCACGCGGTTTTCGATATCCGCAACCGACAACGCCGTATCCGAGAAGAGCCCGATGAGCACCAGCTCTCCCTCCTTGTATGGATGGGCGATGACCTCTTGCAACCCCTCGCGACTCACCCCGCTCTTGATCCGGATCCCCGTGGGGTTGTCCCGCGCGTCCAGGAAGGCCGGGTAGTACCAGTAGACCTGCCCCGCCTCGTCTATCGCGAACACCATGAGATGGCTGAACGGCGCGGGACCGAGGTTGGTGTAGGAGAACAACAGGCCGTCGTCCGGATGAAGGGTTCCGCTCAACCGTTCGGGGGCTTCGTTCTTCGAAAGGTGAAACGCGTTGAGGGCAATCCAGCGCGATCGGCCGTCGCCCTTTGTCGCCGATTTGGCGCGGAGGCCCGCCGGGGCTTTCGTCTCTTCATTCCGTGACGCCAGAAACAAGACCGGCAGCGCAAGGAGCACCACGGTGGCGGCGGCGAGGCCGAGGCGCAATCCGTTCAGCGGAAAACGATGCTCCGGCGCGGTCTCTGACGGCACCGCGGCGATTCGTCGACGAAGCGCCGGGAGCAGATCGATACCGGCGACGTCATCGGTGTCGCTGAGATGGTCCACCACCCTCTGTATGCGAACCAGCCGCCGGCGACTCTCCTTTGATTCCGCCAGCACCGCGTCCAGGGTTTCCGTTTGCGAGGCGGTGACCTCGTCCGCGACGTACCTGCTCAGCTGCGTATAGGTCAATTCAGGGTGTTTCATTTCTCCAACGCCTCCAAGCGGCGGCCCAGTTTCGCAATCGCCGCAAAAAGTCTGGACTTCACCGTTCCGAGCCGAATTCCCAGAGCCTCTGCGATCTCCTGGTAGGAGAGGCCCGCCGCGTACCGGAGCACCACCACCTCGCGAAGCTTCGGGCTCAGAGACGAGACCGCCTGGTCGAGGAGCCGCCGCTGTTCCAGGTGATACGCCTCAGGAGATTCTTGCGCATCGACAGCCGTTTGCTCCACAAACGCCTGATGGGTGTTCGCCTCGCTCTTCACTCGGCGCCTGACCATCCGGCAGTTGTTGATGACGATTCTGGTCAGGAATCCGCGGAGCTTTCCCTCGGGTCGATAGGACCGGGCGCACCGAAAGAGATCGAGAAAGCTGTTTTGGGCCACGTCCTCGGCCAGCAACAGATCCCCCAAGTACTTTCTCGCGATCCCGAGGGCCAGTCGCTGATACCGAAGAACCAGGATATCAAAGGCGCGCCTCTCCCCGGATCGCGTCATCATCATCAGCGTATCATCATCCTGATCCATTAGTGATATGGGTTGATTCTCAGGATCATCGTAACTCAGTGGCAGCCGAACTACCTTTTCCACATCCCAAACTCCCGGTATTGGGTCTCTTTATAACACTAAACAAAATGCGGATGGACGTCGAAAAGTTCGAAAAAAGTGTGAAAAACATATACCATTGATGCCTTGTCGCCCTTTTATCGAGGCTCGCAAGGTGGGAAATGGGGAATTACAAAGACGTCAATAGAATCATCGCGCCGGCGATCTTGGCCAAGGCCCGATGGGTGCTCATCGGGGTGCTGCCGGCGCTCCTATTCGGTGGCTGTGACGAGGATCGGATTTATCTGGATAAAAAGAAGCCGGAAGATACCGGAGTGCCACCGGTTGTAGGCACCGGCGGTGGAGAAGACACCGGCGGCGGGGACACCGGGCCGGATTCCTCATGTGAGGTGACCCCGTTGCCCGAGGGCCCCATCCACTGCTACAGCGGAGTGACCGACGGGGATGAGGAGGGGACGGACTGCGGGGGCAGCTGCGCGACGGCGTGCCCCATCAGAACCCCCACGGGACTGTGCGGCGGGAAC
Source organism: Polyangia bacterium (assembly GCA_050304755.1). Lineage (GTDB taxonomy): Bacteria > Myxococcota_A > Polyangia > JAAYKL01 > JAAYKL01 > CAYWLQ01. The sequence continues at coordinate 10,967 of JBNLED010000178.1, read as the reverse complement.
CCCGGGGAGTGCTGGCTCGGGTGCAGTGAGTCCTTCGCATACCGGGATGACTGCGCGATCCCCTCACGAGATATCGACGAGTGCGACAGCGCGCTGACGGTGACCGGCATCCTGCAGTGTCTGCAGGTGTTCTATCGCGTCCCGGTCGAAGACACGTGCACCTGCGCCCTCACGCCGACCGTCGGCGTCTCCGACGGCTTCTCGGTCTGCGCCTTCGTGGAGTGCCCGGAACAGACGGCGACGGTCACCTGCGGCGCCGGCGCTACACCGGAATCGAACGCCTACGGGGAGATGATAGGCTGTTGCGGTACCGAGGTGAGCTTCGACTACACCTGCGGCCGTTCCGATCGCAGCGCCGTGATCGTGCTGGAGGTCGTGCCGGATTCGGAGGAGACCTGCAGGGAGTACACGTTGACCTACGGCTTCTGATCCCAATCAAGAATCAAAAATAAAAAAAGGGAAAATGGTTTCCATTTCGCTGTTAAACGTAAAACTACGAATCTGCGAATCGGTTTACAGCGAGTCGGTCAGAATCTCCCGCAGCCGCCTGAGGAGGACCTCCGGCTCGTAGGGCTTTCGGAGGAGGGGGATCTCGTTTCCCTTGTCGTCCTTGAGGTCGCCGGCGTGGGCGTCGGCGTGGCCGCTGGTGAGCAGGACCTGGAGGCCGGGGCGCTGCTTCTTGGCCTCGACGGCGAGCTCGACCCCTGAGATGCCCGGCAGTATGATGTCCGAGAAGAGGAGGCCCACCGTCGCTTCCTCCGCCAGGACCTTCAGGGCCCGCTCCCCGTCCTCGACGGCCTGTACCTCGTAGCCGTGCTCTTTCAGCTGCTTCTCCACCAGCTTTCTGATGTATGGCTCGTCCTCCACCACGAGCACGTGTTCCCCCTGTCCCTGCAGGGATCCTTCGAAGTCATCCACCGAGTCCCGCTTCAAGACCGCCTTGTCAACCGCGGGCAGGATCACGGTGAAGGTCGTCCCCCGCCCGGGACGGCTCTCCACCTCGATTCTACCGTTGTGCTGGGCCACCACACCGGCCACCACCGACAGCCCGAGGCCCGATCCGGTCTCCTTGGTGGTGAAAAACGGATCGAAGATCGTCTCGACCAACTCCTCGGGGATGCCGACACCGGTGTCGGTGATCCTCAGGATCACCGCCCCCACCGGGGCGGTGCTCTCGTCCGCGTCGATCACGCCGAAACCGTTCAGCGTCTTGATTCGGAGGGTGCCCCCCTCGGGCATGGCCTGCTTCGCGTTGACCGCGAGGTTCATGATGACCTGCTCCATCTGTCCCACGTCCAGCAGGCTGATGTGGAGCGACGAAAACAGGTCGGTCTCGATGGTGATGCGCTCACCGAAGAGGCGACGCATCATTTTACAGGTGTCGGTGACGATGAGGTTGAGATCCACGGGGCGGGCCTTCAGCGCCTGGCGCTTGCTGAACGTCAGGAGCTGCTCGGTGAGCTTGGCCCCCCGTCGTGCGGCGTCGATGATGGCGTTCACGTCCTCCGAGAGCACCGGGTTCCGGTCGGTCTCCTTTTGAACCACCGTGGCGTACCCCATGACGATATTGAGGAGATTGTTGAAATCGTGGGCGATCCCCCCGGCCAGCCGTCCGACGGTCTCCAGCTTCTGCGATCTGAGGAGCGCTGCCTCCTTCTTCCTGAGCGCGCTCTCCGACTGCTTCAAGGCGTTCCAGGTGGAGACCCGGACCCATTCGTAGCTCAACAGCACGAAGAAGACGCCGAGGGCGGCCGAGGACCATGTGAAGAAGGTATCCATCAGCAGCTTGTCCGGCGGGACCTGGTTCGGAAACGCGTAGCCGGCGAAGTGGGCGCTCTGGAAACCGAGGGCCGTGAGCAGGGTGGCGCCGGTCCAGATGAGCCCGCGTCGGCCGAGGGCGCAGGGCGCGGCCACCATGACGAAGATGAAGCTGGTGACGTTGGCGTCCCGGAGGCCGCCGGTGTAGTAGCTCGCCACCGCCACGACGACGAGGATGTTGAATACGAGAAAGTGGGTGAACACCGCGAGCCGCCGCCACCGCCAGGCGATGACGAAGCTCCCGGTGAGCAGGCTCTGACATCCGATGAAGACGAGGGCGACGAACAGGCTGCCGAGGTAGATCTCGATGAAGCTCCACACCAGGGCGAAGACGCTGTATACAACGAAGAAAAAAATCTGAATCTGGGTGTGGAACAGGTGCTCCAGGCTCTGTTGCCGGGTCGCCCGGCGAGCGGCCCTCTCGAGCGGCGTGAGCAACCAACGATATAGCCGGCCATTCTGGTTCATATGCTGTCGCCGATTGTAAATATGCTGGATATGCGAGTTTTTACAGCATCCCCCATAGCACTAGTGATATCATATGGTAAAAACCGTCATCGGCCAGTGAAAACGCGAGCGGTCGCGTTTCACTGACCCTCCGCCATCACAGCGCTACGGTGAGGAATGTCAAAGGTCGAAGATAAGAAACAGGAGTCTTAGAAGACTTGTAGGGGATCTGCCTCCCACGTGGCGACAAGAGCAGGAATCGCCCCTGGCGGCGGATGTGGTTGAAGCCGAGTCGGTATCCCGGTCATCGGTGTCCCCATCCACATCACTGTCTGTGTCCGTATCCGCATCCGCGTCCGCGTCCGTGTCCGTATCCGCGTCCGCGTCTGTGTCCGTATCCGCATCCGCGTCCGCGTCCGTGTCCGTATCCGCGTCCGCGTCTGTGTCCGTATCCGAATCCGCGTCCGTGTCCGTATCCGTGTCCGTGTCCGCATCCGCATCCGCGTCCGCGTCTGTGTCCGTGTCCGCATCCGCATCCGCGTCCGCGTCTGTGTCCGCATCCGCGTCCGTGTCCGTGTCCGCATCCGCATCCGCGTCCGTGTCAGCGTCCGTATCCGCATCTGTGTCCACATCCGTGTCCACATCCGTGTCCACGTCTGAATCCGCATCCGTATCCGCGTCCGTGTCCCCGTCGCCGCTCGAACCACTGTCCGTTTCGCCGGTGTCCGTATCTTCCACGACCTCGGGTACCCCTTCATTGAGGATCACCCGGTACGGACAATGGATCTCATCATCCCGCGCCATGTACATCCGGTCGCACTCGGAGTCGTAGCTGTCGTTGCCCGGGTGGACCGTCCACCCCGATATCACCACGTCGAGCAGGTGGAACTCCTGGCCGTTCTGCTTCAGGGTCCAGTGGACATGGGGCCCCGAGGAATAGCCGCCATCGCACAACGCCTGCGCCTCGTTGTCAGCGTATTTCCCGATGGGCTCGTTGCGCTCCACGCTGTCGCCGTCCTCGAACATCAAATAATCCATATGGTAGTAAGTGGTCGACCACGTATCGTCCTTCACCACCTCGATGAAACAGCTCGAATGGATCTTCACCGCGCCGCTCGATGACGCGACGACATATTCGGGGCTCTCCTCACCCCACTGCCCCCAGAGGGAGAAGTCCAGCGATCCCATCGGGTAGTCCCCCTCCCCCGAGTTGGTGTGGGTGCCTCCGAAGCTCCAGCTATCGCCGACGGGAAACGGAAACTGGATGCCGATATCGACCAGATCGGCAAACATCCTCACCCCGTGAACCCGGAGGGGGCTGACGACGCCGGGAAAGAGGCGCCGATAGATCCTCCCGAGCTCATCGAGGTCCTCCCCGTCAAGGACGGCGGCCAGCGCCTCCTGGGGGCCGACTTCGGCGGGGCCGTCCGGGTCATCGGGATACCGCGCCGCGGAGATCCTGCCCGTCACATCGCGGGTCTGCTCAATGAAGCCGGTCTCCTCCGACAGATCACCGAAGGGGCGCGTCGTGTCGCCCGGCTCGCTGAGCGCCTTCGACTGCTGCTCGATGATGGCGATGAGCAGCCGGGGGCTCACCCCCTCCCTGCCCGCGAAGTGGGAGACGGTTTCGGCATGGGGCAGGAGATGGGGGGCATGCTCATTGAGATAATCATAGAGATCGAACGCGAACATCTCATCGTACAAATAGACGAAGTCCATGGCGAAGCCGTTCGACACGACCCAGGTCGCGCCGGGCGGCGGGTCTTTGGGGTCGACCGCGCCGTCAGGTCCCGCATGGCCATCACCGACGAAAGCACAGAGGGTTACGAGCGTTGCCAAAGAGCAGCTCATGATTCTCCGGAACCGGCCCATCAGACGGCCTCCTTCCTGCTCGAAGCGTGTCAGTGACACCACTCTCTCTCGTTTCTTGCGGTCACTTTTCAGGATCATATCCCCGGGGCTGTCATCACCCTCCCCGGTTTCCGGCCGAAATCATTTTTTCACATGACCGCGGGAGTCCGCAAGGGGATTCCCCCTTTGATCAATTTGGGCGAGGTTCGTCACATTCCCCCGGCCAACCGCACCAGGTAGTCCCGGATATCCGCGGGCCAGTCGGCGAGCTGCGACGCGAATCCCGGGATGTCCCCCTTGTAAAGGGCCCGCGACGCCTCTTCGAACCCCGGCAGATCGCCGGCCAGACACCACATCACCTTGCCCGCCGCCTCCCTGGCGGCTCTGGCGCGGTCCTCCGGAGACGGGGCGGTCATCGCCCGATCCACCAGCCGCCGAAGGGTTGGGGAGGCGCCGCCGGGCTGATGTCCGAGCCATTCCCAATGGCGGGGGAGCAGGGTCACCTCCCGGGCCTTCACTCCGAGCTTCGGCCGGCCCACCGCCCCCTTGGCCCGCGTCTTCGATGGGGAGACGAAGAAGGGGTGGACCTTCAGCGCCGTCAACACGTCGGCCTCGGTGCCCCGGAGGTCGAAGTCCACCTGGGTGCCGGTCCGATCGTCGAAAATGAGCAGGGGGCCTTCGGGCACGTTCCCCGAATCCGCGTCATCCCCCACCGCCGCCTTCACCGCCCGCAGCATCTCCGTCACCGGGCCGCTGCCGATAATGTTATTCCGGAGAAACGCGGTCATTGTTCGTTCACTTTCCATGGTACCTCCTCGGTCTAACTTGTCTATAAAATACCCGGGTATAAATAGCAATTAAAAGATTAAATACCCGGGTTAAACATGCCAGCTATGAAGGATACCTTGACCGTAACAACGGCAATCCAAAACCGATTCGGGTCCTAAATGATTGAATTCGGGTCTTTTTTGAATTTCCCTCAGGAGGGACCTAGCTCACCCGGTCCCCGGCCAATACATCGCCGTCGAACGCCGCCGCCTCGAGCCGGTCCGTGCCGCCGCCGCCCGCCAGGACCATCCCCTCGGAGAGTCCGAACTTCATCTTGCGGGGCTTGAGGTTGCACACCACGATGAGCCTCTTTCCGATGAGCTTCTCGGGCTCGGGGTAGGCGGCGCGGAGGCCGGCGAAGACCTGCCGCGGCCTCTCCTCCCCCACGTCCATCATCAGGCGGATGAGCTTCTTGGCCCCCTCGACCAGGCCCGCCTCCTTGACGACCCCCACCCTCAGATCGACCTTGGCGAAGTCGTCGATGGTGATCTCCTCGCCGATGGGCTCGAGATCGTCTCGCCCAGCCGTTTTCTGCGCCGCCGCCTGGGCGGCCGCCTCGGTCTCCGCGAGCACCGCCTTCAGCTTCTTCTCGTCGATGCGGGGGAAGGCCCGGGGCACGTCACCGAGCACGTATCCCGCCTTCAGACCGCCAAAGCGGGTGAGCCCCGCATAGGGAACGGTGCCGTCGAGGGGCCGGGACTCCCCGAGGTAGGCGAGGATCTCGCGACACGTCTCGGGCATGACGGGGGAGAGCAGCACCGCGGCGACCCGGACCACCTCGAGGCCGGTATAGAGCACTTCTTTCAGCTCGGCCTCCTTGCCCTCCTGCTTGGCGAGGCGCCACGGCTCCTTGTCGTTGATGTATTTGTCCGCGGCGGCCAGCAGGCCGCGGATCTCCTCGACAGCTCGGTGGAACGCCCGCTGCTCGAAGTGACCGGGGTAGGCCTCGGTCACCCGGGCGGCCTCGGCGGCGATGGACGCATCGAAGGGGGTCTCGGGGATCTCGCCGTCCAGGTTGCGCTTGATGATGGACGATACCCGGGAGAGCAGGTTGCCGAGGCCGTTGGCGAGGTCCGCGTTGTACCGCTCGACGAAGAGCTCGTAGGTGAAGCTCGCGTCCTGACCGAACTTCATCTCCCGGAAGAAGAAGTAGCGCAGGTTCTCGATGCCGAACTGCTGATCGAAGGTGAGGGGGCGCACCACGTTCCCCAGGCTCTTCGACATCTTGGACTCTCCCGACAGCCAGTAGCCGTGGACGTCGATGTGATTGAAGAGGGGCTTGGTCCCGTGGAGCCCCGCCGAGAGGAGCATGGTGGGCCAGTAGACGGCGTGAGTCTTGAGGATATCCTTGGCGATGATGTGGTTGCAGCCGGGCCAGTAGCGGTCGAAGATATCCTCGCCATCGCTGGTCCGCTTGAGACCGGTGATGTAGTTGAGCAGCGCGTCGAACCACACATAGGTGACGAACTTGTCGTCAAAGGGGAGCTCGATGCCCCAGGTGAGCCGCGTCTTGGGCCGGGAGATGCAGAGATCCTCGAGGGGCTGCTTCAGAAAGGAGAGCACCTCGTTCCGGAACCGCTCCGGTTGGATCCAGCCCGGATGTTTCTCGATGAAATCGATGAGCTGTGCCTGGTACCGGCTCATCTTGAAGAAGTAGTTGGCCTCCTTCACCGGCTTCGGGGCGACCTTGTGGTCCGGGCAGACCCCGTCCTCGAGCTCGGTCTCGGTGAGGTACCGCTCGCACCCCACGCAATAGAGACCCGTGTACTCGTCGAAGTAGATGTCCCCCTTGTCGTACACCTTCTGGAGCACCTCCTGGACGAAGGTCTTGTGCCGGGGCTCGGTGGTGTGGATGAAGTCGTCGTTGGCGATCCCGATCGCCTTCCAGGTGGCCCGGAAGGTCTCGGTGACCTTGGCGGTGAGCTCCTCCACCGCCACCCCCTGCTGCTCCGCCACCTGGGCGAGCTTCTCGCCGTGCTCGTCCGTGCCGGTCAAAAAATATACGTCGTCCCCCATCAGCGTGTGGAACCGCTTTAGCGCGTCGGCGAGCACGGTGGTGTAGAGGTGCCCGATGTGGGGTTCGGCGTTCACGTAATAAATCGGCGTGGTGTAGTAGACCGTTTTGCTCATGGAGACCTCCGGAAACGAAAAGAGCGGCTTTGGGCCGCCCTCTCAACGGATTGGATTGTGGTGGCGGGGGGGAGACTTGAACTCCCGACCTGTGGGTTATGAATCCACCGCTCTAACCAGCTGAGCTACCCTGCCGCGGCTCGAAGAAGAGCGCAAATCTCATTAGTGTAAAAAACCCACAGGGTCAATAACAAATTCGATTTCTGCCTATCTCCGATGATTCATCTCGTGGGTGCCCTTTCAACGACCAGAGGTTTACAGATATCGACAATACAGCGTATATGCGTACATTAGAGCGTTGCTTCGACCATTGAGGAGAGACGATGAAAGAGACCTACACCCCCGCCGAAGTGGAAGCCAGATGGCGGCGGATCTGGAATGAGCAGAAGACCTTCCGCGCCGACAAGGACGACCCGAAGGAGAAGTTCTACATGCTGGAGATGTTCCCCTATCCCTCGGGGCGCATCCACATGGGGCACGTGCGCAACTACTCCATCGGCGACGTGATCGCCCGGTTCAAGTGGAAGCAGGGGTTCAAGGTGCTGCACCCCATGGGGTGGGACGCCTTCGGGCTGCCGGCGGAGAACGCGGCCATCGAGCGGGGCATCCACCCGGCCGAGTGGACCTACAAGAACATCGACGACATGCGGGCCCAGCTCCAGTCCCTGGGGCTCAGCTACGACTGGGATCGGGAGATCGCCACCTGCCACCCGGACTACTACAAGTTCGAGCAGATGGTCTTCACCCGCGCCCTCGAGAAGGGGCTGGTCTACCGCAAGCAGGCCCTCGTCAACTGGTCCGAGAAGATGCAGACGGTGCTGGCCAACGAGCAGGTCATCGACGGAAAGGACTACCGCTACGGCCTACCGGTGGTGCAGAAGGAGCTGACCCAGTGGTTCTTCAAGACCACGGCTTACGCGGACGCGCTGCTCGAGGGGATCGAGTCCCTCGAGGGGGCGTGGCCGGACCGGGTGCTCCTGGAGCAGCGGGCCCGCATCGGCAAGAGCTACGGCGCCGAGGTGATCTTCCGGCTGGAGAACGCCGTCGAGGGGGAGGACGCGCTGCCCATCTTCACCACCCGCCCCGACACCCTGTGGGGGGTCACCTTCATGAGCCTGGCCCCGGAGCACCCCCTGGCCCTCAAGCTGGCCGCGGGCACCGATCGGGAGCAGGCGGTGGCCGAGTTCGTCCGGAAGGTGCAGGCCGAGGACAAGTTCAAGCGGGGGTCGGACGACACGGAGAAGGAGGGGGTCTTCACCGGGGCCTATTGCGTCAACCCGGTGAACGGCGACAAGGTGCCCATCTACATCGCCAACTTCGTGCTCATGGACTACGGCACCGGCGCGGTGATGGCGGTGCCGGCCCACGATCAGCGGGACTTCGAGTTTGCCCGAAAATACGATCTGCCCATCAAGGTGGTCATCCGGCCCATGGAGGGCACCCTCGATCCCACCACCATGGAAGCCGCCTACGTGGATGATGGAATCCAGGTCGCCTCGGCTCAGTTCGACGGACTCCCCAATCGGGAGGCCATCGAGAAGATTTCCGACTTCCTCGCAGACAAGGGGTTGGGGGGGAAGACGATCAGCTACCGGCTCCGCGACTGGTGCGTCTCCCGACAGCGGTACTGGGGAGCGCCCATCCCGGTCATCTACTGCGACAACTGCGACGCGGTGCCGGTGCCGGACGACCAGCTGCCGGTTCGCCTCCCCGAGGATGTGGTGTTCCAGGCCGAGGGGGGATCGCCCCTGGCCCGATGCGAGTCATTCGTCAACACGACCTGTCCGAAGTGCGGGGGGGCAGCCAGGCGGGAGACCGATACATTTGATACATTTATGGAGTCCTCCTGGTATCACCTCAGATACACCTCTCCCCGATACGAAAAAGGGTTGGTGGATGAGGCGGAGGTCTCCACCTGGATGCCGGTCGATCAGTATGTCGGCGGTATCGAGCACGCCGTGGGGCATCTGGCCTATGCCCGGTTCTACAGCATGCTTCTCCGGGACCTCGGCTTCCTCCCCGAGAGCCTGCCGAAAGAGCCCTACTCCCGGCTCCTCACCCAGGGCATGGTCTGTAAGGAGACGTTGTATACCCTGGATGACAAGGGGCAGCCCGAATGGCACTACCCGGAGGATGTGGCGGACGGAAAGAGCAAGGTCAACAGCAAGCCCGTCACCGTGGGACGGGTGGAGAAGATGTCCAAGTCCAAGCGGAACGTCATCGATACCGACGAGATCATTGCCACCTACGGGGTCGACTCCGCGAGGATGTTCGTGCTCTTCGCCTCGCCCCCGGAGTACGACCTGGTCTGGAAGAACGAGGGGGTGGAGGGGGTCAACCGGTTCCTGAACCGGGTCTGGCGGATCATCTGGACCCGGAAGGAGGCCATCACCTCCGCGGCGCCGTACGCGGGAGACGGCAGCGACCTGGGCGACGGGGCGACAGCGCTCAGAAGAGCCCACCACCAGACTGTGGCCGGGGTGACAGAGGATGTATCCGAGAGGTTTCATTTCAACACCGCCATCGCCAAGTGCATGGAGCTCGTCAACGTGCTCTCCAAGTTCAAGGCCGCCTCCGACCCCGACCGGTCAGTGCAGCGGGATACCGTGTTCGCCCTCGTCAACCTGCTCTCCCTCTTCGCCCCCCACGCGGCCGAGGAGCTCTGGGAGGGGATCGGCGGGGAAGGGCTGGTGGCCATGGCCCCCTGGCCCGAATGGGACGAGGCGGCGGCCAAGGAGGAGCTCCTCACCATCGCCGTGCAGGTGATGGGCAAGCTCCGGGGCACCATCGACGTGCCGGCGGGGATCGTCCGGGAGGAGATGGAGAAGGTCGCCCTGGAGAACGAGAACGTGAAGCGTCACATCGAAGGGAAGACCATTCGCAAGGTGATCGTCGTGCCGAACAAGCTGGTCAACATCGTAGCCAATTGAGAGATAAAATGCCCAACATCATTATAAAAACCCCCGCTCAGATCGAGGCCATGAGGCCGGCCTGCCGTCTCGCCGCCGAGACCCTCGAAGAGGCCGCGAAGATCCTCCGGATCGGCATGACCACCGATGACATCAACGCGTTCGTTCACGAATACACCGTCAAACGAGGCGCCACCCCGGCCCCCCTCAACTACCGGGGGTTTCCGAAGAGCGTTTGCACTTCGATCAACGAGGTGGTGTGTCACGGGATTCCCGGAAAGCGGAAGCTGAAGGAGGGGGATATCATCAACGTGGACATCACCTCGATTCTGGACGGCTGGCACGGCGATGTCTCCGCGACCTTCTATATGGGGGAGCCCGCCGACGAGGTGCGTCAGCTGGTCCAGGTGGCCAAGAAGTGCCTCGATCTCGGCATCGCGGAGGTGAAGCCCGGCGCCCGCCTCGGCGATATCGGCGCGGCCATCCAGACCTACGCGGAGTCCAACGGGTGCTCCGTGGTCCGGGACTTCGTGGGGCACGGCATCGGCGAGAAGTTCCACGAGGCCCCCCAGGTCCCCCACTTCGGGCAGCGGGGACGGGACCGGCGGCTCAAGAAGGGCATGGTCTTCACCATCGAGCCCATGATCAACCTGGGGGACTGGCGCCTCCACACCCTCTCGGACGGCTGGACCGCCGTCACCAACGACGGCAAGCCCTCCGCCCAGTTCGAGCACACCATCGCGGTCACCGAGGAGGGCGTCGACATCCTCACCGCCTTCTCCGCCCCCCTCCCGAACAGCGAGAACTGATCCGGGCCCAGGTCATTCTCCAGTTTTCTGGTGGTTTCGATCAGGCCTTAGGTCTCTGGTCAAAATAAAGTTTCCAAGCTGGCAATCGCTGCGCCCGTCCGGCAAGGCGCGAGGAGTGGAGAATACTGGGGGTATTTGACCGACGAGCAACGCCGACGGGCGGGATGCAGCGGTT
>JBNLED010000177.1:0-62259 GCA_050304755.1 Polyangia bacterium | reverse complement strand
CGCTCCGCCTCGGTCAGCTCTTTGATATCGATATCCAACAGCGTCCGGGCCACCGAGAGGTAGAAGAGGGCGTCCCGCCCGGCCTCCGTGTCCGGGGTCAGCCCGGCGATGGCGGCGTCCAGGATCTCCTTCATGTCCGCGTAGTGGACCTCCTGCTCCAAGTCCATCATGAGATCCTCGAAGGTGCGGTGCCACGCGTGGAGGATGGCGTCCGCGGAGATGAACACCGGGAGATCCGCGGCAAAGACCCGGTAGAGCACGTCCGCGGCGCCCACCGGGAGGAGGGTCTCCTTTTCTTCGCCCTCCGGGCCCCAGGTCCACTCCGTGATCCCGGGGGACGGCACCACGACGAACCCCAGCTCCGAGAGGGTGCCCTCGGCGCGCCGGTTCAACCCGAAGGCCTCGACGAACTCTTTGTAGTACTCCGCCTGACGGGCATCGAAGCCGACCCGATCCAGAGGGTGTTGCGCATGGCGTCTCTTCAGCGCCTTGTAGGACAGCCCTCGGGCGCCCTCGAGCTGCCGGGCCATCTCCGCTTCGAGCTTCTTGACACCGGGATCGGCGAGGGGGGACGGATCCGCTCGGACAACGGATGAAATCGAGGCGACGAGGATCGCGAAAACGATCCACAGGACGGCTCTTTGGGGGACGATGCTCATATCTGATCTCCTCTCGGCTGGGGCTTCATCAATTCAGAGAGCAAGGCGCGGACCGGAAGCCCTGACTCGAAACATTTGATTTTAATCTCAGGGCATTACAAACAAATACCCCGCCATCCAACCCCTGTCTCAACCAAACGGGGATTACAAACCGTAAATTCTTTTTACTTTTCGATTGGCGCCGAGGATGGCCTCCCCGGCGGCGATGAGGAGCGGGTTGCCGCTGTCGTGGACGCCCTGGTTGATGGTCCACGGGATGGCGCCCCCGAGACGCGTCTCGTGAACGTAGTCGCCCTTCAGCCGGATGGATTCGGGATCGTCGTAGGAGATGTAATTGCACTGCTCCGGCCCGGTCGCGGTGGGGAAGCTCAGGTAGGGGACCATCGCCGTGTCATACCAGATCCGAGAGTCCGGATCGTAGTAGTCGGCCATGATGTTCTTTGTCTGAGATTCGAAGCCGTCGGTGCCCGATCTCGGGACCGGCTGGAGACGCTACCGGCGGATGAATGCAAGGTAGACAAACGGCACGGCGAAGATGAGATAGGTCGCGAATGAAATGACGCCGAAGACCGTCCAACCACGCCCCATCGAGTCGATCGCCCAGGTGATCATCGCGCCGGTAAAATAGATGAGGATCCCGGTGACTATCGTGCGCTGGGCAGCCCCATCCCGTTTTATGGCGAGCCACGCCATGGTCCCGAAGCCCAGAAGGCCCGCTCCCCACCCTTGTAGAAGGATGTGCGCCTCCGGCCCGGGCGGGTCGTTCCATAGAAGGGGGATGAGAATCCCTGGGAAGAGAACCGCCCCAACCCCATAAGATAACGCCGCAATGGAATACAGCATTAGAAGAGTATTCATATCCTCTCCTCCTCCGGAAAGGTGCCGAGCGGTGCATTTAGTAGGACTCCGACGAACAGGAAGAGTATACCTCAATGTCGCATTCCCGCGCACGGAGAAAACTCGGGGCAGTGCGCCAGTCACGGGCGCAGATGATGCGCTGCCATGCGAGTCCGCTCCGTTCCGAAGTCCTGTATTTTCCGTTTCCTCCGGATTGACGGTATACTCGCACCATGACATCAACTTCATGGTCAACATCATACTTCAACCACATCGGCCGGAACCTCGGCGTGCTCGACGAGGCCCAGCAGGAGCGGCTCCGCACCGCAAGGGTCGCTCTCCTCGGTCTGGGCGGCATCGGCGGCCCTTGTTTCGAGGTGCTGGTTCGCAGCGGCGTCGGGCGTTTCACCATCGTCGACAAGGACGTGTTCGACGCCTCCAACCTCAACCGTCAGGTGTTCGCGTTCCACACCACCCTGGGTCAAAGGAAAACCGACGTCTCGGAGCGGTTCGCCCGGGACATCAACCCCGAGATCGAGGTGGCGAAATTCGAGCGGCTGGGGGAGGACACCATCGATGACATCCTGTCGGGTGCGGACGCCGCCGCGTTCGCCATCGATGAGCTCAAGCCCTGCATCATCGCCGCCCGCCGGGCGCGGGAGCTGGACATCCCGGTGGTGGAATCGTGGGCCCTGCCCTATGGAAACGTCCGCGTCCTCACCCGGGAGACCCCGACCCTCGAGGCCGCCTACGGGCTCCCCACCGAGGGCCGCCCCATGTCCGACATCACCGATGAGGAGCTCCGCCGCCTCGGGCTGAAAATACTGGGCGACTTCAAACGCATCGACGGAATCGATGCGCACTATCAACCGGACATCGAGGATCGCCTGAAAAAAGGAGCCATCCCGTCCTTCGCGCCGATGGTGTGGTTCTCCTCCGTGCTCCTCGCGATAGAGACCCTCAAAGTGATCCTCGGGCTCGGCGAGCTCGCCAAGGGCCCGGAGTTCGCGCTCTACGATCCGTTCACCCATACGGCAAGGCGCCAATAGTCCCCGAGGGATTCCTGTGCTATCGTATCCCTGATGTCAAAGGAACCGTCACGACGGGGCGAGCCCGACACCGGGGTCACCTTTTCCAAGTCACTGGGATTCTTCGACGCCACCATGATCGGTGTAGGGGCGATGATCGGCGCCGGCATCTTCGTCCTGACGGGGATCGCCTGCGGCGAGGCGGGGCCCGCATCCCTCCTCGCCTTCGCGCTCAACGGCGCGGTCACCCTCATCACCGCCATGGCCTACGCCGAGCTCGCCGCGGCCATCCCCGAGGCCGGCGGCGGTTATGCGTATGTAAAGAACGCGTTCCCCGACATCATCGGCTTCACCGCGGGGTGCTGGCTCTGGTTCGCCTACACGGTGGCCTGCTCCCTTTATGCCTCGGGGTTCGGATCGTTCTTCCTCGAGTTCCTGGCGCGGTACTGCCCCGGGACCCACCACCTCATCGTCTCCATCGCCGGGGAGCACGCCGCCCAGGTGGCCATGATCTTCCTCGTGGGCATCTCCTTCACCCTGCTCAACGTCCGCGGCGCCGGCGTGACCGGCAAGACCGAGAACATCATCGTCATGGCCAAGATCGCCGTGCTGGCCATGTTCATCGTCTTCGGCATCGAGGCGATCTTCGATGACGTCCCTGCGGCCCGGTCGGAGTTCACCCCGTTCCTGCCCAAGGGACTGAGCGGCGTTTTCATCGCCATGGGGCTCACCTTCATCGCCTTCGAGGGGTACGACCTCATCGCCACGGTGGCCGAGGAGATCAAGCAGCCCGAGCGGAACATCCCCCGCGCGACCTTCGTCTCCCTAGGGGTGACGGTCTTCATCTACATGTGCGTCCTCGTGGTCTCCCTCGGCGCGGTCCACGTGGAGGGCATGCCGTCATGGGAGTTCCTCGGCAAGTACCAGGAGATCGCCATCGTCAAGGCCGCCGCCCAGATGATGCCGGGGGTCGGGGTCTTCCTCATCGTCTTCGGCGGGGTGCTCTCCACGGTGAGCGCCTTGAATGCCACCGTGCTCGCTTCCTCCAGGGTGGCCTTCTCCATGGCGAGAGACCGGTGGCTGCCGGAGCGGCTCTCCGCCATCCACCGGAAACGGCGGACCCCCCACGTCGCCATCCTGGTGACCGGAGCCATCTTTTTGGTGGTGGCCGTGCTCCTGCCCGTGGACGCCCTCGGCTCGGCCGCGAGCGTCATGTTCCTCCTCGTGTTCGCCCTGGTCAACCTCGCGCTCGTCGCGCTCCGCCGGAAGCAGCCCGATCTGGTGCGGCCCTTCAGGATCCCCCTCTACCCGGTGCTCCCCCTCCTGGGGTTCACCATCAACCTCGCCCTCGCAGTCTATCAATACGTCTTCGATCCCCGCCCTTGGTTCGTGGTGATCGGCTGGACCCTCGTCGGCCTCCTGCTCTACTTCGCCGTGTTCGAGAGGAAGCGCAAGGCCCTCGGCCCGCAGGTGCTCGCGCTGGAGAAGCCGCCCACCGCCGCAGTCAAGGAGCGATTCCGCATCCTGGTGACGTTGGCCAACCCCGACACTGTGAATCCCCTCATCGACATCGCGTCGGCCCTGGCCCGACAGAAGGACGGCGAGATCGTGGCCCTCACCGTGGCCCTGGTCCCGGAGCAGCTGCCCATTCACGAGGGCCTGAAGATCGCCCACCACCGGAAACCCCTGCTTCGGGCCGCCGCGGATCGGGCCAAGGCGCTCGAGGTCCCCCTCACCACGGACCTACGCGTCGCCCATCAGCTGGAGGACGCCATCGACGGCTCGGTACAGGGCCAGCGGGCCGACCTGCTCGTCATGGGTTGGAAGGGGTTCACCCGGAAACGGGATCGCATCTTCGGCGAGCTGACGGATCACATGATCCGCCACTGCCCGTGCGATCTGGCGTTGGTCAAGGTGGTGCCGGGCCCCACCAAGAAGATCCTCCTCGCCACGGCCGGCGGTCCCAACGCCACGCTGGGCGCGGACTTCACCAAGGGCTTCGCCAAGCTGTACAGCGCCTCCCGGGACGCCTGCATCGTCATCCCCAGGGACGCCGATGACGCCGGCGAGAAAGAGGCGCTGTCCAGGATCGCACAATCCCTCGACACCCTGGATCTGGAAGGAGGGATCGGCCGAAAGGTCATCCGCGCCAACTCGGTGGCCGCGGGGCTCGCCAAGGCCAGCAAGGGCTACGACCTCATGGTCATCGGCGCCGCCAAACCCAAGCCGTTCAAGCAGATCCTGGTGGGTGACATCCCGGCCAAGGCCGCCAAGTATTCCCCCAAGTCGGTCATCCTCATCCGGCGATGGGAGGGGCCGGTCAGCGGGCTCTTCAGGAAGCTTTTCGGTTAGGCGATATTGAGACGTCAGATCAGGCTCTGTATTTTTATGACACCGTAGAATACCGTCTGCTTGATCTCTTTGGCGCGGATAGCGGTTTCGATCGCCCTCTCGAGCCCCTTCCACACCATACCGTTCTTCTGAAGCCTCGTGTACTCCAACCCCAGGTTGTCTTTGGCCCACCGGGCCGCCTTGGCAATGGCCTCCTCGTGCTCGAGGGATTCATCTTCGATGGAGTTGAACAGGCACATCCGCCAGTCTTCGGCTTCATAGTCTTCCGGGTTGTTCAAGATGGCTCGAAGATACCCCCCCTCGGGGGCATCGAGATAACCATACGCCATCGCAGTCTGTAAAATCTCCTGAAGGAGCTCCCCGGTTCGGGTTCCCGCCTTGGTGGTCCGTGACCGGATGAGTCCTTTGTCGAAGAGGCCGGACGCCACCAGATCCAAGGCCTTGTCCTGTGTCACCGAGCCAAGGCCGAAGAGTATCTTCCATGTCTCTTCGGTAAGCTCATCGATGCTCGCGTTGGCCATGCTGCGGGGCAGCCTCTCCGAAGAGCTGGAATAGGCGGCGCTCTGGGTGGCCTCCCGGGGATACCAGGCCCACCCGTCAACCGACTCGAGCTTGGAGATGCGCTCCTCGGCGAGTCGCTCCTTCCGGTATCCCGCACGTTGATGCATCACCCATACGCCCAACGCGAACCCCTCCTCCATATGGGGTTTGGGAACGAGGGCGTGCCCCTCCCGTTTGGCGTACTGGAGCAGCAATCGAAATCCGCGATTCCACTTCGCGTCCTGTCCGGTCCAGTTCCAATCCACCAACCGTTCCAAGGCTTCACATCGATCTTTTGACAGCTTGCCGCGATTCTGCCGTTGCGCGTGAACCCAGCGCCCCAGTCTGAATCCATCCTCCTCGAATCGCGCGGGCACCCTGGAGTGGCCCTCCCGTTTGACGAACTTCAACAGCAGCTTGTAGTGAGCCTTCCAGGTATCCTCACGGGTCGTACGCTTGTGTTGTACCAAGTCGCCTCCTTTCTACTGCTTGCACCCCGGTGTCAAAAATGTTTCCTGTACATTTCATAGCCCAAAAACCAGCGGGCGCCGCTCGATTGAAGAGATATAGTCCTTTTTGTGTCATGGGCTCAAGGGTTCGCATATGGGTCAAAAGCGCCCTCCGCCGAGTCGCCGTGCATCTCAAATTTTTCAATGCAAACTCCCCTCCCCGGCGACGCCGACTCAATCCATCAACCTATTTCTATAAAAGTTGTAATACAACAATATCCTCGTGAATTCAAATTTTTACAAAAATATTGTACTCCCGTCCCCAACCGCTGACAGCTAACACCATGGAAATATGGGGACAATCAAATGTCTCACCGCCTGTCTCAATACAAAGAAGGATGTCTCTCACAAAGAGAGCAAGACAACCGAACGAGACATCCCATGTCGACTTTTATCAAATACTTACAATAACTTAAAACACCCCACCCGGATTGAGTCCCTCGATTTGTCAGCTGGCATAAAGTTCGCATCACCCAGAGCAGTTACTCTATGAGGAGACAACATGGGTAGACCATTCAACGACAACCTAATGAAAACCGTGAGGCTCACACGGGAGATGCTCGCCTTGGCAGATGAAGGGGATAGAGATAGAGACGATGACAGTTGTGGTATTTTGTACGGAATCCTGAGAGACACCGCCTATCGTTTGAGAGAACTGGCTGAGAGAGAGTGCAACAAGCATAGGGAATCCGGTAAATGGGAGCCGGATTGAATTTCAAATGTCACAGTCAACAGAATACCGTTGCGGCGCATGCGCCTACATCTACGAACCCGACGCGGGAGACGCAACGGCCCAAATCCCCCCGAGAACGCCATGGGATTCTCTCCCGGAAGATTGGGCATGCCCCCACTGCGGTGCCTCGAAAGTGGTCTTCACGCCCTTGGACACCCCGAATTCGCCATAAGGCCTCAGGTTAAAACCGCTGAGCTCACGCCGGAGCGCCCCATTTCTCGAGATTTCAAAGCCGTTTCATGGTCACGCCGAAATCACTGAACAGCGCCACCGTGACCGGATCGACCTCTCGAACCCGGCGTGAGTGGTCGATACAACAGTGGGTGGTGTAACCATGCACCAACATCTTGCCTGTCGCATCATTCCTGACAATGTACGAGTAACTGAATTTAACCGGGGCAATTTCCAGAGGACGAGCATAAACCGCGAGGAGATCGTCGTATTCCGCATAGGATTCGTATTGGACCCTCAAATCTACGATGGGATGAAAGAATCCGAGCTGCTCGATATCCCTGTAGCTCTTGTCGCTGGAACGAATCAGAGCGGCGCGACCGATCTCGAAATACCTGAGGTAGTTCGCATGGTAGACCGGCCCGGCCTTGTCGGTGTCGGCGTAGAGCACCCGGAACTCCGCCCGATGCCATCGGAGCCCCGTCCCCTTCTCGGTGACCAACGCACCGTCCGACGTGACGTCGATTTCGAAACGCCGTCTCATTACCGCCACCTCTTGAACACGATACAGCAGTTGGTGCCGCCGAAGCCGAAAGAGTTGGAGAGGGCGATTTCCACCGGCCTGTCCCGCAATGTCGTCGGGACGAAATCCAGATCATGAAACTCCGGATCGACCTCAAGATTCAACGTGGGCAGGATGACATCCTCCTGCATCCCCTGAATGATGAGCGCGGCCTCGATGGCCGCCGCCGCCGCCAGGGAGTGCCCCACCTGAGACTTATTCGATGAAATGGGGATCCCCTTTAGGCGTTGTCCGAACACCTGACGGAGCCCCGCCACCTCGACCTTGTCTCCCACTTTGGTTGATGTTCCGTGCCCATTGATATAGTCGACCTCGTCGACCGCGATATCCGCATCCTCCAACGCCCCCTGAACGCATCGGGCGATGGCCTCCTGTTTGGGGTTGGTGTAATGGTGTGCGTCGGAATTCATGTGCTGTCCCAAGACCTCGGCGAGGATGGGCAGTCCCTTCTCCTGAGCGTAGTCGAGGGAGGACAACAGGAGAAGCCCCGCCCCCTCGGAGAGGACGAATCCCTTTCGATCACCGCTATAGGGACGGCTGGCCAACCGGGGATCAACGCCGGCGCGATCATTCTCTCGGGTCGCGATGAGCGCCCTCATGTTGCCGAAGCCATAGTAGATGACCGGCAGGAGGGGAAGCTCGACGCCGCCGGCGAACATCAGGTCCGCATCTCCCCGCTGGATAATCTTGGCCGATTCCGCGATGCAGTGATTGCCCGTGGCGCACGCCGTGGCCGGGGACATCACCGGACCGGCGAACCCGAGCAGCATGGAGGTCTTTCCGCCCGGCATATTCGCGCAGATGTTCGGGAGGCAAAACGGCGAGACCTTGAGGGGGCTTCCGGCGCTCAACGCCTCCAGGTTCTTCTGGTAGGCGTCGTTGCCGTTCATCGCCGAGCCCACCAGAGAGCCGATACGGTGGGCGTTGGTCTGATCGATCTCGAGGCCGACTTTCTTGATTAGATCAGAGCTTAGCGCCATCACCAAAGGGATGAACGCCGCGTTCCATAGATGGAGCTCCCGCTCGGTGAGGAAATCATACGACAGGGGATCGAAGTCCGGAATCTCTCCCGCGACCTTCACGGGATATCCTCCGGAGTCAAAACGGGAGAGCCAGTCGATTCCCGACATCCCCGCCTTGGCGCGCCCCCATGTCTTCTCGAGTCCGTGACCCAGGGCGGTGGAGACCTCACACGCGACAATAACCACTCGCTTGTTATCGGGTTTCCTCATGCTGTCCTCTACTAACCCAAAATGCATCGAAAGCAAATAGTCGAGTGACAAACTTGAGAGACATTGCAAAGGCTTACAGAAATGGTGCCGGAGGGGGGACTCGAACCCCCACAGGCATAAGCCTACTGGATTTTGAATCCAGCGCGTCTACCAATTTCACCACTCCGGCATTGGAGCATCAACGCGAAGCCGCTTGTATCACGCCCGCCTGGACAAGTCCAGTACCTCCCTCGGCCGAACATCCGACGGGGAAAATCACATCAATGAAAAAAAAATTTAAAACCTGAGATCGAAACGCAGGCTCGTTCGTCATAGGGGAGGTCGTAGCGCCACTAACCAGGAGGAAGGCCATGCGTTATATCATCTCCATCATCGCCATCGCCTCGATGGGCACCTTTTTCTCGATGAGCAGCCAGGCCCGTCAGGGCAAGCGGAACGTCTCATCGAACGGAGAATTCAGCTTCGAGATTATCTCCGCCGGAAGGACACTCCCGGTCTACACCCATCGGGGGCGGAGCTATATCGAGGGGCGGTGGGGGGAAACCTATTCGATTCGTGTCCACAATCACACCAGCTCGCGGGTCGAGGCGGTCATCACGGTGGACGGACGGGATGTCATCACCGGTAGCGTGGGGAACTACAAGCGAGGTCGCGGATATGTAATTTCGCCCTACGACTCAGTAATCATTGATGGTTTTCGGAAGTCATGGAGCAACGTGGCGGCCTTTCGATTCACCGACATCGGTGATTCCTATGCAGCCCGAAGGGGGGATGCATCTAATGTCGGTGTCATCGGTGTAGCGATTTTCAAGGAGAAGTCCTATCGTCCCCCGAGACGCCCGAAACCGATTCCGTTTCCAAATCAGAAACGAAGTCAGGGACTCGGAACCGGTTACGGTGGCAGCCCCTCGACAGCCCCGCCTCCGGAGTCTGCGACGGAGGCTGACGGATACGGAAGGCGCCTGAGCGATGACTATGCCCCCCGCCGACATCGTCAGGGGCTCGGAACCGAGTACGGTTACGATACGTACTCTCCTTCCACCAGCACTACCTTCGTCCGCGCTTCCAGACGCCCCCAAACGGTGCTCGCCGTCCGGTACGATGATCGGGAGGGGCTCATCGCCCTCGGCGTTCTTCCTCGGCCGTACTACCCGCCGCCCCAATACTACCCCCCCAGGCCGGACCCCTTCCCCCATTCCCCGGAGCCGGTGACTTTCGCCCCGCCGCCCCCCAAATACTATTGGGAATAACGCGCTTACTTTCGAGGTCATTTCTTCCCGGCCGTTTTCCCCCCGAAACCTGCGATGTTGCATATGTGGATTCAGACACCGATTCCGACACGGACACCGACACTGATGCTGATGGCGACACCGATACGGACGCTGACACCGATACCGACTCGGACACGGACACGGACACAGATACGGATACCGATACCGATATATGGAGGATCCCGATGACACCTGGGACTACAACAACCACCCCATCGGCGTCGTCTGGACCCTGTTCGATCCGGCGACCGGGACGCCCGGGAACGCGACCCAGACGTTCTACGTAGGTGTGGGACAGAACGGTCCGGGACTCCCCAACGTGTACCGCACCACTGACGGCGGCGTCACCTTCGAGCCGCTGCCCGGCGCGCCCGTAAGCAGCGTCGACGGAGATATCGTCACCATGACCGGCGGGACCACCTGGGACATGAGCGCCGTGGGGGATGACGGGTCTCGCCAGTGGGAGTCCACCGGGTTATTGCCCATCAACGGAGAGCTCGACGCGGAGGGCACCCTCTACATCACGTACTGGACCTCGCCGGGCCCTACTTCGGCAACGCTGGCGACGCCTGCGTCTTCGGCCGGGTCTACATGGGCACCAACGGCTTCGGCATCATCTACGGTGATATACTGTAGGTGTTACTCCGAGCTTACCGCTCGCCGAACTCCGGCCGCCTCCCCCGCTCGATCATCAGGCTGTCGTACTCCTCGAACAGGGTGCGGTCGGCGGCGGTCTTCGGGAGACGGATGCCGAGAACCTTGGCGGAGATGAGCCCCGAGAGCGCGATGACCCGGTCTTTCTCGTTGTAGCGGTGGACGGAGCGCAGGTTGTTGAGGGAGCGCTTGATGGTCTCCGTAAGGCGGGACTCGATGCGGGAGGGGACGTTGGGCATCTCGAAGTAGCCCTCGAGGGTCGCGGTGAAGCGGGCGATAGGGGGGACGAAGTCCTCGTCGATTTGTTGCCAGCGTTGCTTCTCCCTGTCGAGGGCGGTCTGCCGGTACTTCTCGATGACATCCAGCACCCGGCGCATCCCGAAGGGTTTGGCGATGAACTCCAGCCCCAGCGCCGCGCAGCGTCGCTCGAGGGCGGGCTCGGGCGCCCCGGTAACGAGCGCGATGGTCATGTCCGGGTTGTTCTTCCGGAGGTACTCCCCGAGCATCATCCCCTCCATCCCCGGGAGATGGTGATCGATGAACGCGACCTGAAAGGTCCAGAACGGCAGGAGCTTGAGAATCTCCTCCGCCGACTCGGCGGGCACGGCTTGATGATTGTGCTTCGTTACGATGTCGACGATGACGCTCAGGGTCGTCACATCGTCGTCGACCACCAAGACGTTGAGCTGATCGAGGATCTCGCTCTGCATGGTTTCCTCCCGGCTATGCGTAGCCTCCCGAACAACAGGTGGCCCGAAGGGGACCGGTACTGGGGCAGTCTAACTATATCCTGTGGAAAATCGTCTGCAATGTATGCTAGTTTATTGTCGCGCTCCTCACAAATATTTTTTAGGGCAATGTCTTGGAGAACGTGCGATTTTTTTGATCTTTCGATCGCAATGGGAAATTCTAAGTACATCGCCCCGGAAGTAAGGGGCCATATCGCGCAGGACCGGGCGCCGAGGGCAAGGCGTGACGACGAAGGACTGACAGCGCCAATTCGAGGAGGAGCAACGCCGCCATTCGGCGTTCGGGACAAGCGAAATGGTCCCTTTCTTCCGGGAAGCTGTACAAGGGCTCGAGATGGGCACCATTCTAAAAGAGCTGAAACGCGCCTTCGCCGTCACCCCGGCGACAGCGTCCGCCCCCCTCCCGGAGCCTATGGAGCGGTTCGCCGGGGAGGTGGTCCGACGGGGGATGGAGACGCCGGCGATCCTCTTCCTGGAGACTACCCGTCCCCTGAGCTTCCTCGGTTCCCAGGTGACCTTCGCGGCATCCCCCCTCCTGAAGACCCTCGTCACCGGCGAGATCCTGGAACAGATCGCCTGCTCGCTGGAAGACCGGCGGACTGTCGGGCGCCTCATCGACCGCATCGAGGAGCTGGCGCAGGAAACAGGGGCCTCCCGGTGACCCCCGAAGAGATCACAGCCATCGCCATCACCGATTGCGGCTCCACGACGACGAAGGCCATCCTCATCGAGAGAGTGGACGGCGTGTTCCGCCAGACCGCGCGGGGAGACGCCCCCACCACGGTCGAGGCCCCGCAGCTCGACATCACCTGCGGCGTCCGGGACGCCCTGGCGGCGGTGTCGGCTTTGCGGGAACGGCCGCTGCTGACGGCGTCGGGGGACCTCATCCGACCGAGCCGAGACGGCCGGGGGGTGGACCTCTACCTCTCCACCTCCTCCGCCGGAGGGGGGCTCCAGATGGTGGTGGCCGGTGTGGTGCGGAAGCTGAGCGCCACCTGCGCCGAGCGGGCCGCGCTGGGCGCAGGGGCGCTCGTCTCGGGGGTGGTGGCCTGCGACGACGACGCCCCCATCATCGACCAGGTCGAGCGGTTGCGGCACCTGCGGCCGGACATGGTGCTCCTCTCCGGGGGAACCGACGGCGGCGCGGACATGCTGGTGGTGGAGCTCGCCGAGCTCCTGGCCGCCGCGGATCCCCGCCCCCGGTTCGGCGACGATTTCAGACTGCCGGTGATCTTCGCGGGCAACCGGGAGGTCCGGGACGCGGTCCGGGACACCCTTGGGGAGACCTGCGATCTGTTCGTCGAGGAGAACCTGATGCGATCCGTCGATGAGGAGAACCTGGTGCCCGCCCGGGAAAGGGTTCACGACATCTTCCTCGACCATGTCATGCGGCGCGCGCCGGGATTCCAGAACCTCGTGGGCTGGACCGACGCCCCGGTCATCCCCACCCCCTCCGCTGTCGGGGAGATCCTCACCCGGGTGTCCGAGAAGCGGGGGATAGCGATGCTGTGCGTGGACATCGGCGGCGCCACAACGGATATCTTCTCGGTGGTGGACGGCCGCTTTGTCCGGACGGTGAGCGCCAACCTCGGCATGAGCTACTCCGCCGCCAATGTCCTCAAGGAGGCGGGATTCGATGCGATCCGGCGGTGGCTGCCCTTCGAGCTCGAGGAGAACGAGCTCGTCGATCTCGTCATGAACAAGACCATCCGCCCCACGACGATCCCCGACTCCCTCCGGGAGCTCGCCATCGAACAGGCGGTGGCCGTGGAAGCCCTCCGGCTCTCCTTCGATCAGCACCGGGACTTCGCGGCGGGGGACACCGAATCCGACGGAATGGCGCTGCAGGAAATCCGCGAGCAGCAGGTCGTGGCCCCCGACACCCTCGACCTCATTATCGGCTCCGGCGGCGTCATCTCCCACGCGCCGGATCCGATACAGTCCGCCGCCATGCTCATCGACGGTTTCCAGCCGGCGGGGGTGACCCGGCTGGCCAAGGACGCCATCTTCATGATGCCCCACCTGGGGGTGCTCTCCCGCCTCCTCCCCGAGGCCGCCGATCAGGTCTTCGAGCGAGACTGCATCGAGGACCTGGGGACCTGCGTCGCCCCCCGCTTCGGCAGGCGGAGGAGAGGGGCCTGTCTCCGGTATGAGCTGGACGGCGGGGGGGTCCTTGAAAAGGGGATCCTGGCGGTGGGAGAGCTGAAACGCATCCCCTTTGAAGGCGAGGCGAGGCTCGGGCTCCGGCCGGCGCGGGGGGTCGACATCGGCGCCGGCAAGGGGAGACCGTGGACCGGGACCGTGACCGGCGGCCCCCTCGGCCTGATCCTCGACGGGCGGGGGCGTCCCATGGTGTGGCCCGATGAAGCGTCACGCCGAGAGACCGTCGCAACCTGGCGTCGGGTGCTGGAGACGGCGCCCCCGGAGGCGTTATAATGGGGGGATCGTCTCAGGGGTTGAAGATCTCCCCCCGCATCCCGGTGCGGCGGCGGCGCCGGCTTCCGGTCAAAGGGGTCGTGAACGTCCGGGTGGGGGAAACGGTGGCGATGGATACGGTGGTGGCCCGCGCGGAGATTCCGGGCGCGTTTCACGCCATCCCCGCCGCGGCCAAGCTGGGGATCTCCCCCTCCGAGCTCCGGACGGCGATGGCCGTGCGGGAGGGAGACGCGGTCCGCGCGAAGGACCACCTGGCGAGGATTCCCTCCCTGTTCGGTCTGCTGCAACGGATCGTCGCGGCCCCGGTGGATGGGGTGGTGGAGTCGGTCTCGGCGGTCACCGGCCAGATCGTCCTCAGGGAGAAGCCCATCCCGTACGAGCTCATCGCCTATCTCCCCGGGGAGGTCGTGGACTCGGACGGCGGTACCTGGGTCGATATCGCGGCGGCGGTCTGTCTCGTTCAGGGAATCTTCGGGGTGGGCGGAGAGGTCCAGGGGCGCCTGCGGCGACTCGGCGGAGCCCCCGGAGAGCCCCTCGAGGCCGGCGCGATCTCCGCCGACGATGCCGAGGGGGTCATTCTCACCGGCGGCAGCGTGGACGCAACAACGCTCCGCGCCCTGGTGGACGCGGGCGCGCGGGGGGTGGTGGCGGCATCCGCCGAGGGGAGCGAGCTCATGCGCTGGGCCGGAAGCGCCCTCAATCCCGCCTCCACCGGACGGGAGGAGCTGGGGCTCACGGTGGTACTCACCGAAGGGTTCGGCGACCTGCCGATGATGGGACGGACCTTCGAGCTGCTCTCGGCCCTGGACGGAAAGGCGGTCTCCGTGAGCGGTGTCACACAGATCCGAGCGGGGGTCATCCGCCCGGAGGTGCTGTCATCGCCGCTGAGCGCTGTCACATCAACAGACACAGCGGAAACAACAGCGGAGATCGCGCCGGGAGACCGGGTACGCGTCATCCGGGGCGCCGCCTTCGGCCGGATCGGCGAAGTCCGGCGCATTCCCCGGAAGCTCGTTCGGATCGCCACCGGTGCCCGGGCGCTGGTCTATGAGATTTCGGTGGACGGTGAGGCCCATTTGATTCCGAGGCAGAACGTGGAGCGGATTGACACCGACAAAGCCTGACGAAGCCTACTTCCAGGGATCTTCCTCGTCGATACGCCGGCGGTGACTGATCTGGAAATCGAGATCGAGGGTGCGCCCGGCCCGGACGAAGACGGTCTTCCTGAGGAGCGTCTGGCCGCGCTTGTCGATTCGCATGTCATAGGCGCCGGCCATAATGTCGAAGGAGACCGGGGTGACCTTGGGGACCGGCTCGTTGTTCATGAAGACGGAGAGTCCCGGAGGGTCCGTGGCGATGTTTACGGTCCCCGGACCGGCGTCCGATCCGTTCTTCCGGGTGTCGTGCACTCGGATGACGGAGCCGTGAGCCTTGAACTTGACCTTGGCATATGACACCTTCCCGGCCAGCACCGACAGCAGCCGGGTCTTCGGCGCGTAACCGTCGAGGGAGACCATCATCTTGTGTCGCCCCGGCGCGAGCTCGACGAAGACCGGCGTCGGTCCGTACTCCCTTCCCCCGATGTAAACGCTCGCCCCCGGCGGATTGGACGAGATCTTGGCCACACCACGACGATTTTCGGCGGCAGCGCCGAGGGCGAAGATGACGATAACAAACCCAATGAAATAGATTAGTTTGTGTTTATGTCGCATCATCGACCTCTCGCTCCGGGGTTCATTATAGTGCAAAGTTCGACCGTTTTCACCCATCGGAGACCAGGGGTCTCGAATTTCAGGTGTTCTTCTTCACCACCACCCGGTTTCCGGAGACCCGGACGATGACGATCTCCGTCCCCTGCTCGATGAAGTCCCCCTCCGAGACCACGTCGATGCGCTTGTCCCCGAATTTGGCGATGCCCGCCGGTCTGAGGAAGCTCTCGGCGATCCCCGTCTCCCCCGAGTCCAGCACCTGCCGGATGGCCTCCCCCTCCCGGCCCCCGCTCGCGGTGGCGGTGATGGCGGTCTCGAGCACCAGCGCGCTGCGGAAGATGCGGCTGCGGGGCAGGAACGCGAAGGCCACGAAGAAGAGGACCACCGCGATCCCCAGGGAGAGCAACACCCGCAGGGTCGAGCTCGCCAGGTTGCCCGTGGAGAAGGAGACGTCGAGGGGCATGGAGACCATCGCCAGCACCAGGCTGACGAGGATGGCGAGGGCGCCGGCGGCACCGAGCACGCCGAACCCGGGCGTCACGAAGATCTCCACCGCCAGGAGCCCCACCCCGAGGATGAAGAGCAGCACCTCCTCCCACCCCGCCAGGTTGACCACCAGGTGGCCGGTGAAGAAGACGACGAGGCAGGTGATGCCCACGATGCCGGGGAGGCCGAAGCCCGGCTGGTAGAGCTCGATGAGGATGCCGAGGACCCCGACGGACATAAGAATGCCGGAGAGGATCGGGTGGGTGAGGATCCGGGCCAGCTTCTCGCCCCAGTTCATCGTGGCGTTGATCCGCTTGGCGCCCCCCAGGGCCAGGAGCTCCAGCACCTCGTCCAGGGAGTTGGCCTTGGCGTCGGCGATCTTCCAGCGGAGGGCGCCGGCCGTGTCCAGGGTCAGGAGCTTGCCCGCCTGGGTGATGCCCTCGATCGAAACCTCGGCGTCCACCATGGCCTCGGCGATGTCCCCCCGCCGCCCCTTGGCCCTCGCGGTGGTGGCCATCTCGGCGCGGAAGTAGGAGACCATCTTCTCCGCCACAGGCTGCGCCTCGCCGCCGCCGCCGAGGCTGATGGGGGTGGCCGCCCCCATGGAGCCGCCGTCCGCGATGAAGATGAGATCACACGCGAACGAAATGAACGCGCCGGCGGAGATGGCCCGGGGGTTGATGAACGCTACGGTGCGCATGCTCTTCGGCGCCCCCATGACGGCATCCCGGATGAGGGTGGCCGCGTCCACCCGTCCGCCGGGGGTATTGATATCGAGGATAAGCGCCGTGGCCTGCGGGTTGCTCTCGATGACCCGCTCGATATGCGCGGAGAGCCCCATGTCGATGATATCGTGGACCTCGATGATGACCACGGACTTGTCGGCGCCGGCGGCTTTGTCCGGCGCGGGCAGCCGGCGGAACTCGGGCAGCCCGGCGTCCGGATCCTTCTCGGGTTCCGGCGACGGAATGTAGGCCCTGACCGGCGGCGTCTCGGAGGCCTCCCCATCCTCCCCCTTCTCGTCCTTTCCGTCCTGTTCGTCCTTCTCTTCCCTACGGTCCTCTTCGTCCTTTTTCTCGTCCTCCCTGGCGTCCTCGGCGATGCGCTCCAGCGCCTTCACCACTTCCTTGATGGCCTTCTGCTGGGGGTTCTCCTTCTCTTCCGGGGCGGCGGCCACCCCGAGCCCGTAGCCGAGTATGGTGAGCACCCCGTAAAAGAGGAGCAGGCGGGGGCCGGAAATCCGGCGCTTTGGATATCGATATTTTCGTTTCATGGGGCCTAGAATATTTGGCTTTCCCAGGTCTGGCAAACATTAAATTAAAGTCCGACTTACTGACAAATAGCTCAACTCAAATTTTCGTCGACCGATTTCAAATTCGTAAGTCCAAAGTCCAAAGATCTCGCCGTAGGCCCTGCGGAGGCGGACTACCGGAGCTCCACCGTGGTGACCCCGGCCATGCCGTTGATGATCTGCAGCAGCTCGTCACTGGGGTTGACGCGGTACTGCTCCGGCAGGGTGAGGGTGATGACGGAGCGATCCCGCTGGACCACCTTGAGGAAGGCGTCGCAGCGCCCGGGGTAGCGCTCCAGGGTGGACTTGAGCTCCGGGATGGCGTCCGAGGGGAAGTCCGCCGCGTCCAGGTGGAGGCAGACCTTCCGGGTCCGCTTGATGCGAACGTCGCTGAGGGACATGGCCTCCTTCAGGATGATCGAGCGCCGCTCGTCGTCCCCGCGGGAGTCCACCCGGACGGTCCCGGCGACGAACACGGGCTTGTCGGACTTGAGGGCCTCGCCGTACTGCATGAGCGCGTCCGAGTAGACCACGACCTCCGCCCGCCCCACGAGATCCTCCAGGGCGAACAGGCCGAGGCGCTTGCCGGTCTTGGTGGTCTTCTCCACGAGGTCCATGACCATCCCCGCGATGGCCACCGGCTCCCGGGGCTTCAGCGCGCCGACGGTCTCCGTGGTGCAGTTGGTGAGCATGGCCGCCTCCTCGGCGAAGCGGGTCATGGGGTGGCCGGACATGTAGAAACCGATGGCCTTCTTCTCGTTCGACAGGGTGGTAAGCTCGTCCCAGACGTCCTGGGGGGAGTAGACGATCGGGGAGTCCGCCTGGGAGCCCGCGGCGCTGAGGGTCGCATCCGCGCTCAGCATGCCGAACATGTTCATCTGACCGCTCTCCCGGTCCCGCTGGGCCGAGCGGCCCCGCTCCAGGGCCGTGTCGAGGATGCCGAGGATCTGCCCCCGATCCACTCCGCTCACCGTGCTGTCGAAGGCGCCGGCCTTGATGAGGGCCTCGATCACCGACCGGTTCACCTTGCCCAGATCCACCCGGGAGGTGAAGTCTACGATGTCCGCGTAGGGGCCGTCCCGCCTCGCCTCGAGGATGGAGTGGAGCGCCGCCTCTCCCACCCCCTTGATGGCGCCGAGGCCGAAGACGATCTTCGCGCCGTTCGCCAGCTCGTCCTCGTAGGTGACGCTGAAGCTGATCTCCGAGTCGTTGATATCCGGCGGCAGGGTGTCCACCCCCGCCATCAGTCCCGCCTGGATGTACCGCGCCACCTTGTCCGTGTCCTCCCGGTCGCAGGTGAGCAGCCCCGCCTGGAACTCCACCGGGTAGTGGGTCTTGAGCCACGCGGTGCGGTAGGTGACGAGGGCGTAGGCCGCGGAGTGGCTCTTGTTGAAGCCGTACCCAGCGAACTTGTCGATGAGGTCGAAGATCTCGCTGGCCTTCTCCGCGGTGATGCCCCGCTCCTGGGCGCCGGCCACGAACTTGAGCCGCTGCTTGGCCATCCCCTCCACCTTCTTCTTGCCCATGGCCCGGCGCATGATATCGGCCTGGCCCAGGGAGTAGCCGGAGAGGATCTGGGCGCACTGCATCACCTGCTCCTGGTAGACGATGACGCCGTAGGTCTCCTTGAGCACGGGCTCCAGGGAGGGGTGCATGTAGACGATCTCCTGGCGGCCGTGCTTGCACTCGATGAACTGATCCACCATGCCCCCCTCGAGGGGGCCGGGGCGGTAGAGGGCCACGGCGGCCACGATATCCTCGAAGCAGTCCGGGAGCAGCTTCTTGAGGAGCTCCTGGAACCCGCTGGACTCCAGCTGGAACACCCCCCAGGTGTTGCCGCTCGCGATGAGCTTGTACACCTCCGAGTCGTCGAGGGGGATGGTGCTGATGTTGAGGGGCTCCTTGATATCCGGGCGCCGGTTGATGAGCTTCACCGCGGTGTCGATGACCGTGAGGGTCTTGAGCCCGAGGAAGTCGAACTTCACCAGCCCGCACTGCTCCACGAACTTCATGTCGAACTGGCTCACCAGCTGGGCCGCCTGCTCGTCGCTCCCCTTGAACACCGGCACGTACTCCCAGAGGGGTTCGTTGCCGATCACCACCCCGGCGGCGTGCATGCCCGCGTGGCGGTTGAGGTTCTCGAGTCGCTCCGCGTACGTGAGGAGCTCGTCCACCCGGGGGTCCGCCTTCCGGGCCTCGGTCAGCCGGGGCTCGCTCTCGAGGGCGCTCTTGAGACTGACCTTGGGCCCCTCGGGCACCAGCTTGGCGATCTTGTCCACATCGCCGTACACCATCCCCATCACGCGGCCCACGTCCCGCACCACCGAGCGGCTCTTGAGCTGGTGGAAGGTGGCGATCTGCCCGACGTTGTTGGTGCCGTACTTCTGCACCACGTAGGCGATCACTTCTTCGCGGCGATCCTTGCAGAAATCGATATCGAAGTCGGGCATGGAGACCCGCTCCGGGTTCAGGAACCGCTCGAAGAGCAGGTTGAGCGGGATGGGGTCGAGGTCGGTGATCCGGAGGGAGTAGGCCACCAGCGACCCCGCGCCGGATCCCCGGCCCGGGCCTACCGGGATCTGCTGCTCCCTGGCGTGCCGGATGAAGTCCTGGACGATGAGGAAGTACCCCGGGAAGCCCATCTCGCAGATCACGTCGAGCTCGATGCCGAGCCGCTTCCGATACGCGGCCTTGTCGATCTTCTTGCCCTGGGCCTCGAGCTCCTCGAACCGGGAGTTGAGCAGCTCAAAAGATTGGTTCCGGAGGTGCTCGTCCAGGGGCTCATTGTTCGGCGTCTTGAACTGGGGCAGGGAGAGGGGCCGGGTGGGCACCACCTCCTCGCACATCTCCGCCACCTTGAGGGTGTTCTCCACCGCGTCCTCGAAGTGGTGCATGGCCTCCCGCATCTCGTCGCCGGAGCGGAAATAGAGGAAATCGGAGTAGCCGGTCTGGGAGCGGGGATCGTCGAGGGTGACCCCTTTGGGGATGCACATCAGCACCCGGTGGGCCTTGGCGTCCTCGGAGGTGAGGTAGTGGGCGTCGTTGGTGGCGAGGAGCGGCAGATCCAGCTCCTGGCCGATGCGACGGAGCGCGTTGTTGAGGGAGGCCTGCTCGGGGTAGCCGTTGTTCTGGATCTCGAGGAAGAAGTGCCCCGGCTCGAAGTAACCCGCCAGGGTCCTGGCCGCCTCCTTGGCCCGCTCGTAGCCCCCCTCCCGGAGGGCGCGGGGCACCTCCCCGGCCAGGCAGGCGGTGGAGGCGATGAGCCCCGCCGAGTGTTTCTTCAGCAGCTCGTGGTCCACCCGGGGCCGGTAGTAGAACCCCTCGAGGTACCCCATGGAGACCAGGTACTTGAGGTTCCGGTACCCCTCCTCGTTCTTGGCCAGCAGGATGAGGTGGTAGTAGCTCCGCTCGGACTTGTCCCGCCGATCCCCCCGCGCCACGTACACCTCGCACCCCAGGATGTGCTTGATGCCCGCCGCGATGGCCTGTTTGTAGAAGTCCACCACCCCGAACATATTGCCGTGATCGGTGATGGCCACCGCCGGCATCCCCAGCTCCTTGGCCCGGGCGATCATGTCGGGGATCCGGATCGCACCGTCCAGGAGTGAGTATTGACTATGAAGATGAAGATGTACGAAATCGCCGCTCGACATGCCCCATTCTGCGAACGAAAATTTCCGGTGTCAACGGCGGGTTTACAAGTGATAGAGATGCTTGGGGAATAAATTTCGACCCGCGCCCCGCGGGTCAAACAACCGTACCGCCACCTGGCGGGGCGGCGCGAAACAGGCTATAAGGGGTCGGCGGCGCTCCCGGGACGGGTGAAGACGCGACGTCGAAGGAGACGAGATGGGAGACGCGGTACTGTACGACCTTCACAGCCATGTGGGGCGCATCACGTTGAACCGGCCGGCGGCGGGCAACGTGGTGAACCTGGAGAACCTCGAGCTATTGCGCCGACATCTGCTGGCGGCGGAGGCGGACGACGACTGCCGGGCCATCGTCATCGAGGGGCGGGACGGGGTGTTCTCCCGGGGGATGGACTTCGGGTTCATGCTCGCGAAGTCGGAGGAGGAAGGGATCGACGTGGACTTCGGCGGGCCCTACG
This sequence comes from Polyangia bacterium, assembly GCA_050304755.1. Lineage (GTDB taxonomy): Bacteria > Myxococcota_A > Polyangia > JAAYKL01 > JAAYKL01 > CAYWLQ01. The sequence continues at coordinate 40,911 of JBNLED010000177.1, read as the reverse complement.
CCGCCGCCGTGCTCCAGATCCGCGACTCCCGCAAGCCGGTGATCGCGGCGGTGGACGGGGAGGTCCTGGCCGGCGGCACGGGCATCGCCCTGGCGTGCGATATCGTCGTGGCCACCGAGCGCTCAATGTTCGGCCTCTCGGAGGTGCTGTTCGGCATCATCCCGGCCTATGTGTTCCCCCTGCTCCTCGAGCGGGTCTCGTTCAAGCGGGCGCGATACATGGTGCTCTCGTCCCAAAAGTTCACCGCGGCGCAGGCCCTCGCCTTCGGCGCGTTCGACGAGGTGGTCCCGGACGACCGGCTCGAGAAGGCCCTCACCGGCCACCTCAAGCGGCTGCTCTTCGCCTCGCCGGACGCCCTCGCGGTGGTCAAAACCTACTCCGACGGGATCTTCCGGAAGCGGATGGACGACGCCATGGCGGCGGCGGCCCGCCAGCTCTCGTCCCTCCTCAAGGAGGAGAAGAACACGCGCGCCATCAAGGCCTTCATGGAGGGCGAGATGATGCCCTGGAGCGTCCGGTACAAGCGCCGGAAGAAGTGAGGCGGGCATGCGACTCCACCGAATGACGCGGCTTTTCTGTGTCGCCATCGTGCTCTCCTGCTCCGGAGAGGGCGTCCCCGTCTCCGTCCAACCGGTCGACGAGGAGGATTATGTCGGGAGAGGCTCCGAGGCCTGCCAGTCGTGGCAGTCAGCGGTCTGCGACCGCGTGGAGCGGTGCGAGACATCGGAGCCTGCCGGACGGGACTGCGAGGTGCACTACGGCAGCTTCGTCTGCCGCTCGGACGAGATCGCGCAGGAGTGCGCCGACGCCTACGCCGACGCCGGGTGCAGCGATCCCCCCGAGGAGTGCGGCATCGCCGAGGTGGTGAATCCGAAGCCCGCCGTCGAAGGGTGCCTCGCGCTGCTCGAGGCCTACTGCCGGAACTTCGTGGCGTGCGAGCTCCCCCGCGCCGCGACCCAGGAGGACTGCCTGGAGGCCTACGGAGAGAACTTCATCTGCGACAATGCGGTGGGCCTCTATCCCTGGTTCGAGGAGTGCCTGGATCGCGTCCCCCAGCTCCCCTGCGGGGAGGTGTTCCAAGGGGAGTGCAGCGAACCCTACGTCATCCAATTCTGAAATCGTTCCGGAGAGGTTCGCGGACACGATCAGAAATCGTCGGGATCGGGCGGAAACGCGGTCAGCCTCGAAAACTGGCGGTTCTCCTGGATCAGCTTGAAGATCTCCCAGGCGACGCGGTTCGTGTCGTGGCGGATCAGGGATCTGGAGCTCATGATATCGGATGCGATGATCTGCTCGACGCCCTCGGCCATGAGGGACGCCATATCGAAGGCAACCGGGAACGCGTTCTCGGCGCTGTACTCCGCCGCCCGGTCCGGGGACGGCTCCCGGGTATTGACGATGACGACGTCGATGCACGCCCTCCCCAGGTACTGGTGGATGGTGCGCACGTGATCCGCCGCCGTAAACCCCGTGGTTTCGCCGTGCTTGGTCATGAGGTTGCAGACGTAAATCCGCTGCGCCTCGGCGGTGGCCACGGCGTCCGCCACGTCCTGCACGAGGAAGTTCGGGAGGATGGACGTGAACAGATCCCCCGGCGAGATGACGATGAAGTCAGCCTCCTTGATGGCGTCGAGGGCCCTCGGGTTGGCCGCCGCGGACGGCGCCAGGAAGATCCGGCTGATCTTGAGGTCCGGGTTGTGCTTGGGCAGGTCGATGTTGGTCTCCCCGGCGACCACCGTGCCGTCCTCGAGCTCCGCCCGCAACCGGACGTTGTCCAGGGTGACCGGCAGCACCTGACCGGATATCTTGAGGAGGCGTGAGATCTCGGAGATGGCCTGCTCCTCGCTGCCCAAAAGGTCGGCCAGGGCCAAATGGAAGAGGTTGCCGAAGTTGTGGTTGTCGAGGGATCCCGAGAACCGGTACTTGAACAGCCGCTGCATCAGCTCGGACTCCTCGGACAACGCGATGAGGCACTGCCGTACGTCCCCCGGGGGGAGGATCCCGAACTCCGTCCGCAGCTTGCCGGTGGAGCCGCCGTCGTCCACCATCGAGACGATGGCGGTGAGCTCCAGGGGCTTGTAGAGCTTTAGACCGCTGAGCAGGCTGAAGTTGCCGGTGCCCCCGCCGATCACCACGATTTTTTCTCTCATGTTACCTCCCTGCGAATTCCGATGCGGTCGCCGATGAGCGCCTTGGTGGTTGTATCAAGAATGTGCCCGGCGCGCCCGGAAAATCGATCCCGGGCCTTCGGAGACCGGTCTCATTCGGGAGCACGGGCGTTCTGATGCCGAGACCGCCTTTCACATTTCTCGGTGTACAGATCCACATACCCAACGATATTCTCGGCGCCGGCGGGGTGAGCCAGCAGGAATTCCAAGATCTCCTCGATTCGGTCCGGCGGCGGGGTTCGATAGATATCCGGTTCGAAACCGAACGCCCGGTCAGGGGTGGTCACCCCCAGGGATTCCCGAACGGCGACCTCCATGGCGAACGCGCGGGCCTCCGCGCGCACCGCGGCGACGACGAGCTGTGAGCATTCCTGTCCGCCGATCTTGTCTTCATCGAAGGGGGCGCCCTCCGTCAGATGGACCAGGAGATGGGCCACGCGGGCGCTGTTTTCCGTCGTACCGGTGGCGCGGTCCAGCAGAAGGACGCCGCCCGGTGTAACCCCTGGGGGATGGGGTGAGCCGAAGCACAATTGAACGGGCGGGTGGCCGCCCAACAGGGGGCCTCCGCTCGTTCGACGGAGAACGGACAGGATGCGCGTCGCTTCATCCGGTTCCGCTTCATACCCATCGGGACAGGCAATCGGGGGAGTCGAATCGCGGTCCGTCCCATCCGGCGGGATCTCACGCCGGGGCGGCTCGGAGACGGAGGGGGGACAAGACCCAAAGACGCTATAGGCGACGACCACGAGGAGCGCGATCCCGATCCCCCCCGGAATCCAACGGCGTCTGGGGTTCGATTCGTTCATGTTCGTCGTGAGATTGCCGTTCCCGCGGGCGGCGTCTCCGTCTCAGCTGCCCGGAATCAGACGCCGGATCACAAAGAGGAGGGATCCGGAAGACGGCGCCCCGACCGCTGTGCAGCCGCAGGATCCGGAGGAGTGGGACGCATCCGAACCGAGCGTAGTGTCCGAATCGGAGGCCGTGTTCGTATCGCCTCCCTCGATATCCACACACAGGTCCGAGTAGCACGACAGCCCGGGATCGCAGCCGCCGCCGCTGGTGCACGGGCAGCCTTCGGAGCCGACGGGGCATTCCGTTTCGATGCCCGTATCCCCGTCGGCATCCGTGTCCGCGTCCGTATCGACATCCGTGTCCGCGTCCGTATCCGCGTCCGTATCCGCATCCGTGTCCGCGTCGGTATCGGCATCCGTGTCCCCGTCGGTATCGGCATCCGTGTCCGCGTCGATATCAGCATCCGTGTCCCCGTCCGTATCAACATCCGTATCAATATCCGTGTCCGCATCCGTATCGACATCGGTATCGACATTAGCGTCCGTATCCGCGTCTGTACCGGTCTCCGTATCCGTGTCCGTATCGGTATCCGTGTCCGTGTCCGTATCGGTATCCGTGTCCCCGTCACTTCCGGTGTCGGTATCGACGGAGGGAACGACACACTGATTGATCTCCTGACAGGTCCCGGTCTTGCAGCTGTCGTCTGCGCCGCAGTAGCCGTCGCTGGCGTCCACGGAGTAGGGGCCCATTATGGTTCCACAGACGAGCTCCCGAATACAATGCTTCACGGGGAGACACTCCTCCCCGTCGGTACACTCCGAGCGGCCCGCACAGGTCGTCGCCGTGCAGTACGCGCCGCAATGGGAGCTCGAAGGGATGGTTCCCTCGGGACAGTCCTCCGGCGGCGGCGGGATGACATCGGCATTCAGAGGAGAATGGATCAGGCCCCCCATAACGAGAACGATACCCGGGAGGATTCTGCTGACAAGACATTCGTTTTTCATAGGACAAAGGTAGCGTTGCAGGAAATCCTTGGCAAGATTTGTTTTCGCTGTTCCCCAGGCCGGACGGACGGATACGACTCATACCAACAGGAGGAGCAGGCCGACCCCGAAGCTGAACCCGTTGGCCATGAGGCTCGCGAGCAGAGCCCGCCCCCATCTCAACGGTCTGCACACGAGAAACAGGATCCCCGTCTCCGTCGCCGCCACCAGGAGCTCTCCGGACACCACGTAGGGAACGTATCCGATGGTCGCGATGACGCGCGTCCATATGAACCACAGGAGCGGATGGGTGACGGCGGAGCAGAGGATTCCCGCGAGGGCCCCATGCCACGCCGGGACGGCCCCGCGGGTCATCAGTACATATACCGGGACCTCCAGCACGAGCGTGAGGAGGAAGGCGAGATGCCACTGGTGGGTGATTTGGTACAGGAAGTTTCCCATGTCTGCCGAACCTAGGACAAACAGGGCCATTGCGCCACTTTTTCACCCGATCACCATCAATGACAGGCCGCCGGGCCGCCCAGCTTTATTTTGACTACCGACCGGGCAAATCTTATAAACCCTTCGGTGAAACGAAAACATCGGCCCCTGTACACAGCGGGGCATGCAACGTCATACGGCAACCGAGAGGTGGAACATCGACATGTCGTTATCCAAGTTTCTTCACGACCCGCAATATATCGGGAAGGTGGCCGAGCTCGATTTCGCGAAGGGGCAGGCGTTCCTCGGGGATCTGGCGCTGGAGTATCTCGGCGACCACGGCGACTACTATTCACTGATCGAGAGCAACCTGAAGTACTTCGGGTTGCCGAGCGACGGGGCCGCCGTCGGCGATGTCGTCCGGCACATCGGCTATCACTACCACGAGAAGTTCCTGTCGTTCATCAAGGCGCCCGAGTTCTATCCCCCGTTTCACGAGCGCATCGAGAAACCCAAGGATGTCATCGATGAGATCCTGGAGAACCAGCGGGCGAAACAGGCGACGGTCCTCCTGTCGACCCACTTCGGCGCCATGGCGCTCGTCGCGGGGGTGCTGAACTCCTGCAAGGTGGCGCTCTCCTCGATCATCAGGTTCCCGTCCGAGGAATTCAAGCGGATGATCATGTCCAAGCACGAGGTCATCATCGAGACCCTGGGGTACGGGCGCACGAAGTTCGTCGAGGCCGACAAGCAGCCCATCATGGAGCTCGCCTTCGGCCTGAAGGACGGCGAGACCTTCTTCTCGGTGCTGGACGAGCACACGCCGTTCAGCGTCGACGTGGGCTTCCTCGGCAAGACCATCAAGGGCGGGGCGGGGATCGACAAGATCGTCGACTACATCGGCGCCGAAGCGTTGAAGGTCTATTTCGTCATCATGGTGCGGACCGGGGAGGGCTACCGGCTCGATCTGCATCGGGTCGATTTGAGCAGCGACAGTTTCGTGCAGGGGATGTTCGATGTCTACGAGGGCTATGTCTCGAAAAACTTCGAGCAGTGGTTCTTCCTACAGGAGGTCCACGAGAACCTGCCGGAGCATTCCTGAGTCGGCGGCGGAGACGTCACGGGCCCGGTTTCGTCCACCGGAGGGGGCCCATGACCCCCTCCGAGAGGGGCTCCGCGTTATCAGCGGCGCCCTCGAGCCTGGCGCCGTCCAGGCGGCCGGCCTCTCTCCCGTCCCGGTAGACCCGCCGGTTGTCCATCAGCTGATCGATCGCCACCCACGCGCCCCGCTCCGGATCCAGCAGCAGTCCGACGAGGGGATCGTTGCGGTCCCCCATACCGTGGAAGAAGCCGGGGCCCGGGATCGCGGGCATCGGCCCCAGGTCGCGGCAGCCGCTCCCCACGCGGCAGAGCTGGTATTGGCCGGCGCCCTCGGCCCCGCAGCTCACCACGACGGCGTCGCCCGCCGGGGTTGCGTACCGCAGCTCGCCCCGGCACCCGGCGGGAACCCAGCTCACGGCATCCTCTCCTGCGGGCCCGCCGAGGGCGAGGGCGCCGTCCGCCCGCCGGGTGATCAGCCGTTCGCCGAGCGGGTAGACCAGGGTGTCGACGCGTTGGATCCGGGTCGGACGGGAGAGCCGCACCACTCGGGTTTCAAAGACGGGGGCGTCATCAGGCTCGAAGGCGGCGTCCATTCCCCGACACCTCCGCTCGGCGAGCGGGGCGGGCAGCCGAAAACCATCACGCGTATCGGCCATACGGAACGTGAGCCACTCCCCCCGGGAATCCAGGGTAACGGCGAGGATCTCCCCCTCCCCCGGATCCACGATCTCCTCGGCGCCGGTCTCGAGGTCCCGCACCACCGCGACCTGCCCCTCCCCTTCCGTCCGGATGTAGACCACGCGCCCTCCCCCGTCGAATGACACCGGCCGACGACCGCCGGTGAGCCTGGAATCCCGAAGGTCGGCGTCGGGGATGACGGTCTCCTCTCGCCGCTCGGTGTCCAGAATGGCGAGGCAGGCCCCCTGCCTCACGGCGACGAAGCGCCCCGCGCCGTCGGCGCCGAGGAGCTCATCGACGGGATAGCCGGGGCCGTCCCCCACCACCAGGTAGGGGCGGGTCTCGTCCCCGGGACCGCCCAGACCGCCCAGTCCGTCGAAGGCCGCCCGGATCCGTCCGTCGCCGTCGGTGTCCCGTCGCGCCTGACACACCGTAAGCCACCGGCCGTCCGGGGCCACCTCGTCGAGGAGCGCCGGATGGGCCGTACCGATGTCGCCCGATCCGTCGGCCTTGAGCGCCTTGACCTTCCGCGTCCCCGGCCGGCACAACCCGAGCGCGGCGGTGCGCCCGGTGCGCCAGAGCTGATGGAGCATGGCCTCTCGCTGCCACGCGCTCACCCCCTTGCCGCGCTTCAACTGCCTGGCGAAGCGCCGGCTGACCTGCGGATCATCGTAGGCCGCCAGGGTGCCGAGGGCCTCCGGAACCTTCCGATCCGCCAGTCGGTTCAACAGGTCGAGCGCCGCCGGCGACCGCCGGAACCGGAGCCCCCGAATGCCGAGGACGCGGTGCTCGGACGGCGGTCCCGCCGCCCACCTGGCGAACGCCTCCTCGATACCGGGAAGCCGCAACAGCGTCTCGAGCAGGAGGCGCTCCACCGGCGCCATCTCCTCCTCGACGATCGCGATGGCCTCCTCCAGCGGGAGCGCCGCCAGCGGGGGCTCGATCTCGGTGAGGGAGTGGACCGTGAGCAGCGCGTCCCGCGCGTCGAAGCCAACGAGCATCCCCCGGGTCAGGAACAGGGAGCCCGCCAGGATGTTCGGCCGCCGGAGCACCACGGGGACCGGATCCCGAAGCGCCCACACCACCAACGCCCCCGACGGCTCGAAGCCGTTCCGGGTGGCCAGCACCACGTGGGTCTCGCTGATGAGGAGCTCCGCGTCCCGGGCGCGGACGCTCGGTTCGATGCCCCCCGGCAGCGGCCAGGCGGTCGCCTCGGCGCCGGTCTTCGGATCCCACGAACGGAGCGCCCCGCCGCTGATCCCCCAGACCCGGTCCCCCGCCACCCGCGGCGTCAGGAAGGGCCCCTCACCGTCGCCGTCGAGCGCGATCTCGAAGCGCAACGCACCGGTCGCCGGGGAACGGCCCCGCAGCTTCCGGCCCACCAGGAGGACGCCGTCTCGAGCCGCCAGGACCCCCGCGATGGGGGTCTCGACGGGGACGGTCCAATCGAGCCGCCACCCGGGGATATCGATCCGGTGAAGGGCGCATCCGTCGTCCGCGGCGACAAAGAGCGCGTCGCCTTCGATCGACGAGAGGAGGATGTCGTCCCCTTCGAAAGCGCCCTCCGAGGCCCCCGTGGCAGTCTCGATCACATGTGTCCCGAGGTCCCGTTGCCCGGCGCAATCCAGAAGCGTGTGGGATCGGCCCATCCCCTCGGCGCAGGCCTCCTCCCGCCGCCAGATGACCGTTCCATCCTGAATATCGATTCCGGTGAGCAGGGTCTCCCCGGTCCGCGCGATCGCGAGGGCGCCCTCGACGGAAACGCGATCACACCGATCCGTCGGGCATTGTCGCCGGGTCGAGACCGTCAGGGGGGCCTTCCAGAGGAGCTCTCCGGTGGCCGCATCCATCGCCAGGAGCCCCTGCTCCCCCGAGTGGAGGGAATAGACAACGCCGCCGGCGACGGCGATGCCTTCATCCCCGGCGAGGTGGGAGACGTCCCGCCACAGGCGCCGGGGCCGCCCGAGACGGATCTCATCCGGGGGAGCGGCGGCGGGTCCCGGGGCCGGGTCCCGGGGCCATGGAGGGGCCGCCCGGCAGCTGTCTTGGGCCGGCGACTTCGGCAGCGACAGCCGGCGATCGGGCGGACGGGGTCGGGGCGCCGGCGGTGCGGCCGTCCCGGCCGGTTCGCCCGGATCGCTCGGCTGCCTGGGCGAGCCCCCGCATCCCGCCAGGAGCAGCGCCGAAGCGACCCGCCAGCTGACAGCGATCGAACGCAGCGCGGATGCATTCGTTTTCAAAGGTGGTGGCCTCATTTTTCAATATCCTATCATAGGTGTCGGCGAATTTCTGTTTTTGAAAAGGGGCCGATTCCGCCCCATAACGACGGTCACCCCTCGAAAGCGATCGACCTGCCAACGGTGGGTCGATGAGGCGCGACGTGATATGGTGCCAAGGCCCGGGACTGGGTGGAGACCCGGGGAACCATCGTACACCTCGGGAAGCAGCGCATCAGCCGCAAATACTCCGTCTCCGAGTACCTGGCGGTCACCTATCGATACCGCGCCGACAAGGAGACCTATGAGAACGACCTCTACTCCCTCTTTCCCCACTCCGTAAATCGAAGCATGAGCCGGCTCGTCCACTACCAATTCCAAAAACAGATCCCCGTCTACTACGATCCGTAGCGCCGGTGGAAATCCGTGGAGACGCCGGGCCCCCAGGAGAAATTCTGGGATCCCTATCTGCTCGGCATCTCGCTGTTCCTCCTCATCATCTTCGGCATCGGCTTCTATGTGTTTCTCCGACGGGGACTCTAGCTAGAGCTCCGGCTCATAGGTCCAGTTGCCGAAGCCGCCCCAGTTGTAGATCTGCGTGTAGCCGGCCTCGGCCATCTTCTTGGCCGCCACCTGCGCCCGGCCGCCGGTCTCGCAGTAGACGATAATCAGCTTGTCCTTGGGGGGCGGCGTCACGTCCCCGTCCAGATTCCCGTTGGGGAGATTCATCGCCGTGGGGATGTGTCCCTTCTCGTACTTGCTCTTGGGCCGGACATCCACGATGCGGTACTCCCCGTCGTCGACGGTCTGTCCCTTGTCGATGAGCGCCTTGAGCGCGGCCGGCTCGTCGAGCCCCGCGGACCGCGCCTCGGGGAACGTGTTGTAGCTGGCGCACGACAGCCCCAGAACCATCGGCAGCAGGACGAGCCAATACATCTTTCGAAATCTCATGATTCACCTCAGTTGCTTTCCTGTGCAGAGGATCCGTGTACCGGAATCCTCCGATTTGGGTACCTATTCTGGTTCTCGACGCGGGTTACTCGGCGGGGTTGGGCCTGCCGAACCGGAGCTGAAGGTCGAGCAGGCCGCCGACCACCACCCCCCGATGATTCCGCGCGTCGTTCATGCCAAAGAGGGGCTCCACGTACGGCGTCACCCCCAGCTGCAGGTTGAACTTCTTGCAGGGCCGTTTGAAATCGACCCCGACGTAGCCGCCGATGATCGGCCCCATGGCAAAGAAGGCGGCGGTCCGCCCGTCCCCCGACGATTCGGAGTTGTAGTCCGGACCGTAATGGAAGGAGAGCCCGAGGGTCGGCCCGCCAACCAGGTCGGCCCTCCCGTTGCCGATGCGGCGGAACTTGAGGGTGACCGAGGGCTCGAACTGGAGCATGTCGAACGCCAGGCCGAACATGACGGGCCGAAACACCGGCAGGTCGATGTCGAGGCTCATGGTGTCATTGATCGCGATCTCCGTGGACAGGGAGATGTCGGCGGCCGGGCCCCCTTTCGACCCCGCCGGTGAGGCAACGCACATCCGGACATTGTCGAAGCGACCGCCGGCCCGGATCTTGGGACCGATGACGAGAGACTTGTTTCCGACCTTGGCCTCTTCGGCGCGGGCGTTCATGTCGGGTTGCGTCATGCCCGACACCCCCGCGACAAGTAAAACGAGAAAGATCATTTTTTGTCTCTGTTCAAACGTAAACATGGTCATACCCCTCCTCTCGAGGCCGTTTCGTCGTGAAAGCAGCGCTCCATACTGTTCCCTTTTCCCCTTTCGTACAAGCGCTATGATTAAGAGACACCCACGGGTTGACCCGTGGCGTGAGTTTCTATTTCTTTTTGAGGAGGAGGGCCCGTCAGGGGCTGCTTTCAGGGACTCCCGACGCCGGTACCGGCGCGCTTTATCGCGCGGACGTGGTCGCAGATCCGGGCGACGGCCTTCCGGTTGCCCGCGGCGTCGGCCTGGGGATCGTACCCGAAGCCGTCGCGTTCGGTCTCCGCGAGCAACGCCGCCCCCTCCTCGCGGTAGAGGAGGGGCAGATCATCGTCGGCCAGGGCGATCAGGAGAAACTCGAGACCCCGCCGTCGATCCTCTGCGAGCTTCTTCCGCGCGTGCTGGAGCCGCTCCTCCGGTCCTTCGAGGGAGAGGTACTGGACGATCTTGTTGTGCCCCACGCAGCCGGAGATCCTCGACGCCAGGGCCTTCTGCCGCGCGGTCTCTGCCCGGTCGTCCCGGCGCTCGGCGTCGGCCTGGTCCCTGGAGAGGTTCTCCTCCACCTGCTTGGCCTCCTCGCTCGTCGAGAGGGCGCTCTGCCCGAGCCATCGACCGCCCCCGATGAGACCGAGGGTCGCGACGCCTGTCGCCGCGACGCCGATAAGCACGGTGCGGGCGGCCCTGAGGCGGTTCTCGGCACGCCACAGGAAGACGGCCACGCCCGCGACCACCAGCGCCACCCCGTAGAAGGCGATAACCGCCGGGCCGCTCGGGATGTCGACGCGCCAGGAGAGGTAGAGCCCCACCACGGTCACCACGGTACCGGTCACCCAGCCGATGAGGAGCTGCAGCCCGATGCGGTTCGTCAGGATGAAGGCCAGGATGGCCGGCGCCACCAGGAACACGAAGACGAGCAGCACGCCGGCCACCCGGGTGGAGAAGGAGATCACCGCGCCGAAGCTGAGGTAGAAGAGGAAGTCCCACGCCCGCACCGACATCCCGGACTTGTAGGCCGCGTCCGGATCGTCGGAGATCGTCAGGAACTTCTTGCGGAAGACGAAGTGCAGCACCCCGATGAGAAGGTACATGGCCGCGGCGGCGCCCACGTCGGACCACTTCACCCACAGCAGGTTCCCCACCAGGATATCCTTGAGGTGCTCGGCCCCTTGGGTCTTCTCCACCACGAGCACCGCCACCGCGCAGGAGATGGCGTAGGTAAGACCGATCACCGCCTCCTGGGGCACCTTCTCGTTGCGGAACCGGGTCACCGAGAAGACCGCCGCCCCGAGAAAGGTGAACGCCATCGAAAAGATGAGCGAGCCCGCGGTCTCGGGCATGATGCCGAAGACGAACCCCACGGTGGTGCCGAGCGCCGCTATTTGGGCCAGGGCCAGATCGACGAAGATGACCCGACGCTTCAGCACGTGGATACCGAGGTAGGTGTGGATGGCCACCAGGATGAGACACTCGGCGAAGGGCGCCGCCATCAACTCTAAGATGAACATATCTAAGGCCTTTCTCGATCAGGCGCCCGGCGCCGCGGTCTTCTGGAACGCCTTGTTCAGCTCGCTGATCCAGATGTCGAACATGTCGAAGAAGTCATCCATCCCCTTCTGCCCCCCCGGACCAAGGGCCACGATGACCGGCACCGCGTCCACCTTCTCGGCCACCTTCTTTACCGTGGCCACGTCGAAGTAGTTCTCGGCCCACATCACCCGGATGTGCTGGGCCCGCATCTTCTCCATGACCTTCGAGATGTGCCCGGGGGTGGGCGGGATCCCCGGCTTGGGCTCCATGTAGTCAGCGATCTCGAAGCCGAACAGCTGGGCGAAGTAGGTGATGTTCTTGTGGTAGGCCACGATGCGCTTTCCGCGAAGCGGCAGGCCGGCCTTCATCCATCCGCCGAGGCGTCCGACGAGGGGCGCGCCCTTGTACTGCTTCTTCTCCAGGAAGGGGATGAGCCGCCCGCTCAGGGCGAGCTTGGTCAGCGTCTTGCCGCCGAGCAACTTCACGAGATCGGGCCCGAAGGTGCGTACGTCCACCTCGTCTTTGAACTTTTTGAGGTTCGCCTCGAAGAAGGCGGTGTGTTCCGGCGCGATCTTCTTGAGGCCGACGGTGATGTTCTCCGCGATCACCTTGCCGTTGAGGGGGCTCGTGTGGATGTGAGGGTTGCCGTAGATATGGACATCTCCCTCTGCCCGCGAGACGGTGACGGGCGTCTCCATGATCTTGACCCCCGCGCTCGCCGACACATACCCCTTCTGACCGCTACGGATGTTGGGGTTACCCGACATATCCACCAACGCAGGGGACCACATCTCCAGGTCCATGCCGGTGGTGACATAGAGGTCGGCCTTCTTTAGCAACACGGCGATGCTGGGCTTGGGGCGCACGATGTGGGGATCCTGGTTCCCGTTCACGATGTGGGAGACCGTCACCTTGTCGCCGCCGATGTACTCAGCGATGGAGTGATACGCGGAGTTGCTCACCACCACGTTGATCTTTCCCGAACCGGCCCAGGCGGGCGTTGAAAAGAGCGCCGCTGCGAGGGCGATAGTAGAAATCAAATACCTAAACATTCTTTATCCTCCTCAATATTTTTCGTGTTTGTGGGGTCCGGCCGCGAAGTCGATCTGCAGCAGGACCCGGTTGTCCATCCGCCTGCCCACGGCGTCGTCGGAAATTTTGTAGGGCATCTCCTGACCGTGCTGGTACTCGAGCCGCAGGTAAACAAACTCGCTCTGCCAGAAGGTGAGATAGGGCACCACGTCCCAGGCCAGCTTCTCGTCGTCCCTCACCGTGGGCAACGCGATATCGCCGCGAACGCCGAGGAACCAGCGGGCCGAGAGCTGGTACTGGAGATAGGAGTAAAGCCCCCAGGAATTCCGGACGTCCCATTCCGACGAGGGTTCCATCTCCTTGTTCACGAAATAGAACTCCGTCCGCCAGGTGAACGACCGGTACCGGGCCCGCTTGGGGGGAGACCAGTACAGGGTGAGATCGGCCCCCGCGACCCAGGTGTTCCGCCAGGGCTCGTCTTCCAGCAAGACCGCATCGTCCTCATCACGGGTCAAGAGCCCCCGCTTGTTGTTGACCCCGTAGATGCCGGTGATCCCCCACTCGAGGTAAGTGGATTCGCTCAGATCATAATAGTTCTTGAGGTGCAGCATCGTGCTCGGGACGCTGAAGTGCTCCCCGGAGAAGAGGGTCTCGTTGTTGCCGTCCACCACCTCCAGGGTGAGCTCGTTGGCGTGGGCCCAGAGCCGCGGCATGAGCCACTTGATCATGATGCCGTCCCCGATGAGCCCCTCGTCGCCGAGCACGAGCCTGAGGGCGAGGGGGTACTCGGTCTGATCGAGATCGTGCTCGTGCCAGCGGTTGAGCACGCCGAACCCCTGCCGGAACCGCCCGATGGTGAACGACAGGGAGGGGACCAGTCCACACCAGCTGACATAGAGCTCCTCCAAATTGACCCCTTCGTGGGGGCTGAACTCCAAGGCGCTCTTGAACATCGAGTAGGGATCCAGCACATGCTGAAAATGGAGCCCCAAAGCGCGGACCTGGATGCCGCTGCGATCCGACGCCGCGGCGTAGAAATGGTCGTCGTCGATGACGAGGCTCGCCAGGACGTCGCCGGACACGGTGATCTCCGGGTTCAGCTTCTGGAGGGCCAGGCTGCCCGCCAAAAACTCCCGGTCCTCGGGTCGTTGCTCCTCCTCGGCGACCTGGGCCTCGGTCTCCGCGTCCTGAATCAGGCGCTCCAGGTTGTCGCTCTCGACCTGTTCCAAGAGCGCCTCCAGCTTCTGCTCCAGCTCGGCGACCCGCTGCTCCAGCTCGGCTTCCCGGGCGGCTTGCGGAATCTCCTCTGCGACCCCATCGCCGGACGAGGCCTCCGGCGACGGCGACGCCGGATCGATGGCCGGTGATTCCTGATCAGCTGGCGCCTCATCGGCCGCCGCGGTGGAAATATGCGGTCCGGCGATTATTAAACAGATAGCACTCGGTCCTAAAACCGAGCCGATGGTTCGAAACATAATTATCTTCGTCTCCCTCCGCGAGAACGCGGGTTATACGGCGATCCAACGCGCCTCGGCGCGGGACGCTCTGTTAGTGGGTCATCTAACGGCTATGGTGATTTACGCCGCGACGCGGGGAGGCGAGGTCTTGGGGGCGGCAAGGAGCAGTGTGCGGGGTCGTACGACCTCATCAACACATTCACGATCAACCCGAACCAGCTCGGACCGTGCTGTCGTCAACAGCCCGCCGGTGATCAGCGACAAATCGCGGAAGGCGCTGTGGTTCAGGATGGCGCAGGCGCCGAGGATCGCAGGGCGTTCGCCAGCGAACAACGCGTTTCGTCCCGGGACGAGCGCGTTGGAGCCCGAACGGTCGGAGTCGTTTATCCGGGGGACATCCTCGATCCGATGGTGGCGCTCGCAGAACCGGTGATCGTGATCGGCGAAGAGGAGGTGGGCCGCCTGAAAGAGCGGGAGGCATCCGAACCACACCACGAGGTAGAGCGACAGACCCTGTAACACGGCCCGGCGGCCCCCGGTCGTCGTTCTCACCGACTGTCTCCCGCTTTCAGTTCTCCTCACGGTTTTCCAAATAGCCCGCCGAATCCCGCGAAGTCAAGCAATCGCTGCGCGCTCCACGAAGAATCCGGCCTCTTGAAACACCGGGGTTCACAGCGCTCTCCAGACGCTGGGGATCATGCATCCAGGATATCGCGCAGGGCGACGCTGAGCTCTTTAGTGGAGACGGGCTTGTTGAAAAAGGCGAGGATGCCGCCTTCGTCGATCTCGGCGGTGGGGACCTCGTCACCGAATCCGGACACGAGGATGATGGGCACGTCCCGCCGGACCGCCTTCAGCTCTTTCGCCAACCGGGTGCCGGTCATCCCGGGCATGCTGAAGTCCGTGACGACGAGGTCGTACCCGCTCGGATTACGGGTGAAGAGATCGAGAGCAACCCGTCCGTCCGGCGCGGTGGTCACCCTGTACCCCATCTGAGAGAGGGTCCGCTTCCCCATCCTGAGCATCTGTTGCTCGTCATCGACCCACAGGATGTGCTCGTGTCCGTTGGCGGAGGTCTCCCGGCGGGTCTCCGGACGGGGTTCGGGGGCGTCGGTCGCGGAGGGGAGCAGCGGCAGGTACACCGAAAACGAAGTCCCGATACCGGGGGCGCTCTCCACCGAAATCTCGCCGTCGTGGTTGTGGATGATGACCTGGGAGGAGGAGAGCCCGAGACCGGTGCCCTCCCCCTGGATTTTGGTCGTGAAGAAGGGATCGAAGATGTTCGGGAGGTGCTCCCGCGCGATGCCCGTCCCGTTGTCGCGGCACGTCAACCGGACATATGGTCCGGATTTCAGATACGGCGTCTCCCGCGCGTAGTTCTCCCGTATATCCATCCGCTCGAGGGTGAGGCTCAGCGCGCCGCGGGCCTCGTGTTTCATGGCGTGGCACGCGTTGTTGTAGAGGTTCATGATCACCTGGCCGATCTGGGTCGCGGAGCAGCTCACCTTCGCGCTCTTGATGCGGGTCGCGACGCGCACTTCGATGTGCTCGGGGGTGGACACCCGGAGCAGCGCGACCGTCTCTTCCAGCAGGGCGTTCAGATCGGTGACCTTGAAGCTGGCCTTGTCCTCTTTCCGAGTGAAGGACATGATCTGCCGCACCATGTCCCGTCCCCGGTTGGCGGCCAGGATGACCTCGTCCAGATCCTCGCGGATCAGGCTGTCCCTGGGGAGGTCGTTGCGGGCGGCGGCGCTGAACCCGAGGATGGCGGAGAGGGTGTTGTTGAAATCGTGCGCGATGCCGCCGGCCAGCGTCCCGATGGTCTCGAGCTTCTGGGCGTGGCGCAGCTGGCGGGTCCGGTTCTCCACTTCCCGCTCCAGCTCGTCCCGCGATCGCCTGAGCACCGACTCGGCGTTCTTCTGATCCGTGATGTCCCGAACCATCAGGATGGTGCCGAGCCGTTGACCGCCCCGCGCGACCCGGGACGCGGAGAGGGCGAGGATGTGCAGCCTTCCCTTTCTCACGAACGGGATCTCGTGATTCAGGTACTCCCCCGAGACGTCGTGATCCTCGAACAGCGCCGACACCGGCCGCCCCGCCGGAACGGCGCCGAGCATGCGCCGCGCCTCGGCGTTCGAACGGTGGACCCGCCCGTCCCTGTCGAGCAGCACGATGCCCACCGTCACCTCCTCGTAGATCTCCTCCGCCACCTTGTCGAGGGAGATGGACAGGAAGCGGTACTTGGTCACCGCGTAGAAGATAATCAGCACGAACACCGCGAGGGCGGAGGCGCCGTGGCGGGGGAAGTCGGTCATGCCGAAGAAGTTGGGCAGGATGACGTTCACCAGCGCTATCCCCGCCATGGTGACCAGCGAGCCGTAGAAGATGAGCCCGAAGATCTTTCGGGCCACCGGGTCGGTCAACGCCCGCCATGCCTTGAATATTCGGAAGACCCCCAAGGTGGTCAGGAAGGCGGTGATCAGGCTGACGAGGCTGTGGCTCACCGGCGCACATACGGGGGAAACCCCCCAGGAGAAGATCAGGGTTTCGATGATGATGCGGTCCGTGAAGATCGTGACCCCTATCCCGACGATGGTCACCACCAGCCCGAGGTAGGAGAAGATGTCCCGCTTCCGCTTGGTGATGGCGTTGGCGAACTCCAGGTACCAGAGGCCCATGGAAATCCAGAACACGGACGCCAAACGGTAGATCTCCGTCTCCCAACCGCTGAACACGGGCAGGTAGAGAATCAGCTCGCTGCCGAGCCATCCCAGAGCGCTCCCCGCGATCCACAGGAACGCCCGGTTCACGGGGTTCCGGTTGTGCTGGGCGTATACGTAGACCCAGACGAACCCCGTGGCCAGGAATGACACCAGGGGGAACAGCACCGTCAGATGGGCGATCAGGTTCTCGTTCACGGATGCCCCCTTGGCGTTCGGACGGAGTCCTCAAATCGACGGTACATCCGCGGCCGATCAGAATCCGCCTTGAATCCACCTCATTAAAAGTAATTTTTACTTCTTTTGAAAAGAAGGCAAGCATCGAAATCGGCGGTCCCCGGGGCAGGGGAGCCTTTTTGGGGGAAGGGGGCCCCTCCTTTGACAAGAGCCGTTTTCTGGACTTCGGACGCGCGGCGTTTCATTCTCGACGTCATAAAGATGAGATAACGACGGTTGAGATGACACAAAAAACCAATAAAAAAAGAACGAAGGCGACCAAACGGACGAAGAGGCCTCCGAAGCGCCTCGCCAGGGGGCTCGCGGCGATAAAGGCGTTCATGGCCACGCTCCTTGTCCTGGGGCTGTCCGCCATCGGCCTCTGGCGCTGCCTGGACGAGGACCCCGAGGTGACGAAGCGCGTCGAGACCCGACACCGGGCGGCCCGGGTGGAGGCGGTGGACGTCGGGAAGGGCAACACCGCGGATCCCACGCTGGTGAACGAGAAGCTGTTGCTCGAGGACGAGCTCCCGGAGCCTCTGCCGGAGCCGACCGAGGCCGCACAGGAAGACGCGGAGCCCGCGGCGCCGGAAGAGGAGATCGAGGAGCCGGTGTTCCCCAACCACGGGGTCGCGTTCCACTTCCACACTCAGCTGCGGGGGGACCCCTCGCAGGACGCGGGCGTCATCGCCTACGCGCGGCGGGGCGCCACATTCCGCCTGAGCGAACGGGTGTCGACGAAGGGATGCAAGAAGGGCTGGTACGAGGTGGCCCCCGGGGGGCTCTTCATCTGCTCGGGGGAGGGGGTGCTGGTGGGAAACGAGCCGGTGAGCTTCGCCCCGTCACCGCCCCCGCCGTCCATGGACAGCCCCCTGCCCTATCGGTACGCCTATGTCACTCAGGACAACACCCCCGAGTACTGGCGCGTGCCCACCCGCGAGGAGACCGAGGAGGTGGCGTCCCTGTTCGCCCGGATGGCCGCGCGGGAGGCGAAGGGCGACGCCTCCGAGGCCTCCGAGACCTCCGAGGCCTCAGGAGAGGAGAAGGTCGCGACGGCGACACCCGCCTCGGCGCCGGCCGCGACGGCCCCGAGCTCTGGCGCACCGGCGGCGTCTCCGACGCCACCCCCGACGACCCCGGAGACGTCGGTCCCCCTGGCATCCCCGAGGGACGCGGGGGTCGAGGCGGCGCTGGAGTTGCCGGCCTTCATCCACCTCAGGATGGCCCGAGGCTACTATGTGAGCACCGATGACATCATCGGAGAGCCCGGGGCGCGGTACCAGCGCACCATCCGCGGCCGGTTCATCCCCGAGGAGGTCCTCGCGCCGGCCAAGCCGGTGGACTTCGAGGGGCTGCTGCTCCAGGGCGGTCTGAGACTGCCCCGCGCCTTCGTCGTAGGCGGCGGCGTCAAGCTCCTCCGCAGGGAGCGGCCGGACGGACCGCTCAAGAACCACGCGGGCGTCGATCGGCTCTCCGACCTCGACTACCTGGGGACCGTCACCTACAAGAAGAGGCAGTACGTCCAGGTGGGGGAGAACCTCTTTCTGCCGTCCCGGGTGGTGGCAGAGGTCACCGCGGTGGAGCCCCCCGAGGACCTCGGCGAGAAGGAGCGGTGGATCGATGTGGATCTCTCGGAGCAGACCCTCGTCGCCTACGAGGGGACCCGCCCGGTCTTCGCCACCCTCGTCTCCACCGGTCGGGAGGGCTTCGAGACCCCCACCGGCAGCTTCCGCATCTACTCCAAGCACGTGACCATCACCATGGACGACCCGGACGCGGGGGAGGAGGCCTACTCCATCGAGGACGTCCCCTGGGTTCAGTACTTCAAGGAGAGCTACGCCCTCCACGGCGCCTTCTGGCACAACCGCTTCGGCCGGGTCCGATCCCACGGCTGCGTCAACCTGGCCCCCAAGGACGCGCGGCGGCTCTTCTTCTGGACCGGCCCCCACCTCCCGGAGGGCATCCACGGCGCCTCGGCGACGAAGGAGAACTCGGGCACCCGGGTGGTGATTCACGACTGAGAGATGACCTCCCCCCGTATCATTATAGACAAAGCCCGCTGCCAGCTGTGCGGGACCTGTCTCTACCGCTGCCCGGCCAACTACCGGATGATCGACGGCGAGATCGTCCCCGCGGAGGATTCGAGCCGCTGCCTCCTCTGCGGCCACTGCGTCGCCCTGTGTCCCCACGAGGCGATCGCGCATCGCGATCTGCCGGACATCCCTTTGGAGCGGCAAAGAAGGATGACCCGGGAGGATCTCGCGGCCTTCTCCGCGCTGATCAAGTCCAGGCGGAGCCACCGCCATTTCAAAGACACGCCGGTGTCGAGGGAGCGCCTCGACCATCTCGTAGAACTCTGTCGATACGCCCCGACGGGCGGTAACGCCCACGGGGTGGGGCTCAAGATCATCGAGAACAAGCGCCGTATCGCCGAGCTGTCGCGGGCCACCATCCGTCACTTCATGTCGTTGATTGAGCAGATGGACGACGAGGCGGCCGCGCTCACCGCGGAAGGCCGCCCCCTCCCCGCCGACCTGACGCGGAACATCGAGCGCCACCGACGCTACCGGGGAATGAGAAAAGCCCTCGAGAAAGGCCGGGATCCCATCTTCCACCGGGCCCCCGTCGTGGTGGTCTTCCATGCATCGGACGAGAGCCGGACACCGAAGGATGACGGGGTCATCGCGGCCCACACCATGGTCCTGGGGGCCACCGCGAGCCGCCTCGGCAGCTGTTATATCGGCCTGTTCACCCGCGCCGCGGGCGAGAGTCCCGAGGTGGGGGCTTTGCTGGGGCTTCCTCCGGGGCGACAGGTTTCCGCCACCCTTGTCATCGGAAATCCCCGGCTCACCTTCCATCGCGCGGTTCCAAGGCGTCCGCTACCGGTCACATGGGAGTGACCCCCGGACGCCGGGCGGCGGCACGGCGCCCCGCGTAAACGCCGCTGCCCCTTCGTCCCTGACGCCCGCCAGTACTGCCCGACGGGGCGAACCACGGGGTGTCGTATTGTGAGGTTTTCGTCGCAGGTTTGAAAAAAACGATTGATCTCTTTGGCTTCTTACATAAAACTCACAGCATCATCGTTTAGGAGACACCCAAATGACAAAAGCCGACCTCATCGACCATGTACACGAAGCCCTGGGAGATCTGACCAAGAAACAGGCCACCGATATCGTCGAGAGTGTGTTCACGCTCATCAAGGAGACCCTCGCGAACGGTGAGAACCTCAAGATCTCGGGCTTCGGCAGCTTTGTCCTCCGGGACAAGAAGGAGCGCGTCGGTCGCAACCCCAAGAGCGGAGACGCGATGACCATCTCCGCCAGGCGAGTCGTAACCTTCAAGCCAAGCCAGGTCCTGAAGAACGGGATGAACAACGCCTGAGGCATCCCGCGTCTCTTTTTCCATCCGCATTTTACCACCGCAGCAACATTCGAGATTGACCATCCCATTTCAGACGGTTAAGTCTACTGCAATCGGGCCCATGACGGCCCGGTAAAAGGATAAACAATATGTCGAGCATCGAAGAACTCATCGGCCGAATCAACGCCAAGAAAGCGGAACGGGACGCGCTGATCCTGGCCCACAACTACCAGCTACCGGAGGTCCAGGACATCGCGGATTTCTCCGGCGACTCGCTGGAGCTGAGCCGGAAGGCCGCGGCCAATGACAAGAGCGTGGTGGTGTTCTGCGGCGTGCATTTCATGGCGGAGACCGCGGCGCTCCTCTCCCCCGAGAAGACCGTGCTGCTCCCGGACGAGAACGCGGGGTGTCCCATGGCGGACATGGTCTCCCCGGCCATCCTCGCCGATCTGAAGGCGCGGCACCCGGACGCGGCGGTGGTCTGCTATGTCAACTCCACCGCCGAGGTCAAGGCGATGAGCCATGTATGCTGCACCTCCGCCAACGCCCCCGAGATCGTCGGCAACATCCCCCGGCGCCGGGAGGTCATCTTCGTACCGGACCAGTACCTGGCCGGCCACGTGGAGCGCACCCTCGGGCGGAAGCTCATCACCCACCCGGGCTACTGCCCCACCCACGCGCGCCTGTTAAAGGATCACATCGACCTCGCCCGAAAGAATCACCCCGGCGCGCCGGTGATGGTTCACCCCGAGTGCCGCGCGGAGACCTGCCTGGCCGCGGACGAGGTGCTCAGCACCGGCGGCATGGTCCGTTTCGCGAAGGCGTCGGCGGCGGACACCATCATCGTCGGCACGGAGACCGGGCTCATCCACCGGCTGCAAAAAGAGAACCCCGGCAAGCGCTTCGTGGCGCTGCTGGAACAGGCCGTATGCCCCAATATGAAGCTCATCACCCTCGAGAAGGTGCTGCGCTCCCTTGAGACCCTGACCCCGCGGGTGCAGGTCCCGCGGGAGACCGGGGCGGCAGCCAAGCGGGCCATCACGCGGATGCTCGACGGCTGGTCGCCGGCGGAAGGAGCGTCCCTCGATGCCTGATCCCCTCATCATCGCGGGGCGCTCGTTCTCCTCCCGGCTGCTGGTGGGGACGGGCAAGTTCTCGAGCCCGGAGATCATGCGGCGGGCCATCGAGGCATCGGGGGCCGAGATCATCACCGTGGCCCTGAGGCGGGTGGATCTCGACGCGCCGTCGGACAACATGCTCGAGGCCATCGATCGGGACAAGGTCCTGCTGCTCCCCAACACCTCCGGCGCCCGGAACGCCGAGGAGGCCGTCCGGCTGGCGCGGATCGCCCGGAAGAGCGGCATGGAACCGTGGGTCAAGCTGGAGGTCACCCCGGACCCCCGGTCCCTCCTGCCGGATCCCATCGACACCCTCAAGGCGGCGGAGACGCTGGTGAAGGAGGGCTTCACCGTGCTGCCCTACATGCCCGCGGATCCCATCCTGGCCAAGCGCCTCGAGGAGATCGGCACCGCCACGGTCATGCCCCTCGGCAGCCCCATCGGCACCGGGCTCGGTCTCCGGACCCGCGAATCGGTGGAGATCATCATCGACCAGGCCAACGTTCCGGTGGTGGTGGACGCGGGGCTCGGGCTCCCGAGCCACGCCGCCGAGGCCATGGAGATCGGCGCCGACGCGGTGCTGGCGAACACCGCCCTGGCCGTTGCCGAGGATCCGGTGGAGATGGCCCACGCCTTCCGCCTCGGGGTCGAGGCCGGACGGCGGGCGCTTCGTTCCGGCCCCGCGGAGGCCAGCCGGGAGGCGCGGGCCTCCTCCCCCCTCACCGGGTTCCTGAGATGACCCACCGGTTCACCCCGGAAGCGGCCCTCGAAGCGACCGGGGCCCTCGGGCTCCTCGACAACACCGATCCGGACCGGGCGCGGTCCGCCCTCACGAAACGCCGGAAGTCCCCGAAGGATCTGGCCCTGCTCCTCTCCCCGGGGGCGGAGGGGCTCCTGGAGGAGATGGCGGCGGCGGCGAGTCGCGTCACCCTGGAACGGTTCGGACGGACCATGCAGCTCTACGCCCCCCTCTACCTCTCCAACCAGTGCGTGGGGGACTGCCCCTACTGCGGGTTCAGCCGCAAGCGGCACATCGAACGGCGGGCCCTCTCGCTCTCCGAGATCGAGGGGGAGGCGGCCCTGCTCCGGGAGGCGGGGATGAAGAGCATCCTCCTGGTGGCGGGGGACGATCCCAAGGGGGTGGACCTCGACGCTTTGGCCCGGGCGGTCGAAACGGTCCGCCGCAGGGTCCCCAGCGTGGCCGTGGAGGTGGCCCCCCTCTCCACGGAGGCTTACCGGCGCCTGGCGGCGGCGGGGGCGGACGGCGTCACCCTGTACCAGGAGACTTACTATAGGGAACGATACACCGCCCTCCACCGGACCGGCCCCAAGCGGGACTACGACTTCCGGCTGGAGGCCCTCTACCGCGCCGGCGCGGCGGACTTCTGCAAGCTCACGGTGGGCGCCCTCTGGGGGCTCAGCCCGTGGCGGCGGGAGGCGCTGACCCTCGCGCTCCACGCCGAGCACCTCCAGAAGACCCACTGGCGCAGCCATGTCTCGGTGGGGCTCCCGCGGCTCCGCCAGGTGCCGGAGGGGTTCGAGGTCCCCCACCCCCTCGACGACCGGTCCTTCGTCCACATCATCGTCGCGCTCCGCCTCTTCCTTCCGGACGCCGGGCTCGTGCTCTCCACGCGGGAGAGGGAGGGGCTCCGCGACGCGATCATGCGGCTGGGGGTCACCCAGATGTCCGCCGGTTCGTCCACGAAACCCGGGGGCTACGGCGCGGACACGGATTCCGCGGGGGAGCAGTTCGAGGTGGCGGACGTGAGGAGTCCCGAGGAGATGGCGGATGTGCTGCAGCGCGCAGGGTTCGATCCGGTGTGGAAGAACTGGGACAACGCCTTTCATTCGTAGGAGGTTTACGATGGACGTCACGATCAACGGAAAGCCCAGGACCATCGACAAAGGGGACACCATTCTCAAGATGCTGGAATCCCTGAACATCTCTCCGGAGGGGGTCATCGTCGAGCACAACGGCCGCATCCTGAAGCGGCCGCTCTTCAACGAGGCCCGGGTCGAGGCGGGGGACCGGTTGGAGCTCATCCAGATCGTGGGAGGCGGCTGAAACGTCCATGAATATCTACTTCGACCACAACGCCACGACCCCGGTGGATCCGGAGGTGCTGGAGGTGATGCTCCCCTATCTCAAGGACGTCTTCGGCAATCCCTCCAGCATCCACCAATACGGTCAGACCGCGCGGCGGGGGCTCGATCGCGCGCGGGAGCAGGTGGCGGACCTCATCGGCGGGACCCCGGAGGAGATCGTCTTCACCTCCGGGGGGACCGAGGCGGACAACCTCGCCGTCTTCGGCAGCCTGGGGGGCGACTCCCCGCGCGGTATCGTCACGTCCGCTATAGAGCACCAGGCGGTGCTGGTCCCGGCGAAGGCCATCGCGGCCCGCGGCGGAGGGGCGACCTTCGTGGGGGTTTCAAACGACGGCGTCGTCGATCCCGAGGAGATCGCCGCCGCGATGACGGACGACGTCGGGCTCGTCAGCGTCATGCAGGGCAACAACGATGTGGGCACCCTCCAGCCCGTCCGGGAGATCGCGGCGCTCGCGAGGGAGCGGGGCATCCCCTGCCACACGGACGCGGTCCAGGCGGTGGGCAAGGTTCCGGTGGACGTAGAGGCGCTCCGCGTGGATCTCCTCTCCCTCTCTTCCCACAAGCTTCACGGCCCCAAGGGCGTGGGGGCGCTCTACATCCGGCGGTCGACCCGTATCGCCCCCCTCCTTTTAGGGGGACACCACGAGACCCGGCGCCGGGCCGGGACAGAGAACCTCCCGGCCATCGTCGGGTTCGGGAAGGCCTGTGAGCTCGCCAGGGCTCGGCTCGACGGGGACGGGTCGACCATCCGCGCCCTGAGGGATCGCCTGGAGGCGGGCCTCACCGCCCGGGTGGCGGACGCCGTGGTCAACGGCGGCGCGACCTCGCGCCTCCCGGGGACCTCGAGCATCGCCTTCCCCGGGGTGGAGGGGGACGCCCTCCTCATGGCCCTCGACCTGAACGGGGTGGCCGTCTCCACGGGCTCCGCCTGCACCTCGGAAAGTAACGCGCCGTCCCACGTGCTCGAGGCCATGGGCCTCCCGGACGTGCTCGCCCGGGGCGCCATCCGCTTCTCGCTCGGACGGGACAACACCGAGGCCGAGGTGGATCACGTCATCGATGTCGTCGCCAGCCTGGTGGCCCGCCTGAAGAGCGGTTAAATCGGTGGGGAGGTGAAACATGAATAAAAAATGGGACAGACTCATCGCGCTTCTGAAGGGCTTCGACGGCGTGGCCCTCGCCTTCTCCGGCGGCGTGGACAGCACCTTACTGCTCGCCGCGGCGGTAAACGCCCTGGGCGACCGCTCCCTCGCGGTGATCGGCCGCTCCCCCACCTACCCCAAGCGGGAGCTCGACGCGGCCGTCGAATTGGCCGAGGGACTCGGCGCCCGCTACCGGATCGTCGATACGGACGAGATGTCCAGGGACGAGTTCCGGCAGAACCCGCCGACCCGGTGCTTCCACTGCAAGACGGTGCTGTTCACCACCGTCAAGGGGATCGCCGAGGCCGAGGGGCTGGCGCAGGTCATCGAGGGGACCAACGCGGACGACACCGGCGACTTCCGCCCTGGGATGGAGGCGTCGAGGCAGCTTGGGGTGCGGGCGCCGCTCCTCGAGGTGGGGCTCACCAAGCAGGAGATCCGGGACCTCTCCAAGGCCCTCGGGCTGCCCACCTGGGACAAGCCCGCCATGGCCTGCCTCTCGTCCCGCATCCCCTACGGCGAGGTGATCACCCTGGAGAAACTCGGGCGCATCGAGCAGGCGGAGAACGGCATCCGCGACCTCGGCATCAAGGCGCTCCGGATCAGGGATCACGGCGACGTGGCCCGGCTGGAGGTGGCCCCGGCCCACATCTCGGAGATCGCCGCGCCGCCGATACGGGACCAGATTTCACAAATCGCCAGGGCGGCGGGGTACAAGTACGTCTGCCTCGACCTCGACGGGTACCGCACCGGCGCCATGAACGAGGTATTGAGCGATTCCGTGAGGAGAACCAAGGAGTAACCATTGAAAGGCATTGATACGAATGAGGCGGTCCGGCTGCTGTCGGCGGAGGGCCGGGAGATGTACGCGCTCTTCGCCCGGGCCAACGAGGTCCGCCTCGAGCACACCGGGAGGACGGTGGAGCTCTGCGGCGTGCTGAACGCCAAGAGCGGCATGTGCAAAGAGAACTGCCGGTTCTGCCCCCAGTCCGTGCACTCCGGCAGCGACATCGAGTGCTACCCCCTGGTGGACGAGGGGCGTATGGTCGAGGCGGCGGCGACCGCGATGGGCAACCGCTCGTCCCGCTTCGGCATCGTCACCTCCGGGGAGGCCGTGGAGGACGATGCGGAGCTCAAGACCATCTCACGGGCGGTCTCCCGCATCTCCGGGGACCTGGACATCCACCCCTGCGCCTCCCTCGGCACCGTCAGTAAGGCGGTGCTCGAGACGCTGAAGGCCGCGGGGCTCACCCGCTACCACTGCAACCTGGAGACGGCGGAGAGCTTCTTCCCCGAGATCTGCACCACCCACGCCTGGTCCGACGCGGCGGATACAATCCGGGCGGCCAAGTCCCTCGGCATGTCCACCTGCTCCGGGGGGCTCTTCGGGCTCGGCGAATCGCCGGCGCAGCGGGTGGAGTTGCTGGATCAGGTGCGGGAGCTGGACGTGACCTCGGTCCCCCTCAACTTCCTGAACCCCATCCCCGGCACCCCCCTGGAGGACGCACCCCCCATCACCCCTCTCGAGTGCCTCAAGGTGGTGGCGGTGGCCCGGCTCATGATGCCGGACAAGACCATCCGGATCTGCGGCGGCCGGGAGCACAACCTCCGGGACCTCCAGTCCTGGGCGCTCATCGCCGGCGCGGACGGGCTGATGGTGGGGGGATACCTCACTACGGCGGGGCGGCGGGTGGAGGACGATCTCCGGATGATCGCCGACGCCGGATTCGAGGTGGCCCATGAGGAATAGATACGCGAAGCAGATCCTGCTCCCGGAAGTCGGAGAGGCGGGGCAACGGAAGATCGAGCAGGCCACCTGCGTGCTCATCGGGTGCGGCGCCCTCGGGTGCGGCATCGCCTCCATGCTCACCCGGGCCGGGGTGGGCGCCCTCCGGATCGCGGACCGGGACTTCGTCGAGGAGGTGAACCTCCACCGACAGATCCTCTTCGACGAGACCGACGCCGCGACGCGACGCCCCAAGGCCGTCGCGGCCCAGGATCGGCTGAGCAAGACGAACTCCTCGGTGGAGATCGAGGCGTTCGTCACGGACGTGGGCCCCCGGAACGTGGAGGGGCTCATCGAAGACGCCACGGTGGTGCTGGACGGCACGGACAACCTGGAGACCCGCTACCTCCTCAACGACGCCTGCATCAAGCACGACAAGCCCTGGATCTACGGCGGCGCGGTGGGGATGAACGGGCTCGTCTTGAGCATCGCGCCCGGGGAGAGCGCCTGCCTCCGCTGCGCCCTCGAGGACCCGCCGCCCCCCTGCTCCATCCCCACCTGCGACACGAGCGGGGTGCTCGGGACGGTGCCGGTCTCGGTGGCCGCCCTCCAGGCCACCCACGCCCTCAAGCTCATCGTGGGCGAGCGGGAGCACCTCGGGCGGATGACCAGTATGGATCTGTGGCAGGGGACCATGACCCAGGTCAACATGGAGCGGAGCGACACCTGCCCCGCCTGCGTGGACCGCCGCTTCGAGTTCCTCTCCGCTGCGAAGCTCCCCTGGGTCACCACCCTCTGCGGCCGCCACTCGGTCCAGATCACCCCCCCCGAGAAGGTCGAGATCAACCTCGAGGTGCTCCGGGATTCCCTCTCCAAGATCGGCGCCGTGAGCTACAACGGGATCATCCTCACCTTCGAGGTCGAGGATCTCGAGATCAACATCTTCCCCGACGCCCGGGCCATCATCAAGGGCACCACCGACGAGGCGGTGGCGCGCAATCTGTACGCCAAGTATGTCGGGGCGTGACCCGGCAGGAGCGAACGAAGGTTCCAACGGGCGCTCAGCCGTCCACCTGAACCGCGTAGCAGCACATGTGGTCGTCGAGCACCTTGCTGACCTCCTCCTCTGAGTGGCCGGTCTCCGCGATCCACTTCTTCGCCAGCCCCTTGTCCCCGGCGCCGGACTTGCATCCCAGCTGGTAGATGCTGATGGGCTTGCCGCCGATGGTGATGAGGCCACCGAGGACGCTCCGGAGGGGCTGGTGCACGGCGCAGAAGGGGCTCACCCCGGCGCCCTCGCCGATGCGATGCTTGTCCGTGATGGGGCTCGGTTTGTTGTACTCCTCGGAGATCGTCGAGAACTCCTGCGGCATGTCGGTGAAGACGCTCTTGTAGTTCTTGATGGAGGTGCCGAACGGACACTTGGGCAGCCCGAAAAGCCCGTTGCCGATGTACACCGCCCTCCCCTCCACCTGGGTGATGGGGTTCTCCACGCTCTCGATGGAGGCAACGAACGCCTCCATGCTGTCGAACGCGGCCGGCTTCATCCGCTTCCCCACAGCGAGGGCGTTTCGGATGAGGTTGCCCTTGGTGGCCGCCGTCCCGGTCTGGGCGATGGCGTTGCGGATCAACTCGAGGAAGCTGATATGGGCGATATCCAGAATCCCGTTCTCGGTCATGACGCTTCTTCCTTTCTGTTGTCAACGGCGCGAGATCCCTGAGACCCGCGCCAGCGGTTGGGTTGTGCATCATTGTCGGGGACGGGAATCATTCGGCCCTCCATCCCTCCCAAGGTCAGGCTCTCGCACGCGAAGGACAGCCGGCACATGGCCCAGGCCACCTGCCCTTCGAACAGCACGATCTCCCCGACGCGCTCCCCGCCGTTCTCGAGGCTCACCTGGCCGGACCACCCCACGGTGGCGCACAACTGCAACCGGTCGACCCAATCCCTGCGTTCGCTCGCGGATCTCATCACTCAGTGCTCTCTCATTCTTTTCGCGGATAGCCCGGGCATCCCGGTGCCGAAAAAAGACACCCGAGGACACCGGCGGCTACAGCGTCTGCTCCAGCGCCCGAATCGACTTCTTCACCGCGTGACGGACCCCGCCGAGGTTCGCCCCCTTGTCCGCGATGACCCCGAGGACCGCGTCCTTCCCCACCGGCGCGGCGATGACCGTACCGTCATCGAACTCGGCCATCACCTCGAACAGCGCGCCCTGGGTGGTGTCCCGCCCCATGGCCTCGATGGTCCCGATGGCGGTGGAGATCACCGCCCCGACCCCCTCGGCGTCCATGTCCCCCACATTGTCGATGACGAAACCGTCACGTCCGACGATGAGACTCTGGTGAACGCCGTTCGTCGCGTTCAGGTCTTTCAGCAGTTCAATGAGCTTCGTCATTTTCTTACTCCTTGTCTCTCGTGTGTTTTCGCTTCAATTCTCTTTCCCGTAACGCCATTTGAGTTTTCGGCCCCCTTTTTTCGATCGCAGTCCGAGTCGATAGAAGCAATATCGGTGCCACTTGCATGACTCGGCCGGGTGGCCGGGTTTCATATTTGTGGATTTCTCTTATTGTGCAGTGTTCTGGTGGACATCGGCTCCGACTGGAAGAATCCCGTCACAGCGTTCTTTGCCACGGCCATGTGCTCTCCCCGCACACCCCCTCCGAAGCCCAAACGCGAGGTCCTGACCAGTTTCATCCATTCGTTTTTTCACGCTTTGAGGGCATCCGTCAGGAGGCCATCGCTCGAACTCGCGGGGATGAGGAGCTGTGCGGACTCCGACCATTTGTTTGCCCCCCGCACATTTCCCCTAAGGAGATTTGAAAATTGTTCGTTATGAAGGGTACTGGAAAGACGAAATCAAATGAGTATCACAACACTGATCATTGAAGACGAATTGACCTATGCGCGTTTCCTCGATCGCGTCGTGAGCCACGCGGGGTTCACCTCGAGGGTGGCCCGCTCCGGGGAGGAGGGGCTTGCCGCGTTCCTCGATACCCACCCCCCGTTGGTGCTCCTCGACCTCGGGCTGCCGGGGATCGGCGGCATCGACGTGCTCCGGAAGATCAAGACCGCGGCCTCCGACACGGTCTGTATCGTCATCAGCGGCAAGCTCGATGTGGAGGACACCATTCAGGCCATGCGCTCGGGGGCCTTCGACGTCATTCAGAAGACCGCGGGCTTCTCGGAGGTCCAGATGAGGCTGCAAAAAGCCGTGGAGATGGCGAGCCTCCGGCGGCAGCTCCGCCTGTTGACCCGGACGGAGAGTCCCGAGGCCATCATCGGTGATTCAGAGGCCCTCCGACACGTCCGGCAGCAAATCCGTGAGGTCGCCCGGACCCCCGCCAGCACCGTGCTCATCACCGGCGAGACCGGCACCGGCAAAGAGCTCGTGGCACGGGCCATCCACCGGCTCTCCGACCGGGAGGCCAGGCCGATGGTTACCGTGAACTGCGCCGCCATCCCCGAGAGCCTCCTGGAGAGCGAGTTCTTCGGCTACGAGCGGGGCGCCTTCACCGGCGCGGACAACGCCAAGGCCGGCCTGTTCGAGGCCGCCGACGGCGGGTCGCTGTTCCTGGACGAGATCGGCGAGCTCGATCTGAAGCTCCAGGCCAAGCTGCTGCGGGTCGTCGAGGAGAAGACCGTACACCCGGTGGGGGGCGGCGCCCCGCTTAGGGTGGATGTGCGGCTCATCGTCGCCACCAACCGGGACATGGAGGCGCTGGTCCGCCAGGGACGCTTCCGCCAGGATCTGTTCTACCGCCTCAACGTCTTTCAAATCGATGTCCCCCCCCTCCGCGAGAGGAGAGACGATATCCTCTGTCTCGCCCGTCACTTCGTGAAGGTTTTGGGCGAAGAGATGGGCAAACCCCTCACGGACATCTCCCCCGAGGCCGAGGCAAGCCTCCTGGTGCACGAGTATCCCGGAAACGTCCGCCAGCTCAGAAACCTCGTGGAGCAGGCGGTCATCGTCTGCAAGGGGGACCGCCTGACGGCGAGAGATTTCAGGGGGTTGCCGCCAAGCGCGCCGTCGCTCGCCCCCGGAGATCCCCCCGCCTATCCGGAGCTCCCGGCGGACCTCCCGGCGACGGAGATGCACCGGGCGCTCCGACAGCGGCAGGCGGCGCTCACCGCGTTCGAACGGCAGGTCGTGGAGCGGGCGCTCACGGAGAACCGGGGAAACCGGAGCCACGCCGCCAAGGCCCTCGGGATCAACCGCTACAGCCTGCTCCGCTGGATGCGACGGCTGAACATCGATTCGTGACGCTAACCCAGTCGCGTCTCCGCTCCTGGTCCACCCGGTCCGATTTTTAGCAGCCCCGATATATCGGACGGCCAGATATTTGTATAATGTCGACCGAACCTGAAACGGAGGTACCCTGTGAAGCCCACTTTTCGAGAGCACGTCCCCACATTGATTCAGAACGGTTTGGTCCCGACGGCGAGGCGATCGCTGCCGGTTTCGAGGTACGTCCTGGTGCTGCTGCTCGCGGGACCGCTGGGATGCTACCGGGCCGGCCAGAACGGGACGTCCGATGACCCCGTCGAGCGGCCCACCGCGTCCGAAGTCGGCCAGGAGACCGAGACGGTCTTCGAATCAGACGACGGGACGTCGAGCGAGCCGACGGACTCCGCCTCCGACAGCGCGACAATGGAGACGGACTCCGCCCCTGACAGCGCGACGACGGAGACGGAC
The DNA here is from genome assembly GCA_050304755.1 of Polyangia bacterium. Classification (GTDB taxonomy): domain Bacteria; phylum Myxococcota_A; class Polyangia; order JAAYKL01; family JAAYKL01; genus CAYWLQ01. Next base: position 9,714 of record JBNLED010000177.1, on the reverse strand, counting down.
TCCGCCTCGGAGGGGTGCCTCGAGGGGCCGATCGAGATCGACTCGCAAGAGCAGGTCGCGGCGCTGGAAGCGGTCGACTGTATCGACGGCAACCTGAGCATCGCCTGGGCGCAGGAAGACCTCGAGGTGCACCTGCCGAAGCTCACCGCGATCTCCGGCGACCTGACCATCTGGAACAACTCGGCGACCACCAATGTATCGATGGAGAATCTCACGCGGTTGGACGGACTCTCCGTCGTAGACAACCTGTATATCACGTTGGATCTGAGCGCGCTCCCCAAGACGGGGTCGATAAACCTGGACGGCCAGACGACGGGAGGGAGCGTCGCGGTCGATCTCGGCGCGCTCGTCCAGATCGATTCATTGACCACCAGCAACAATATGGAGGACGAGATGACTATCGGGTTCGAGGCCCTGGACACCATCGACGGGGACGTCGTCATTTTCGGTGCTCTTACGGCCCTGCCTCTCGGCGCGCTTCAAACCCTGTCGGGGATGCTCCTCATCAATATGTCCACGGTGGAGCGCCTCGATCTCGGGAGCCTGATTCACGCCGAGATGATCAACATCGTGGCCAACCCCGAGCTGGCAGAGGTGGCGCTCGGGAACCTGGAGGTCGTTACCGGAGGCCTCACCATCGCCGGCAACCCGATGCTGGAGTCCCTCCGATTGGGCAGCCTCGTAACGGTCGAAGGCACCCTCGCCATCGCGGAGAACCCCGCTCTCGGGGCCCTCGATCTCGGGGCCCTCGAGGAGGTGTCCGATTCCCTTGTCGTCGCCGATAACGACCTCCTCGCCTGCGACGCCGAGGCCGTCATCGGCCGGGTCACAGCCTCAGAGACCCTGTTCTGCGGGAACGCGCCGGACGGCGGCTGTGGGGCGGATGAGTGCCCGTTGTAGTGACGAGTAATAGTATTCGCCCTGTCAACCGACCCGAGTCGCGGCGGAACCCGAAGCGGAATCGCCGGTGACAGGTTTTTCTCCCGCCGCTGTTGAACACAGTAGCAGCGCGTCAACGCGGTACGAGGAGAAGAATCATGAAATCACATCCGCTCGCCATTGTGGCCCTTACGCTGTGGGCCATCCCGACGCTGGGGCTCGCTGAGGACCCCCCCTTCGATGAAGCCTCCAGCGCTCACCTTGGAGGGCATCTTGAAGGGGGCATATCCGACGACGGGGAGACCGCGCCCCCCGCCGGGGCCTCGGAGGCATCCGGCCCCGACATCGCCGAGCCGGCCCCCTCCGAAGAGACCACCGTTCCGGAGAACACCGTCGCGCGGTGCGGGGACGGCAGGGACAATGACGGGGACGGCCACCGGGACTGCGACGATCAGGATTGCGAGATCTTCGCCATCTGCGTTCTGCCGAAAGAGACGGCGCCGCCGCCAAAAGAAGACGCCCTCGAATCCCCGTCGCCGATCCGGCGGCCCTTCAGCATCGGCATCTTCCCCGGGGTCGGCACGGACGGGGGCGCGCGGGGGACCGTGCTGAACCACTTCACCCTCAACTTCATCGGCATGGGGGATATGCTGCGGGGGGCGGAGCTCTCACTGCTGGGCGCCGTCCGGCGGGACGATGTGCTCGGATATCAGAGCGCCGGCCTGTTCAACGTCAACCTGGGCGCCACCCGGGGGTACCAGACCGCGGGGCTGGTGAACATCAGCCGGCGAGGGATGATGGGGGTCCAGGGGGCGGGGCTCACCAACCTGACCATGGGCCCCCTCACCGGATTCCAGGCGTCGGGGATCTTCAATCTGACCCGGGAGATGTCCGGCTTCCAGGGCGCGGGCATCGCCGACGTCGCGTTGGGCAGCCTGACGGGATTTCACGGATCGGGCATCGCCGGCGTCGCCCTCGGAGACGTCAAGGGATTCCAGGGCGCGGGCATCGCGACGGTCTCGAGGTCGGCCACGGGGTTCCAGAGCGCGGGGATCTCCAGTGTCGCCCTCGGAGACGTCAAGGGATTCCAGGGCGCGGGCATCGCGAGCGTCGCGAAGGGCGATGTCCGGGGACTGCAGGCGGCGGGCATCGCCAACGTATCCACCGGAGAGGTGACCGGGGCGCAGATCGGGCTCATCAACTACGGCACCCGCGTCAGGGGCGCGCAGATCGGGCTCATCAACATCGCCGCAAAGGAGATGAAGGGGGCGACCGTCGGCATGATCAACTACGCCGGGGACGGCGTCTTCGCCCCCACCTTCTGGATGTCGGACGGCTCCCTGCTCAACCTGGGGATGAAGATGGGCAGCCGGCACGTCTATGGCCTCTTCGGCTGCGGGGCGCACCCCATCCAGGAGCGGCGGCTCTCCTGGATAGTCGGCATCGGCGGGCACCTCGAGCTCGGCAGCGGCTTCTGGATGGAGCTGGATCTCCTCCACAACGCGCTCCGCCGTGAGGATCGGCCTTGGAACGACTACGAAATCGACTCCCTCGAGCAGGCCAGGCTGAACGCGGGGTATCGCTTCGGCGATCAGTTTTCCGTATACCTGGGGCCGTCCCTCAACCTCCTCATCTCCGAAGCGCGAGACGAGGCGGGGGTCATCCCGGACGTGTTCTCGAGGGATCACGACGATACCCGCGTCGCCCTCTCCTTCGGCATGACCGCGGGGATCCAATGGGAGCCCCGGTTCGGGGGGGTGAACGCATGGCAGTAGGTCGATACCCGCGCCGCGTTCTCGGCTCATCGCGCCGGCGCGGCCAGTTGTCCTGAGATCCCTCCGCCGCCAAACCTCGATTGCATCTTTTGCCCGATTCCCTGATATACTCGCCCTATACTTGTCGGAAAGGGAGGAATCCATGAAATCACCGATGGTCACATTGTGCCTCGCGTCGCTCCTCTGCGGGCCGATGTCGTGCTACAGACATGCCGCCGATAAGACGCGGGATACCGGCGAGCCCCCCGACAGCGCCACTGATGGGGATATAGACGGGGACGCCGACACCGACACCGATGCCGACTCCGACGCCGATACCGATGCCGACTCCGATGCCGACTCCGATGCCGACTCCGACGCCGATACCGATGCCGACTCCGACGCCGACTCCGATGCCGACGCCGATACCGATGCCGACTCCGATGCCGACTCCGATGCCGACTCCGATGCCGACGCAGACTCCGATACCGACGCCGATACCGATGCCGACTCCGACACCAATACCGACACCGATGCCGACGCAGACTCCGATACTGACGGGGATACAGACACGAATACCTCGACGGGAACGGTGGTGGATACGGGAACGGAAACGATCCCGGATACGGCGCGAGAATCCGACACGGGCCCCGGCAGCACGATTTCGGATCGGGTTACGGAGGTCACCGAGATAGAGATTGTGGCGAATATCTCCGACGGTTTCGTCGAGTTCGAGGAAGAGACCTGGCGCTTGGATGTCGCCGGGGAAATGCTCTACTACGAATATGTGGGGTCCTATGACGACTGGGATTATCCCGAAACGGACCAGGCCGAGCTGGACGCGACCGAGGTGGAGACCATCGTCGAGGCCGTCCTGTCATCGCGGTGGCGATCCTACTGGGGGTACTGTGACGAATTCTGGAACGTCGACGGGACGAACTTCCCGCCGGACATCCGCGTCACGGGCCAGGAGGGAACAGAACAGTTTCAGGTGTCGGACGCGGAATGCGCCGGGACGGACCACAGCGCCTGGGGGCCGGTCATCTCCTGCGGGGACTATGCGTATATCCTCTCTCTACTGTACGACATCATAGAAGGCGCGGGAGCGCCGACCTGCTCCTCTGAATGGTGAGCGCAGGGGTCGTTCCCGGTCCGCCTTCTCGCCGTCTACATGCCGCGGGATCATGAGGGCGGCGGTGTCAGAACACCCACGGCGGTAATTCGCACTCGCTGAAATCCGGAGTACAGAGCCCGGGATCCACGCGAGCGGCATTGTAGACCGTGTCCTCGAACGCATTGATGATCGCGGTCTGACCGTCCTCCGCGAGATCCACCCGCCACCCATGATTATAATATCCGGCGCCGTCGTGACACGGGAGGTTCAGGGAGATCTCGAGGACCAGGCGGCCCGCGTCATCCAGCGCGGCCGACCAGGTGCCGAGGATGGGAAACTCGACCCCTCCCTCCGGCGCGCAGGGGAACACCGGGATGTCGTCCGACCACCCCCCGTCCCCGGTATACCCCCCGCGCCGGACCGTGCCGTCCGGCTCGAACCGGAAATAGCTGAAGTGATTGAGACCGCCGCTCCAGCCGATGATCCATGTTCCCAGAAAGGCGGACATGGGGGGGGTGGTTCGCCAACAGACACCGGGCATGGTGCATCCCCACGCGCTGCACTCCTCGTCGATTCTGCACTCACCGCAGCGGCCGTTGATACAGTGGAGGTAGGGATAGCTGCTGAGGACCTGACAATCCCAGTCCTCCTCACAGGGAACGTTCGTGTTGAGCCCGAGGCCAAGGCCGAGGCCGCCGCAGACGCACACCGGACAGGGGTCCTCGGAGATGGAGACCCGGTTGCACCCGTCCTCCGTGCACGGCGCGGGGGACGGACAGGCGGACTCGTCCGGGGTCACGCAACGGCCGCCGCGGCACAGCTCGCCGCCGGCGCATTCGCTGTCCTGCCAGCAGAAGACGCAGTTGCCGGTGACGCAATAGGGGCCGCCGCCGGACGGGCAGTCGGCGTCGGCGTTACAAGGCGCGTCCAGATCATCGATTTCGTAGCAACCGTTCGTCGCCAGGTGGAGCTGATAGGGGCCGGTCGCGAGACCGGTGACATACCGCGGGCACTCCCCGACGGTGTCGGTATCGGAAGCCGTACGGGTATCGCTATCCGAATCCGCGTCGGTATCCCCATCGGTGTCCGTATCTCCATCCATATCGGTATCCGCATCGGTGTCTCCATCGGCGTCGGTATCCCCATCAGTATCCGTATCGGCGTCGGCATCTCCGTCGGTATCGGCATCTCCGTCGGTATCGGCATCGCCGTCGGCGTCGGTATCCCCATCAGTATCCGTATCGGCGTCGGTATCCCCGTCGCTGTCGGTATCCCCGTCGCTGTCGGTATCCCCGTCGCTGTCGGTATCCCCGTCGCTGTCGGTATCCCCGTCGCTGTCGGCATCCCCGTCGCTGTCGGTGTCGGCGTCACCATCCGTCTCTCCGGGGGCCTCGGTATTGCGACCAGTTGTTTCCGAATCTTTTCCGATGTCGACCGACTTGGCACACCCCAAGGAGAGCACCCCCACAGTCATCAGATAATATATCGGCATGTTATGTCCTCTTCCTGCAGACATATTACTTCCTGCAGCTCATTGTACCCACGTCGAGGGGACGTCAGGGTAATTTTTTTTTCAGAGCGGTTCGACAGACGCGAGGGCATTTTTTTGACGACGCCCGGGGGGACATTGGGCTATACCCATGACGATGAGGAACAGATTGATGACCGCGATGAAGAAGCACTGGGGGCTCGTCCTGATCTGCTGTCTGCAGGCGGTGGGATGCCGCGTGGATCCCGTCGCCCGAGAGCCGACGGCCGCGGTGCCGGCGTCCGAGGGCTGCCCGGCGGGGAAGGCCGTCGTCTCCCTCACCTACGATGACGGGCTGGCGTCTCAACTCGAGAACGCCGTTCCCGCCCTCGACCGGTACCGGTTTCGCGGCACCTTTTTTCTCAATGATGTCTCGAAGAATCCGCGCCCGTGGCGGGCGGTCAAGGGCGCGGGGCACGAGCTGGCCGGCCACACCCTCAAACACCCCTGCACCGCGGCCTTCGACTGGGTGACGCCGGAGAACGCCAGCGAGGTCTATACGCCGGAGCGGATGGCCGAAGAGTTGGACCGGCAGATCGCGGCGCTCGAGTCCCTTGGACAGGGGCCGCCTGTGACCTTCGCCTATCCGTGCGGCACCACCTGGATCGGCCGGGAGCACAAGAGCTATGTCGCCCAGATCGAAGAGCGGTTCACGGCGGCCCGGGGCGTGGATGGGAGGATCATCACCAACGCGGACGACATGATGAACGTCGGCGCCTACTTCATCGAGGGCCCCACGGACCGGCTCATCCAGCACGCCCAGGAGGCCATCGACGCGAACGGCTGGGTCGTCTTCGGCTTCCACGGCGTCGGGGGGGATCACCTCCCCATCTCGAACGAGGATCACCAGGGCTTCCTGGACTGGCTGGACGCCCACCGGGAGAAGGTCATCGTCCTGCCGTTCGGCGAGGCCGCCCGGTGTATCGAGGAGCGATACCCGGCGCAGGGGCGCTGAGCATGTTTCGCTGACGAGGCGGCGCATGGGACACGCTGAGCTGCCTCGGGGCATCATTCACCGTTTCAGCTTCGGGGTCTTGGGGTTCCTCACCGGGGGCGGGGGTCTGCCTCGCTCTTTGGCTCCGGGGATCCCTCCCGCGCGATCCCGGCCAGCGCCAGCCGCGCCGCCTCCGCTACCCGGGGGATATCTTTTTCCGAGAGTCCCTCCAGGGCGCGGATGACCTCCGGGGTGTCCAGCGACAGCGTGCCGAGGGCCTCCACGGCGGTGAGGCGAGTCCCCGTCCGGGGGCTCTCGAGGAGGGAGAGAAGCGTGGCGACGACCTCATCGGTGGCCCGGCCGAGCCGCCCGATGGCCCGGATGGCGCTCCCCCGTATCCGATAGTCCCGGTGGCCGGTCAGCTTCAGCAGCGACGGGACAGAAGCGGTCGCCCCGATCTTGCTCAGCGTCTGCGCCGCGGCGCTCCGGATGTAGGCCCCGCCGCCGGAGTCGAGACGCGCCTGCACCTCCGGTATCAGCTGACGGGCCTGGGGCCCCAGCCGGGTCACGACGAAAAAGGCCAGCGCCACGGTGCGTCTGTGGGCGGCCTTGTCCTTCAACACCTTCCGAAGAACCGGGACCGCGTCCGCCCCCATTCCGGACAGGACCAGGGCGGCGGCGGCCTTCCGTCGCCTCAACCCCCTCTCCAGCTTCCGGAGGTCGGCGACGTGGTCCGCCCGGTACCCGTCGACGGCCGCCAGGAAGGCCTCGCGGAACAGCAGGTAGGCGGCCAACCGGGAGGCGATATTCTCGGGGCAGGAGCGGCACTGCTCGCCGCGGAGGATCTCCTTGCCCCCGGTGAGGAGCTTCGGAACCGTCGGGGTGTCGGGGCAGGGCTCGTCCGTCGCGCAGGGCTGGTACTCATAGGCGACCTCTCCGAGCCGAAACCGGTCGCCGTCGAGGGTGCCCACCCGCTCCCCCGAAAACCGAATCCCGCCGTCCGCCACCGCGTACCGCGCGGCGATCTCCTCCCATTCGGCGGTAAACAGAGGCACACCGCCTTCCGGGGTGAAGGCCACGATGCGGGCGTTGTCCCCGGCGCAGCTGAACGACACCCCCCACCCCATCTCCAGATCCTCGGCGTTCCAATACCCGCAGGCCAGACCGGACGCGGCGCGGGTGATCCCCAGCGCGACGATGCAGACTATCCAAGTCGTCTTCATGGTTTCAATTCTGGACTATCTCCCGCCGCTTGGAAAGAGCGAAGGGGCAAAAGGGCGATGCCGCGAGGCCCCCGGGCGTTCGACGGACAAAGGACATAACAGTTAAAAATGTGAGCCCGACGAGGACAAGGGCGGGCGCCGACAAGTTGATGCGCGATGTCGAGGCGGATCATGATATACTCAAGCGCAAAAGTCCGCGAGGACGGCACCATCCCGAGGGTGGAACCGAAGAGCTGGGAGTTGTTCAACGCCTTCCGCACGAACATCCAAATCGAAGACGGCACGCTCTGCCATACGCTCCCCGTGGTGTGAGCCCCCCCTTTAGCGAGCCCGCGGAGGAACCGCCTCGGCTCCCCTCCCCCTGCACCAGCGCCTCGATGATATGGCGGTCGTCGACCGTGGTCTTTCGCTTCATCCGGGGGGCGCTTTGGCTTTTTTCAATTTTTCGATTTTTTTTGCGTAACGTTTTGCAAGCGGCCGCGTACACAGGGCGACTCAAGGGGGCGAGAGAAAGGGTTGAGCGGAGGTGTCGCGGTGCCTTTAAGGAACAGAACATTACGACTCAGTCGATCAGATATATGGCATCAAGTCCGGTGCATGCGTGAGCTGAAGCGGCGGGATTCGAAAGCTATCGATCTTCCATTTTTGGCGCCAGCGTTCGAAAGCAGGATACGAGCGCTCAACTCACACAGATCCGCAGACAAAGCAGTTGTCAGCGCTGCTGGGCAATCTTGTCACGAGGTACCGGTGACGAGCTTGGCATCAGACGCTGAGCACGAAGAGGAACCGAGATTGGCAATTTGTAAATTGCCGAGAAAAGGAGAATTACGATGGCACACAAGGTAGCAGTATTTTTTTTCGTTGTTGTACCCCTCGCAGCGCTGAGCGGATGCGACGACGAAAAGAGCGATGAGATGGGGAACGATACCGGTACCGATACCGAAAGCGATGAAGGGACCGGAATGGACGGGGACGCCGATTCTGACGGCGATGGTGACACCGACGGCGATTCAGATATGGATGGCGACACCGATGCGGATACGGACGCAGATGGCGATACCGACACTGACACAGATGCGGACGGCGATGCCGATACCGATGCAGACACCGACGCCGATTCTGACGGCGATACCGATTCAGACGCCGATGGCGATACCGATGGCGATACCGATGCAGACGTCGATGGCGACACTGACGCGGACACCGATACCGACACCGATACCGGCGTCCTCGATCCGGACATGGCGCCAAAGGCGGCTATCGATCGGTTCAGCGAGGCGGCGGGCACTTTGATGGTACGAGACGACACGAACGGATTGCCCGGGCCGAACGAGCCCATCGACTTCGACTCGGGGGAGCCCTTCATCACGCAGGGACTCGGTCCGGACGGTCAGCCCGTCCGGTACTACAACTTCGACGTTCAACCCGTGGTCTCGGCGCCCATCTTCGCGTTCTTCAACGAGGACGGCGCGCCGGTAGAGGGGCAGCTCAACGTCGTCGGTGTCATTCCCGGGGACGAAGGCTACAGCGATTTCTGGCACGTGCACAAGGTAACGGTGCCCGAGGGCTACGTCGCCAACTCCCTTACCAATGCGGCGGACGTGATGGCCTCCGGTTTTCCCATCGAGCGGACAACCCTCGTCGTCAACTGCCCCATCGTGCCGGAGGGCTCAACCGCGATGCTGCGATATGGTGACGAAGACAATGGTCTGACGCGCGGCTGGTACGAGAACCAGGTGGTCTTCTACTTCAATTTCCTGGAGAAGGAGCTCATGGTGGAGCTCCCTGACGAAGGGCATCCCGATGTGCCCCTGTCCGATATTCTCGTGACGTTCAACATCAACCCCGACCAGGAAGGCGGCGGGCCGCCCTCGGGTTTCGTCACCGAGCCCGGCACGGCGCAGACCCACAACGTGGTCGAGACCCTCCCCGAGGACGACGACTACTCCCCCCTCTGGGATGTCGATGTCTACGACAACGCAGACTTCGACGCCGTGCACGACTGGACCTCCGCCATGGCGTCCAATGTGCTCGCCGAGGGCGTGGCCACGGTCAACTGTCCCATCGTCGACGCGCAACCGCTCGATCCGGACATGGCGCCAAAGGCGGCTATCGATCGGTTCAGCGAAGCGGCGGGCACTTTGATGGTGCGAGACGACATGAACGGATTGCCCGGGCCGAACGAGCCCATCGACTTCGACTCGGGGGAGCCCTTCATCACGCAGGGACTCGGTCCGGACGGTCAGCCCGTCCGGTACTACAACTTCGACGTTCAACCCGTG
>JBNLED010000176.1:0-32877 GCA_050304755.1 Polyangia bacterium | reverse complement strand
GAGGAGCGCGATGACCGGGAGCTCCGATTCGGAGAGCCGGGCGCCGATCTCCCGCTCCCGATCGGTCAGCCCCGGCCCCCGCTTGGGCTCCCCCATGTCAATGAGCCAGACGCAGACGTCCGCGTCATGGATGGCGGATTCGGCGGCCTCGATCATGTAACGCCCGAGCGAGGCACGCGGCGAATGGAGCCCGGGGGTGTCCAGGAAGATAATCTGGGCATCGTCCTCGTTGTAGACCGCGAGAATCCGGTTCCGGGTGGTCTGCGGCTTGTCGGTGACGATGGAGAGCTTCTGTTTGAGGATGCGGTTGAGCAGGGTCGACTTGCCGACGTTGGGCCGGCCGATGACCGCGGCATAGCCGCAACTAAAATTAGGATCTGGATCGTTTTCGTTTTCGTTTGTCATTGCCAGTAGGATTTACAACAGTCTGGGCGCACATTTCAAGCAGATTGACGAACGGGGTCAAGAGGTGATACGCAAGCCTGGTTTGTTTTGAGGCTGAAAACGAGAGGTTGATAGAAATGAGCGTTGTAGCAGTCGTCGGTGCCCAGTGGGGCGATGAGGGTAAAGGAAAAATAGTCGATCGGATCGCCGCTGAGTCCGAGGTCGTGGCCCGCTTCCAGGGCGGGAACAACGCCGGCCACACCCTGGTGGTGGACGGTGTGCAGAAGATCTTTCACCTGATCCCATCGGGGATCCTGCACCCGGGGAAGACGTGCATCCTGGGCCAGGGGATGGTCATCAACCCGGAGGTGCTCCTCCAGGAGATCGACAAGCTCGTCGAGAGCGGTCACATGGCCCAGGCGAACCTCGTGATCTCCAACCGGGGGCAGGTCATCATGCCGTACCACCTGGTCATGGATCGACTGCGGGAGGAGAGCCGGTCCAGCTCGGTGCCCGTCGGATCCACCCTTCGGGGCATCGGCCCGGCCTACGAGGACAAGGTAGGCCGCCGCGGCGTGCGCGTCGGGGATCTGCTCGACGCGAAGCGGCTTCGGACCATCGTCGACGAGGCCCTTCACTACTTCTCCCCGATCATGAAGGCGTACGGCGCGGACGTCCCCGACGCCGGCAAGATCGTGGATGACTACAGCGCCATGGGGGCGCGGCTCGCCCCCCACATAAAGGATACGGTGGAGCTCATGCAGGCGGCCTTCAGGGAGAACAAACGGGTCCTCCTGGAGGGGGCCCAGGGCGCCATGCTCGACATCGATCACGGCACCTACCCCTACGTGACCTCCTCCAACACCATCGCCGGCGCTGCCTGCACCGGGCTGGGCATCGGCCCCACCGCCGTCAGCCGGGTGTTCGGGGTGACCAAGGCGTACGTCACGCGGGTCGGCTCCGGTCCCTTCCCCACCGAGGACGACGGCCCCGTGGGCGAGCGGCTCCGCAAGGTGGGCGCGGAGTTCGGCGCCACCACCGGTCGGCCGCGGCGGTGCGGGTGGCTGGACGCGGTGGTGCTCAAGCGAGCCCTGTTCCTCTCCGGCGCCACCCACATCGCGCTGACCAAGCTCGACGTGCTCTCCGGCGTGGACACCATCAAGGTCTGCGTGAAGTACAAGAAGGAGGGCGAGGCGCTGACGAGCTTCCCCTACCCGAGCCTCGACGGCGTGGAGCCCGTCTACAAGGAGTTCCCGGGCTGGACCGAGAACATCACCGGCGCCAAGTCGCTGGACGAGCTCCCCGCGAACGCGCGGGCTTATGTCGAAGCCATCTCCGAGATCGTCGAATGTCCCCTCGGCATCGTCTCCGTCGGGCCGGGGCGGGAGCAGACCATCATGTTGGAGCAGCCCTACGGCGCATGAGGGCTCGCTTGGGTCACCTTCCAAATCATCCATCTGTTATCGCCGGGGCCGCCGCATAGGTCAAATGAGAATGAATTGCTTGTTGAAGACAACCTCTCAATTACTCCTGTATGCAAGTCTGTTTACAGCGGCGTGCTGGAAAACGACCGATTTCGACGACGGGGATGTGGACGCCGACGTCGGAGCGGACGGTGACGCGGACTCGGACAGTGACGCGGACTCGGACGGCGACGCGGACTCGGACGGTGACGCGGACACCGACTGCGCCGACGTGATCCCGTGCGGCGGTGAGGTGGTCGGATCCTGGAACGTGACTGCGTCGTGTCTTACGGTGACAGGCGAGCTGGACATGCAGGCGTTGGGCTTGGACCCCTCTTGCCGAGCGACCGTCACGGGGGCTCTCTCCGTAACGGGATCGTGGACCGCCGATCCCGATGAGACGTATTGGGATCGGACCGTCACCTCGGGCAACGAGACGTTCGAGTTGACGGCCGAATGTAAAAGCATTGCGGGAACCGTCATCCCCTGCGATCGGTTGAGCGCCCTCGCCGCGGCTGTCGGGTACCACTCGATTATGTGCGCGGACAATCCCGCGACCAACGGGTGTACCTGCGAGGCCGCTGTCGAACAGGCGGGCGGGATCGGTGCGGCGCCCGGGTTCCCGGCGGCCAGAGGCAGCTACGCGACCGCCGGCGGCGCGCTCACCATCGATGAGGAGCGGGAGTACACCTACTGCGTCTCGGGGAACACGCTGACCATGACCCCGGTGAGCACCGGCCTGACCGGGACAATAGCAGGCGCGGTCGAGCTTACCCGGTAGATTTCAGGCTGTCGGTCTCGTCTTCTCCCGGCGATGACGCCAAATGAACGGTCGAACGGTCATCACCTCGACTCATGAGATTGAGAACCCTCGCCAAACTGAGATTTCACCTACGGGGGGCTCCGTCTGCCTGGCGGGCGGTGGCGTTATTTTTCCGTGAGCCCTTACTTCACCGGTTCGGCTTTGGCGGTCGAGGGCTTCTTGCCGTCGGCCTTGGGGGCGGTGACTTTCTCTTCCTTCTCGGCCTTGGCCTTGGCGGCCTCCTCCTTCTCGGCCTTGGCCTTGGCGGCGGCCTCCTCCTTCTCGGCCTTGGCCTTGGCGGCGGCTTCCTCCTTTTCGGCCTTGGCCTTGGCGGCGGCCTCCTCCTTCTCGGCCTTGGCCTTGGCGGCGGCTTCCTCCTTCTCGGCCTTGGCCTTGGCGGCGGCCTCAGCCTTCTCTCTCTTCTCCTGTTCGCCGAGGGCCTTCACTTTTTCGGTCAGCGCCTCCATCGCCGCGGTCTTTTCGGTCACCAGCTTGTCGTTGTCCGACATATATCCCTTGGTCTCTTCTACACTCCTCTTGGCTCTTTCCAGCGCCTCCTTGGCCTCCTCCAGCGCGGTGTTCGCATTCTCGGTGGCCGTCGTCGCCTTGTTCACGGCCGCGTCGGCCTTGTCCCAGGCTTTTTCCGCCTTGGCCACCTCTTTCCGCTGCGCGGCCAGCTTCTTGTTGTGCGCTCTATTCGCGGCGGCGTCATCGGCCTCCGGTTCGGACGTCTCGAGCTCTTCCATCGCCGTCTGCTGTTCCGCCATTTTGGCCTTGGCGTCCTTCATGGCGGCCTTCGCCTTTTCCTCCGCGGCCTTGGCCGCCTCGGCTTTCTTCGTGGCGGCGGCGAGCTTTTTCTCCTCGGCGGCGAGCTTCCGCTCCTCGGCGGCCAGTCCTTTCTTGGACGCCAGGTTCTCTTTCTTGGCTTTCGCGATCAACGACTTGATGTTCGAAATTTCACCCTTGGCGGCCCAGAGGCGTTGATCGGTGGGCAGGCTGGTGTCATCCCACGTCTCCACCGCCGCGGGGGCGGGCTCGGGCTCGGGAGCGGGCTCGGGAGCGGGTTCAGCGGCGGCCGCCGACGAATCGGGTTCGGCGGCGGGCTCGGCGGGCGCCGGTTGGCGGGATCCGCAGGAAACTGAGATGGCCATTACGGCACCCAGCAGCGCGACAGGAATTCGATGAGCAACCATTTTCTTCGACGTGTTCTTCATTCAGATTCTCCTTTTTTCTCGCAAACTAGATATATTATCTTCAGCCGTCTGGCTACCTCCATTCTCCCTCATGCCGGAATTTGGAAATCGCCCTCGGAATCCGAACCCCTAAGAAAGCACTTCTCCGGATGAACCCAAACCACCCAATGGAAAGATAGAGTCATTAAAAGGCTGGAGCGGTCGCCGCTGGACCCCTCTGTCTGTTGCGGAAGGTCCGGTGGGTCGTCTTCATCCGTGGTTCGACGACAAGGCGGCGGAGCAGAAGCTCATCTACGCCCTGACCAACCCGGTCAAGGACAACCTCATCGAGACGGTCTCCCAGTCGCCCTTCTTCTCGATGTACCATCACCAGGCCTTCGGCGACGAGCTGCGGTTCTGGTACCTCGACTACACTACTGGGCGGCAGGGGGAGACCGGAAGAAGAGCCACCGCCTGAAGGACTACCTCAAGGTAACCTGGGACTGCGCCCCCCTCCCGGGGCATGCCGGGTGGAGCGTGCCTCGTCGAGGTAGACACCGGTGACAAAAAGACTAGCAATCCCGATCAATATTCTGGCAAGCTTGGTGATGCGCTGTTTCTCCCTGCTTTTGGAGTTTTGGTCGACACCAAAAAACACGGAAAAACGTGCGCTTTCAACTTTTTGGGACTGGATCGGACGAAGCTTATGAGGGAAGCGGCTCAGACGGCGATGTGTGGCTGCCGGCTACCCACTACGAATGCAGGAGAGCCTGTTTTTTAGGAGTTAATTATGCACGAATTAAATAGATTCTTAGTGTTTTTAAATCTACTCATTCCAGCAGATGTGTTGACAAGTTGTACAGATGAGTGCGGGTGTTCCCCCGACCCATGCGAGAACCGTTCCTCGGCCAGCCTATCCGATATTGACGCGGAAAATGGCGATACGGACATCAGGCTGTTATCGTCTCTCCTCTACTCCCTCGAGGGCACGTGGGACGGAACCGTCGAAGTACCGGAAGGCGAGGTTAAAAGCCCGAGAGGACGGGTAGTTCCACCATGCATTGTCGTTTACGTGGATATCCAAGGACTGGCCCAAGGACTGATGGCGAGATTCTTTAGGCGACATTTGTCGCTCCCGAACCCTTCGCCTTCAGGCGATGGAGGGTTCAGATTACAGATGTAATCGGTCCTGTTCCGTCGCTGCCCCCGTGCGAGCTTTCGTCCTTTCCCATATAACCAAATTTCACTATACTGTTCGACGGAGACGTTTTTGCCGACTTGCCGCTCGACGCTCCTTGAAGGAGGTATCCCTATGAAGGATTCCAACCGATTGCTTTTAAACACATTGATTGTTTCACTCCTTGCACTCCAATGGGCAGTAGCGGGGTGTTCGGACGGCGAGGTGCCGGTGCCGGACCTTCTCGGAGACGGCAACGCGGACGGCGACAGTGACGGAGACGCAGATTCCGATACGGATACCGACACCGATGCAGACTCGGACACCGATACGAACACAGACAGCGATGCAGACACGGACGGCGACAGCGACAGCTATACAGATACAGATATTGATACAGATATTGATATTGATACAGATATTGATGTTGATACGGATATTGATACAGACACAGATATTGATACAGATACAGATATTGACGGAGACACCGACGGGGATACGGATACAGACGCGGACACGAACACGGGAGGGGATACAGATACGGATGTCGACGCCGATACGGACACAGATGTCGACGTCGATACGGACACAGATGTGGACGCCGATACGGACACAGATGTGGACGCCGATGCGGATGCCGACAGCGACGCGGACGGGGGCGATGATACCGAAGAGCGCTGCGAACCGGTGTTGCGCGCCGTTGTACGAGATTTTGACGAACACCCGGATTTCGGAACCCGATGCTGCTCCAACGCCACCGGCCTTGTAGAAGAGGAGTTGGGACCGGATCAGAAGCCGGTCTTCGCCTCCAGCGAGGGCAGTGTCGAAGGACACATCGCCATCACCAGCGCGGAAACGTTCGATCAGTGGTACCGCACCATTGACAGCGTCAACTACGCGTTCGACGTGGACCTGCCGCTCACCCCCATCGGAGAAGATTTATTCGAGTATCGAAACAACGAGTATTTCCCCATAGACGACCTGGGATTCGGCAACGGCTGGGCAGAGAACAACTACTCATTTACCACCGAAATCCACATGCTCTTCACCTATGAAGCCGGCCAACTGTTCAGTTTTACCGGCGATGACGACCTCTGGATTTTTATCGACGGTCACCTGGCCATGGATCTGGGCGGCGTACACTGGCAGACCTCCGACACCATCGACATGGACACCCTGGCCGAGGAGATCGGCATGGTTCCAGGGCAGGCTTACCCAATGGAAATCTTCCACGCGGAGCGGATGCCAAGCGATTCCAACTTCCACGTCACCACGAACATCGAGTGCCTCATCCCGATTATCGTCGTCTGACCCCAAATCGCAAACGGACAGTCATCCGTGTCTGGACGACAAGGCGGCCGAGCAGAAGCTCATCTATGGCCTCACCAACACGGTCAAAGACAACCCGGTTAAAAAAATCCAGCCTGCTGTATTTTTTAACCGGGTCAACGAGGATGCCGAAGGCACCGCAGTTAATCTCGTCGAAAAGGTCTCACAGTCACCGTTCTTCTCGACCTACCGGCACCAGGCCTTCGGCGACGAGCTCCGCTTTTGGTATCTCGACTACGAGGCATACTGGGTGGCGGGCGGACACCGAAAGAAGGGGAACGCCCGAAACGGGGAACGCGCGAAGCGAGGGAAACGAGGGGACGGAGGACCACGGGATGTCGTCCGTGTACACATACAAAAAAGTGCGAATGTACATTCAGATTTCTGGTACTATTGGCCCTGTCGGCTCAAAGGGAGCTTGAGGGTCAAGGGAGAAAGGAAGGATTCTGATGAGAAGAAACGGGGTGACAATGAAGGCGATTACAAACGCCATTTCAGTATATTTATGGACAGGGCTTCTTGTGATTGGCGTGCTGACCACCGCATGTGCCGAGGACGGGGATTCCTCCGGGGCTGACGCCGGCGGGGATTCCGAAGCGGGTGGGGATTCCGATACGGACAGCGATTCCGATACGGATGCGGACACGGACAGCGATTCCGATACGGATGCGGACACGGACAGCGATTCCGATACGGACAGCGATTCCGATACGGACAGCGATGCGGACACGGACAGTGATTCCGATACGGATGCGGATACGGACGCCGATTCCGACACGGATAGCGATTCCGACACGGACAGCGATGCGGACACGGATAGCGACACCGACACGGATACGGACACCGACGCGGACGGGGATACCGACGCAGACTCCGATTCCGATGGCGACACGGATTCGGATACTGACGCTGATACGGACACCGACACAGACACTGATACGGATACGGATACGACGACGGCCGATACGGACACGAATACGGTTGCGGATACGGCGACGGAGATGGATACGGACACGACTCCCGAGATCGTCGGCGCGACCCCGCCGATGGGATGGAACTCGTGGAACACGTTCGCCTGCAACGATCTCAACGAGTCCGTCGTCAGGTCGACGGCGGAAGCCTTCGTCTCGAGCGGGATGGCGGACGCCGGGTACGAGTACGTAAACCTCGACGACTGTTGGATGGATGGCCGCGATTCCTCCACGGGGCGCTTCAACTGGGACACCAGCAAGTTCCCGTCGGGGATCCCCGCGCTCGCCGAGTACATTCACAGCCTGGGGCTCAAGATCGGCATCTACACGACCCCCAACACTCTGACCTGCACGGGCCTCTACGGAAACGACCCCAGGCGCGTGGGGAGTCTTGGATACGAGGAGCTCGACGCGCAGACGTTCGCCGAGTGGGGGATCGACTACCTCAAGTACGATCTGTGCGCCGGCAACATGGAGAGCTTCCTCGTGATGCGTGACGCGCTGAGGGCGACGGGGCGCCCCATCTTCTACAGTATCAACCCCGCGAATCAGGGCCCGTTCTGTACGCCGACGAACTGCGCCACCGCCCCCCCCGGCCTCGATTTCAACCTGCCCGAGGTCGCGAACATGTGGCGCATCGAGATGGACATCTGGGATGGTTGGAACGAAATACTCCGCTGCATCGATGCGAACAAGGACGAGTACATCGGGGCGGGCCCCGGGCACTGGAACGACCCGGATATGATGGAGGTCGGCAACCCCGGCCTGAGCGACACGGAGAGCCGCGCGCACTTCAGCATGTGGGCGATCATGGCGTCACCCCTCATCACCGGCAACGACGTGACCCGGATGAGCGACACGACAATAGAGACCCTCACGAACCCCGAGGTCATCGCCGTCAATCAGGATCCCCTCGGATATCAGGGGCGCGTCGTGGCGACCCCCGGAGGGAATCTCGAGGTATGGTCGAAGGATCTGTCGGCGCCCAACACGCGCGCGGTGGCGCTCTTCAATCGCGGCTCGGGCGACGCCCCCATGACCGTTCAGTGGAGCGATATCGGGCTCCCCGCCGGCGATGCCACGGTCCGCGATCTCTGGGCGCATATGGATCTCGGGGTGTTCACCGACGCGTACACGGCCGACAACGTGGCCGGCCACAGCGTCGTGATGCTCAAGATCGAGAGCATTCCTTAGGTCTCTGGTCAAAATAAAGTTTCCAAGCTGGCAATCGCTGCGCCCGTCCGGCAAGGCACGAGGAGTGGAGAATACTGGGGGTATTTGACCGACGAGCAACGCCGACGGGCGGGATGCAGCGGTTGTCAGATGGCAAGTTAATTTTGATCAGAGGCCTTAGATTAGAGCTTACTACTGACGTTCCCGGGGATTGGAGAGGGTCTGGGGGACCCAGCTCGGACGTCGGGGGGTGGTGACCGGGGGCTTGGAGATGCGCCCCTCCTTGCGGGCCCTGAACCGGGCGTGCACCTCGTAGGCGAAGTTGTCGAGCACCTGGGGATCGATGGGATCGCCGTTGAGGGAGAGGGTGAGGGAGAGGAGCCCCTCCTGCTCGGCCGCGTGGTAGAACTGGGCCTCGGCGATCTTGTTGGGCATGCACTCGAGGGGGCCGACGCTGACGGTTCCGTCGATGTGGTGCTCCCGCCACTCGAAGATGGGGGCGCCGATGGTGAGCACCGCCTCCCCGCTCAGGGACTCGCGGAGATAGGGCGAGGCGGCGGAGATGGAGTCCTGGATCGTGGTGCGCTTGGGCCAGCCGAGCTGGGAGGCCATGGTCAGGTACGTGTGGTGCTGGATGGTCGCCTGGAGGAACGAGGAGACGTACTCCGGGACGGTCCGCTTGATGACGTCCTGGTAGTCCGTGTATTCGAGCCACTCGTAGAACGCCGCGAACCGCCCCCGGATGCCCCGCTGCTCGAGCTTGCGGATCACGAAGTCGTTGGAGGAGGGGTCGCACCGCACGTACAGCTCGCCGACCACCAGCACCGTGGGGATCTCCTGATTCCCCTTGACCGACCGGAACGCCTTGGCCGCCCGGTTGAGGAGCCGGGTGATGCCGAACAGGTTGCCGCTCATGGCCTGCCCCACGACGTTCCCGACGGAGAGGTCGCCGCCGCCCTTCTCCTCGAGCAGCGCGAGGAGCTCCCGGTGGTAGTATTCGAAGATTTCGTCCGCCGCGCCCTCCTCGGTCTCCACCGGCCGCACGTCGTAGAGGGCGGCGAGCAGGAGATCGGAGGCCATGAATCCCGAGAAGATGAGCCCCGAGAAGCCCTCGTCGATGCCCTCGAAATAGTCGTCGTCGATGGGGGACCAGAACTTCACCCGGTCCTGCCAGCCCAGGCGCTCGATGATCACCTTCTGGAGAGTGTTGTAGGATCCGAAGCGGCACGGCCCCGTGGCGGTGGGCATGAAGAAGGAGAACTCCTCGTCCGTGTCCCGGCTCCTCTCGATCCGCTGCAGCAGGCTGCCCAACGTGACGGTGAGGGGGATGCACTCCTTGCCGGAGGTGTGCCGCCGCCCCAGCTGGAGGGCCTCCCGATCCGGCATGGGCAGGGCCTCGGCCTTTCGCCCGGTGCCCCGGATGCACGCGGCCAGGGCTGTGGCGCCGATCCCCATGCGGGGCAGGAGGATGGTGGCCTGGCGTTTGGTGATCTCGGGCAGGGAGTCCACCTGCTCCTCGATCTTCTTGAAGCTCCCCTGCTCGGGGTTGGGGCTGTCGGAGGCGAGATCCTGGTGCACGCAGTAGAGGAACGCCTCGATGCGGGTCTTGGTGCCGGCGTCCCCCGAGTGGCCGTCGGTCTCGATGATGGCGAAGGGCTTGCCGGCCATGATGTAGCTGTAGAAGTGGATGTTGAAGCTGTCCGGCCCGCAGGAGTAGTTGCTGCAGTAGAGGCTGTACACCCCGGCCGTGCGGCGGATCTGCTGCGCGGCCCGGAGGTTTCGCTGACCGTAGCCCCAGTACATGCTGTGGAAGATGGGGATATCGTCGTCTATCCGGAAGCAGTCCACCGGGACGGGGATGGCCCCCTGCTCCCGCAGCAACGCGGGGACGTTGGAGTTGAGCACGGTGTTGTAGATGGTGTAGGCCCTGCCGAGCACCACCACCGGCGTTACCCCGTTGTCGAGGCAGTAGGCGAGGGCGCGGTCCCCCAGGTTCAGGCACTCCGCCTCGAACGCCTCCTGCGCCGCGACGGCCCGCTCGTAGGCGGCCGCCCACTTGCCGTGCACCACGCCGAGCTCGAGGGTGAGGTCCCGGATGCTCTCCTTGAAGAGCTTGGAGCGGAGGTTGTCCTTGCCGAAGTTAATGACGGGGGAGATGATCCGCGTCTTGGAAGGCTTGTCCAGATCCCACTTCATGATATCCGCGCTCCCCTGGACCACCGGACAGAGGCGCGCGATGGACTCGTCCCCCACCCGCTGGATATTCCGGATCATCGGGAGGAACAGGAAGTCCGGCATCTCCTCGGACATCTGGCTCACCAGGCCGTGGTACTGCTGCATGGGCGCGCAGAACGGCACGTTGGCGTCCTCGATGCCCCGCTTGAGCATCCCCTGGTCCGCGTTGGAGTAGAACTCCAAGTCGAAGCCGAGCTCGTGGATGAACGTGGCGAAGAACGGGAAGAGGCTCTTGAGCACGAACTCGTCGGTGATGGCGACGATCTTGTTGCCCCGCTTGCCGGACAGCCGATCCCGGAGCGCCTGGACCATCTCCTCCCGCTCCCGGAACGGATCCGGCGCCCGGTTCGGGAGCTTCTTCTTGCCGGCGCCCACGTCGTAGAGGGAGCAGCCGCCCCCCCAGACGAACTTCTGCTGCGCACCATCCACCATCGTGGTGATACGATCGATGCGGCATTTGTTGCCCGAGCCGCCGCACCCCTTCTTGGACTTGCAGATGAACACATCCTTTTTGATGACCTCCGCTGACAGGAAGCGGGTCATGTCCACGGGGCGGCGATCCGACAGGTCGAGCTCCTTGAGGGTGAGGAGGGAGATGCCGAGGGCGCCGATGGTGCCCGGATCCGGCGGGATGATCACCTCGGCGCCGGTCTGCCGGGCCACGGCCGTGGCCAGCGCGTCCGCGGAGAACGGCATCCCCTGGCAGAAGATCACCTCCCCCACCGAGCGGCTCCCCTTCACGCGGTTGAGGTAGTTCTGGATGATGGAGTCGTAGATGCCGGCGATGATGGACTGCTTGGGGGTCTTCGCCGCCACCGCCTCGTCGATGATCTCCGCCATGAAGACGCTGCAGTGCTGTCCCAGGGAGACCCCGTACTCGGCCCGGAGGGCCTCCTCGCCGAGCTGCATCACGTTTTCGATGCCCTTGAACTTCTTCCCCTGCTCTTCGATGAAGGAGCCGGTGCCGGCGCTGCACGCCTCGTTCATGGCCGCGTCGATGACCCGACCTTCGGAGAGGCGGATGTACTTGGCGTCCTGCCCGCCGATCTCGAAGATGGTGTCCACCCGGCGATCGTAGTGGAGGGCGCCCTCCGCGTGGGCGGCGATCTCGTTGAGCACGTAGACCGATGTTGTGCCGAAGCAAGTGGACATCA
The DNA here is from genome assembly GCA_050304755.1 of Polyangia bacterium. Taxonomy (GTDB): domain Bacteria; phylum Myxococcota_A; class Polyangia; order JAAYKL01; family JAAYKL01; genus CAYWLQ01. The sequence goes on along the minus strand of JBNLED010000176.1, from coordinate 21,017 downwards.
GGGAGCCGACGATCTCTCGGCCGCTCCCCGTGGCCCCTACCGCCAGCACCGGCCAGTCACCGAGCCCGCTCTCCACGAACTGCCGGGTCAGCGCCTGGGCCGCCTTGACCGGGGCGCCGTTGGTGTTGATGTATCCCTGCCAGACGGGCTCCCGGGTCTTCGCGCTGAGCGCGACCACCTTCGAGCCGGTGGAGCCGATATCGTATCCCAGGATGAGGTCCTCCGGCGTTGTCCGATTGACCCGCTTGGGAGCGGTGAGCCGCTTGACCTTGGAGAGGTACTCGGAGGAGGGGGGGAGGTGATCCAGGGTGACCTCCTCGGGGTCGCCGAACAGCGCCTCGATGGGGGGGACGGTCGCGGACTTCTCCGCGGCGATGACCGCGGTGCCGATGGCTTCGACATAGAGCGCGTCATCCGATCGCATCGGGAGCATCGTCATCTTGTTGTTTTCAAAGAACCGCCGGAAGTTGTTCTGGATTCGCTTCGCCTGGGTGACGCCGCCGATGAGGATCACCTGCCCGGGGCTCACCCGGGGCTTGATGAGGACCTGGACGTTCTCGCACACCGCGTCGTAGAGCCCGGCGAGGATCCGCTCTCTGGGCTCACCCTTGTTGGCGAGGTGAGTCATATCGGTCTTGAGGATCACCGGACAGCGACCCGACAGCGGGGCCGCCTGCTCCACGCCCTCACACAGCGCGGACGCCTCCGCGATCGTCAGATCGAATCGCTCCACCAGCTGCCTGAGGAAGTTGCCCGTGCCCTGGGAGCAGCGGGAGTTCTCCCTGAAGACCTCCATCTGGGAGGCCCTGAGCTCGAGGACCGAGAAGCCGTGGCTGCCGATGGAGACGATGGTCGCCGGCTCCACCTCGGGAAACAGGTGCCGGAATCCGGTGGCCTGCGCCTGCTTGATGGGGATCCGGAGGAGGTTGACCGTTCTGCTGAGCCTTCCGGTCACCGCGGCGCTGTCCGTCGGTCCGAGCGCCCACCCCTCGAGGAGGGACTTGAGCGGTCCCATGGGATCCTTGTGATGCTCGATGATGGCCCGCCGGCCAATCGAAATACTGTCATCCATCACCTTCAGCTCGACGGCCTTGATCGTCTCCGCGCCGATGTCGATTCCGAACACACGCTTTGGCATGATTTATTTTCCCCTTGTAATGTCTTTGATCCTTGAGGCTAACCGTTTTGAATTCAGAGATATGCGACTAGACTCAGGTGTCAGTCACCTCTCTATTACATCTTTTACCGGTGCTGACCAGAAAATAAATGCAGCCAAGGCTGATTTTGACGATCACCTATATCTAATGTGCTGAAATAATAGGGGTTCGTTGATTCTGACGATGATAACAAAAGGTGCGAATCATCTCACGGCATGGTATGATATGTGCTACAAAAGAGGCGTTCGATTGCACCCCCGTGGGGGCATGTCAGGAGTTGATAGTTAATGAATGGTGTTTTCACCACACTCAAACATCTTGCGAATACGGTAAAGAAGATAGGGAACATCAAGAGCTCTCCACGGCTCTATGAGAAGATTTTCAGTATTTCAAAGAAGATCTTCGACGCGGATACCTGCTCGATTCTTTTAAAGGATTCAGCCTCCGGCACGATCGCTGTCGCCGCCGCCAGTGATCCCGACGTGGTCATTCAGCGACGGGTTCCCGGGCACGGTGCTCTGGGACGAGCGCTCAAGACCGGCGTGGTCCAGCTGGCCCATGAGGCGATCGAGGACACCGAGAACAGAGGCGAGATCCTCTCCGAGGTGGTGGTGCCCCTCAGAGACAACGAGGAGATCATCGGCGTCCTGAAGCTGGAGAGCCGGAAGGCGCGGTTCAACGATGACTACCTGGATCTGTTCACCATTTTCGGAGAGCAGGTGGCCGCGTCCATCAGCCATCTCCGGGTGAGAAAACAGGTTGAGGAGCGGGCGCGGATATTGGCGGCGATTTCGAAGACCTCCTCGCTGGCGACATCGTGGGGGGGACAGACGGATGCCCTGGATACGGTGTTGCACCTCGTTATGGAGACCCTGGGGCCGGACGGCTGCTCCCTTCAACTCCTGGATCCGGTGGGCAATGATCTCATCGTCAAACAAGGACTCGGTACCTTCACCAATCTCATCGGCACCCACATCCCCGCGGATCGCACCATCCCCGGGCTGGCGGCCTCCACCAAGCGGCCCTCCCTGATTCCCGATGTCTCCCAGATCGATGAGAAAATATCCGTGCTGCCGGAGTACCTCTCGGAGATTGCGGTCCCGATATTGTTCCAGGAGGAGGTCCTCGGTGTGCTCCACATGGTCCACCATTGCGCCAATGTCTTTGATGAGACCCACCTGCTCTCCGCCGCCATTTTCGCGGACCAGCTGGCCATCAACATCAGAGGGGCGCAGGTGGCGGAAGCGCGGAACCTGCTCGAGTCCCACCTGGCGCTCCTTACGAAGACATCGCAGAAGATCTCGGGGAAGAAAGACCTGACCGCCCTGCTGAACGACCTCTTGGCGTTGGCGCGTAAGACGCTCGATGTTCAGCATACCTCCGTTCTGGTACCGGAGCCTTCAGAGCCCTACCTGCGAATATTCTTTGCCCACGGGACTCCGGAGGATTCCACCGATATCCGGATACCGGTGGAGGGGTCCATTACCGGGGGCGTCTATCGCACCGGCGCTCCGGCCTTCGTACCGGATGTCTCCCGGGACTACCGCTACCTTCCGGGGATGGACGACGCGTTGTCCGAGATCGCCGTTCCGTTGAAGAGCGACGGGGAGGTCATCGGGGTCCTCAATATCGAGTCCGCCGCCCCCCTCACCGCCGCCCACGTCAACGTGTTGAGTCTGTTCGCCACGCAGATCGCGCTGGTTATCGACAAGGCCGATCTCAAGAGCCGCATCGAGGGATGGCGCCATCAGTTCGCCATGTTGAATCAGGCCGCGACGTTGAACACCGACATGCCGGAGGAGGCGCTCATCGATCGGATTCTGGAGGTGACCATCGAGGCGCTCGATCTGGAGCGCTGCGTCCTGTTCCTGCTCGATGAGAACGGCGATGACCTCTACCTCAGGGCGCACCGCGGATACGGCGACCTCCAAGGCCTCCGGATCGCCAAGGGGGAGGGCATCACCGGGACGGTCGCCGCATCGGGGACGCGGTTGCTCATAGAAGATACAGGCGCGGATGACCGCTATGTTGACGGCGGCGTGAACGGTCGGTGTGAGATGGCGGTCCCCCTGGTAGTCCACGGGGAGGTCATCGGCGTTCTGGATACGGAGGGAACCCGGGTGGGAATGTGGGGGGACGACGACCTGGAGCTCTTCTCCGCGTTCGCCGTCCAGGCCGCCGCGGCCGTCCACAACAAGCAGATTTTCGGCAACCTCGAGGATGCCAACCGAAAGCTCGAGGAGAACATCACCGAGATGGTGCGGATGAATACGGAGCTCACTAATTACTCCAAGAAGGTGTTCCGCATCAACGAGAGCCTCGAGTTCCAGCTCAAGAATCTCACCGCGGTTCACGAGGCGGGAAAGACCATCACCTCCAGCCTCGATCTCGATCATACCCTGAACACCATCCTGGACATGACCTCTCAGATTATCGGCTCCACGGCGGGGGCCATCAAGCTGATGGATGAAGAGACCAAGGAGTTCAGGACGCGGGCCAAGTCCGGATCCCTGACGGATATCTCTTCGATGTCATCCGTCTTCGAGGTGCCCCTGAAAATCGGGGAGAAGAAGATCGGCATCTTCGAGCTCGTGCTCAAGACGGAGAACGGGGTGGGGAAAGGGGAGCGACGCATGGTGGAGACCCTCGCGGCGCAGGCGGCCATCGCCATCGAGAACGCCCGGCTGTTCGAGAACACGCAGCAGATCTACTACGACACCCTGCGGTCTCTGGCGCGGGCTCTCGAGGCGCGGGACGACTACACGCGGGGCCATTCCGAGCGGGTGGCCGATCTGGCCAAGCGGATCGCCGAGAAGATGGCGCTGGACGACCAGGAGATACAGACCATCTACAACGCGGCGCTGCTCCATGATATTGGTAAGATCGGCATTCGCGACAAGGTCCTGCTCGCCCCCCGAAAGCTGACCCAAGAGGAGATGAACATCATCAAGGATCACTCCGCCTTCGGCAACACCATCCTGATGCCTCTCAAGTTTTTGAGCAACATCCGGGAGGTGGTATGTCATCACCATGAGCGCTGGGACGGCGAGGGATACCCGGACGGTCGAAAGGGGGACGAGATTCCCCTGGCCTCGCGGATTATCGCCGTCGCCGACGCCTACGATGCGATGACCTCCAATCGCCCCTACCGGACCTCCATCTCTCCCCGGGTGGCGGTGAAGAACATCCGGGAGCTGGCTGGGAGCCAGTTCGATCCCCGCGTGGTCGAAGCCTTTGTCAGTCTGATCGAGCTTTAGACTAGACTAGACAACAGGATCTTGCCTCCCTGAAAATGTCGAGGGTCGAATTAGAAAACGATGACGGTTGCGGTGTCGGTGGTGGGATTCGAAGCCTGCAGGGTCAAGGTGACGTTGGCCGCCTGACCGCTCCTCTCTGACTCCTCTTCCACGATGAGCCAGTATGGGCCCGGATCCACATCGAACACCGCCCGGCTCTCTCGGGCTCCCATGGGCAGGATGCACCCCATTCTCTCTTCGAGGCAGCCCACGCCGGACTCTTTGTAGACGCCGATGACCTGACTCCCGCTCTGTACCATATCCACGGTGAGAGCGCCGGACTCCGTCACGGAAAACTCCGCCACCACGTCGATGCCGTCACCGCAGCTGGAGGAGACGTTGTCATCGTAGTCCGGTAGGTACAGCATGAGGGAGATGGGTTTGTTGTGGAACAGGGGACCGAAGGTCTCGTCGGGGGGACAGCTGATTGAGGTGTCGGAGTCGGCATCCGTATCACTGTCCGTGTCCGTATCGGCGTCCGTATCGGTGTCGGCGTCCGAATCGGTATCGGCGTCCGTGTCGGTATCGGCATCCGTGTCGGTATCGGCATCCGTATCGGTATCTACGTCCGTGTCTCCGTCGACACTGGTGACTCCAATTTCCATGGTATAGGTGTTCTCCGCGCCGGAGTACCCGTAGACATCAACAAAGTGGGAGCCCGATTCGGTCGCGACATAGTTGATATGCTCGTGATCGGATATCCCTCGGGAGTAGTCGACCGTGCTGCCGACCGGGTTGTACAGGGTGACATCGACATCGCCATAGGTGTGATCGAAATACACATCCACATCAATGATATCGTTGGCATCCAGCCAGACGTCGAAGTAGTCGTTATCTTGGGAGCAGACGATGGCATCGATACTGGCCGGTGTTGTGAGGGGATGAGTCTGCAGTATCCCGTCATTCTCTTCATAGCTGTCATCCGCCGGGCAGGTGAGGCCCGGGCCGGTGCCGGTGTCGTCGGGTCCGGTGCCGGTGTCGTCGGGTCCGGTGCCGGTGTCTTGGGGCCCGGTGCCGGTGTCTTGGGGCCCGGTGCCGGTGTCTTGGGGCCCGGTGCCGGTGTCGATTGTCTCGGTGTCACCCGGGGTTGCCGTGATCTCCAATGAATAGTTATTCTCGTCCCCCATGAATCCGAAGATGTCGAGGATATAGTTCCCCGCCTGGTCGGCGACGAAGGAGAAGACCTCGTTGTCCGTCGTCGAGTTGGCGTTTGATATAAATGTCCCCCCCGGATTGTAGAGATTCGCATCGAGATCTCCCATATCTTGGGAGAAGAGAATGTTGGCGACGACGACATCCCCGGCGTTGAGCGATACCGCATAGTAATCGTGATCCAATCCGCAGGTGACGCCGTCGATGCCGCTTATCGGCGGGGCGCCGAGCTGGGTCGCCGCAAGAAGGGTGTCGTTGTCCTCGTATTCATCATCGGCCGGGCAAATGTCAGTGTCCGCGTCGGTATCCACATCGGTATCCGCGTCGGTGTCCGCGTCGGTATCCACGTCGGTATCCGCGTCGGTGTCCACATCGGTATCCGCGTCGGTGTCCACATCGGTATCCGCGTCCGAAAGGGAGATGTCCAGCGAATAGCTGTTCTGGGCGTCGTTGTATCCGAAGACATTGACCGCATAGTTACCGGTTTCGGTGGCGTCATAGACAATCGATTCATTGTCCGTGACGGAGTCTGAGCTGATGAGCACGCTCCCCCTCGGATCCAGCAGCCACAAGTCGAGGTCGTAGAAACGATCGTAATGGATGAACTCCACGCCGACATCAATGGTCTGGCCCTGGTTCACCGCGAAGCTGAAGTAGTCCGGATCGGACGCGCAGGCGAATCCATCAATTACCACAGGGGTGAGCAGCGGGAATGCCTCCGAGAAGCTGTCGTTCTGCTCGTAAGCGTCATCGTCACAGTCTGCGTCCGTGTCGGTGTCCGAATCCATATCGGCATCCGAGTCAGAGTCTGCATCGGAGTCCGCGTCCGAATCGGAGTCCACGTCCGCATCCGAATCGGAGTCCGCGTCCGTGTCGGAGTCCGCGTCCGTATCCGTATCCGTATCGGTGTCCACGTCGGTATCGCCGTCGCCGTCTGCGTCGCCGTCGGGTCCCCCGTCTAAAGGATTACCCTCGATAAGACAGCGGGAGTTGCATCCGTCTCCATCAATCTTGTTACCGTCATCACACTCTTCGTCTTCCTCGAGCTCCGAGTTGCCGCAGGTCAATGAGGTGAGGGTTCGGCTGCACCCGAAGGGAAGGATGAAAACGCAGATAAAAGCAAGGCGTAAGATACCCATATTTTGTACCTTTCATATCAATAAAAGCCCATATACTTTAACTAACACTGTACCACACCCTTTGTAAAAAAAGAATTTGAGTTTTTAATGGCTCGATATCTACTGGCTGCTATATGGGGGCGTCGGCATCGAGGCCTATGGGCCAACGGGAGGCTCCTCCTTGCAGATCTCTCGCAGCACGGCGGTGGCGTAGCACCCCGCGGGCAGATCAAAGCGGAGCTCCAAAAACGCCCCCCTCTCATCCTCCCCCTCGCGAATGGCGGTATCGAGGGGTTGAAACCGGAAGGGACGGCGTCCCCCGATGCAGCGCAGAGGCCCCTTGGTGGGGAACTCGTCCGGAGTGACCCCCGACGAGTCCAGCACCCGTCGCTCCTCTTCGGCCACCTCGAAGGCCGGCGCCTTCATTTTTTTACCGAAGAGCGGTCCCGTGGCCGAGATTTCAAACCGCTTGGCACGCGGCAGCTCGGCCGTCGCGTCCTCTACGAGAAAGGCGGCGCCGTTTTCATGCTTCCATGCGACATCACCCCGTCGCACCGCGTCGATCTCCGAGATGCGATGGGCGAGGATTTGGTTGAACAGGCGGGATTGAAAAGCAGAGACATAGAGCCCGAGGGTCTTTTTATCAAGGTCGAGCATCGCGCGACGGGCATCAACGAAGCGGTGCATCCCGCCGGAGATCGCGCGACACTCGCCGTACCCGCTGGGCCACGCGTTCATCGCCTCTTGGTAGCGGCCCGCATCGAAGAGGGTTCTCGCCTCGAGCACCCTGCCGGCATCGGAGGCGTCCGGTCGTCCCGCGGCGATGGCCGCGGCGGCATCGAAATCTCCCATGAGGAGCGCCCGACCGATCTCCCATGTGTCGCCGCGGTTGCCGAAGCGCTGGGGGCCGAAGTAATTGGGGACGCCTACCTCGGCCATGGTGCTCATCACCTTTTCGATGTCTCCGGTTCGGCTTCGATCGACGTTGCGCAACTTGATGACAAACCGGTTTCCGCGCAGGTGTCCGGTGCGGAGCTTGTTGCGATGGCGCGACACGGCGATGACCGAGAGGCGGGGGATGCGGATGGCATCCACCTGATGGGGATCCGCGTGCTCCAGGCTGAGGGTCTGGCGGGTGACGCCGCGGGAGTCCTTGTTGCCCGCGGAGCCGATGTCTCGTGGCCGTACGTGGAGCGCCTTGGCGATGTCCCGGATGGCCTGGTGGGTCGTAAGGCCACGTTTTTCAATGGTGAAATAGACGTGATCCCCGCTGCCGCACGGCTCGTACAGCGGGAGCTCATGGACGACGAAATCTTCGTAATCGGCCTTGATGGTGCCGGGCACAGGGGGGATGTCGGATGTCAGAAACGGGAGATCCATCAGTTGCCTCCGGGGAATGCAGTTGCCGAAAAGTCCAATTTCCGGGCCGGACATGCTATCTAAACACGGTTTGAACACATTGGGCAAGGAGGCTTCATGCGATTCAAAAAGGTGGGGGTGCTTCTCGGGGGGATGTCACAGGAGCGGGAGGTCTCTTTGGCGAGCGGTCGCGCGGTGGCGGCGGGGCTCCGCCGGGCCGGGTTCGAGGTGGTGGAGATAGACGCCCGAAGAGACGCCGATCAGCGGATTCGGGACGCCGGAGTGGAGGCGGTGTATATCGCGCTCCACGGTCGGTTCGGAGAGGACGGTACGGTCCAGGGCATGCTGGAGATGATGGGGATTCCCTACACGGGGGCCTCTGTGACCGCCTCCGCGATAGCCATGGACAAGGCCCTGACCCGGGATCTGCTCGGGGCCGGCGGGGTGACGGTCGCACAGGGGGTGGTGATCGAGGACGGCGAGCGGGCGCTCCCGGCGGGGTTCGAGCCGCCGGTGGTGGTCAAGCCCGTCAACGAGGGGTCCTCTGTCGGCGTCTCCGTGGTGCGCACCGAAGAAGAGGTCGAGGGCGCGCTCGAACTGGCCTTCTCCTGCTCGCGGCGGGTGCTGTTGGAGCGTTTTGTGAAGGGGGCGGAGGTCCAGGTGGCTGTCCTGAACCATGCCCCCCTCGGCGCCATCGAGATAGAGCCGACGCGTAAGTTCTATGATTACAAGGCCAAGTACGAGCAAGGGGGGGCGATCCACCACATCCCCCCGAGGATCTCACCGGCGCGGACAACGGAGTGTATCGCCCTCGCGGTCAAGGCGTATCGCGTGATCGGATGCGTGGGGCTGGCCCGGATCGATCTCATCGTCCCGGAGTCCGGGGCGCCGGTGGTCCTGGAGGTCAACACGAGCCCCGGAATGACCGAGCTCAGCCTGGCGCCGGAGATCGCCCAGCACGCCGGGCTCTCCTTTCACGATCTGGTCGCGAAGGTGATGGAGAGCGCGACCCTACATGTCCGCTCCGCATCACAAGATTAGCTTGTATCCCCGCGAACAGTCAGCATAATAGGGACCGAAAATTCTCGTGGACTTCAAGGAGCTGGACGTGACCATCCCCGCATTGAGCGTCGTTAAAAGAAACGCCGTTCGCCTCAAGACTTTCTTCGAAATCAACCGGCAATGGCGACTCTTCACCGCGATCATCACGCTGATGCTGCGGTTTCTTCCTTTTGTGATGGCGGTCGTCGTGGGGATCGCCTGGACCGCCTTCGCGACGACCTATGGCGTGGACCTGACCCAGGACTCCGCGTTCTACTTGAAGACCGCCGTATCGATGCACTATGACGGCGACTACAACACACTGGTCACGGTGTGGCCCCCCATGTATCCCTTCCTCGTCCATCTCTTCTTGTACGTCACGCCGTGGCCGGCCGCGGCGGCTTCCCTCGCCTCGGGGGTCTTCCTTCTCTGCGCGCTGATCACATTCGCGCTCTTGCTCTACCGGATCAAATTTCATCCGTTCGCGGCGTGCTTTCTGATGCTCGTCCTGATTTCCATCAAGGGGATCTGGGCGGTATACGGCTACGCCTGGTCGGAGAACGCGTTCGGGGTCCTACTCTCTTTACATTTCCTCTTTGTGCTGCTCCACCATCAGACGCGATCGCCCGTCTATCTCCTGCTCGCCGCGCTGACTGCCGCCATGACGGCCATGACCAAGTACGCGGGGATGGCGCTGTTTGTGCCGTTCTTCTTCTACCTCTTCTATTGCGCCGCGAGACAGCGATCCCTGCGCGATCGCGCGGTGCAGTTGGGGAGCCTGGTGATCGCCGTCCTGCCCAATGCGCTCTGGTCGATTCGGAACCACTCGATCGATGAGACCTTCACGGGGTTTCGGAAGAAGGGCGCGAGCAGCCTCGTGGTGAACTTCGACGCGCTCATCAAGGTGATGGACAAGGATGTGCCGCTGGTCATCTGGGGCCTGCTGCTCTTCTTCTCGGTCTATTTTCTGTTTCGCCTCTACCAACATCTTGTAAAGAAGCAGCAAGAGGCCCATCCGGAGGTCGTCTTCGAGGCCTATCTCCTGGCCTTCCTCATCACTTTTTGTGCGGGGCTGGTTCACATGGCCGCCACGACCAATATCAACCGCATCTCCAGCCGGTTTCTGTCCCCGGTCTACTTCGTGCTCTTCCTGCTTATCGCCCAAGGGATGCGAAAGATGCTGGACATCGAAAGGTTGAAGTCGTTTCGGCCGTTCGCGGTGTTCGCGGTCTCCGCGGTCCTGGCGTTTACGGCGTTCGGAAACCTGAAGGATATCTCGGGCCACTTCAAGCGACTCTCCCAGGTGGAGAAACACCAAGACGCCTACCTCACCTTCGGCTTCGAGAGGTCCAAGCTCGCGAAGCAGCTGGCGCATTACATCGACGGGATGTTCGAGGGGCGACGCGAGGTGTTGGTGACGGGGCACTACAACATGCAGCATCAGCGGCACCACAACACCTATCCGCTCTTCCTGCGGGAGGCGCTCTGGGGAGAGCCGGTCGACGATGTGGTGTTTCACAACATCGTCCCCGACAACGTGAGTCAGTCGAAACGCTACCTGTTTCAGAAGAGCGAGCTCGAGCTAACGTACGAGAAGAACGGGAGAAGGCGGAAGCTGGTCTTCAAGAACCTGAAGAATACGGGGAGCTTCCAGAAGATTATGCGCTCCGTTGCCAGAGTGATGACCGAGAACCAGTCAAATGATGTCTACTTCTTCCTGACGAACCCCGTCAGACGGCGGGCCAAATTCAACTTCGATGCCAAGTTCAAGCGCGGGAGGCTTCCCCTTCAGATGAAGGTCTTGGAGACCCGGAAGCTCGGTAACATCAACGCATACCACATCGTAAAGCAGTGATCCGCAGGCGGAGGCAAAGGTGCGCGGTTTACCTCGTTGGGAGACTGCAGGAAAGAATCGTCATTCCCGCCTGTGAGGGCGCGAACATCCACGCTTCTCGGCGATTCAGGTCTTATCGGACTATTGGATGAAAGTGGGAAGGGAAGAAGAACGATCAGTCGCAGATGCCCAGCTCGCCGCCCTCGATGTAGATGAAGGCGTCGTTCCAGATGGTGTCCTCGCTGAAGGGCACGCACTCGCTGTTGCCCTCGCACTCCTCGTGGCTGCAGCAAAGCGTCTCACAGACACCCTCACCGGTCTCGTCGTCGGAAACGATGCAGACGAGGCCTGGGCCGCAGTAGGGGCCGATCTCATCGTCGAAGCAGGGATCGCCGGCGATCTCGGTGGAGTCTTCGAAGCAGAAGAAGCCGAAGATGCCATCCATGTCACCCCAGGCACAGGCAACATCATCACCCTCGCAACCGTCGTTGCTCGCCGGAGCGCACTCCCAGGGATTATCGTCCGGGTCACATGGGTTGCCCGAAAGCTGCTCGGGCTCCACGACTGTATCCGTGTCTTCCATACCGGCGTCATCCTCGGCACCGCCATCGTCCATCATGCCGCCGTCCTCAACGGTGGTCGCGGTCTCGGTGTCCATATCGGTCTCGCCGCCGTCCATGGGGCCCCCATCGAGCTCCTCTGAATCACTGTCCGCGTCACCATCGGTATCGGTATCGGTGTCGGTGTCGGTGTCGCCGTCGACATCAGCGTCGGTGTCTACGTCAGTGTCGCCATCAACGTCAGCGTCGGTGTCGGCGTCAGTGTCGGCGTCGGTGTCGGCGTCGGTGTCGGCGTCGGTGTCGGCGTCGGTGTCTCCGTCGGTGTCTCCGTCGGCATCGCCGTCAGAGTCCCCGTCGGCGTCGCCATCCGCGGCGCTCTCGGAATCACCACCATCAGACTCACTCTTGTTGTCGTCTCCGCACCCATAAACGAAGAGAGTAGACAACAACAGCCCCAGCAGAATCATTCCATAGTTTTTCATGTTTCTTCTCCTTAATTTTTGACTGAAAAATTCCTTACCCCAGATTGATTGGCTAAGTCTAGCCCTTTTTAATATTTTGATACGACGACAATCAATCCCATTTATTCAGACGACGCTAATTTTCACCACACAATGAATGTGGTTACAAGCAGTTTTTTAGTGTACATTGCCGTCTGTTTTAAAGTTGCAGCCCGGATGCTGTAGGGCTTGTAATTATACAGTAATGAGGTAACAGAGTGGGAATCACAGTAAATCGAGGGTGTCATGGATAGTGATATATTGGTTCGCCTCGTCATCGTGCTGGTACCGATGATACTCTCTTTGACGGTTCATGAGTTTGCCCACGCCTGGTCCGCGTACAAGCTCGGTGACGACACCGCGTACCGGCAGGGCCGGATGACCTTGAACCCCATCTCCCATATCGATCCCATCGGAACGTTGGCCATCCCCATTTTCTCTGTATTGAGCGGAGGGATCAGTCTCATCGGCTGGGCCAAGCCGGTGCCGGTGTCTCCCTACCGGTTTCGCCGGGACGTTACGATGCACAAAGGGATGATTATCACCGCGTTGGCAGGACCGGCGTCCAATCTGCTGCTGGCGTTTCTGTTTGGCGGTGTCCTGATGTTTATTTTCTCGGATCAGATTGATATGATTGCGCAAAAGTACGATGTGGGCCGATTCATGGCCGTCTACGCTCTCGGGAACATGGATCCCAAAATAATGATTCTGAGTCGTGTCTTCATATTAAATATCGGTCTGGCCATGTTCAACATGCTGCCCGTCCCCCCCCTCGACGGCAGCCGGGTGCTTCCCGAGCAGACTCAGCAAAAAATGGCTCGATTCCAGATGCTTGTGTTTATAGGTCTTATTTTGATGATCAATTTTGCTCCGTTCATTCTGTCTGTTCCCATCACGGCTTTCGGAAACGCGATACTCGCATTCTTTGCCATTTTCGTTTAGGAGAACCGGGTGTCTCAGGAAACAGAAATTGAACGCTATGTGGTTCAGCTCGATGTGTTCGAGGGGCCTCTGGATCTGCTGCTCCATCTGATATCAAAACATGAGATCGATATCTTCGATATCCCGGTCGCGTTCATCACCTCCAAGTACCTCGAGTATCTGGACTTCATGAAGAAGCTCAATCTGGACCTGGCCTCCGATTATCTGGAGATGGCGGCCACCTTGGCGCTCATCAAGTCCAAGATGCTCGTCCCTTCGGATCCCGCCGGGGATGACGAGGAGCTGGAGATGGGGCCGGACCCCCGGGAGGAGCTGGTGCGCCGCCTGCTCGAATATCAGAAGTACAAGACCGCCGCGGACGAGCTCATCCAGCGCCCCATGCTCGGCAGGGATACCTTTGCCCGGGGGGCGGTGGAGACCGTCTCCGATAGTGAACGGCAGCTCGCCTCTCCCGGCCTGTTTGCGCTCCTCGAGGCGTTTCAGGGGATCGTCTCGAGGCGGGACTTCGACCCCTCTCATCAGGTGACCATCGCCCGGATTTCGGTGTCGGAGCGGATCAACGAAATCGCGGACTTGTTGAAAGAGAAGCGGCGCGTTACCTTCCAGGAGCTCTTTGAGGGGACCGAGACCATCTCGGACATGGTGGTCACCTTTCTCTCGATTCTCGAGATGTGCAAGCTCGGTCTCAGTCGGGTGCATCAGGCCGACATCGACGGCGATATTTACATCGCCGCGACCGATGGGCTGGACGCTTCGCTCGAGGATTTGTTAGAGGATTTCGAGGAGGAATGATGACAGAAGGTGGTGACAGACGAGACCTCCCGGAGGAACCCGTCAAGGGGGGGAACGGGGAAGAGCCGCTGACCACAGAGCCCTCCGAAGTATCGGAGGAGGCTGTGGTGCCGACGGATGAGGCGACCGCGCCCGAAGGGGAAGCCGCCGCGCCCGAAGGGGAAGCCGCCGAGCCCGAAGGGGAAGCTGCCGAGCCCGAAGGGGACGTTGCCGAGCCTGCAGCGGAACCTGCGGTCAAACGGGAGACCCAGCTCTCTCGTTTGGAGAGTATCATCTTCACCTCCCCGGAGCCCATCTCCGTCAGGAAGCTCGCGAGAATTCTGAACGTGGAGGGCAAGGAGGTTCGCGAGCTTCTGAAAGAGCTCCAAGAGAGCTACAGTCAGCGCGGAATCATTCTGGAGGAGATATCCAAGGGGTTCCATTTCCGGTCCCACCCTGAAAACGCGGCCGTCATCCGCGATGTGTTCAAGCTGAAGCCCCTCAAGATCAGCCGCCCCGCGTTGGAGACCCTGTCTATCGTCGCCTACCGTCAGCCCCTCACCCGCGCCGAGGTGGAGGATATCCGGGGCGTGGACTGCGGCGGCGTGCTCAAATACCTGTTCGAGAAGGATCTGGTGCGGGTCATCGGAAGGAAGGAGGAGCCGGGGCGTCCGATTATTTACGGCACCACCAAGGCCTTCCTGGAGCTCTTCGGGCTGAAGGCGCTCTCTGACCTCCCCGCCCTGCATGAGTTCAGCGAGTTGTGGGATGATCACCAGAAGATAGTGGACGAAGAGGCGCCTCTAGCCGATGATGGAACCTCGGGGGCTGCGTCGGATGCCGCAAAGGGGGAGGAGCCGACGCAACCGGACGAGCGCGGAGAACAGGCCCCTTCGGATGATGTGTCTGGGTCTGCAGAGCCGGAAGTACCGGCAGCCGATGAAGCGGAGCCGCCCGAGGCCCCGGAATCCGCGGATTCGGAAGAGGAGGAGTCGACTTCGGAAGAACCGCCGGAGCCGATGGAGCTGGAGCCCGTTCCAGATGGTGATATGAAGGAGACATCCGTTAAAATGGCAGACAACAAAGACAAGAGGCCCAAGGACCCAAGTGAGGTGCCGACGGAGACCATCAACCAGGAGGCGCTCAACGCTCTGATGGAGACCATCAATTCCAAGGGCTTCGCGAATGGGAATGAGGGGACCGACGAGGAGACGCTCAATCCCGAGGATTGCCTGGACGGTGTGAAGGACGAGGCGGCCGAATCAGAAGGCGAGGCCGCCGATTCGGAGTCGGAGGAGGAGTAATGACCCGGCTGCATGTCAACGTGGATCACGTGGCGACCCTCCGGCAGGCCAGGGGGGCCGAATATCCGGATCCCATCCCCGCCGCGAGCCTCTGCGAGATGGCCGGCGCGAGCGGTATCACCATGCACCTCCGGGAGGATCGGCGGCACATGATCGATCGGGATCTGGAGCTGATGCGCCAGGTGGTCGCCACGGTCCTCAACCTGGAGATGGCGGCCACCGACGAGATGGTGGAGATCGCCCGCAGCCGTAAGCCCGATATCTGCACCATCGTCCCCGAGAAACGGGAGGAGCGCACCACCGAGGGGGGGCTCGTGGTGGCCGCTGATATCGATCACATCCGCTGCACGGTGGACAGGCTTCACGAGGCGGGGATCCGTGTGAGCCTCTTTATCGCCGCGGATCCCAAGGAGATCGAGGCGAGCCGGGCCGCCGGCGCGGACACCGTGGAGCTCCACACCGGTGACTACTGCAACGCCGCAAGGGGTGACGTGGCCCGGGAGCTCTCCCGCATCTCCGCTTCGGCCAGGGCCGCTTCGGACATGGGCCTCGAGGTGGCGGCGGGGCACGGGCTCCACTACCACAACGTGCGCCCCATCTCCGAGATGCCGGAGATCGTGGAGCTCAACATCGGTCACTCCATCATCTCGCGAGCGGTCTTTGTCGGAATGGACGCGGCGGTTCGGCAGATGCTGGAGGCCATGGGCGAGCGGTGATTCTGGGCCTCGGGATCGACCTCTGTCCGGTCGATCGGATGGAGCGGATTCTCAATCGACAGGGGGAGTCGTTCTGTAGGCGGGTGTTCACCGCCGGGGAGCGGCAGTACGCCGAGAGCGGGGCCCATCCCGGGGAGCGTTATGCCGCCCGCTTCGCCGCCAAGGAGGCGACCATCAAGGCCCTCGGCGGTTTCGACGGGATGCGATGGCAGGAGATGGAGGTGGAGCGGACCCCGAGCGGCGCCCCCGCGCTGAGACTGCACGGCGCGGCCAAGGCCAGGGCGGACGCCATGGGGGTCTCCGGCGCGCTGCTGAGCCTCACCCATACGGTGGGGATGGCCGCGGCGGTGGTGATCCTGGAAGGAGCAGACCATGTGGAATGATCATCTATTCATGACGCGGTCCGGGATCCGCGAGTACGATCGGATCGCCATCGACGAGCTGGGGATCCCCGGCCCGGTGCTGATGGAGAACGCCGGCAGGGGGGCGACGCGGATCGCGGCCGGGATGCTCGCGGGACGTCCGGGGAGCGTCGGAATCCTGGCGGGACCGGGCAACAACGGCGGAGACGGGTTCGTCATCGCCCGCCACCTCATCAATCAGGGGGTGACCGTGCGGACCTACCTCGCCGTTCCGAGGCACAAGGCCAAGGGGGATGCCGCGCTGAACCTGGACATCCTCGAGAAGATGGGGGGCGATATCCGGGACGTCTCGGACACCCCGGCGAGGGAGCTCGCCTCGCCGCTCAAGCACCACGCGCTCATCGTGGACGCCCTGCTCGGCACCGGCGTCACCCGCGAGGTGTCCGGTCTCCTCGGTGACCTGATCGATCTCCTCAATACCCTCTGCGTTCCGGTCCTGGCGGTGGATATCCCGTCCGGGCTGGACTCGGACACCGGTCGACCGTGGGGGAGGGCGGTTCGCGCGGCGGCCACCGCCACCTTCGGACACCTGAAGCGGGGGCTGGTGCAGTACCCGGGGAGGGGGCTCGCTGGCGCGATCTCCGTAATCCCCCTCGGGGTCCCCGGCGAGGTCTCCGCCGAGTGCGGCGTCGACGGCGAGGTCCTCTCTGAAGAGACCGTGCGGTCGCTGCTCCCTGAGCGCGCAACGGATGCCCACAAGGGCACCTTCGGTCACCTCCTCGTCGTCGGCGGGTTCTCCGGCAAGACCGGGGCCGCCGCCATGGCCGGGGCGTCCGCCATGCGGGCGGGCGCCGGCCTCGTCACCCTCGCCACCTCCTTCGAGGCCGGACCGGCGCTGGAGGCCAAGTGCCTGGAGGTGATGGTGGCCCCCGTCATCGAGGAGGAGGCCCCGCCGACCGAGGCGACAGCGCTGAGAATCGCGACCGCCCTCGAGGGAAAGCGGGCGGTGGCCCTGGGGCCGGGGCTCTCCACCGGAGCGAACGCCACGGCGCTCACCGAGCAGGTGCTCGATGCGCTGTCGGTACCGGCGGTGGTGGACGCGGACGGCCTCAACATCCTCGCGGCGAATCCCGCCCTCTTCGAAAAAACAGCGGTCCCCATGGTGCTCACCCCCCATCCCGGGGAGATGGCACGGCTCGTCGGAAAGGGGACCCGGGAGGTGCAGGCGAACCGCATCGATATCAGCCGGGCCTTTGCCGAGGAGCGGGGCGTCGTGCTGGTGCTCAAGGGGGCGGGGACGGTGATCGCCGCGCCGGACGGGCGGGTTTTCGTCAACCCCACCGGCAACGCGGGGATGGCCTCCGGGGGCATGGGGGACGTGCTCACCGGCGTCATCGGGGGATTCCTGGCCCAGGGTCTCGCGCCGCTGGACTCGGCCCGCCTCGGCGTCTACCTCCACGGCCTCGCCGGGGACCGCGCCGTCGTGAGAACCGGCGCCGCCGGGCTCATCGCGTCCGAGGTCATGTTCGAGCTCCAGGGCATCCTGCGAGATTGGGAGACGATTTAGCGCCTTCCCGAGGTAGCCTCCTTCGTCGTTTTGGCTTAAAATTCCCCAAACAGGCGGACATCCTAAAAGGAGTTGAAATGGGTATCGCATCTATGGTCATCGGAATCATGGCAGTCATCATCGGCTTTGTTCCCTTCTGCGGTGCGTGGGCTATCGTCCCCGCCTGCGTCGGGCTCGGGCTCGGCATCGCCGACACGATAGTCAAGTCGAAGCGGAAGCAGCCGAAGGGCATGGCCATCGCCGGTCTGGTCCTCAACCCCATCGCCATCATCGTCATCATCTCGTGGTGGGCCTACCTGGCCGTCGGGGTCCAGCAGGCCGCCGGCGATATGGATGTCTTTCAACAGCAGCTCCAGATGATGCAGCCGCCGCAGCCCGGACAGATCCCGACCGTCCCCCTCCCGAACCAGCCGTCGCCGCAGCCCATGCAGCCGATGCAACCGGTGCCGACCGCTCCCCCGACCGGACAGCCGCAACCTGTCCAGCCGCAGCCCGCACAGCCCGGGCAACCCCAGCCCGCTCAACCGGTCCCGGTTCAGCCCGTTCCGGTCCAGCCCGTCCCGGTCCAGCCGATGCCGCAATAACACCGTGGGGCGATTCGCCGAGCGCTCCTTCGGGGTCCATCTCGCCCTCCTCGTCCTTCTCCTCGGGGCGATCACCGTCGCGTTTTTGGGTGTCCTCGACTTTTACGGGGTGCTCTCGGGATGGCCCAAGACCGTTGTCGAGCACCTGACCGTTTGTCCTTACAGCGCCGTGACCGGAAGACCGTGTCCCCTCTGCGGCACGGTTCGGGCGATGGTGTTGCTGGTGTCGGGAGAGGCCGCCGCCAGCCTGTCCGTGAACCCCCTGGCCGCGGCCCTGCTCCCGACGGGGCTCCTACAGCTGGCCTATCGAGGGGTTCGCGTCTTCAGACCCGCGTTCCGATGGAAGGAGGAAGCGGCGCTGGCAGGTCTGGGGGGAGTGACGGCGCTTGTGGTGATGGGAGCTCGGATGATGTGATATATGAACGCTGTGTTCGAACCGTGGAGGAAAGATGAAACGTAATACGTGGATAGTGATAGGGGCAATCCTCGGGACCATGGCGGCGGGGTGCTGCGGAACAGCGCCCAGACCTCCGGCGCCGGCCCCTGAGCCCGAGCCCGTCACCGAGCCGGTGGCGATGCCGGACGCGGGAGAACCCTTTGAGCCGTCCGGACCGCGCATCGAGCCGCCGGTCTGGACAACCCCCGATGAGGTGAAGACGGATTGCGAGGCGGGGTTGGCGCGGGCGGAGACGCTCCGGCAGGCGGTGGTCGGGGTCACAGGGAACCGGAACCGGGAGAATACCCTGGAGCCCCTCAATGACCTGATGATCGAGATCTATACCCTGCTTTCGATCTCGGAGCTGATAGCCAATGTCCATCCCGAGACGCCCGTACGCAGCGCCGCGGAGGGGTGCCAACAGGATGCGACGGCCTTTGTTACCCGGCTCGAGCTGGATCGGGAGGTGTACGATGCCCTGACCGCCTTGGTGGTATCGGGAGACGACGCGCTCACCCGGCGCTTCCTCGAGCATCTTTTAAGGGACTACAGGCTGGCCGGGGTGGACAAGGACGAGGAGACCCGGAGCCGGCTGGCGGCGCTGAAGGCCGAAATGGTGAAGGTGGGGCAGGCCTTCGCCCGGGCCATCCGGGAGGATACGCGATCCGTCGAGGTGGGCGAAGCAGCGGTCTCCGGGCTTCCCGACGCGTTCCTGAAGGCCCACGCGACAGGGGAGGGGACCTTTCGGTTCACTACGGAGTATCCCGACTTCATGCCTGTGGTGAGCTACGCGGACAAAGAGTCTCTGAGAAAGTCCCTCTACAAGGCGTTCCTGCGACGGGGGTATCCTGATAACGAGAAGAATCTAGAGCAGTTGCTGAGGTTGAGATATGAGTACGCCACCCTCCTGGGCTTCGCGGACTGGGCCGAGTACAACGCCCAGGACAAGATGGCGAGCTCAAAGGAGATCATTTCGGATTTTATTGAAAACATATCGGATATCGCGCGTCCCCGAATGCGGCAGGATTTGAAGATGATGCTCAAACGAAAGCAGCGAGATGTGAAGACTGCCACCAAAGTTCGGGTGTGGGACCGGTTCTACTACGCCAACAAGATTCGGGACGAGCAGTTCGGTGTGGATGGTAAAACCCTACGGAATTATTTCGAATACACCAAGGTCCTCGACGGGACATTGGCCCTCAACGCGTCCCTCTTCGGGGTCGGTTTCGAAAAGGTGCCCGATGCGGCGGTGTGGCACGAGGACGTGGTGGCATACAACGTCATTGAAGGGGAGGAGGTGATCGGCAGGTTCTACCTGGACATGCACCCGCGGGAGGGCAAATACAGCCACGCGGCCCAGTTCAGCATGCTGAGCGGCATCGCCGGGCGGCAGATCCCCTCCGGCGCCCTGGTCTGCAACTTCCCCAAGCCCTCGGCCGAGACCCCGGCCCTGCTCGAGCACGATCAGGTCACCACCGTCTTCCACGAGTTCGGCCACCTGATGAACCACATCTTCGCGGGGCGGCAGCACTGGGCCACCTTCTCCGGCAACGCCTGCGAGCGGGATTTCGTGGAGGTGGCCTCCCAGATCCTCGAGAAGTGGGCTTGGCGGTACGAGGTGCTCAAAACCTTCACCCGGCATGTGGAGACCGGTGAGACCATTCCTGAGCATCTCGTTGAAAAGATGAATGAAGCCGATGAGTTCGGCAGAGGGGTTCATGTGATGCGGCAGATGTCGTTCGCGGCCCTCTCCTACACCTATCATGCGAGTGATCCCGAAACGCTCGATTTGATGAAGACCTTAAAGCAGATTATGAAGAAATATAATCCATATCCCTATGAAAAGGGAACTTATTTCTATGCCAATTTCGGACATCTGGAGAGCTACAGCTCCCTCTATTATACCTACATGTGGTCCCTCGTCCTCGCTGAGGATATGTTCACCCGGTTCGAGAATGAGGGGATCATGAACCCTGCGACAGCCCATGACTTCCGGGAGAAGGTGCTCGCTCCGGGGGGCTCTGTGGACGGCGCCGATATGGTCCGCGCTTTCCTGGGCCGGGAGAAGCGCTTCGATGCCATGGCGGCGTACCTCAAAGGCGAGTCTAGTGCTCCGTCAACCCCAGAATGACGGGTGCAATTTCTTATTCCCCCTTGAAAAGGGGGTTGAACTAAGCTTACGCCAAACGTCCCTTCGGCGGCCCGATGCAGGTCTTCAAATACCTCCCGAGACGGAGGATACATCATGAGCCCACCTTGCCTCGTCATCTATGGTCTCTTCATATCGTCCCATCAAGGGCCTATGGACCGGTGCGCGC
>JBNLED010000175.1:0-6555 GCA_050304755.1 Polyangia bacterium | reverse complement strand
CCCTCCGAGTACTGCTACGGCCAGGTGGTCTGCCCCTACGATGTGCTCTGCGACAACGAGGAGACCGGCGTCTGCAGCGTGCAGATGGGGCGCCTTTGTGACGAGGGGTGCGGCGAGGAGTTCTCCTGCCGAAAAGAGACGTGCCACGCCGACCTCGCGCTCCCGGACTGCTGGCAGGACAGCGACTGTCCCACGGGACGGTGCGAGGGGGGAAGTGTCTGCGGCTACTATGAAACCTGTATGAGCACCGTGGGGGCCTGCAGGCCCGGGTGATCCGGTTGAGGGCCGGCGGGACAACAGTCTATGAGATTTCGGTACACTGCTTGGACATGACCGAGGCCGTGTGCCCGGCCTGCTGGCGGGATGCCGCCCGTCAGTCGAACAGGCGGGTCACCAGATCCAGGAGGCTGAGGGATTTCGAGCCCCCCATCCGGGTGCTCTCCATGGCCGGCGCGAGCCCCCGGCGCTCCGGTTCGTCCCCCTTGAGCTCGCTCTCCAGCCGCTTCCGCGACTGCTCGGCGCGCTTCTCCTCCATCTCGATCTGGTACTTCTTCTGCAGGCCGCCGGTGGCGACCCAAGCGGCGATCTTCTCGAGCTCCCCCTCATCGAGCCAGTACCCGTGCTGGCCGCAGACGTCCACGATGACGCCGGAGATGCGGCCGTAGTTCTGGCGGTTCATCATGCCGTCGCAGACCGGACACTTGATGTAGGTTACCTGGGTCTCCGTCAGCACGGACTTCCGAGGTCCCCCCGGCGCGGCCACCTCCCCCACGCGCCGCTCCTGCTTTCGGATGAGCTCCTCGAACGCCTCCACCTCCACGAAGACCCCGAGGCACATGGGACACTCGAGGGGCTTGTGGGCGCCCATGGCGCGGCGCCGCATCGTGACGCGGCAGCGGGGGCAGAGCTCCTCGGCCTCGTCGGGCATGTCGAGGGTGGAGGTGAGGGGCTCCCCGCACCCGGAGCAGAACCTGGCCCCCTCCCTGGAGGTGGTGCAGCACTTGGTGCAGTAGGCGGTGAGACGGGCCGAGGAGAGGTCCACCAGCGCGCCGCAGAACGGACACTTGGCGTCCCCCTTCTCCAGGTCCCCCCCGCAGGCGGAGCAGTGGAGGGTGACCACTGAGTGCCGGTGGGGCGCCTCCCTCGGGACCACCATGATCTGGCCGCAGGTACACCGCAGCTTCTGCCCGACGCTGTACTTGGCGACGTCATAGGGCCTGTGGCATTTGAGACACTCCAAAATCATGGGGGAATAATACCACGAAAATCGAAGGAGGGCGAAGGGGTCAGGTCATTCCCCCAGGGCGACGAGCCGGGCGCTCGCCGCGCGGCGGACCAGCGGGAAATCCTCGGACGCCGCGATCCGGGACAGGGTGTCCGGGTCGTTCAACGCGGTGGTGGCCGCCAACCGGACCCATCGGCTCTCGTCCCCGAGGGCGGCGGTCTTGAGGGCCTCTTCGTCTTCCAGCCGCTGGACGGCGGCCTCCCGGATCCACTCATCGGGATCGGCGGTGGCCAGACGACGGAGGGGCTCCTGCCCGTCCAGACGACGGATGGCGGCGAGGCGCACCGTCTTGTTTTCATCGGTGAGGGCGATCGCCGTGAGGATCTCTTCGTCCTCCTGCCACCGCACCGCCTCCAACCGGACCATCCAGCTTCGATCCCGCTTGGCGACGCGCGCCAGGACCTCCGGGGCGTCGAGCTTCTCGACGGCGGCGAGGCGGTCCTCCCAGGACTCGGCCGTATCGAGAATCCGGGAGAGCAGCTCCTGATCCGTGAGGACCGCCCGGTCGATGCGGGACAACGCGAGGGCGCGGAGGGTCTCGTCCGCGTCGGATTTGGCCACCGTCACCAGAACTGCCTGGTCCTCGAGGCGCTCCACCGCCTCCCGCCGGACCGCCGGATCCGAGTGTCGCCATTTGGGTCTGAAGAGATCGGTGATGCTCATGGTGTTCCTCGTTCGTATGCTCCAACGGTCTCAAGCACCCGGCCCGCCGAAATGGGAACCGCGTGTGACGGATGTTCTCTTTTTATAGCATACTGGGGTTGATATCATCATGTGACAGACGGCGCTCGGGGCACGGGGCGTCGCCGAGGGAAGGGCCTTTCATGAACACCCCATCGACGGCATCATCAGGCGACACTGAAAAAAAGAAACTCCGGGGCTCGCGGGTGCTCCTCATCTGCCCGCCGTTTCAGAACCCGACATTCTCGTCCATCTCCGTGGCGCTCCTCGCCACATACCTTCGCGGTTACGGCATCCCGTGCGAGGAGGCGTACCTCAACCTCGATTTCTGCGACCTCCTGGGCAAAGAACGGTACGACAACATCACCACGAGCCTCGAGGGACGCTGGCGGGGCCCCACCGCGGAGCTCCTCTTCGCCGAGGCGATCCACGACGGGCTGCGGGATCCCGGGATGGCCGATGCGCTGACCGCGTTGATCGGGGCCGGGGATGAACGGCGCGCCCTGCTCGCGGCGTTCGCGAAGACGGTCGAGGAGCGGATCCGGTACGAGCGCCCCGGGCTCGTGGGGATCACCACCTCCTTCAACCAGCTGATGGCCGCCCTGTGGATGACGCGGATCATCAAGGCGATCAATCCCGAAATCCGGGTCGTCCTCGGTGGCACCGCGTGCGAGGCCCCCATGGGCGAACGGATCGCCGCCGGGTACCCGGCGGTGGACTACGTGGTCAGCGGCTTCGGCGAACGCCCCCTGCTGGCCCTGGCCCGCGGCGACCGCCCGGCCTCGCGGGTCATCGAGAGCGGCGCTCCGGTGCCCCTGGCGGACCTGCCGCTGCCCGACTACCATCGGTATCTTCGGGCGTTCAGCCTCAACTTCCCCGAGGACGAGGCCCGGCTCATGTTCCAGACCTCCCGGGGGTGCTGGTGGGGGGAGAAGCGGCACTGCACGTTCTGCGGGCTCAACGGCGAGAAGATGGGCTACACCGCCCTGCCGAGCGACCGCGTCCTGGCGGATATCCGGACCCTGTGGGAGACTCATCGCTGCAACCTGGTCGCGACGGACAGCATTCTCGCGCGGGAGCACCTCAAGGAGGTCGTGCCCGGGCTCTCACGGTTCGCGGATCGGCCGGTGGTGTTCTACGAGATGAAGGCCAACCTGTCCGAGGACGACGTGGCGGCCATGGCCGCCGGCCGGGTCATCGCCCAGGCGGGGATCGAGAGCCTGAGCTCCCACCTGCTGAAGCTCCTGAGGAAGGGGCTGACCGCCCTGCGCGCCCTGGCGCTGCTCAAGTGGGGCCGGGAGCGGAACGCCTACATCGCGTGGAACCAGCTCTGCGGGATTCCCGGAGAGACCCTCGACGACTACGAGCAACAGATTTCCCTGATGGCGCGCATCCCCCACTTCCAGCCCCCCAGCCGGGTCCTGCCGGTCGTCATCGATCGTTACAGTCCGTATTTCAATGACTATCGCGGCTTCGGGTGGCGCGCCATCGCGCCCGTCGCGGCCTATCGGGCCGCCCATCCCCACCTCGACGAGGACGCCCTCCTGGGGATCGCCCATCACTTCGAGGGAGAGGGGGGCGTCTCCACAAAGACGTATCTCGATCGGTTCGAGGCCGCGGTGGATGCGTGGCAACAGCGAAACGAGCAAGGGGATGGCCTGTTCTGGAACCGCTATGACGGGCTGGTGCGGGTGACCGACACCATGGCGGAGCCCCTCCCGGTGAGCCAGACCGCGGGGCACGTCATCGAGACCACCCATCGCATCTCTCCCGTAAAGCGCGTCATGGCGGAGACGGGGTGCGACGCCGCGCTCCTCGACGAGCTGGTCGAGCACGGGATTTTATACATCGAGAGGGACAACGCGCTCAATCTCACGGTCAGGACCGATCGGCGGTGAGGGCGCCGCCGGCTCCCGGCATGTTTGGTGCGCCGACCAAAGAACGGTGCTACTCTGCCTCTCTAGAGGTTATAGAATGGTGAAATCGGTCTTGCGCATGTCTCGATGTGGACTGAATATCTGTCTGTGGGCCCTCCTGACGACGGCGGGTTGTGACCAGCCCCTTTCGTCCGTGACGGTGGGGGACCGCGGCCGGCCGGTCGTCTACGGGGAGGACGACCGGGTCGATGTCTATGCCTATGACGGCCCGTGGGCCGGCCGGGTGGCGGAGTTTACCGCGGCCCTGATGAGCCCCTGGGACCTCGACGACACGGACCCGGATGACGTGCGGCTCACGCCCTATACGCTGATGGACTTCGAGGGGGTGTGCCCGGACGAGCGGTTCAGCCGGCAGCCGAGCAGGGCCTGGTGCTCGGGGACGCTGGTGGCACCGGACCTGGTGCTCACCGCCGGCCACTGCGTCCGAACCGCCGCCGAATGCGCCAATACGCGGTTCGTCTTCAACTATTACATGATTGACGAGGAGACGCTGGAGACCATCACGGCGGAGGATGTCTACGCCTGCGAGGCCATCGTGGTTCGCCAGGAGGCGGCGGTGGATTTCGCGGTCCTCAGGATGGATCGCCCCGCGTCGGAACGGACCCCCGCGGCGGTGTCGGCGGGGCGCGACGCGCTGCCCCTGGACGCGCCGCTCATCGTCAACGGCTCCCCCTCGGGGCTGCCGATCAAGATCGACGACGGCGGGCGGGTGCGGGACAACCGGGCGGACGAGACGACCTTCTTCGTCGCCAACCTGGACACCTTCACGGGGAGCTCCGGCTCCGGGGTGTTTCTGCAGGAGACGGGAGAGCTCGTGGGGATTCTGACCAACGGCGAGACCGACTACGTGATGGATGAGGGCGAGGGGTGTTACCGGGTCAACTACTGCGAGGACAACGGGTGCGGCGGCGAGCTCGTCACCTACGCCTTCCGGGCCGCCGGGGCCTACTGCGACGCGGGCGGGGCCGGTCTCACCTGCCCCTGCGGCGACGGCGTGTGCGAGGCCGGCATCGGGGAGGACACCACGACCTGCCCGGCGGACTGCGGGAGCCGCTGCGGCGACGGGGCCTGTAACGGCGACGAGGATCCCGTGGCCTGCCCCGAAGACTGCGGCACCTGCCCCAACGGCGTGTGCGAGGACGGCGAGATCGCGGACGGGAGCTGCTGCACGGACTGCGGCTGCGGCGGGGATGACGTCTGTCACGAGGGAACCTGCATCCCGGCGCCGGACACGGGGAACCGCTGCGATTCCCCCCTCGAGATCGGGATCCTGGAGACCCAGACCCTCATCAACACCACCGCCACAGCGACGGCGGACACCGAGGGCGGCTGCGCGCCGTCGGCGGCCCGGGATCGGGTGTACACCTTCACCCTGACCGAGGAGATGCAGTTCACCGCGGCGGTGGACGGCTACGACACGGTCCTATATCTTCGATCGGACTGCGAGAATCCGGCGACGGAGATCGTGTGCAGCGATGACGTCTCCGAGGGCTACGGCTCGACCCTCACCCGCCGTCTTCCGCCGGGGACCTACTATCTCTTCGTGGACGGCTACGGCGAAAGCTTCGGTGACTACGTCCTCACGGTGGGGTTCTTTGTCAATGAGAGCACCTGCGCCTTCGCCGAGGAGGTCTCCCCCGAGGCGGGCGCGGTCATCGAGGACACCACCGCACGCGCGGCCGACGACTACCAGGGGAGCTGCGGGGGGGACGGCGCCGACCGAGTGTACACCTTCACCCTCGAAAAGATGTACGATGTGACGGTCGAGGCCGGCGGCATGGACACCGTGCTCTATGTCCGGACGGATTGCGAGGACGCCGGGAGCCAGGTCGCCTGTAATGACGATCGCCTGGCGGGGGAGGACGTGGGCTCTCGAATCGTGATGGAGGGGCTCTTTCCGGGGACGTACCACGCCTTTCTCGACGCCTTCGGCGAAGGGGAGATCGGCGATTTTTTCCTGACCTTCGACTTCGCGCCGCTGGATTGTCCGGACGCCGACAAGGACGGGGTCTGTGATGGGAGCGACGGGTGTCCGGCGGACCCGGCCAAGCTCGCCCCGGAGCTGTGCGGCTGCGGGGTGCCGGAGACGGACAAGGATGATGACGGCGCCCCGGACTGCGTCGACGACTGCCCCCTCGATCCCGCCAAGACCGCGCCCGGCGCGTGCGGGTGCGACGCGCCGGAGAGCGACGGGGACGGAGACGGGGCGCCGGACTGCGTGGATCTCTGCCCTTCGGATTCGGGCAAGGACGCGCCCGGGGTTTGCGGCTGCGGGCGCTCCGAGCGGGACTCGGACGGGGACGGCCTGCCGGACTGTGACGATGAGTGTCCCGGCGATCCGGACAAGATCTCGCCGGGGGATTGCGGCTGCGGCCGCGCCGATGACGACAGGGACGGGGACAGCGTGCTGGACTGCGATGACGACTGCCCCGGGGACGCGGACAAGACCGAGGCGGGGGCGTGCGGCTGCGGTCATCCGGATGACGACGGGGACGGAGACGGGGCGCTGGACTGCGAAGACGAATGTCCCGAGGATCCCAATAAGGACACCGCCGGGATCTGCGGGTGCGGGGCGGCGGACGACGACGCCGACGAACTCGACTTGCGACCGCTCGTCGCCGCCAACCGTCCCCTCGAGCCGCTCGCCGACGA
>JBNLED010000174.1:0-3588 GCA_050304755.1 Polyangia bacterium | reverse complement strand
TGCGACAGCAGTGGCCGAACGGAGTCTTTGACATCAGGAGCTGAACTGGACTGTTCATGAGTGATGGCAAAGGTGAGTACGGACGCTGATGGCGTGCATTGGCGCGAGCGACAGCGGTTTGGGCCGTCGATTTATTGGGATTTCAAGGTTATAGGGGGACCTTGTCCAAGGAGATCATCCGAAGGGTGATTCATCGCCATATGAACGAGGTCAAATTCTGTTACGAAAGAGCTCTCGCAAAAAGACCGGACCTTAGGCCGATCAGCGGATTAGGACTCGTCATCAATTCCGCGGGGACGCGCCCCATCAATGACGCCCGCCCGGCGGGCGTCCCGCTGACCTTCAGTGCTGTTCATCCGGATGGACCTTCGGAAATCGGCGCTGCCGCCCTCCGGTCGCCCTTCAGACACTCTCCGACCGGGAAAAGTTCTCCTGAGAGGAACCGGTATTCGTCAACGCCGATTACCGTTGTCGCGAGAGCCGCGGGCCCTTGAACCGGTGGATTCGTTTCGAGACGTGAACGACGAGGAAGGCCCCCAGCACGAGGGCGAGCTTGTCGTGCACCTCGATCAGGGCCCGACGGATCGTCTCTCCATCCCCGGCGGCGTGGATCCCCCACGGGAGGCCGCCCGTGATCGCCGTGACGACGAAGAGGAGGGTCAGCGCGGCGGTGCCCCCTCGTCTTCGAAAACACCGGCGGCGCAAGAGCGAAGCGTACCAGCTCCGATGACGAAGGAGATGAATCGCGACCAGGAGCGTCACCGCCGTGATGGACAGCTTGTGGAGGGACGACCAGTCGTCGAACCCGAGGCTCAGCACCCGGCGACTCCCCTCCGCTGCATGCAGGTGATAACCGATCTGGAGCAGCAGTCCGGAAAAGAGGGACGCCGCGCCCGCCAGGAGTAGCCCGACGTTGGTGACGAGACCGACCGCGGCATTCGACCGTTTCACGATTGCACCGGATCGGGCTTCTCGGCCGCGCCGAAATAGAGAACCGTCTGGTTCCCTCCGGGGGTGGCGGCGAGGGGAACACCGTGGCGCCGGCGAGCCCGTCTCTCCCATGCGATCCCGCCGAGCTGAACATTCCGAAATCCAGCGTCCTGCGCCAGGCGCGTCAGCGCTTCGGGACGAACGAAGTAGGGCCAGTGGTGGGTGCCCCGGGGGATGAGCCGGAGCATGGTCTCGCCCATCCAGATGACGAACAGCCGGGACCAGAAGGTCCGGTTGAAGGTGTCGAAGAAGAACCACCCGCCGGGTTTGAGCACCCGGAAAATTTCGTCGAGGGTGCGGCGCTTGGCCGGGATGTGCTCGAGCACGTCCACGCAGACGACGACATCCATGGATCGGTCGTCGAACGGAAGCCGCTCTTCGGTGCAGCGGCGATACGCGATGGACAGACCCGCTTCCGCGGCGTGGCGCCGGGCCTCGGCGAGGGCCTCCGCCATGAGATCCGCGCCGTGGACCACCGCTCCCCGTCCGGCGAGGAATTCGCAGGCATACCCGCCGCCGCAGCCCACGTCCAGCACCCGGACGTCCTTCCAATCTCCCAGAAAGCGGTCGAAGAACTCGAAGCGGAGGGGGTTGGCCTTGTAGAGGATGACGTGGTCTCCCCGGGGCGGCCACCAGCTGGCCGAGCCGCCATGCGCGAGGTCCGGGGCGTTCTTTGCGGGGCGTTCTGTTTTCATGGATCCTCCGTCTGTTTCTCTTTCCGGGGAGCGTCCCCCGGTGTAACCGTCCCGCGATCGTTGTCCGCCACTTGACGTGTCGCGAGCTCTCCCTTTATCGTATCGGGCCTGGGAAGCCGCGTCACCTCGCGTTCCGAAGAAGGGCAGGATGACCTCCGACAAAGAGATAAGACCCCGAAAAAAGGCCGTTCAGGAGCGATCCAAGTTCACCGTGAACGCCATCTTCGAAGCGGCGGTTCAGGTTTTCACCGAGAACGGGTATGCGGGCGCCACCACGGATTCCATCGCGGAACGGGCCGGCGTGTCCATTGGGACGTTGTACCAGTATTTTCCGAACAAGAAGGCCATCCTCATCGGGATATGGGAGCGGGGCATGTCGGACGCGGACGCGCGACGGGACGCCTTCGCGAGCGGCTCATGGGAGGGCCCCCTCGACGCCGGTAAAATCAGGACGCTGTTCGAGACGGTACTGGCGATCCACAAGGCCGCGGTCAGACCCCATCTGTTCTTCGAGGAGGTCCCCCAGCCGGATTTCATCAAGGAGCGGTTGTTGCAGAAGGAGACCGCGGTGATTCATCTGTTCACCGAAATCCTCGAGCGGGGAGACCCTCTCCGGCACCGTCCGGCCATCGCGGCCCGCGTGATCTTCGAGATCACGGAGCGGCTCATCCACCGTTACCTGACCCATTTCAAAGAGGAGATGAGCGAGGCGGAGCTCATCGACGAGGCCACGGACCTGCTCAGCCGATACCTGTTCGACGATGTCCGCGCGAAGCCACCGTTCGAATGAGCCCCCTTTCCCCGCTCTGAAAAAAATTCATCTCGTTGCGTAACCTTTTATTCGCGGCCGCGTACTCCGGGTGTCCGCGCAATGGGCGCCGGACGCGACAAAAGGAGAGGCCTATGTCAGGTTCATTTAAGAAGAAAAACAGTTCTATGGGCGGGCTCGTCCTCGCCGGTATCGTCTCGGCGCTGGCGCTCGCCCCTGGCGTGGGCGAGAACCAGCCCCCCCGCCAGGGGCGGTGACACCGGAACGCCGGAGATGATGCCGGTGGCCGAGGTGGCGGATATGTACTATTATCCCCCTGTGTCAGACCTCATCCAGGTGACGATAACCCATGAGTAGATCGCCGCAATGATCCTCGCCCCTGCCAGCTCCGTCTCCGATGCGTTCTCTTTCGATCTCTGGTCCGGACTGCGCCGCTGGGCGCGGATACTCTTCTCGGCGGTTCGGGATCGGGTGATCGACGCCCCCTCGAACGAGGCGCTGATGGCGGCCTACCGCGCGGGAGATCAAGGGGCCTTCCGCCGGCTCTTCGATCGCTTCGCCCCGAGAATTCACGGCGCCGCCCTGAGACGCGGCTTCTCCGAGGCGGACGCCGGCGACGTCGTGCAGCAGACCTTCGTGCACGTCCACCAGAGCCGCCGGGACTTCCGCGCGGGGGCCGAGGTGAGGCCCTGGATTTACACCATCGCCTTCAACGTCATCCGCGACATGGGGCGCCGGGCGGCCTCCAGACACCGGCTCACGGAGCGGGTCGCCGCTGAGCCCGAACCCGAGATCCCCCCGAAGACCGATGGGGCCTTGGCAGCGGCCCGGATACGCGCCGCGCTGAACCGCCTCTCTCCTGCCCAACGGGAGGTGCTGGAGCTCCACTACTTCCAGGAGATGAGCTTCCGGGACATCGCCGCGCTCCTCGGTTCACGCGAGGGC
Organism: Polyangia bacterium; assembly: GCA_050304755.1. GTDB lineage: Bacteria > Myxococcota_A > Polyangia > JAAYKL01 > JAAYKL01 > CAYWLQ01. Next base: position 189 of record JBNLED010000174.1, on the reverse strand, counting down.
GCCGTCCGAGTGCGGGCCCACCGGGGGTACCGGAAGCTCCGGGACCTCCTGAGCGGGCCGGAGGTGGAACGGGGGCTCGCATGAGAGACTGCGCCGAGGTCCGCCGTCTGATCCGCGCCGGGGAACGGGAGAGCGTCCGCGAGCACCTCGAAAGTTGCGCCTCCTGCGCGGAGTTCGCCGACGCCTTCG
>JBNLED010000173.1:0-31542 GCA_050304755.1 Polyangia bacterium | reverse complement strand
ACGGCCATCCTCTCGTCCCGGAGCCGCTTCCCCACGGAGTCCCGGTAATACCTGGCGCTGCGAAAGAACGTCGACGCGAACACGAACTTGATCGCCTCGACCAGCTTCTGAAACCGGACGTCCGGGCTCGGCGGGTTGTTGGGGATCATCTTGGTGGCGTAGACCCCGGCGAAGGGACGGTACATGGCGTCCTCGAGCACCCCCGAGGATCGAATGGCGAGGGGCATGCGGACCTCGTCCGCCAGCGCCCGGAGATCCCCCACGAGCTCGGGGGGGAGGTTCGACCGCTGAAACCGGTGGGCGATGCGATCGTCCTTCATCTCGTTCAGGTCGAGCTCGTACAGGCGGTTCTGCCGCATGAAGGCGTCGAAGATCTCCGTGGTGAGCACGGTCATATGGGGGATGTTCACGCCGACGCCCTCGAAGCGCTCCCGGTCGAATCGGTCGCGCATCATCTCGAGCATCGAGGAGAGCCCCCGCGCCTTCCCCCCGAGATCGCCCGTCCCGATTCGTGTGATGTCGTTGTCCGCGGTGAAGAACCTCCGCTCGAAACGCGCTGTTTCGACCATGGTCTATACCCACCCTCTGTCAGCGCAGGCGGTGGCCACCCGGTTGACGGCAATGAGATAGGCGGCGTCCCGCATGGAGAGATTCCGCTTCGCCGCGAGCTCGCTGACCGAAATGAACGCGGCGGTCATCTTGCTGTCCAGCTTGCCGAGGACCTCGTCCTTATCCCAGAAGTAGTTGGTGTTGCACTGCACCTGCTCGAAGTAGCTGCAGGTCACCCCTCCCGCGTTGGCGATCAGATCCGGGATGAGGTGTATCCCCCGCTCCCTCAGGATCCGGTCGGCCTCCGGTCGGGTGGGGCCGTTCGCGCCCTCGGCGATGATCTTCACGCATCGCTTGATGCGGCCGACGTTGTCCTCGCGGATCTGATTCTCGAGGGCCGCCGGGATCAGGATGTCGACGTTTTGCTCGAGCCATTGATCCCCCGAGAACACCTCGTATCCGAGGTCCGCCGCCTTCTCCCGATGGATGCTGCCGAAACGGTCGGCGATCCGTCTGAGCTCGTCGAGGTCGATGCCCTCCTTCTTTCGGAACGTATGCGCCGAGTGCCGCCCCTGATCCCAGCAGGAGACCGCGACGACCGTGCCCCCGATTCGCTGATAGAGCTCGATGGCGAACTGGGCGACGTTGCCGAACCCCTGCACCGCCGCGGTGGTGTCCTCGGGATCGATATCCAGCTCGCTCAGCGCCTCCCGGAGGGCGTAGACCAGCCCGTACCCCGTCGCCTCCAACCGCCCCTGGGATCCCCCCAGTCCGACGGGTTTTCCCGTGATGACCCCGGGATACTTCGCGCCCCGGATGACCTCGTATTCATCGAGCATCCACAGCATGTGCTGGGCGTTGGTCATGACATCCGGGGCGGGCACGTCCAGGAGGGGACCCACGTTCCGGGACATCTGCCGCATCCATCCCCGGCAGAGCCGCTCCTGCTCCTTCACGCTGAGCTCATGGGGATCGCAGATGACGCCCCCCTCGCCGCCCCCGAGGGGGAGGTCCACCACCGCGCACTTCCAGGTCATCCACATGGCCATGGCGCGCACCGTATCGAGGGTCTCCAGGGGGTGAAAGCGGATGCCCCCCTTGCACGGTCCGAGGGCGTCGTTGTGCTGCACCCGAAACCCCCGGAAGATGCGCGTGCTGCCGTCATCCATCGGTACCGGGATGGCGAAGTTGTACTCGCGAAGGGAGTCCCGGAGCAGCTCCCTGACGGATGGGCTGAGGTTCGCCATGTCCGCGACCTTGTCGAACTGCCGCCTCGCTATCTCATAAGTGCTGAACGATTCGCCTTCCATTCCCGGTCCTTCCGGCCGCCGGCCGATCCGTTGCCTCGCGATCTAGTCGTTACTCAGGCATAGTCCGGGCAGCGCCAGACGCCGCCCTCCACCTTCTGATTCAAGCAGGTATCCCGATGGGCGCAGGAGGCGCAGAGCCCGTAGGCCCGGGCCCCTTGCGGAACCTCCCCGACAGGGGGATCGCCTTTCGGGGGATGCTCTCGTCGAATCCTGAAATCCATTGGTTGTTTCTCACGGTTCTGCCCGTTGCTGTTCGAATCGCAGTGTCGCGCTCCCCATCCCCGCTGAATCCATTCCATCGCTACCTCCCTGTCAGAGCCATCCGAGCTGATGGACCGATGACCGGGATGACACAGCAACTGACGTGCCAATCGTTCCCGCTGCCGGCTTGTGTGTCGGCCGGTCGTTGCGAGCGCGGAGGAGACGCCGCCGGTCACGGAGAACCCTGCGCTGATACTGCATTTTTCATTGTAAAACGTTGGGAGGGCCGCCCAGTCTCCGGGGAATGGCGAGAGATGACGCCGGGACGAATGTCGCGAATTTCGTGGACGAACAGATCTTTATACGAGGTGTTTCTTCCCGATGAGGCGGTTTTACCCGGCTATCGTCCCTGCTTCTTCAGTTTTTCTCGCAGGGTCTTGCGGTCGATGCCGAGGATCTCCGCCGCGCGGGTCTTGTTGCCGTCCACGCTCTCCACCACGTTGCAGATGTACTCGACCTCCACGTCGGCCAACGGGCGCTTGAAGCTGCTCTTCCGGGGGACGCTCACCCGCATCAGATCAGGGAGATCCGGGACATCGATGAGATCGCCGTCCACCATGACCACGAGGCGGTGAATCACGTTCTGCAGCTCGCGGACGTTGCCGGGCCAGTGGTAGTTGCGCAGCATGGTGAGCGCCTCGTCCGAAAAGGCGGGGACCGGGCGATCCGCCTGCTCCGCGAACATCCGCGCGAAATGTTGTATCAGGAGGAGGATGTCGTCCTCCCGATCCCGCAGGGTGGGGAGATTGATGGGGATGACGTTGAGCCGATAGTAGAGATCCTCCCGGAAGGTCTCCTTCTCGATCATGACCTCGAGGTTCTTGTTCGAGGCCGCGAGCACCCGGACATCCACCTGATGGGGTTTCGCGGATCCCACCATGTAGACCTCCTTCTCCTGGAGGGTCCGAAGCAGCTTCACCTGCATCCCCAGGCTCATCTCGCTGACCTCATCCAGGAAGATGGTGCCGCCGTCCGCCGTCTGGAAGAAGCCGGCTCGGGTCTCCACCGCGCCCGTGAAGGCCCCCTTGACATGGCCGAAGAGCTCGCTCTCCAACAGGTTCTCCGGGATACCGCCGCAGTTCACGGTGACGAAGGACGAGGCCGCGCGCTTGCCGCTGTAGTGGATGGCGCGAGCGACGAGCTCCTTGCCGGTGCCGCTCTCCCCGGTGACCAGCACCGTGGCGGCGGTCCGCGCGGCCTTGCTGATGGTCTGAAACACCTCTCTTATCGCGTCCGACTCACCGATGATGCCCATGGGCGCCCTCGGTGTGACGAGGGCCTCGTGCCGGGCGGCGCGCCTCACGTGGAGCTTCTCGAGGGCGAGGGCCACCGCGGAGAAGAGCTCCTCGTCCGTGAACGGCTTGGAGAGATACTCCTCGGCGCCGCTCTTCACGGCCTCCACCGCGCCCTCGACGGTGGCATACCCCGTGATCATCATCACCTCGGTGTCCGCGTGGTTCTGGCGGACGTGCCGCACGAGATCCAGGCCGCTCGGTCCGGGCATCTTCAGGTCCGTGATCACCAAATCAACCGAGGAAGCCTCCAGGACCTGGGTGGCCTCCGGGGTGCTCGACGCCGTAAATACCCGGTATCCTTTGGCTGAAAGGTTGCGCTGCAACACCTCCACCGTGGCCTGGGCGTCATCCACCACAAGTATGTTCTCCCGTTCGGTGCGTGTCATCTCATGTTTCCCCCGCTCCTCGAGCGGTCAATCGGAATCGATACATGGAAAGCGGTGCCCTTGCCGAGCACGCTCTCGGCGAAGATCTCCCCGCCGTGCCCCTTCACGATATCATCCACCACGGAAAGCCCCAATCCGGTGCCCTGATCCGCGTCCTTGGTGGTGAAGAACGGAAGGAATATCTTGTTCAGTGCCTCCTCGGAGATCCCGATGCCGGTGTCCTCAATAGTGAAAAACACCTTCTCGACATCACCGCGGGTGGTGATGGTGAGGGTTCCGCCCTCCGGCATGGCCTGGACCGCGTTCACCATCAGGTTGATGAGGACCTGGTGCAGCTGGCTGGCGTCCGCGACGAGCGTGGGGAGCCTGGCATCGAGCTTCCGGACGATCCGAATGCCGTGCTTGATGCACCTGGACTCGATGAAGAAGAGCCGCTCCCGGATGATCTCGTTCAGATCGACCTGCTCCCGATGGGGGGGCGCCTGCCTGGCGGTCAGCTTGAGCTTGTGGATGATCTCCCGGGAGTGGAGGCAGGCATTGACGATCTTCTGAAGGTCCTTCAATACGGATTGGGGGACGCCCTCGACCTTCTGGGCGAGCTGGGCGAATCCCAGAATATTGCCGAGGGGCTCGTTGAGCTCATGGGCGACCCCGGCGGCCAGCTGACCGAGGGTGGCGAGGCGATCCGCGTGGCGGAGCTGCTCTTCCAGGTCGGCCTTCTCGAGCCGCGCCTGGTGCCGCTCCATGATGCCGGAGACCTCTCGCGCCAGCGCGTCGATGAGGTTGCGCTCTTCCATCAGAAATGGCCCCTCGTGGAGCGTCGGGGTCTCCTCCAGGTAGACCACCTCGATGAACCCCCGGATCTTGTTCCGGACGCAGATGTCCGCGGATTGACGATAGGGGGTCACCTGAAACCCGAGCGTTGCGTACGACTGGTCGTCGAGGACCACCCTGCCGACGGTGATCTCCGGGTACTGCCATGCCGGGGGGATGAGCTCGGCGATGCCCTGGAGCACCGAGCCGATGGGGGCATCCGACTGGGTGGTGGCGATCTGAACGGCCTTGTACAGACAGGTGAGCTCCTTGACGCGTTCCCGGAGCTTCGCTTCCGTATCAAGAATTTCGGGGCGCATCATCCGGAGTCACCTGCTTGCTCGAGGTCCGTGAGAACACAAGGAGGGGTTATAATATCTTCATCCCGACAGCTAGACAATCCCCTGATCCAGCATGGCGTTCGCCACCTTGAGGAAGCCGGCGATGTTGGCGCCGTTCACGTAGTTCACGTCCCGATCCGTCTTGGCGTAGGCCTTGGCGGCGTCGAGGGAGTTCTGGTGAATGCTCTTCATGATGTCGTGGAGCCGGTTGTCCACTTCCTCGCGGGTCCAGGAGAGGCGCATGCTGTTCTGGCTCATCTCCAACCCCGAGACGGCCACTCCGCCGGCATTGGCGGCCTTGCCGGGGCCGTACAGCACGCCGTTGTCCAGGAAGACATCGACCCCGTCCGGCGTGGTGGGCATGTTGGCCCCCTCGGAGACGCAGCAGACCCCGTTGTTCACCAGGTTCTGGGCGTCCTTGGCGTTGATTTCGTTCTGGGTGGCCGAGGGCAGCGCCACGTCGGCCTTGATGTTCCACAGGGGGTTGTAGTCCAGGCCGGGATCCACCGGGGTGTACTTGGCCTTCGGATACTTGTCCGTGTACTCCTTGATGCGACCGCGGCGTACGTTCTTGAGATCCAGCACGAACGCCAGCTTCTCCTTGTCGATGCCCTCTTCGTCATAGATGAAGCCCGCTGAGTCGGAGAGGGTGACCACCTTGCCGCCGAGATCCAGGACCTTCTCCGTGGCGTACTGGGCCACGTTTCCGGAACCCGACACCAGGCAGGTGAGGCCCTTCATGCTCTTGTTGTTGGCCTTGAGCATCTCGTCGGCGAAGTAGACCTGCCCGTAACCGGTGGCCTCCGGACGAATCAGGCTGCCGCCCCAGTTGAGCCCCTTGCCCGTGAGCACACCCACGAACTCGTTGGCCATCTTCTTGTACATCCCGAACATGAAGCCGATCTCCCGGCCGCCGACGCCGATGTCGCCCGCGGGGACATCCGTGTTGCCGCCGATGTGGCGCCAGAGCTCTCCCATGAACGACTGGCAGAACGCCATGACCTCGCGGTCGGACTTGCCCTTGGGATCGAAGTTGGAACCGCCCTTGCCGGCCCCCATGGGCAGCGTGGTCAGGCTGTTTTTGAAAATCTGTTCGAAGGCCAGGAACTTCAGGATGCTGAGGTTGACGGTGGGATGAAAACGAAGCCCGCCCTTGTAGGGGCCGAGGGCGCTGCTCATCTCGATGCGGTATCCCTTGTTGACTTGAACCTCGCCGCTGTCATCCACCCAGGGAACCCGGAACATGATGACCCGCTCCGGCTCCGAGATGCGCTCCAGGATTTTGGCTGAACGAAACTCGGGGTGTTTGTCCATAACGACTTTCAATGAATCAAAAACCTCTTTCACTGCTTGATGAAACTCCGGCTCATTAGGATTTCTCTCGATTACCTTTTCATATGCATCGGTCATTGGTGTCCTCCTTTGTAAAACCAATGGGCTACAACCAGGTCAATTCAGCGAACCCGATAGGCAAGGTCTATGCCAGAAAAACGGGCCGCCGAGATTTCCGAACGCGTCATACGCGAAATGGTATAGTAGCCGCATATTCTCGATTCATCGCACGGGGAAATTCTAGGCAGTTTATAGCAGATTTTCAAACCCAAACGGGTATTTTTGTACCACAGAGGTCTTTTTACCCGTTGAAAGGCTGATAGTTTGCCCGAAAATGAATCGGAAATGCGTTGCCGGATTCGTTCACCGAACTCGGGCCGATATTGTATGCCAAGCACAATTATCCATAGTTATAAAAGAATAGGGCCTGTCGAAAAACGGGGCTTGTTACTATCTTTGCGGGTGGTGGGGGCTCGGCACTCTTCTTGCAAAATGGCCTTGAGCAAAAGGTGGCGAGATGAACAAGACCATTATTATTACAACGGACGCGAATCATGGGCTGGACAGCCCGGTCAGTACCCATTTCGGAAAGAGTCCCTATTTCGTGGTGGCCAGAATCGAGAGGGGAGAGGTTAGGGGAATTCAGACTTGTGAGAACCGGCACTTCCGAGGCCATCAGCTCGGCCTGATGCACTGCGCCTCCCGATATGGATACGACGTCATCCTGGCGGGGGGCATGGAGCCGCGGGTCGCCGGTATGTTCCAGGACCTCGGCGTGGAGGTCCGCGCCGATTGTTGCGGCGACGCCAAGAACGCCCTCGATGAGTATCTCTCCGGCGCCGCCTCGTAATCTCGGAAGTGCTATCCGCGGTTGATGTCAATCAGATTGATGCGATCGTATCCCGCGTTCCCGGTGACATTCCGCATCTCGAAGGTCCCGAGCTGATGCGCGTCGTCAGCGGCGTAGTCCAGGAATCCGTAGTGCCACTCTCCCTTGGAGCGGTTTTCGGCGGTGGCTTCGTCCAGTAGGTCGTCGTACATGACGGAATCGATGGCGACCATGTCTTTGCTGAAGTAGAGGGTGCTCGAAGGTCGCGTGCCCCCCGCTCCACCGAGGGTCTGAAATGCGTGGGGGGCGCCGGTATTGCTCTGGATATTTCCGTAGAGCCCGTCCGTCGCGATGAGCCGCACCTTGTCCTTGAAGGTCATGCAGATGTCCGCGAGGCTGGCGCCGTCCCGCCAGTCGATCTGTCTTGAATCGCTGGAGGGATGGCACCCGCCCATATTGCTGACCGAGCCGATCATCATCTTCATGGTCCCGGTCATCCAGCTGAACGCGTGCCAGCTGAGCACCGGCGCGAGAATGATGTGATCCGCCGCCTCCAGAATCGTCGCGATATTCTCGTTCGCGGTGGGCGGCGCGTGACCGCTCGTAAAGGGGATCGCGCTTCCAAAGCTCCCCTCGTGCAGGTCCCAGGCCAGCTCATCGGTGTGGCGACAGTTGTCGATGATACGGTCCTGGGCTCGGGACCCCAACAGCGTCCGGGAGGGATCGGTGACGGCGACCCGGTCGGCCGGAATGCCCAGCACGTCCACCAGCCCATGGACCATGGCGCTGATGGGCTCGCAGACGTTGTTCTTCTGATTGTTCATATTGTTGGCGTAGGCGTTGATGATAACGGCCACCAGCTCGCCGGAATTGTAGGGTACCAGTGACGCCCAGGCGGCCTCGAGGGAGCCGGTGTTGGTCAACGCGGTGAGCCCGTCCTCGAACATGGCGTCCACGACATCGCCCTGGGTGTACTGATAGAAATCCGAGGGATCCGCTCCGTCCCAGGTGGTCGCGCCGGGGTCCATGACCCGGACCACCCGGTTGGCGGGGGGAGGGACGGTCCCAGTGCCGGTCCCCGTGTCGGCATCGGCGTCGGTGTCGGCGTCGGTGTCGGCGTCAGTGTCCGCGTCGGTATCCCCGTCGACGTCAGTGTCCACATCGGTGTCGGCATCGGTGTCCCCGTCCGCGTCGGTGTCGGCGTCGGTATCCCCGTCGACGTCCGTGTCCACATCGGTGTCGGCATCGGTGTCTCCGTCCGCGTCGGTGTCGGCGTCGGTGTCCCCGTCCGCGTCGGCGTCGGCGTCGGTGTCGGCGTCGGTGTCGGTGTCCGCATCCGTATCGGCATCGGTGTCTGTATCCGTATCGGTATCCGCGTCCGTATCCCCGTCCGCATCCGTATCGGTGTCCGTATCGGTGTCGGTGTCCCCGGCCCCCCCACCGGTCCCCGTATCCCGGGCGCCGGCATCACTGCCGAACTCCTCTGTTTTGCAGGAGGTGGCGACAATGGCGCCCACCGCGCCCGCCGCGACCTGGAGAAACCTTCGCCTGGAAGCGTTGGCCTCAGACACCTCTTTGACCTCGTCGACTGTTTCTTTCGGGCACTCGTTTGTTTCTCTTTTTTTATCTTCCACAATCCTCTCCTAGCAGTTCTATTGCTTTTTATTGGTCGAGGAGGGCGCCAGCGGATCCGGCGGCCATCCGGTTTGATGCCAATAATAGTCGTGGCACGAGTTGCAGAACGAATCCGGAGCATCGGTGAATCCATGCCCCTCTCGTTCCTTGGGGGCATCGTAGAGGTCGTGACATCCGGATTGGGTACATCCGTCGAACGCGGCGTCGTGATCGTGGTTGAAATAGGGGGCGTTATTCGGTTCCTGGTCACTATCATCCATAGCGCCGTGTCCGTGACACGACGATCCCGGGAATCCGCGGGCGCAGGCCCAGGGCCAGTACTGCATCCGGGGGTCGTGGTCCTCCGGCTCATCCGGCATACCGGCGGCGTGGCATTCGTAACATTGGGCCTTTCCCCAACCGGTATGGGTGTTGTCGGGGTAGCTCTCCACTGCGCCCGGGGCCCAGTTGGCGTTGGCCATGAAGAAGAGGCCGTACGCTCCGATGAGATAGCCGTCCGATCCGAGCCGGGTCTCGGCGGAGGTGTCGATCTCACACTCGCCGCCGTCACAGCTCTTATCGTCTCTGACGCCCACCGGGCGGGTGAACGGATCATCCACCGGCCGGTCCGTGATGCATCCTGAAATTCCGATGAGAATTTGAGGGCTGATTATCCAAATGAGTCTTATTCGTTTCATCTGACATTATCCGGGTTCAGATCAGACCTCAGTATACACATGAAACACCCGGTTCATCCAGAGTGCATGTTAAAAATTATATTTCAATTTTATATTTCAACCACGAGGTTAATCCCTGATGAACATCGGGGGAGAAACGTTCCCTGCATCATGAGTGGTGCTACACCGTCGTCGAACCGTAGGCAAATCGGTCTTTTTTCGAATTTTTTCATTGGATTGGGGGTCTCCTCTCCAAGAAGCGTTTTTCATTGGTGCCTGAATGCTGATATAAAAGGAGACATTGAGCTTCATGAGGAGTGAATTGAAACCCTTTGTCACGACAGCAACTCTTATCCTGACCCTTTCTCTTTTTTCCCATGCTTCGGCCGAACCCGCCGACACTGCCGAGGGACAGGCCCCTCCGGAGACAGAGCAGGAGGTGGAAATCGATCTGGACGCCTTGGAGGAAGAGGAGAGCCCGGCCGAAGCCCACAGCCTCGTTCCGGAGGAGCCGACGCTCCCGGTGCGCATCACCGAGGTGGCGTTGGACCGGAGGCCGTGGCTCGCCCTGGTCGCGGTGATGATGGCGCTTCCCGTGGTAATGATGCTCATCCCGCCGAGGCGCACCAACCGCCCTCGATCAACGCGCGAAAAAAAGGAGGCTTGAACCATGAATGCCATTCAAAGAGCGACCCGAACCCTCTCAGTCCTCGCCGTCCTCTCGGCGGCGCTCCTCCACTCGGAGCCCGCCGAGGCCGTGAAGTACATGAACCTCAAGGAGGCCCTCAAACACTTCATGCCCACCGGGGCCAAGCTCTCCAAGGTCAACAAGACCCTCTCCGCGGAGGAGCTCAAGAAGGCCAGGGACCGGTTCGGCCTGAAGGACAAGACGGACTACAAGGATGTTTTGAAGGCCAGCAACGAGATCTATCTCATGCGGGACAAGGACGGGAAGGTGCAGGTCTATGTCTTCATCATGGAGCAGTACTGGCGGACCTGCTATCACAAGTTCGCGGTGGGGGTATCATCGAGCGGAAGCATCATCGAGGTGAAGCCCATGGAGCTCCCCTGCCCGTATCAGCGCCCTATCGCCAAAGAGAGCTTTCTGAAACAATTCAAGGGAAAGCAGATCAAAAGGGGAGGCCCGGTCCCCGCCAACCTCGGGAAGGACATCGACGCGGTCAGCGGTGCCACGGCATCCAGCGAGGTGACCGCCATCGTCGCCCGCCGCGCCCTCGCCCTGTACGAGGTTTTCTTTGCCAATTGAATCGATTCGTTACACAATCCCCCTCTTGTAAACCCCGATAGCCCAATCTTTGGAGAACGGAATGGGAAAACACAACATCTGGCTCAGGCGGGCTGCCCAGGCGCTCTTCCTCGTACTCTGGGGATTCCTGTTCTATACAACGCGCCACCAGGCGCTCGGAGCGATCCCGCAGGACCTCTTCCTGAGCACCAACCCCCTCGTGGCAGCCCTGGCGGCGGCGGCGTCCCGGATCTGGGTTCCGGCCATGCTGGGCGCCCTGATACTCATCGGCTTGACCCTCGTCTTCGGGCGGTTCTTCTGTGGCTGGATATGTCCCCTGGGGACTCTCTTCGATATCACCGGCCGGCTGTGGCACGGTCGCGTCGAGAAGCGCCTCGAGAACGAGATCGCCTGGCGGCGCGTAAAGTACTACCTGCTCGTGCTGGTCTGCTTCAGCGCGTTGACGGGTGGGCAGCTCCACTACTGGGCTGACCCGCTCGTGATGCTGTTCCGCGGGATCACCTTCGGCCTCGTCACCTCGGCGCCGGGGGCGGGATCCTTCTCCGCGGTGCTGCTGCTCCTGGCCGTCATCGGCCTCTCGGGGATTACGCCGCGGTTCTGGTGCCGCTATCTCTGCCCTCTCGGCGCCTTCTACGGCGCCCTCTCCCGGTTTTCTCTTTTCCGCCGTCGGTTGAAAGGGTGCGACGGCTGTAAGGATCGAAACCGGATCCGGGAGTGCCAGCAGCACTGCCCCATGAACGGCGCGGTCTCCCAGCAGGGGAGCCCTGACGAGTGCGTCCGGTGCATGAGCTGTCAGACGGTCTGTCGGCAGGCGGATATCCGTTTCGTCCCCGCGCTGCCCTTCCCCACCCGCCGGGAGGCCGTGGTGGATATCAATCGTCGCACCCTGCTCGTCAGCGCGGGGGCGGGTGCAGTCACGGGGATCGCCCTGGCCAACGCCCGCCTCGGTGAGGCCCCCTCCTGGCGCGTCGTGCGCCCGCCGATGGTCGCTGATCCAGTGGCCTTCAACGCCCTTTGCGTTCGCTGCGGACAGTGCCTCAGGAGTTGCCCTACCGGAACGCTCCAACCCCTGACTTTCGAGGAGGGGTTCGCCGGGCTCTGGACTCCCGCTGTCACGCCTGACGTCGGCGGGTGCAAGGACAGCTGTAACGCCTGCTCCAACGTATGTCCCACCGGCGCCATCCCGAAATTCGGTCCACGGCGGGAGGACAAGTGGGCCCTCAAGATGGGCTCGGCGGCCTTCGAATCGCAGCGCTGCATCAGCTACGCCGAGGGGGCGGTGAAGCCCTGCCTCAAGTGCGTCGAGGTCTGCCCCAACAAGGCGATCGTCATTGATGAAGGGGCGACCCCGCAGCGCCCCCGGCTCGTCTCATTCGATCGGTGTGTCGGGTGCGGTCAGTGCGAGACGGCCTGCCTCGGGATGGTCCAGGGAGAGCCCGCGCTCACCCTCAACAACCACGGGGTCGGCGGCGTCGCGGTCCTGGTAAGGGACCCCTCCTTCAGGCTGCCCCCGACGAATCCGCCTGAAGCGTAATCCGATCCCTCGGAGCTCATTCCCCCTTCGAGAACTTGTCTATTCGGTCGTTTCCGTCTACGCTCTTGCCGGAATTATCGGCGCTTCACGGAGGTCTCATGAAACAAACGTTGTTGGTCGCGGTCGCAGGCGGTTTGCTGCTCGCCGCGGTTTCCGTTCTCGCCGACGAGAACACCGGGTCCGAATCAGAAGCAAATCCGACCCCGGGAGCTTCTGAGGAAGAAGCAAATCCGACCCCGGAGACCCTCCAGGGGGAAGAGGCTTCCCAGGGGGAAGAGGTGGAAATCAATCTGGATGACCTCGAGGAGGAGGAGACCGCTGCTTCCGGACATCCGGAGGCCGGTCACGGACACGGGGAGGGGAGCTCCAAGCTTCCGAAGTTCAAGCTCTTTTTTGATCTGGTCCTGGAATACGAGCTCGAAACCGACCAGTTCCAGTTCACCCGCGATCACGCCCATGTCATACTGGAGCTCGCGGCTACGGACTGGCTCACCTTTCGCACGGATATTGCCTTCGAGCCCGAGTTCTACGAAGGGATCTTCCACCTCGGCGAGAAGTTCGAGGTCCGGATCGGAAAGATCCTGGTGCCCTTCGGACAGAATGATTTTCATCACCTCATCGGCGGCCGGGTGGACGAGGGCTCCAAGTTTCTGCCGGTGGTCTGGGGCGACTACGGGCTGGCATTCAGACACTATGCCTACAACGGCGATTTCGCCAGCTTCGACTGGACCTTCTGGGTCATCAACGGGTTCTCGGGGACGCTGATGGCGGATGGGTCAGGGGAACCCCGCCCCGACAAGGACGACGAGGCCAAGAAGTTCGACAACAACAAGTGGAAAGGAATGGGGCTCCGGCCGACCCTCGGCCTCGGCCGCTCGGTGACCCTCGGGACGAGCTGGTATCTAGACGCCTGGGATCAGAACGACGACCGGTGGATGCTCATCTACGGCGTGGACCTGGAGCTGGGGTACGACCTCATCCGGCTCCCGGTGCTCAGGGATCTGCGCCTGAGAGCCGAAATCGCGTGGGCGGAGATCAAGCTCGGTCCCCGGCGGAACGCCTATCACGGCATCTTCGCCGGCGACACCTACGGCATCCTGCCGAACTACGGTATGCGCAAGGCCGGGTACAACCTGGAGCTCTCCTACCGGATTCTCAAATGGCTCATCTTCCGTTACCGCGAGGGGTGGCTGAACGATGACACCCGGGTCGCGGACGCGGGAGATCTCCTGGTTCACGAGCCCGCGCTACTCGCCACCATCGGACCGGTCCGTTTCTCTGTCCACGCTGAGATCCTGCAGGTTCTCACCCGCGATCCGGATCCGCCGCCGACGGATCACAGCCGCATCTACCTCCGCATCCTGTTTCGATACTGACGCGTTGCCCTGGGCGGTATTGTCGATCATGCGGGAAGATACTTGAGCGCGACCGGGACTGCTAAAGTAATAAGATACATTGCCGCTGTAACAAATATGTATTCTGCAGTGATGTCTCTATTTAAACGTAAGATGGGTAGGGAGCAATCCCGGTAAGGTCAGCATGTCCAACAGCATCAACCCCTCTTTCGTCAACCTCATGGGGCCGAATGAACCAACGACGGTATTGTTCGTCGACGACGAAGACCTCATCCTCCGCGTGTTCGCCCGGGATCTCAAGAGCAGCGATATCGATGTTACCCTCGCCCACTCGGGTCGGGAAGGGCTCGTCGCGCTTCGGGAGAAGAGCATCAGCATCGTGCTTTCCGATTTCCACATGCCCGGCATGGACGGCATCGTGTTTCTCGAGGAGGTCGCCCGGGTGAGCCCTGATTCGGTGAGAATCCTGGTCTCGGGACGCGGCGATTTCAATATGGCCATCGACGTCATCAATCGGGTGGGGCTCTTCAGCTTCATCCCCAAGCCGTGGGATTCGATGGCCTTGAAGGATATCATCCGCCGGGCTCGGGAGCACTACGCTATGACCAAGGAGAACCGACAGCTCAACCATCTCCTCGGGGCGAAGTGTGACGAGCTCTCCCACCTGGCCAAGAGCCTGGAGCAGGAGGTCCAGGACCGCACCTCGAACCTGCTGCTCGGCCTCATCAGCGCCCTCGACCTTCGGGACACGGATACCCAGTGGCACTCTCGCCGTGTGGCGAGTTACTCCAAGCGTCTGGCGGAGCAACTGGGCCTCTCCGGGGATGAGCTGCTGGCGGTGGAACGGGGCGCCCTGCTCCACGATGTCGGTAAGATTGGTGTCTCGGACACCATCCTGCTGAAGCCCGGGACCCTGAGCCCGGAGGAGTGGGCCGAGATGAAGAAGCACGCCGAATACGGGTATCGGATCCTGGAGAAGATAGACTTCCTTGGGGATGCGCGACGGCTCGTCTGGGAGCACCACGAGCTCTGGGACGGCACCGGCTACCCCCGCGGCCTCAAGGGAGAGGAGATCTACATCGGCGCCCGAATATTCGCCATCATCGACACCTATGACGCCATGACCTCCAACCGTCCCTACCGGAAGGCGCTGACCCATGAGATCGCCTGTCAAGAGATTCTGGACATGAAGGGGACGCAATTCGATCCCGAGGTGGTCCGGGCGTGGAGCGAGATATCGATGAGCGAGATCCTCAATATCCGACAGAAGATCAGCAACGCCCCGGACGAGACCAACTGGTTTCAGAATCACTGACGAAGCTTCGCCTCACCCCGACTTCGTGTCCTTCTACGCCATCCTCCATCGGAGCCCGGTGGGCAAGTCCCCCCGGTGATTACTGCTTTCGGATGGACTCTTGAGGTCGCGGCGTGCCTGCCGCGGGGGCGCCGGCCGGTGCGAGGGTTCTGCAGACCGCGGCCTCGGGGAGCGCGCCCCGGCCGATCTTCCGGATCCGGTCGCGGCCCGGGAGGGGGCGGCCGATGTACAGACAGATCTCGGTCTGTGACGCGCCGGTGATCCGGAAGGCGCCCGGAAGGGGCCGATCGCTGCCGGGGGCGACCTCGCCCCCGGGGGAAAGCGGGAAGAACGCCTCCCGGTCCTGGAACACCACCAGGTCCCACGGCGCGGCGGCGCGCCCCGGCACCGTCGCGAGCACCTTGAAGCGGTCCCCGGATACATACCGCGTCGGGTTCTCCACCACGGCGCCGCCGCGCTCTCTCACCAGCGTAATGGCGAGCTCGCCGCCCCGGTAGGCGACCCGATCCGGCGGGACGTCCGGACGTTCACCGACGAAGGGCCGCACCAGGAGGACCGCGATCACCGCGGCGGCCGCCGCTAGGGCCGTCACCAGACGCGGCCGGGACCATAGCGGCCGCCCCTCGCGCGCGACGACCTCCGGCAGCGGGAGCATGGGCCGCTCGTCTGCGGTGATGGCCTGGACGCAGGCGGCGCAGGCCGGGCAGATCTCGAGATGCGCGGCCACCGTCCGCGCCGCTTCGGGGGGGAGCTCCCGGAGCCGGTACTGCTCCAGGGTCAGCCAGGAGACCGGGTGCGCGACACATTTCATGGCGGGCCTCCTCTCTTGTTGGCGAGCTTCCCCGCCTCCCTGGCGATCTTCTGCAGCCGCTTTCCCACGGTCTTTCGGCTGAGGCTCATGGCCTCGGCGATCTCCTCCTGGGTCATGTCGTCGATGTACCGGTAGACGAGGATCTCGGAGGACTTCCTGTCGAGCTTCGCCACCAGGAGGCCGAGCAGCTCGAAGCCCACCACCTTGTCCTCGAGCAGGGTCCTCGCGGGCAGGGTCTGCTCCTTGGTGCTCCGCTCCAGCAGCTCCCGCCGCTTCTTGCGGTTCCGGATGAGGTTCAGACACCGGTTCGTGGCCGCCCGATAGAGGTACGGAAGGCTCTCCTCGGTCTGTCCCCTCTTCAGCAAATCCACGAACAATCCCTGCACGATATCCTCTGCATCGTCTGTGTTTCCCAGCATCCGCTCGCACTTGCGGCGGAGCGCCGGACCGTATCGCCGATAGATATCCATGGTCTATCAGCGGGGCTGATTCTGTTCACTCCTCACATAGACCTCCATCCGGACCGCAGTCCGAATCCAACAGGGGGTCCACCCCGGAGGGGGGCTCGGCCGCGCAGTAGACGTTCCCCGAGATATCGGCCTTGGCCACCACCGCGCGCCCTCTGCCCGTCTTCCTCAAAATAATCCGCGCCTCGGTGCACCCCTCGGGCACGCTGGCCTCCCGGTGGGTGGTCTCCCAGTCGGAGACGGCGATCTTTACCGTATGCTCAGGCGCGTCGATGTCGTCGTTGTAATAGTCTATCTCCCAGTACAGGGTGGCGGCGTCGTCCACATCGGCGAGGAGGGTGAGGAACAGGCAGCGGACGTTCTCCATCTCCAGGACCTGGGAGATCCGCGTGGGATCGTCCGTGAGACCGATGCCGTACACCTTGCGGTGCCAGGTGGGCACCCGCTCCACCTTCCCCTGATCCACGGTCCAGGCGCAGGCGGATTCACCGCACCAGACACGGAACTCCTCGTTCTGGAGATCGGCCTCCCCGGCATCGGCACAGGCGAAGGCCCCGACGCCGACAAGGAGGAGCAGGAGCGCTTTCATCTCTCGCGTTCGTATCATCAGAACCCTCCGAGGACGCCCGTGGTCAGGGCCACGCCGCCGCTGTCATGAGTGTCGTCGATGAGGTTCTCGATCACCGGCGCCCACAGGTACTCCACCTGCCAGAAGAACCCGGCCCACCGCCACGGGGTGAGCTGCACCCCGCCGCCGCCGCCCACGTGGAATCCCCAGAAGGTCTCCCGATCCTCGACCACGGGGAGGGGATCATCCGTGAGGGTGGACGGCATATCGTTCCGGTAGTGGGTGGTGGCGAAGGCCAGGCCCCCGCTCGCCTGGAGATAGAGGGTGAGCCAGTCATCGGCGAGGGGCCATGCGCCGCGGATGTCGACCCCCAGCCGGAAGGCCCGCCAGTCGAACCGCTCCTCGGCGTCGGTGAAGCGGTTCTCGTCCAGAAAGGAGAAGTGGAGGCCCACCTTCAGGTACCGGAGGATGCTGTAGTAGGCGGCGGCGCTGAAATGGAACACCGGATCGCCGTCGTACTCGCCGTGGTAGCCGAAGTCCCGGAGCCGTACCGTATACCGGTCGGACCGGCTGTAGAGGGCCCCGATTCCCACCTCGAAGAAGAGGTGCTCCCGTCGCCGCGGGCCGTCCCCCTTGGCGGTCAGCTGCCGCAGGGTCACCGGCCGGCACGCCTCGAGGCGCACGGCGTGGACCGCTCCCTGCAGGAGCCCCGCGTCGCACTCGAAGCCCCGCTCCCCCTGCCGGATCACCGCGCGATAGGTCGCGGGGGGCAGCGCCAGGGTCAGCTCGTCGCCAGAGGCCTTGTGGACCTCCGCCATCACCTGCTGATCCGACGCCCGATAGATCAGCACCTCGCCCTCGAGGCTCCCGGGGAGCGCCATCCACGCCTTGGCCCCCCCCGGCCGGCTGAGCACGGTCTCCCCCTCGCCGCTCAGCTCGGTCTCCAGGGTGACGTGCTGCTTGCCCACCGCGGTCCGGGCGGTGTCCACCAGGGTGCGGTTGTAGGTGTAGTCGTAGGCCTCGTCCAGGGTCACCAGGCCGTCCCGGTTGGCGTCCGCGGCCCCCCGGAGGGCCGCCACCAGGTGGTGGGTGAAGAACGATCCCCGGAGCCGCTCCGACTCCTGGGCCAGCTCGCTCGCCGCGCTGGAGGCGATGACCGCCATCCCCTCGGTGGTGAGGCCGCTCACCGAGTTGTAGGAGAAGTCCGCCGCCGGGGTGACCCCCTTGACCTTGGAGATGGCGCCGGTCTGGCACGCGTCGAGCACGATGAGCTTGAAGGTGGCGGGCACCGCCTCCAGCAGCCCCCGGAGATCCTTGAGGGCGAACTCCTCGGGCCCCACGTTGAGGGCGGCGGCCCGGGCGTGTCCGGAGTAATAGAAGACGAAGGTGGTCTTCTCTCCGAGCTGCGTCCGCCGGGCCACGCGGACCGTCATCTCCCGGAGGGCCTGACGAATTTCGACGACGCCGGGGTCGAAGAGCGTCGTGATGTGCTCCGCCGGGATACCGCCCAGCTCGCCGAGCACCGTGCCGAACCGGCTCGCGTCCTCCCGGGCGAAGCCGAGGGGCTCCTGTCCCTGCCCCGGCCGGTTGCTGCCGACGACGAGGGCGAACGAGACCGCGTCCTCCGCCAGCGCCGGCAGGGCGAAGAGGGCGGCCAGGAGGAAGGCCGCGGTTTGGTAGGTCCGTTTATTCATCTTCATATCCTCGAAGCGCCTATCGCGCCCTGGCTGGGTAACACCCGACCCGTTCGTTTTGGGTAGATCATGGAGAAGATTTTATACGACGATGTCCCTCCATGGAACAGGGGGGCGTAAAGATGCCGGAGTTGTATGTAGGTAAATTTGACACAGTGTAGGTTTTTATACTACATTAAGATTGTAACCTTGCAATGGAGGGACCTATGTACAAGCGTTTCGAAATCCGCCGCAAAGCCGACTTCCCCGTGGAGGTGATCACCAACCTCTGGGACGAGCCGATACCGCTCATCGCCGACGATTTCAGCCCGCGGGGGACCTACCTCATCAGCGAGCTGATGCCCAACGTCGGCGAGCACATCATCTGCTCGTTCAATCTGCCCAAGCTCGGCGAGCACATGTACTTCGGCGAGGTGAGCCGGGTCAACTGGCTCCGCCGGAGCACGGATAAGGGTCGACCCGGTTTCGGGGTGGAGTTCCTCGATATCTCCCCCCTCACGCGGCTCAAGATCCGTGAGGCCCTGAAGGACCTGCCCCCGCCCCTCCCCATGGGGCGCCGGGACGGCGTCGCCATCACCCCGATCATCAGAGTATAACCGGAACGTCCCTGTGCTCCCGCCCCCTTGACGAGGCACTAGACGATGACCATCGGAGCGCAGTCGTACGCGCCGAGGACGAGGCTGTCGGTCATGATGAGGTAGTTCTCGGCGTCGCCGCAGACGAGGAGGACGCTGGTGAAAACGGGCTCGTCGAGCGTGACCGAAGTGAGGCAGAGGCTGAGCTCGCCGCCCCGAATCGTCCCTTCGAACACCGTGCCCGCCGCGGTGACCCCTTTAAGGAACTGGTCCGACCACCAGTAAAGGGAGACCACGTCTTCACTGAAGAAGGTGTATCGGCGGGGCCCGTCGACGGTCCCGTGGACGAAGATCCCGTTTCGCCCGGCCGCGGTGAAGGTGTCCCCCATGGTGCCCACGGCGAGGAGCTCCTCCGCGGTCCCCGAGTCAACGGGCTGCCATCCTCCGGCCCCCTCGACGAGGATCATCCCCCCCGACCCCACCGCGACCAGGGACCAGGCGTCCGCGATGGAGAGCAGGCCCATATCGTTGATATACCGCCCGGCGACATGGGGGAGCGTCTCCGTCCACGCGGTCCAGCCGGCGGCGCTGTCGGCGCAGAAGATCCCCTGGCCGAACGCGCAGATGCGGTTCACACCGCCGTTCGCCGTCCGCATGAAGCGCCTGATCCCGGTGAGGGAGCGACCGCCGAAGGTCGCCTCCCCCGCCAGGAGAGCGGGATCCCCGCCGTATCCGTCCATCTGGTACAGGACGTTGCCGGCGGCCGTGCGGAACAGCACCGCGGCCTCCCAGTTTTCGGGATGACAGGTCAGGGCCACGGGCTCGAGGGGGGAGGTCCACTCCGCCGTGGCGCCGATGTGGCCGGGCTCCCAGGGATCGGTGAACACCACCGTGGTCCGGACGCCGTCGATCGTCTCCTGACGGAGCAGCAAGCACTCGCTGCTCATGTCCACGAAGCGCGCCCCCGGCTGCAATCCGTTCGATTCGAATACCACGGCGTCCTCGAAGATCTCCTCGCCGCATCCGTCCCCGGTGTCCGCGCCGGCATCGGCGCCTTCCGTATCGGTCGTTCCGGTGTCGGTCGTTCCGGTGTCGTGCGGGGGCGCGGTGCGGGTATCGATCCCGTCTTCGGTCCCGGTATCCCCCGTGCGCCCGCCGTCCCGGCCGACGTCCGTGACGGGGCCCTCCGCCACGCCGGGGCCGCAGCCGAACGCGAAGGCCACCATGGCGAGGCATCGAGGGATCCGCGAGGCGATCATGGCCGGCCCCATTCCCAGCCCAGGCCGACGATGACCTGGGCGTCGAGGCGGTGCACCCACCCCTTTCCGATGATCTGAAAGGTGCGGCCGCCGGCGCCGCCGTCCAGGCTGACCACCACCGGGCTCATCGAGACCGAGAGGCCGAGCAGGGCCAGGTAGTTGAAGCCCGAGGTGTGCCGCTTCTCCCCCTCGGCGGGGCGCTGCAGCAGGTGCTCGTACCCGGCGAGGAGCTCCCCCCGAAGGGATATCCGGGCGACCGGGAGCACGTAGCCCACGCCCGCGAGGAGCCCCACGTCGTTGTATCCCGTGGAGATCCCCACGTCCTCCCGGGTGGACCAGGTGAGGCGGACCGTGGGCTGCCAGCCGGAGCGGCTCACCCCCCGATAGAAGACCGTCGCGCCGAACGCGGAGTCGGCCCCCTGGAGGGGCCAGAGACGCCAGAGCCCCCCCGCCGACAGGGAGTGGACAAAAGTCCGCGTGTCGTCGAAGAGCCCCCCCTTCTCCACCGCCTGCTCGAGGGTGATGCTCTGGAAGTCTCCGTCGTCCAGCGCGGCGCTCTCTCCGGGCAGCAGATCCACGGCGGCCGCGCGGACGCTCCCCTTCGCGGTGACAAGATACGCGATGAATTGGCCCGGTCCGAGGGCCACCTGGGTGGTCCGGTCCCGCTCGGTCTCGGTCTCCGCCACGATGATCTGCTCGGTCCGGTCGAGGAGGATGAGCCGCCCCGACTCGGGCAGGCGGACCGCCAGCCGGGAACCGGTCCGGCCGGTCCGGGTGAGCACCACGTCCCCCCGCCCCTCCAGCTGGAACTCGTACATGGGGTGCTGGCTACCCCCCACGGTGACGCTGGTCCGGGCGAGGGTGCGGGTGTAGGCGTAACCGTAGGCCTCCGACAGGGTCACCTTGCCGTCGCTGGAGCTGTCCCCGGCGCCCCGGAGGGCGGAGATCAGGTAGTGGGTGAAGAAGGCGCCGCGGATCTCCGCCGACTCCTGGCTCAGCTCGTTGTCCGCGCTGGAGGTGACGATGGCGTAGCCCCGGGAGGCGATCTCGTCGGTGAGGGCGATGTTGTACCCCGGGCCCCGGCGCCCCCCCTTCATGGTGATGAGCTTCCCGCTGCGGCAGGAGTCCAGGAAGGCCAGCCGGACGTCCGCGGCGGAGTCCTTGAGGTGATCGAGGAGGCGGGCCATGCGGAGGGAGGTCCGGTTGAGCTCCAGCAGATCCCCCTCGGCGTGTCCGGAGTAGTAGAAGATGAGCAGGGTCTTCGCCGACGGGTCCTTGGCGAGGGCCTTCACCTTGGCCTCGATGCGCCGAATCGCCCCCCAGGCCGCCTCCGCATCCTGGCCGAGGATGAGGGTGACGTTGGCCCCGGGCACCCCGCCGAGCTCGGTGAGCACCGCGTGGAACTTCCGGGCGTCCTGCTCGGCGAAGCGCAGCGGCCGGTCGGGATCGTGCCCCTTGTTGTTACCGATAATGACGGCGAACTTGTGCGTCTCGCCCCGGGCGGAGGTCGCCGGGAGCATCAACAGCGCGGTGAGTAGGCACAATCGCATCATCATCGCATGACGCTCACTCCTTGCGTATCGTCAAGCGCTCGACGATGAGAGCACCGTCCCCCCCGGGACGCCCGATGATCGCGCGGGGCCCCATCGCCCCTGTCGATCGTATCTCTTTTTGGACTTCATCTCTATCGAATACCGCCTCGGAGAACACCAGCACGATGTGCTCCTCCCCCAGCGCGTCGTCCAGGATGACGCTGCCCGGCAGTACGTGCCGGCCGGCGTTTCCGAGGGTCATTGGAGCGGGATCCGCGTCGGGCTCGCTCTCCGGGTAGAACGGCGACACCCGCCCCTTCGAGTCCACCGAGAAGAGATCCATGTAGCCCGGGGTGCCGGTGGTGACGATGAACCGGAGCGCGTCGTTCTCGAGGAGCGCGCTCCCCGGCTCCACCCTGAACTGCCGATCCCCCCGCTTGGCCACCACCTCGACGGAGACCACGCCCTTGTAGCGGATCCCGTCATCCCCGCCGGGCTTCGGCGGCGCGCCGCCGAGGGTGAGGTACACCCCGAGGACCAGTGCCGCCGCCGCCGCCAGACCGCCGCCGATGGACAACGGCATCCGAAGCGATCGCCTTCGGGGGGTCAGGGGGATGGCGCCCTCCCCGTCGATGCGCGCCATCAGGCGGCGCCGGTGCTCGTCCCCTCGGGCTTCGTATGCGGCGACGTTGGATCGCAGGTCCGCCACGGATCGCCCGCACGCCTCACAGGACGCCACATGCGCGAGGACGCGCGCCGCCTCGTCCTCCGGCAGGTCGCCGACCTCGAGCCGGGCCAACGCGAAACGGGACGGACAGTTCGTCATGGCCTAGGCCTCCTCCAGCAGCTCGCCCACCCGCCGCTTGAGCTTGGTCAGGCGCTTGACCACCGCCCGCCGGGAGATGCCGAGGACGTCGGCGATCTCCTCCTGGTTCATCCCGGAGAGATAGTGCCCCACCAGGATGCGGCGCCCCCGATCGTCCAGCTCGTCCACCACCGCCTCGAGCACCCGCCGCGAATGGAGGTCGTCCAGCGGATGGCGGAACGGCTCCGCCTTGCTCTCCGGCTTCTCGATGGGCACCGCCCCTTTGCGCTTGCGGGTGCGGATCACCTTGAGGCAGGCGTTGGTGGTGATGCGGTAGAGCCACGGCAGGCGGCTCTCGCCGTAGGTGAAGGAGTCGTATGCGCGGTATGCGTTCAAGAAAGCCTCCTGGACCGCGTCCTCGGCCTCGAAGCGATCGCCGAGCATGCGAACGCAGTGGTCGAAGAGCACGCCGGCGTATTTCCGGTGGAGCCGCTCGATATCGTGCTTCCGCTCCTCCGGCGTCTTCATCGGTTCCAATCCCGGCCTGCGGGGCGGTGAGTACCGCGGCGTCTCACCGGGGGCCATTTTGCCAGGCCACCACCCGCTCGGTGCCGCTGAGGTCCTCGATGACGATCCCCTTCGATGGGAAGAAGCGGGGACCCCACTCGGAGACGAGGTAGGCCGTCTGGCGGGGATCCACCTCCAGGAGCAGCCACCCCTCCTTTGCGAGGAAGGCCGGGGCGGCCTCGACGATGCGGCGGACCACGTCGAGCCCGTCCGCTCCCCCCGAGAGGGCGAGCGCCGGCTCCTGCCGCACCTCCTCCTGAAGGGTCGCCAACTCGCCCTCGGGGATGTACGGGGGGTTGGCGGTGATGACGGCGTAGCGGTCGTCCGCGTCGATGGGCGAGAAGAGATCCCCGACCATGACGGTGACCCGATCCCCGACCTCGTGACGGCGCGCGTTCGCGGTGGCCACCTCGCACGCCCCCGCCGAGAGATCCACCGCGTCCACGGTGACCTCGGGCCGCTCCAAGGCGAGGATGATCGCCACGCAGCCCGAGCCGGTGCAGAGGTCGAGGGCGCGTCCGGCCTCGGGCAGCCGGTCGAGGGCCTCCTGGACCAGGGTCTCGGTCTCCGGTCTCGGGATGAGCACCCGGGCGTCCACAGCGAAGTCCCGGGACCAGAACTCCCGCTTCCCCGTGATGTACGCCGCCGGCTCGTACGAGCGCCTGCGGACGATGGCCTCCCGGTAGCGGCCGAGCTCCTCTCCCTCCAAGGGGCGATCGAACCCGGTGTAGAGATCGAGCCGCGCTACCCCCAGCACCTCCGCCAGCAGCACCTCTGCCTCGAACCGGGGTCTCGCCACCTTGCGTTTTTCGAAATCCGATGTCGCCCAAGAAAGCACCTTGCCTACAGTCCAAGAGGTCATGGCCTCACCTCGCCTTGCCCTTCCGGGCGATTACACCAGCCGGCGGAGCATGGAGAGCGCCTGGGACGCATAGGCGGCACCGAAGAGGTTGAGGTGGTTGAGGATGTGGTACAAACCGTAGACTTCCTTTCTGGTCTCGTATTCGGCGGACAGGGGGAGCACCTCGTTGTAGGCGTCGTAGAACCCGGCGGCGAACCGGCCGAAGAGCTCGGTCATGGCCAGGTCCGCCTCGTTGTGTCCGTAATAGGTCGCGGGATCGAAGATCACCGGCTCGCCGTTCGGCCCCGCCATGGCGTTTCCCCCCCACAGATCCCCGTGGAGCACGCTGGGGTGATCGGGCTCCGGGATGCGCTCCGGAAGCTTGGCGATGAGCCGATCGGTCAGGTCCACGAGCTGCGACGAGGCGAGCCCCCGCCGCGCGGCGAGCCGGATCTGGAAGCCGAGCCGGTGCTCGCCGAAGAACGCCACCCAGCTGTCCGACCAGGGGTTCTCCTGGACGGTGGAGCCGATGAAGTTGTCCTCGTCGAAGCCGTAGGCCTCGGAGGCCCTTCGGGAGTGCATGGCGGCGAAGGCCCGCCCGAACGCCTCCCAGTAACCGCGGCCGGGGCGTCCGCCCGGGATGAACTCCATCAGGATGAACTGGCGATCCGCGCCGGACCGCACCGCGAGGGGCTTCGGGACCACCGGGCCCTCCGGCGTCTGCAGCGCCTCGAGCCCTTTGGCCTCCTTGAGGAACATGTCCCGAAAGCCGGCGGTGTTCTCCTTCATGAACAATGTGGTGCCGTCGCTGAGGGCGAGCCGCCACGCCGTGTTGATGCACCCCCCGGACATCGGCGACCGCGAGGTGATCCCGACGGCGGTGCCGAACAGCTCCTTGACGGTGGATTCGACGGAAGGGCAGGGCTCGGTCATCGCTCGTGCTCCAGCGCGTCGAACAGGGCCTCGCAACTCCTCGACACGATGTCGTACACCCGCTCGAATCCCTCCGGGCCGCCGTAGTAGGGGTCCGGAACGTCCCCCCGCGCCTCCGGATCGAAGTCGCGGAGCATCGCGATCTTGGCGGCCGTCGCTTCAGACATCGCGAGCCGTTGGGCGTCCCGGAGGTTGTCCCGATCCATACAGAGGATCAGGTCGAACTCATCGAGGTGGCGTTTTTTGAGGTGCTGCGACCGGTGCGTCATCTCCACGCCGTGGCGCGCCGCCACCTTCCGCATTCTCTCGTCGGGCGGTTCCCCCACGTGATAGGCGATGGTTCCCGAAGAGTCCACCCGGTATCTCGCCGCGGCGCCCTCGCGGGTGGCGATGTCCTCGAAGACCGCGTGGGCCAACGGAGACCGGCAGATGTTTCCCATACAGACGAACATGATCTTCTTCATCGGCGAAGCTCCTCGGGCGCGTTGTCTCGGCGAAGGGTTATAACAGACTTTCCGCTTTCCTTGCACACATACGATCAGCGCGACATCAGATCTCGAGGGCGTTTCCCCCTTGAAAAAGTGAAATAAATGGTATCAATCAAACTTGCATTTTTTAAAATCTCAGGCACGCTTAATCCAGATAATCCGTTCCTTTGGGAAGGAAAAGGGAGAGAACAAGGCAGATGTGCCTGAGGGTCTGCCGATGTTCATGCAATGCTTTTCTCAGGTGAGGAGAGAGAATCGTGAAGGTTTATGTCGGAAATTTGCCATTCAGCATGGGTGACGACGATCTTCGGGGACTCTTCGAGTCTCATGGGACCGTGTCATCGGCCAATGTGATCACCGATCGGGAGACCGGTCGGTCCCGCGGTTTCGGCTTCGTCGAGATCATGGATGACGCGGAGGCCAAGGGTGCCATTGCGGCGTTGCACGAGTGTGAGGCAGGAGGCAGAACGCTCGTCGTAAACGAAGCAAGACCGAAGAACCACGCCGGGGGGCGGCGTAGGCCGGGAGGAGGAGGTGCGGGGAGGCGTTTCTAAGTAAAATCTGAATCACTGAATTTTTGAGGCCCGGACGCGTTGTCCGGGCCTTTTTTTTGACCGGCGGCCCCCAACGCCCCCCCTGAAACTTGACGCGCTGTCAGAGTCATCCGATGGTTACACAACGGCATTCTGGAGAAAGGCGCGCCCCGAAATGATTATCCTCGTCGTCGATGATGAGCCCGCGATCCGTGAGAGCCTGGTGTACGCCCTCGAGCGGGACGGGTTCGAGACGCGGCAGGCCGCCACCCTGAAGGAGGCCGAGGCGCGGCGGGACGGCGCGGCGCTGCTGGTGCTCGACCTGATGCTCCCGGATGGACGGGGCCTGGATTTCCTCCGGGAGCTGCGGCGGACCTCATCGACCCCGGTCATTATCCTCACCAGCCGGGACGAGGAGACCGATCGGGTGGTGGGGCTGGAGATGGGGGCGGACGACTATGTGACCAAGCCCTTCTCCCCCCGGGAGGTGGTGGCCCGGATACGGGCGGTGCTGCGGCGGGCGCAACCACCGGCCTCCGAGCCGTCGGCCGCGTCTCCCGAGCGGCTCGACGGGCCCTTCGGCGTGGCCGCGGACCTCGCCGCCCGGCGGGCGTGGGTGGCCGACGCGGAGCTCAAGCTCTCCAAGACCGAGTTCGATCTGCTGGCGGTGCTCCTCGCCTCGCCGGGGCGGGTGTTCGAGCGGGGGCAGCTCCTCTCGCGGGTCTGGGGGGAGGACTGCGCCGTGGGGGACCGCACCGTCGACACCCACCTCAAGGCCCTGCGCACCAAGCTGCGGGAGGCCGGCGGCCCGGCGGATCTCATCGAGACGGTCCGCGGGGTCGGCTACCGCCTGCGGGAGATCGCGCCGTGAACATCCCGCGGCAGGAGGCCCTCCTCGTGGTGGGCATTCTCTTCCTGGCCGGCGTGGTGTTCACCCTGATCAGGCTCCTCAAGTCCCGCCGACACGGGCTCTCCCTCAGGATGCAGGTCTTCCTCGCCCTCGGCCTGATCACCGTCCTTTTGACCTCCACCTTCGCCGCCGTCATCGTCGACCGGTTCGAGGCGCGGACCGCGGTCTTCGCGTACCGGGCGGCCATGGACGACGCCCACGTGGTGGCGGCCCTCACCGGCCGCGCCATGGATCAGCTCGGGGTAAGCCTCGACACCGGCTCCCGGGCGCTGGAGCGCTCCCGCATCCTCTACCTCTTCTCCTCCGCCCTCAAGGATACCCGGGTCCAGCTCCTCGATCGGGGGGGGCGGCCCCTGTTCGACAGCCACTCCCCCACCGTGGACTCGCGCAGCCTGGCCCGCCGTCCCGAGGTGCGCGCCGCCCTCGCGGGGCGGGTCGATCACGTGGCCCGCGTCGTCAGCGACGCCGCCGTGGCCGCGGCAGTGCCCATCGAGGTGAAGGGGGAGGTGGTGGGCGCGGCGCGGGTGATCAAGGGGACCTTCAGCATGCGGGAGGTGCTGGCGGACACCGCCCCGAAGGTGGCCCTGCTGGCCCTGATCCTGGCGAGCGCGGCGGCCCTCGCGGGGGTCTGGATCGGGCGGAGCGTGGGCGCCCCCATCGAGCGGCTGACCCGCGCCGCCCAGAAGATCGCGAAGGGGGAGCGCCAGGCGGCCCTGCCGTCCCCCCGGGGGAGGGAGGTCAAGGCCCTCACCGCCGCGTTCGAGTCGATGCGCGTCGAGCTTGAGCAGCGCCACGCGGTGGAGTCCCTGGCCGCGGATCTCTCCCACGAGCTCAAGAACCCGGTGGCCTCCATCCGGGCCGCGGCGGAGGTCCTCGAGGACGCCGTGGTGAACGACGCGGACGCCGCCCTGAACTTCACGAAGCGCATCGCCGAGTCCGCCGGGAAGATGGACGCCCTCATCGCCGATCTGCTCTCCCTGGCGCGGCTGGAGGCGCGGGGCATCGCGAAGTCCGTCGTGGACGTGAACCTGTCCGATATCGCGCGGGACGCCGTCGACGCGGTCGGAATCCGCGCCGAGTCCCGCCGGGTCGAGGTGGCGCTTCATGCAGAGCCGCTCCGGGTGGTGGGGGACCCCACCTGGATCAGGCGGGCTGTGGAGAACCTGCTGATCAACGCCGTCGCCTTCTCCCCCGAGGGCGCGGCGGTCTCCCTCTCCCTCGCCGAGGCCGGCGGCATGGCCGAGGTGGTGGTCTCGGACCAGGGCCCCGGCATCGCCCCCGCGCTGGTCGACAAGGTGTTCGAGCGCTTCACCACCAGCCGCAAGGCCGGGGACGGCACCGGGCTCGGCCTGGCCATCGTCCGCGCGGTGGCCGAGGCCCACGGGGGCACCGCGGAGGTCCGCGCCACCGGCGAGGGGGGCACCACCATGGCGTTCACGGTGGGCAGGGTCTCCCGGTAGAAGTGGTCCCGTGGGATCGCCATCCCCCGGATCGTTTTTCTTATCGCCCACCGCCTCGACGGCGCGCCTCTCCGGCGGCCTCGCGGACTTTCGGATGCGCGTCATTCCGCGCTTCCTCGGGGGCCTGTGAGGCTTTCTCTCTTCCCTACCGCGACCCGATCCTCTGAGCCATCGGTGTCGTGATTAAGACACCCGAAAGTGTCGCGATTTTGAGCAACGAGTGGCTCCGATGACATCCAAGCCTCAGTGGTATTGGGACTCCGGAGGCCGATCGGCTGCGTCCTCGGAAACGATTCGCCACACCCGCGACGGAATCGAGTAGAGGCCGCTCCCCGCCGAGAGACGGGCCAGGGCCGATGTTCCGACAAGCCCTTGGTTGACCGAATGTTCGGCGTACCACCGCTCTATCGTCTCATCGCGGATGGGATCTACCCGGCGGGAGAGAAACCCCCGGACCAGCTTGCTGAAGAGCACCGGATGGGTGTAGCGGAGCATGGGACCGGTACGGCGCATGGACCCGCCCTCGGCGCCGGGGATCCCGCGCAGGAGCACGCGGGCGCCCCGGTTACCCAGGAAGGGATCATCCTGGGGGACGATGACAAGCGTCGGAACGTTGATGGCGGCGAGGGTCTCCTCCCGGTTCGCCGACAGCAGGGCCCGAAGGCGGTGGATGACAACCCGGCGGGTGGTCTTCGCCGCGTAGAGATGGCGGGTCATCTGGTCGTTCCAGGGGGCATCCCCGAAGTAGTTGTAGGGGCTTCCGAGGGCCTCGGCGATGCGCTTGAGAAAGGGACTCTTGGATAGCGGCATCGGAGACCACCAGGCGTTGCCGAGGAGCCACTTGATAGACCGATCCGTCGCGGGGCTGGAGGTGAGCGCACCGGTAAGGACCAGACCGCCGAGCCGCGCAGGCTGCCGTGCGGCATAGGCGACCGCCACCGCGGCCCCGAAGCCGTCTCCCACCAGCACGAACCGATCCAGGTCGATTGTCTTCATCTGGATGTACTCTGCGTAGGGCTCGAGTTGCTCCCCGAGGTCCGGCAGGGTCATGGTCCGTCGCGGTCGATCGGAGAGGGGGTGTAATGTATCGAGGCGCCAGGGCGCCCCGGTGCAGTCCGGAATGAATACGAGGGTCGTCGCGGTTTTGCCTATCATCGCGGTATCTCCTTTTTCTGGGGCGTCCGTTGACATGTTCAATCCCCATTGCTCTCATACGACAAAACTCTCAAAAAACATGCCATTCGGCGATAATCCCATCAGTATGCTACATCTCTTGCCAATCTGTACGATGGTTGTCGTGTAGACATGGTTGGATCGAGTGGACGCCTTGCTTCCTCCCATGACGGGGGATACACTCCCCCCATGTCAGCACTGAGACGACTCTCTACAGAACCGATACTGACCCCGGCGGACATCCCGCCGTCCCGCCCGGACCTGGAGGTGGTGGGGGTGTTCAACCCGGGCGCCTGCCTCGTGGGCGACGAGATCGTGCTCGTCCTGCGGGTGGCAGAGGCCGCCGTGGCGGAGCCCGGATGGGTGAAGGTGCCGGTGGTGGCCCACCGGGACGGGCGGGCCGAAATCGCGGTCAGGGCGTGGCGGACAGCGGCCCTCGGGGACATGGATCTCTCGGACAGCCGCCACTTCATCCTGG
Source organism: Polyangia bacterium (assembly GCA_050304755.1). GTDB lineage: Bacteria > Myxococcota_A > Polyangia > JAAYKL01 > JAAYKL01 > CAYWLQ01. The sequence continues at coordinate 1,570 of JBNLED010000173.1, read as the reverse complement.
AGGGCACCCGGTACCTCTCCTCCCTCTCCCACTTCCGGGTGGCCCGGAGCCGGGACGGCGTCCACTTCGACGTCTCCCCCACGCCGTTCATGATCCCGGAGACGCCGAGCGAGACCTACGGCATCGAGGATCCCCGGGCCCAGTGGATCGACGGCCGCTGCTGGATCACCTGCACCGCAGCCTTCGAGGACGGGTTCGGCGTGCTGCTCGCCAGCACCGAGGACTTCGAGACGGTGACGCGGCACGGGTTCATCTTCCCCCCCGAGAACAAGAACTGCTGCCTCTTCCCGACCCGGGTGGGGGGCAGGTACGTGGCGCTCCACCGGCCCATCGTCAAGGACTTCGGCAAGCCCTGCGTCTGGTACGCGGAGTCGCCGGATCTGCGCCACTGGGGCAACTCGAGCTGCCTGATGCGGCCCGAGGGGCCCTATCAGAGTCGCAAGATAGGCTCCGGCCCCGGCCCCATCGCGGACGACGAGGGGTGGCTCTACCTCTATCACGGGGTCGACGACAACGAGACCTACCGCCTCTTCCTGGCGCTCCTCGATCCCGAGGATCCGAGACGCGTCCTCCACAACCGCACCGAGCCCCTGCTCTCCCCCGAGCTCCCCTGGGAGACGGCCGGCTTCGTGCCCAACGTGGTCTTCTCCAACGGTTGGGTGAAGCGGCCGGACGGCACGTTTCTCGTGTACTACGGCGGCGCCGACACCGTCATCGGCGTGGCCGAGGCCACCCGCGAGGATCTGCTCGACTGGGTCAGCACAGCGTCCCTGAAGTAGACTCGCATAGCGAGAGTAGACGGGTACACCATCGGAAAATGACTCAACTGCAGCTATAAAGGTTGATAATTCAATCCCGATTCAGCTGGCGTCGGCGAAGGCGGCGTCGGTGATCTTCAGCACCACCTCGACGGTCTGATCGTCCAGGATGTTTCCCACCTCGGAGACCACGGTCTTGATGGCGGCGCCCCCCATGTTGAGCAGCGCCTGCTGCCCCTTCTCGATGAGGCACTGGTCCTGGGGCGGGCAGGCGCGGATCTCGTCGGAATAGACGACTTCCCCGGACGACTCACGGCGTACCCGATCCCTCACCCGGAACCCCGCGAGCACCTCGCCCTCGTCCCCGCCCGGTGCGGTCCAGACGAGGCTGGCCAGAGACTCCACCGGCGCTCCCCCGGCGCCCCAGTAGACCCGGAGGATCACATCGCTGCCGATCTTCGGCGCGGACTCGAACCATCCGCTCAGGCCGTCGTTGGACATGTTGGTGGACATGCCCCCGTAGATGACCTCCCCGTCCGGGTAGAGGATTTCGACCCGCTTTTCGATGTCCACGCGCCGCACGTCCAAGCGTCTATCATCTGTCATGGCTACACCTCCTCGCCGATTCCTTGGTGGTGATATCGGCTCCCCCCATCCTATCCCGTGGTATGGGATTTCTACAAAAAAGCGGCGGATGATTTCAGCTCAGGCGCGGCGGCGGTTCCTCTTCCGTCGTCTTCCGGAGCTTCCTGGCCCGGTTGTAGAGCCCCTTGTTCCGGGGGGCGAGGGAGTCATAAAGCGCCGCCAGCTCC
>JBNLED010000172.1:0-5658 GCA_050304755.1 Polyangia bacterium | reverse complement strand
AGGAACCGCGGGCGGGGCAAGTAGGCCCCACGGAACCGCCTTCCCGTCACTTCCCCCATTCGTTCCTCACTTATTTGAAATGATTGGCGCTATTCGGTCATCGTGGGGCGAAAGCCCCGGGCGCGATGTTCTCACTCATCGGTGCCCCGCCGGCCTCATCACGGGGTGCACACGAGCGACAGGGTGAACGGCCCCTCTGCGTCACGAAGGCCGTCCAGGACGAAAAAGTAATTGTCGCCAGCCCGGGCAGAGAATGTGAAAGACGCTTCTTCCGGAAAGTCGCGGTCCCTGTATGTGCATTCGGTAGCGTTCGCCATAGTGTCGTCCCGTTCGCACTCGGGGACCAGGAAGAGATTCAGGTCGGTCGCCACGTCTGTAAGCCGAGCCTCGACCTCGTAGTCGGCATCCGGAACAAAGAGGTAGACCAATTCCGGTCCGGAATACCCCTGCGCGGAGCAGCCATAGGCGAACCATTCGTTCGGTCGCCCGCCCACGGTGGTGTCGCTCGAGCTGTCGCCGCAACCGATTGGAATGGCGCCCTTGCAAGCCGCGATTTCGCTCAGGGTTTCCGTATCCTCGTTCGTGTCGCTGTCTGAGTTCCCGTTGATGCAGTACTCCGAGAACACGCACTCGAGGGTCTCGTCGTCGACGAGGCTGTCCGCGCCGCAGTCGCACCCGGGGATGAGCGCCTCGCAGTCCGGCCGGACGCCGCAGATATAGTCGCCGCAGGAGCTCGGGTCCCATTCTCCACCGGTGCGCTCGCACTGGTACTCGGCCTCTGAATCGATACACCCGCAGCCGCAATCGGAGGGCAAGATGTAGTCCTGTCCGGGGTCGCATCCGAAATCGATGAGGTTGCAGACCCCCGGGTAGAGATAGCTGTCGGCGATGTAGTGGACCCGCGGATCGTCGGGGTCCGGGCAGCCGCACTCATCGGAGGCGGTGCATCCCAAATCCGTTTCGAAGACCCGGCCCTCTCCGCAGTCGCATCCCGGAATGAGCGTCGTGCAGCCCGGCGGATCACCGCAGCGGTAGTGGCCACAGGAATTTTCCATCCATTCGCCCTCGGTCTGCTCGCACAGCCCCTCCGGGGTCATGTCGGTATCTGTGTCCGTATCGGTGTCGCCATCGGTATCGCCGTCTGAATCCGTATCAGCATCGGCGTCGGTGTCCCCATCGGCGTCGGTGTCCCCGTCGGTGTCGGTGTCCCCGTCGGTGTCGGTGTCCCCGTCGGCGTCGGTATCCCCGTCGGCGTCGGTGTCCCCGTCGGCGTCGGTGTCCCCGTCGGCGTCGGTATCCCCGTCGGCGTCGGTGTCCCCGTCGGCGTCCCCGTCGGCGTCGGTGTCCCCGTCGGCGTCGGTATCCCCGGCCCCTGTCCCGTTATCCGTGCCGCTTATCTCGTCGGTTTTTGCTTGGCGACACCCCGAGGCGCCGAGAGATACAACCAATACGACGCCGGTTGAAAACAATTTAGGATATGCCATGGCCATCTCCCTTTCATACAGATTTTAGTTTCCGATTCAAATTTTATCACACTTGATGAGTGATGAGTGATGAGCAATTGGGCAGCTGAACAGAGTCTCCCTACTTCCGTAGACACCGGGAACGGTGGTGGTGCTCCGGTCGGGGACTCGGGCGAGGATGGTGAATGCGGCTTGAATCCGTCGGTCGCCTGGTCTAACGTTTCGCGGCATGCGGATCGCCTTCATTTTAACAGGGTTGGTCGCCGCGCTCCTGGCGGTGCACCTCTGGCCGACGCGGCGCCATCATCCCCTCGTCGCGGTCGCCTTGACCATCGCGGGAGGTCTCGTTTGCGCGACCAGCTGGGGGGTGCTCGCGTACGGTCACTGTGACACGTTTTCTCGTCTGTCTCCGTAGCCGGCGCATCGTCTGTTTTGCATCCGATAAGAGCCAAAAAAATGGATAGAACAAGCAACTTGACCACCGTGCTTACCCTCCATGAGTTTCTTGACGACCATCCCCACTCCGAGCGCGGCCATCAGGCACAACAACACCTGCCAGCCCTCGCCGATTTCCAGAGTCGGTTTTCCGGGAAGCGGCGACGCTCTCGAGCGTCTGCTTTCCGGATAGAGCGAGCGCCGCCCGACAGGCCCATTGGGCTCGGCGCCACGCCCAGTCACGTGAATGAAAAGAAACTTGAGAAAAACTCGAAGCCGGGATAGTAAGCCGCATGGCAGATGATCGGCCCGCACCACACCAATCAAAACGATATCGCCCACCGGCGCTGGCGGCGCTCGGCTTCTTCATCTCCGGGGTGGCCCTCTATTTCGTGTTCAGGGGGGAGGTCGAGCTCGAGAATCTCACCTCGACCGTGAGCCGGATTCACGTCGGCTATCTGGTGCTCTCGGTGGTGCTCTACTGGGGCGGCGTGGGGATCATCCGCTCGTTTCTCATCCGACACCTTCTCAGCTCCGTCGGAGAGGTCCGGAAGGCGGTGGCGTTCCGGTACTTCTGCATCGGCTTTCTGGCCAACAACATCCTGCCGTTAAAGATGGGGGAAGCGGTGCGGACCGGGGGGATCGCGAAGCGCTCCAACATCAGCTTCGCCAGCGCCGCCGGGAGCCTGCTGCTCGAGCGCCTGATGGATCTCACCATGGCGGCGGTCATCGGCGTCATCGCGATACAGGTGGCCCCCATCCCGAACGATCTCAGGATCGCCATCCTCACCGCCGGCGGGGTGCTCGTCGGGGTCCTCCTGTTGCTCGCCCTCATCGCACGACGGGGGCTGAAGGAGACGACGTCCCTCCGTTACGGAAGGCTCGTGCGCTTCGCGTGGAACCTCATCGCCCGGTTCACCACCGGCTTCGGCGGGCTGCAGAGCAGCCGGAAGGTGATCCTCACCGTCATCCTCTCCGCCCTGCTGTGGGGGGTGGCCACCGGGACCCTGGTCCTCCGGCTGATGGCCTTCGGCTTTCCCCCGAGCGTGCCGATGGCCCTGGTGCTGATGGCGAGCATAAGCCTCAGCATCGCCATCCCGGCCATGCCGAGCGCAGTGGGGGTTTACCACGCGTTCGCCGTTGGGGCCCTCATGATCATGGGGGTGGATAAGGAGCTGGCCATCGCCTTCGCGGTGTTCTCCCACCTCTCGGATGTTATCCCCAGCAGCACCCTCGGCGCGGTCTGTATGGCCATCGAGGGGATGGGGTGGTCCGAGCTCACCGCGCGGGCCAAACCGGCCGAGTGATCAGTATAGGCCTCCCGGTCACTTCAACATTTCGGATTGCAGTGGAGATACTTCTCAAGTGCTTTGGCTCCGGCCAAAGCGCCTCTCCAGTCCGTCTAATTGTCGTCGATGAAAAGATATTACCACTCGGTTTCAATAGAGTCTGTCAGAAGACACGTAAAATCGTGTAGGAAAATTCTTACGCCATTGCACCTCAGCGTTGCCTATGCGAATCATTCCGAGGTTGAAAATCCGACCATAACGGTTTATTTTCAGATATTTACAAGGGGGACGACGCCAGGTACAAGGGGGACGGCGCCGATCCGAGTCAGGAGGACTCGAGTGGATGGAACGGCAAAAAAAAAGCTGCCCCGTTTTCGGGGCAGCTCCCTTCTCCAGTCCCAACCTGGTTGACACCAGAGCCCGTCCTACTGTTCTCGATGGGAAGAGAGTACCAACCTGCTCGGCTGTTGTCTGTCGGTCAAAAACGAAAAGTATTGTAGGAAGATCCTTACGAGGGATCTGTTGGGAGGCGAGTGTGCGTGGCATTCCGGGGATTTATTTGGACGGTCACCCGTGAGATCTATACTGTCTAGCTCATAAAAGGTGTGTCCCGATGGGGCGTTGTAAAAAGGAGACGCTAAATGGTCTGGATACCCTCCAATGACGTAACCACGGTCCTGCTCGCGATCTCGGTCATCGCGACGGCGGCGTGTTCCAAAACCTCCTCCGGCGTCGAGCAGCGGGATCGGGAGACCGCCCACCAAAAAACGGCGCGAACCGCGCAACCGAAGACGGTGACCGTCAGGGCCTCCTGTTGCGCGAGCTCGGGCACGCTTCTCCCTGCCACCCTTCAACGAATCGTGGCATGGCGGAAGGGGGACGTGCGGATCGGACGGTACGGGATGGCGGAGGCCAGCCTCAAGGTCTCCGAGGTGCTCGAGGGGACACTCCGCGACCCGCACTACGCCTCCCGCCCGGTGGGGGTCAACGCCCTGGAGGTGGTGATCATCAACGATGCGAATATCGCGTTGGAGGCCAAGAAGGACAGCGGTGAGACCCCAAAGGGGCCGGCGGTGGTCTACCCCGCCGAGGGGCGGCGGGGCGTCTTCCTGGCGTTGCTCGACCCGGAGCTTCGCATGCGACGCCTCGTCCAGGTGAACGATCCGGCCACGGAGGGCTTCCGGTTCATTCCCCAGGTCGCCGTCAACAAGGAGACCCTCTGCGTGGCCTGGCGGCAGGGGGACAACCAGGGGGACCGCCTGTTCGTCCGCACCTTCGATCTCGCCGGCGAGCCCCTATCGGCCGCGCGGGTGGTCGCCGATTCGGTGGGGGAGGCCGCCGGCCCGATCCCCGCCGGCGCGGGGTACGCCGTCGCCTGGTCCGACGAGACTTTTGGAGAGATCCGCGCGGCGGCCGTCTCCTCCCGGGGAACTCCGGGGACGCCCCGGCTGGTGATGGCGCGCCGGGAGGGCCTGCGCCCCATCGATATCGGATGGAACGAAAACGAGCTCCTGCTGCTGACGATGGATCGGACCGCCTACCCCTTCCGGTTGCTCGCGAAGGCGACCCCGCTGGACGGGAAGTGACGGCGAAGCGCCCGGCGCAACGACGCCCTTCACCGAATCTTACGGAAACCTTATTCCAAGCTTCATTCGTGCCCCACAGAAGGCGATTACGCTGTCAACATGAACGGCAACCGAAGGAGGAGACATGCCCCCACGATACGCAGCGACATCACCCCCATCCGCCCCCCAGACCGGATGGCGCTATATCAGCGGAAGGCGGAAGCGCATCCTGGACGTGCTCCTCGCGAGCATCGGAATCCTGATCTTCTCCCCCGTCTACCTGCTCGCGGCCCTGCTCATCCGGCTGGAGGACCGAGGACCGGTGCTGTTCCGACAGCGGCGCCTGGGGCGTCACCGCCGGGAGATCGGCGTGGACAAGCTCCGCACGATGAAAGGTGGCAGGATCACGTGGGTGGGGCGCTGGCTGCGCGCCACCGGGCTGGACGAAACCGTCCAGTTCGCGAGCGTCCTCAGGGGAGAGATGAGCATGGTGGGTCCGCGGCCGCTCACGCGGGAGGACGTCAAGCGGCTCGCCAGGGTGCGATGGCATGCCTCGGCCTCCGGTGTCCCGCCCCGCGCCGCGGTGGGACCTCGAACGCTGCCCGCTGAGATGCGGGAGGCCCCGCCCCTCGAGCCTCGGGGACGCCCGGAAGCCGTGGCGCCGCGGCAGGCGCTGCTGATCACCCCGTTCTACCCCAAAGATCCGCACTCCAGCTTCGGCAAGCACGTCCTGACGCCGAGCCTCGCCCTCACCAGCATCGCCGCGGCCACCCCGAAGCGCTGGAGCGTCCGGTACTGGGACGAGAACCTGTTGAAGGGACCGCCGCCGGCCGACCCCGTCCCCGAGGTGGTGGGGATCACGGTGCACCTCACCTTCGCGAAGCGGGCCTACACCCTCGCCGACGG
>JBNLED010000171.1:0-25367 GCA_050304755.1 Polyangia bacterium | reverse complement strand
CTTCGTCAACAAGAGCGACAAGGTGCAGCAGCTCCTCGGCGACTACCTGGAAGGACGCTCCAGCTTCACCGGCGACCTGAAGGAGGTCCTCGCGGCGGCGATTGCCCATCCCGGGCCGGCGCTGGTGGAGATCCCGACGGATCCGGAGCTGGTATAGGAGTCCCATGACACACACCGTTTCCACCGCGGAGATCGAGCAACGGGTAAGCGCCCTCACCGAGGCCTGTCAGGCCGCGGGGCTTCGGATGACGCGGCAGCGGCTCGAGATCTTCCGGGAGGTGGCGCGGACCGGCGAGCATCCGGACGCGGAGACCGTGCACAGCCGCGTACGGCGGCGCCTTCCGAACGTCTCCCTCGACACGGTGTACCGGAACCTCACCCAACTAGAGCAGCTCGGCCTGCTCAGCCGCGTGGATCCCCTGTGCGGACGCGCCCGGTTCGACGCGAACCCGGCGGAGCACCACCACTTCGTCTGCGTGGTGTGTGAGAAGGTGACCGATGTCTACCTGACAGAGACGGAGCGCATCAGCGTTCCCCGACAGACCGAGCGGTTGGGGGAGGTGTCGTCCATGCACCTGCAGATTCGGGGGGTCTGCAATGACTGTAGGAAGCGAAAACCCCGGGGAGACTCTCCCCTTTGAATACAAGGAGAAATATCATGCCCAGCATCAAAGGAACAGAGACGGAAAAGAACCTGCTGAAGGCCTTCGCCGGCGAGTCCCAAGCCCGCAACCGCTACACCTACTTCGCCAGCGTGGCCAAGAAGGAGGGGTACGTGCAAATCGCCGACATCTTCACAGAGACCGCCGATCAGGAGAAGGAGCACGCCAAGCGGTTCTTCAGCTTCCTCGAGGGGGGGACGCCGGAGATTACCGCTTGCTACCCCGCCGGCGTCATTGGCACCACCGCCGAGAACCTGAAGGCCGCGGCGGGCGGCGAGCACGAGGAGTGGACCGATCTCTACCCCGGCTTCGCCGCCAAGGCCCGGGAGGAGGGCTTCGAGGCCGTGGCCATCCTCTTCGAGATGGTCTGCGTCGCCGAGAAGCAGCACGAGGCCCGCTACCTCGGCCTGCTCAAGAACGTCGAGGCCGGCACCGTCTTCAAGAAGTCCGAGAAGGTGGTCTGGCGCTGCCGGAACTGCGGCTACCTCTTCGAGGGGGAGGTCGCCCCCGCCGCCTGTCCCGCCTGCGCCCATCCCCAGGCCCACTTCGAGCTCCTGGCGGAGAACTGGTAGCGGACGACCTCTCGATATTTTCGAATCCCTGAGAAAACTGTGCTATTCTCGATATTACGGTCGCCGTTAAAGCCTGTCTTTTTCTTGCCATCCATCGTCATCTGATGCCGAACCGCGAACGATTTCGGCAGGGAGGTAGAGGAACCGCGATTATCGAAAAATCCGGTAAATCCGCAAACCGGAGAAAAACGACAAAATAATGCACCAAAAAATGCTTATGCTTTCACTCTATTCATTAAGATGAGTCCAGGTTAAAGAGGAGAAAAGGAAATGAAACATCTTTTACTGTACTTTTTTATCGTGAGCATATTGGTGGGGTGTGCCTCGGACGAGGGAGCCCGATACGATGCGGGGATGCCGTCCGGGGGTGACTCGGACACGGATTCGGACACGGACTCGGACACGGACACGGACTCGGACACGGATTCAGACACGGACTCGGATTCGGATACGGACTCGGACGCGGACACAGATTCGGACACGGACTCGGACTCGGACGCGGACACGGACTCGGATGCGGACACAGACACGGATTCGGACACGGACTCGGATGCGGACACGGATTCGGACGCGGACACGGACACGGACACCGATGCGGATGCGGATACCGACGCGGATACCGACGCGGACTCGGATGGCCCGTGTGAGTTTGATTGTATCGCCAACTGCGCCGGCTCCAATGGCGTCGAAGTTCCCGGAACCTGTGAGCAATTCTGGCAACAGTGCTGTGATATTGGAGACGGGGACGCGGACGCGGACGCGGATACGGACGCGGATACCGATGCGGACACCGACGCGGATACGGATATGGACACCGATGCGGACACAGACGTGGACACTGACGCGGACACTGACGCGGATACAGACGCGGACAGCGATACGGACTCGGACGCGGACGGTGATGTGTGCACGGAGCCCGAGAAGCAGGTCTGCTCGAATGAACGAGGCACCCACTGCGGCTATTCGTATGAATTCTGGTCGGACCAGGGAGGGGATTGCATGACCCTCAAATCCGGCGGAAACTTCTACATGGGATGGAGCGGCTCTAATAGCAATGTGTTGGCCCGTAAGGGGAGAAAGCCCGGGACGGGTAATGAAATCGTAGAGTACAGCGCCGACTACAGCGCGAACGGCACCTCGTATCTGGCCATCTACGGATGGATGGAAAACGTGCCCACAACGTACGATCTTGTCGAGTATTACATCGTTGAGTCGTGGGTGAACTACAACCCGTCATCCGGCGCCGAAAACATGGGCACCTTCGAATCCGACGGATCCACGTATACCCTCGCTCGGAGCGTGCGCAACAATATGCCGTCCATTCAGGGCGACAGGACATTCTACCAGTATTGGAGTGTCCGAAGCGATCAACGCACCAGCGGAACCATTACCGTCCGCAACCACTTTGATGCCTGGGAGAGTGCGGGAATGCCTCTCGGGAGCCTGTATGAAGTATCGTTCGTTGTCGAGGGGTATCACAGCACCGGAGTGGGTGATGTGACGATGACAATGCGCTGATCACCAGTCCTTGCCCCGTATTTAACGACTTACAAAATTCCCCCGGCCCCCTTTACGAAAGGGAGAGAGGGATACCCGTCAGTTCTCAATTGACAAGGCACTAGGAGGCATGTGGATCAAAGATCTCGTTTCGAGTAACCGGTCTTTCATCAAAGGGGCTTTAGAAGCGACCGGGAGCTCGGTGACCTTCGTCCCGTTCGACAAGGGCCACGCCGTTCCCCTGGCGGTGGAGCAGGAGTTCCTGCTGGCCCATCCGTGACTGCCTGCAATTCGTTGAAAGAACGGGCGATCGTCCGGGCCTCACCGGACCCGGCGGCTCCGGACGAGGGTGAGCACCGCGACGCCGAGGGCGACCACGGCGGCCAGGGCGATGAGGACCTCCCGCCTCGGAAGCGCCGCGCCTTCGGTAGAGCGCGCCTCGACCTTTTGGGGGATGACCCCGGTCAGCAGGGCCACCGCGAGGGCGCCGCCGAGGGGGATGAGCCAGGCAAAGATCCCCGAGAACGCCCGCTCCTCCAGGATTCCCGCGGCGATATGGGTGATGCCGCCGGCCGTGATGCCGAGGGCAACGAGCACGAAGGAGAACCCGATGATCGCTGGAAAGTAGCGGGTGAGGTGGTGCTGGACGAGCCGCAGCGAGATGGCGAAGCCGATGACCCCTCCCCCCATCCGGACGATCCCGGCGGAGATCACCACGCCCCATGCGGTGTCGAGGAACCGGCAGAGGGCGCCGGCCATGAGGAGGGCCCCGCCGGCCATGACCGCCCGCCGGAGGCCCCCGAGAGAGGCGATGAGGAACGCGACGACCGGCGCCGCCAGGCGGGCTGCGATGTTGACGATGCTGAGGGCGGCGAAGGTCTCATGGAGGCTCTCGGCCTCGTCGGCGGAGAGCCTGAAGTAGTGACCCAATCGCGACATCGTGCTCTCGTCGACCCAGGACTGGACCAGGGCGACCCCGAACAGGAGGCCGAACAGGAGGACCATCGACCCGGATCGAGGATGCGGGTCTCCCAGCCCGCCGCCGAGATCCGCGGGGGGCTCGTAGTAACCGGATATCGGTGGTGGGGCGTTTTCTGTGTCGGGGCGGGTCACCTCACCCACGCGCAGAGGGGCTCGATCCAGGAGGGGAGGGGCCGATACAGGAGGCCGTGGCCGAGGCCGAGATTCGTGACGATGGATTTGTGCCGGCCGAGCCCCTCGGAGCGCTTGAAGAACGCCTCGGGGGCGATGGGAAGGGTGTCGGCCTTGTCGTGGATGCTGAGCACGTTGCCGTAGAGCCTGAGCTCCGGATCCGTCAGGAGGGGCTCGAAGAGGCCGGCCAGGATGACGAAGTTGACCGACTTCTCCTTGAGCAGGTTGGAGACATGGACCGCGATGACGCCCCCCTTGGAGGCCCCCACCACGGTGATGCGGGACGGGGGAACCCCCTCGGCGATCAGCTCTCGGATCTCGTCGGCGACCTTTCCGGCGTACCACTTGGAATCGGTGTTTCTGGGCCGCGCCTCGCTCTTCACGGTAAACCCCTTCTCCTCCAACGTGCTGATGATTTTTTCATACTCGTAGTAGCCGTGCTGCGCGCTCTTCGGTCGGATCCCCTTGTCCTCGACAATCTTGCCGTGGAGGTAGAACAGGTATCGCTCCTTGGCCGGCGACTTCTCGGAGGTCTCGCCGCCGCAGGTGGCGCTCGCCAGCAGAGCGAGGATCATCGTCAACGGGCCCGCCATCCGGCCGCGGCATCTTCCCTGGGGCAGACTGCGCATACGTCCTCCCTTTCCTCGATTCCTGTTGTTTTTGTCGAGAGGCGGCGCCTCGGGCTCCTGAGGTCCTCGGCGGCGCCTACTCCTCCGGCTCCTGCCCCACCAGGTGCTCCTCCCGGAGCTCCCCCCAGATGGCGCGCCAGCCGCCGGAGATGTTCTTCACGTCGGTGAATCCCTCCGCCCTGAGGAGCTGCTCGGCGAGGTAGCCCCGCTGGCCCACCCGGCAGTAGAGGCGGATGGGGGCGCCCTTGTCCATATCGCCGAGCCTGTCCCGGAGCGCATCGATGTAGATGTGTTCGGACTGCGTGACGTAAACGGTCTTCCGCTCCTCCGGGCTCCGCACATCGATAACGAGGGGCGCGGGATCCTCCGCGAGGACGGCGTCCCAGGTGGTCGCCGCCGTGACCCCGTCCAGGGTGTTCTGGGCTACCATGCCGGCGATATTGATCGGGTCCTTGGCCGCGCCGAAGGGGGGGGCGTAGGCGAGCTCCAGGTCGACGAGATCGCACACGCTCATCTTGGCGGTGACGGCGGTGGCCAGCACGTCGGTCCGCTTGTCCACTCCGTCCCGTCCCACCACCTGCGCCCCCAGGAGGCGGCCGGTCCGCTCGGCGACGAGCTTGATGACGATGTCCTGAGCGCCGGGATAGTAGCCGGCCCGGGAGAGGCTGCTCGACAGGGAGGTGAAGCAGTCGATCCCGGCGGCCGTCGCCTCCCGCTCGTTCAGGCCGGTGCGCCCCGCCACCACCTTGCCCACGCGGACAATGGCGGTCCCCACCACCCCCTTGAAGGAGGCGTCCCCGCCGGCGGCGTTGGTCCCGGCCACCCGTCCCTGCCGGTTCGCCGGCCCAGCCATGGGGAGCCACACCTTCCGCTTGGTCACCCGGTGGAGGGTGGAGATGGCGTCCCCCACGGCAAAGATGTCGGGATCCATGGTCTGCATCCGCTCGTCCGTGACGATGAGCCCCTCTTTGTTGATCTGGAGACCGGCCTCTCGGGCGAGCCGGGTCTCCGGGACCAGCCCCGCGGCCACGATGACCAGCTCGGCGTCCACGGTGGCACCGCCCTCGAGCACGATTCCGGTCGCCCGTCCCTGGTCGCTCGAGATGCGGGTTGCCTTTTCGCCCTTGTACACCTCGATCCACAGCTCGTTCAGCAGGTGCTGCTCCACCATGTCCGCCATCTCGGGGTCCCACGGGAGGAGCAGCTGGTCCGCGGCCTCCACGATGCTGACCTCGAGCCCGCGCTGGTGCAGGGCCTCCGCCGCCTCCAGCCCGATGAAGCCGCCGCCGATGACCGCGGCCGTCGCCGGGGACCGCCCATCGCAGAACGCCAGAATCCCGTCCATGTCCGCGATGGTCCTCAGCATGAACACCCCCTCGGCGTCGATGCCCGGGATCTCCGGCCGGATCGGGGAGGCCCCGGTGGCGATGATGAGCTTGTCGTAGGTCTCCCGATAAATGTGCCCCCGGTCGAGGTCCGTGACCTCCAGGGCATTCATGTCGCGGTCGATGCGCGTCACCTCGCTCCTCAGACGGACCTCTATTCGGTAGCGCTCCTCGAGTCGCTCCGGGGTGACCACGAAGAGATCATCTCTATGGGCGATCTCCTTCGAGATGTGAAAGGGGAGCCCGCAGTTCGCGAACGACACGTGCTCGCCCTTCTCGAACAGGACGATGCGGGCGAACGCGTCCGTCCGGCGGGCCTTGGCCGCGGCGGAGGCGCCCCCGGCGACCCCTCCGATGATGGCGATGGTCTTTCGTTCCTCTTTCATTTCTCCTGTTTCGGCGGCACCCGTCCGGTCAGCGCTCCCCGTCCCACGATGTGCCCGTCAATGGCTTCGTCCAGTTGCTTACGGCCGGAGACCTCCTCCAGGCGGATCGGCTTGTCCACGGCGAGGGCCTGAATCTGGAAGCGGTGTTCCGCCCCGGTGGGGCAGGGGGCGTTGGCCTTATATCCGGGAAGCTCGGCGTCTTCCGCGAGCCCCTGCACCGCCCCTTCCGGCAGGTTCTTGTCGATATCTTCGGGGAGGATCACCTTGGCGGGGAGCCCCCAGACCATCCACTCCGTGTGGGGACCGGTGATGTAATCCAAGTCCTCCATGATAATCACCAGCTCCTCCGCTTCGTCGGGGACCCACGAAAAGGAGAGGGGCGGCGAGATTCCGCGCCCGTGACAGGTGTGGATCGCGGGAATGACCTCGCCTTCGCTGAAGGCCAGACTCCGGACCCTTATCTCGTCTCGGGGATCCGTCACCTCGTCGCATCCGCCCCAGGCGAGCAACATCAACAGGGCGATGACGGGGGTGACTTTCATGGTGCGCGATGAGCGTTACGCTTCAGTGGTGGGTTTTTCCTCGTGCGCCGGTCTCTCAGGGGAATCCGTCTTCTCGATGGCGTTGCCATTCTCGTCGAGCTCCCCCTTGATCCCCTTCTTGAAGTTGCGGATCCCCTCTCCGAGCCCCTTGCCCAGCTTCGGCAGCTTGGTGGCGCCGAAGAAGAGCAGGATGGCCGCTCCGATGATAATCCACTCGGTCATGCCGATGCCGAAGAGTGGAACGCCGATTAAAGGTGTCGTCATGTTGTGCTCCTCGCTCCCGGTCCGGGATGCGTCGATCCCGGCCGTTGTCTCTCCTTTTACCCCATTTGCCGGGCTGGGACAATGATCCAGGTACCGCCGTCACCGCCGGGGGGTTGGATGCGCCGCTGAATTCAATTTATCTTTTAATCGCATGCGGTTTGTGCTAGCCGAGACCAAAATGGCCGATCTGTGTGTTATATGGAGACAAACACTCGGTTGAGGAGAAAAAGAGAATGGGTCGAAAAGCCATAGGAATCTGTCTTGGTGCTTCGAATATCAAAGTGGTCGAGCTCCACGAAACGGGAGGCAGCGTTGAGATAGCGCGGGCGTTCTCCCATGGTCACGGCAGCAATCCCCGGGAGGCGCTGAAAGCGATACTGAAGGAGATCTCTCCCGACGCGTCGTGCTTCGGCGCGTTCACGGGGCGCAAATTCAAGGAGATCGTCCGGGCCACCTCGGTCACCGAGGCGGAGGCCATCGAGCACGCCCTCGCCTTCGAGAGGCGGCGCTCCGAGGAGGGGGGCGGCTTCGCGGCCCTCGTGAGCCTCGGGGCGGAGAGCTTCATCTCGTACGTGCTCAATAAAGACGGCACCATCGCTTCCGTGGAGACCGGCAATAAGTGCGCGTCCGGCACCGGGGAGTTCTTCCTGCAGCAGACAAAAAGGATGGACATCTCCGCGGACCAGGCCATCGCCCTCGCCGAGACCGCCGAGATCTACCCGGTCTCCGGCCGGTGCTCGGTCTTCTGCAAGAGCGACTGCACCCACGCCCTCAACAAGGGGATCCCGGCGGGCCGGGTGGCCGCGGGGCTCTGCGAGATGATGGCCGAGAAGATCTCCGAGCTGCTCGAGAAGATGGAGAAGAAAGAGGTCATCGCCGTCGGCGGGGTCACCAAAAATCAGGTGGTGATGAACTATCTGAGGGATCGGGTGGACCGGCTCCACATCCCGGAGACCGCAGACACCTTCGAGGCCCTGGGGGCCGCCTGCTTCGCCCTCGAAAAAGAGGTGCCCTTCGACGTCCGGGAGGAGCGGCTCTTCTCGGAGGGGGTCTCGTCGTTCAGCTTCCTCACCCCCATCGAGGAGGCCGCGCCGCTGGTGTCGTTCAAGAGCGACAAGGCCGGCGTCGCCAAGCGGGGGGACACCTGCATCGTGGGCCTGGACGTGGGCTCCACCACCACCAAGGGCGTGGTGCTCCGGACCTCGGATCGGGCGGTGCTCGCCTCTGAGTACCTCCGCACCAACGGGGATCCGGTCACCGCCTCGCGGCAGGTGTACGCCTCCCTTCAGAAACAGCTGAAGGCCCCGGTGGAGGTAGCCGCCCTCGGGGTCACCGGGTCCGGCCGCCACATCGCGGGGCTCCACGCGTCCGCCACCTGTGTGATCAACGAGATCATCGCCCACGCCACCGGCGCCGCCTACTTCGATCCGGAGGTGGACACCATCTTCGAGATCGGCGGCCAGGACGCCAAGTACACCCACCTCACGAACGGCGTGCCCTCGGACTACGCCATGAACGAGGCGTGCTCGGCGGGCACCGGGTCGTTCCTGGAGGAGTCGGCCTACGAGAGCCTCGGCATCGGCCACACCGAGATCGAGGCCATCGCCCTCACGGGGAAGCACCCGCCCAACTTCAACGACCAGTGCGCCGCCTTCATCAGCTCCGACATCAAGACCGCCACCCACGAGGGCATCGCCAAGGCAGACATCGTGGCGGGCCTCGTCTACTCGATCTGCATGAACTACGTGAACCGGGTGAAGGGGCAGCGGCCCGTGGGCCAGAAGATCTTCGTCCAGGGGGGCGTCTGCTACAACAAGGCGGTGCCCCTCGCCATGGCCTCCCTCATCGATCGGGAGATCGTGGTGCCCCCCAACCCGGGGCTGATGGGGGCCTTCGGCGTGGCCCTCGAGGTGCAGGATCGGATCGCGAACGGGCTCGCCGAGGCCGGGCGGTTCGATCTGAAGGCGCTGGCGGATCGGGAGATCACCTACGCCAAGCCCTTCATCTGCAAGGGGGGCAAGGAGAAGTGCGACCGGCGGTGCGAAATAGCCGTGCCCGTCATCGACGGCCGTAAGATCCCCTTCGGCGGCGCCTGCGATAAATACTACAATCGGCAGCACCGCATCACCGCCAAGGTGTCCGAGCTGGACATGGTGCGGTGGCGGCAGAAGCAGGTGTTCGAGCGGGAGGCGCCCCTCTCCGAGATCCGCGGGCAAAAGCGCATCGGCGTCTCCAAGTCCTACTTCACCAACACCTTCTATCCCCTGTACCACACCTTCTTCACCGAGCTCGGCCTGGAGGTGGTGCTGGCGGAAAAGCCCCGGGCCTCGGGCCAGAAGCGCCGCCGCTCGGCCTTCTGTTACCCCGGGGAGCTCGCCCACGGGTTCGTGGCGGATCTGCTCGACCGGGGGGTGGACTACCTCTTCATCCCCAAGATCATGTCCCTGTCGGTGGTCAACAACATCAGCACCGAGCGGGAGCGCCAGAGCACCTGTGTGCTGCTCCAGAGCGAGGCGTACTACCTCAAGTCCGCGTTCAAGGATCTGCTGAAGGACGTGACCCTCATCACCCCGGTGCTCGACTTCTGGAAGGGCCTCGACGCCACGAGCAAGGCGTTCGTGGGCATCGCCAAGCAGCTCGGTGTCCCCAAGCGGAGGGCCCTCGCCGCGTACGACAAGGCGTGCCGCGCCCAGGATCAATTCAAGGCCTCCCTGAAGGAGATGGGGCTCCGGGTCCTGGACGAGCTCCGGAACAACCCGGAGAAGACCGCCGTGGTGCTCTTCGGTCGCTCCTACAATGCCTTCTCGGGCGATGCCAACCTGGGCATCCCCACCAAGTTCGCCTCCCGGGGCACGCTGGTCATCCCGTGGGACGCGCTGCCCTTCGAGGACGAGCCGGCGGATCCGGACATGTGCTGGGCCATCGGCCAGGAGCTCCTCAAGGCCGCCCGGTTCGTCAAGCGGCACCCGCAGCTCTTCGGGGCGTTCATCACCAACTTCAGCTGCGGGCCGGACTCGTTCCTCCTCACCCACTTCCGCAACATCATGAAGACCAAGCCGTCCCTGACCCTGGAGCTCGACAGCCACACCGCGGACGCCGGGGTCAACACCCGCATCGATGCGTTCCTCGATATCGTCACGCGGTACCTGGAGCTCGGCAAGGGGGACGAACAGGAGGCGCCCTTCACCCCGGCCAGGGCCTACTTCAAGGGGAGTATCCCCCACTACAGCACCTCCGACGGCGACGAGGTGAGCTTCTTCGACGAGCGGGTCAAGGTGCTGGTCCCCTCCATGGGGGCGCTCTCCACCGAGGCGCTGGTGGCGGCGTTCCAGGGGATCGGCGTGCGGTCCGAGGCGGTCCCGGTGTACGACCACGAGGATCTCAAGCTCGGCCGCTCCCACACCACCTGCAAGGAGTGCCTGCCGCTGCTGCTCACCGTGGGGGGCCTGCTCAAGTATCTGGAGCACCGCGAGAACCCGGACGAGCTCCTCGCCTACTTCATGCCCTTCACCCCGGGGAACTGCCGCTTCCCCCAGTACAAGGTCTTCTTCCACGACCTCATCAAAAAAGGGCACATCCGGAACGTCACCCTGTTCAGCCTGAACGCGGAGAAGGGCTACTCCTACAAGGCGTTCACCGGGGTGGATCGGCTCAACGTGCTCAAGGCGTTCGTCACCGCGGACGTCATGGAGGACATCAAGATCGCCCTCGATGTCATCGCCGAGGACAAGGCCGCGGCCCGGGCCGTGTTCGACGCGGAGTGGCGGCGCATCATCGACACCGTATCGAGCGGCCGCGCCAAGCAGCTCTACGAGGTGCTGGAGGTGGTGGCCCGGAACCTCGCGGCCATCCCGCTATCCAAGTCCCTCGATGAGGTGCCCAAGGTGGGGCTCATGGGGGAGATCTTCGTCCGGCGGGACTACTTCTCCTGCCAGGATCTGGTGGAGCGGCTCTCGTCCCGCGGCATCGTGGTCAAGCGGTCCCACTTCTTCGAGTGGCTCAAGTACGTGGACAACATCGTCAAGCGGGGCATCTACGAGCCCCACTTCAGCATCGGGGACCGGCTGCAGTTCAGCCTGAAGCTCATGCTCCAGGCGCGGCTCGAGAAGAAGATCAAGTCCGTCCTCGCCAAGTCCGGGCTCTACGAGTACGAGTTCATTGACATCGACGAGATCCTGAAGGTGGGGGAGAACTTCTTCGACGTGCGGTTCCGGGGGGAGTCCATCCTGGTAGTGGGGAACTACTTCCGGGAGATGCTCGACACCCTCGACGGCGTCATCTCCATCGGCCCCTTCGCCTGCATGCCCACCCGGGTCATCGAGGCGGTGCTCTCGGCGGAGTCCACCATGGAGACCAAGCGGGCCGTGGATCCCCACCTGGGGGCGAAGATCCAGTCGCTCAACGGCAGCATCTCGAAGCTCCCGTTCCTCTCCATCGAGACCGACGGCAACCCCTTCCCGCAGATCCTCGAGGCCCGCATCGAGGCCTTCAGCCTGCAGGTGGAGCGCCTCAAGAGCCAGCTCGCCGCGCTGGAGAAAGCGCCCGCGGGAACGCGCTCCCTCTGAGCGGCCCCTTCCTCACTCTTCGCCTCTTCCGGCCTAATGGGGCGACTGATCGCGAGCTGAACGAACCGTTCTCATCGGAGCGCTCTGCGCCTGACGGTTCCTGATATGCGGATAGCGCGATAGCGCACCGGATGCTTGAGGCCCGTCGGGATAGCCGCTACACTTGACCTGTCCATCTTACAGAAAGGCTTAGGTATGTGGTTTCGAAACGCAGTGATATCGGTTCTCCTTACAGTGATCCTCGCCCCGGCGTGCAAGAATGTTCGAAAGCCGTCGGAGACATCAACAGACACCGATTCAGTGTACCGGACGGATCCGGCTTCGGACAACGAGAGCGATGCGCCCGGAGACGGGGACACCGCCGATAGCGGTGGCGAGGGCGACACTGATGTGGACGCGGACGCAGATACCGACGCCGACGGCGACGCGGACGCAGATACCGACGCGGACACGGATACCGATACAGATTCGGATGCGGATTCGGATTCGGATACGGACGCGGATTCAGATGCAGACGCGGATTCAGATGCAGACACCGACGCGGATAGCGATAGTGTATCCCCGTGGGACTCCGACATGCCCGGCCCGACCTGCGGCGACGGCGAGCTCCAGGACGGGGAGCAGTGCGACGACGGAAACGATTGCCACTCGGACGGCTGCACGAATCGGTGCACCCTCCCGATTTGCGGTGACGGGATCGTCAACAACGATGAAGAGTGCGACGACGGCAACATGAGCAACACCGACGGGTGCGTCGGCTGCCTGTTCGCGGGATGTGGAGACGGTTACGTCTGGACGGGTGTGGAGGAGTGCGACGACGCGAACGACATCACCAACGATGCCTGCACCATCGCCTGCGAGATCGCCCGGTGTGGTGATGGGATCATCCGTCAGGGGGTGGAGACCTGTGACGACGGCAATTCTATCGACGACGACGAGTGCTCCAATTCCTGTGTTCCCGGAGGAGAGGGTGACGGTATCGTTCAGGGCGACGAGGAGTGCGATGACGGCAACGCGAGCAACACCGACAGCTGTCTCAACTCCCTTATCAATGCGACCTGCGGGGATGGCTACGTCTGGGCGGGGGTAGAAGAGTGCGACGACGGAAACGGGGACAACACCGACGCCTGCTTGAACACTTGCGTCGCGGCCTCCTGCGGCGACGGGTTCGCGGGCCCGGGGGAATCCTGCGATGATGGCAACGACGACAACCGGGACGCATGCCTGGAGACCTGCGAGGACCCCCGGTGCGGCGACGGCTTCGTCCGGCGGGGGTGGGAGTTCTGCGACGACGGCAACGACGAGGACGGCGACGGCTGCCCCGCGGACTGCAGGATCGCGACCTGCGGGGACGGCGTCCTCGATCCTCTGGAGGAGTGCGATGACGGCGACGATGAAGACAGGGACGCCTGCCTGAACATCTGCCGGACAGCGGTCTGCGGCGACGCGGTCGTCCAAGAGGGCGTCGAGGCGTGCGATGACGGCAATGATCGCAACGACGACGCCTGCCTCCCGACCTGCGTGGAGGCGGTGTGCGGCGATGGGTTTGTCCAGGTCGGAGTGGAGGAGTGCGACGACGGCAACGACGATAACGACGATGCCTGCACCAACGCCTGCAGGCTCGCCCGATGCGGCGACGGCATCCTGCAGGAGGGGGAGGCGTGCGACGACGGCAACGACGACGACTCGGACGAATGCCCTGGGAGCTGCGCCCCGTCCTTCTGCGGCGACGGGTACGTTTTGCACGGCGTGGAGGCGTGCGATGACGGCGACGATGACAACCTCGACGGGTGCCTGAACGACTGCACGCCGGCCCGGTGCGGCGACGGCTTCGTCCGGCGAGGCGTAGAGACCTGCGATGACGGCAACGACGACGACTCGGACGAATGCACCACCTCCTGCAAGGCGGCGACCTGCGGCGACGGGTTCGTCCAGGCGGGCGTGGAGGCGTGCGACGACGGCAACCGGAGCGATTGGGACAGCTGTTTGACCGGCTGCGTCCCAGCGACCTGCGGCGATGGGTTTGTCAACATGGGCGTCGAGCAGTGCGACGACGGCAACACCGAGGACGGGGACGCCTGCCCGGGCACCTGCCAGCAGCCCGCCTGCTGACCTCATCGCGACCTGTGCGGTTGAGAAGATGAGGATACACCATCAATAGCACGAACTCCATGGACTATATATGGGCGCTCTTTTTCGCCCTGTTTTCGGTATGCGCCGTCGGCTCTTCCGCCTTGGCCTCGACCTCGACCTCGACCAGAACCTTCGGTTCGCCCTCGCCCAGAGAGAAGAGTTCGCTTACGTGCTCTTCTCTTTCGCCACCCAGAACGGCGTCGTCTCCACCGGGGTGGCCGGTCCCCTGGTCGCCGCCCGGGGCGGGGGAGGCGCCGGAACCAGTCGCCCTGAAAATGTCGAAACTCTAGTCTAGCGGTCGATCTCCGCACAGCGGTCGTCCCGCGATGTATTCATGGCTGCCGATTGGAATCAGCGACGAAAAATCGTGGTCTATTCCCGTTTCATCCGAGCTCTGATGACCTTGTCCCGGTTGGGCACGACCCGTTTCACCAAGGGAGAGAATCCCTCCTTCCGCACCTCAATCTTGACGGATTTCTTCCGCTTCGGGACTCGGTACGGGGGTCTGGCACGCTTCCCGTCGATAAATACTTCGGCATGCCTCGGTGCGCCGCTGAGTTGAATCAACACGGTATCGTCGTCCCCCGCCGCGTCCTCAGCCTCCCCGGCGGGACGCTTTGTTGTTGCCCCGGCCTCCTCGCCTTCCGCTGGCTCCGCGGCGTCATCGGGGTCCCCCTTCGCGCCGCGCGCCTCCTGGCCCTCGGCCTCGTCCGGCGCCTCGGCCGGTTCGGGCGCTGGGGTCGGCTTCGGTGGAGGCACCGCCTGGGAGGGCGCCGGTGGGGTCGGCTTCGGCGGTGCCGCCTGGGAGGGCGCCGGTGGGGTCGGCTTCGGTGGCTTCGGCCGGATCGCCTCCGCAGCGGCGGGTTGCTCTGTCGGCGGGGGGGCCGCGACATGAGACGCCGTGAAGGGTGCGCCGACATCGAGAAAAACGAACCATACGAGAGCGGCCGCCCCGACCAGCAGGACAACGCCTACAATCGCAATGAGGATTTTGGGGATGCCCCGATGCTTTGAATCACCCGACGTGACGGGCACTCGCTCTGCTGTATTCGGCGCCTCCGTCCGGTCGCCGGTATCTCCGATCACGGGAAGGGTGACGCGCTCGTCCTGGGACGACGCCTCGGATTCACTCGATTCCTCGACATCATCGATAATGGGAATATCGATGGCCTCGGGAAACGCGTCCTCAGCGCTCGCGGCTTCCTCGCCCGTTGTTATGGGAATCTCCATGTCGTCCCCGGGGGCGGGCGCCGACACCTCCGGCATCGCCTCCGCCGACATGGGGGCCGGCTCGGGGATCGTCGGCTCGGGGATCGTCGGCCCGGCCTCGGATTCCAGCGTCGCGGGATCCTCCACGGGGACCGACTCGGGAATCTTCTTCGCGGCCTCGGATTCCAGCGTCGCTGGATCCTCCACGCGAGCCGGCTCGGGAATCTTCTTCTCGGCCTCGGATTTCATCGTCGCGGGATCCTCAACGGGGAGCGGCTCGGGGATCTTCTTTTCGGCCTCGGATGAATTCAATGTCGCGGGAGCGTCCTTCTTTGTAGCCGCCGCGGTTGTGCCCAACAGCGTTTTGGCGCGCTCCGGGGAGACTTTAGATCTGGCGCCCTGGGACTCCTTTCCAATCGCAGACTTGGGCGTCTTCAGGACGACCCTGGGACCCCCTAGAACGGTTTTGTTCAACGGCTTTCTGGAGAACGGGTTGACGGGTTTGGGTTTTCCCGGGGGTGCCGCCTTGGCCGGTGGCGCCTTGAGGGTTCTGGACTTGTCGAAACTGATTTTCGAGGCCGGACGTTTGGCGCTGTCGGCGCCTTTCGGCTTGACCTCGGTTCCGGCTTTATCCGGCGTCGCCAAGAGGGTTTTCGCCCGGCTGAAATCTTTTTTTAAGGTCTTTATGGCCGCGGCGGATCGGGCGGTCCGAGCCTTGTCTGCTTTTTTTGTGTCGCCCGGGCTTTTCAGCTTGGCCTGGGTCTTGGCGTCGCCCGGGCTTTTCGGCTTGTCCGGGGGGGTGGCGTCGCCCGGACGTCCGACTTTGGTGCTCCCCACGTCCTTCTTCCGTTTCTGCTCGGCGTTCCGCTTCTCCCACTTGGCTCTCAGCTGCTCCAGGCCGAGATCCTCGATCTCCTCCTCGCTCCCATCATCTGGAGCGGTTGTGCCGGTCTTATCCGAAACCTTGCTCTCCGAATCCTCTGATGGTTCTCGGCGTAGCGGCGAATCCTCAGGGAGCGCGTTTCTATCCTTCCCGGCGTCATCCATCCCCCACAAGAGGGTGGCATGTTTACTCTGTTTTTTTTGGGGTTTATTTTTCGTATCCCCCATCTCATCTCCTCCAAGCGCTTAAGGTTCGATGACGGCTCTTCGAAGTGCTATTCAGTCTGCCAAGGGTTCCCTTTTATAAAACATCTTTCAAGTGATATCGGACACTATTTTGGTAGGTTAACCCAAAACGGGTTTTATTCACAGGCCGAAGGGAAGGTCACCGGTTCCCGAGCAGCCGATCCAGCGTGATGGCCACCGCGGACCGGACCGAGAGGTGATTCCACCCCGCCGGATCGCCGATGGGCTCCAACAGAGCGTCCGATCGATCGAAGATTTCATCCGCTAGGCCGTAGCCGGTGCCGAACAGGATGAGGTACGGGAGGCTCGCGTCCTCGGCCATTCGGCGGCGCATCTCCCCGAACCGGGTCACCTCCTCCCGCTGACGGGCGCAGGTGGTGATGACGAAGGGGGCCACATCCCGCTCGGCTTTGACCGCGGTCAGGACGTCATCGAAGGAGCGGCTGATGTGCACCAGGTTCATCGCGTCCACCCGGTTCGGGACGCGCTTGGCGCCGAAGCCCTCCCGCCAGTGGCCGAGAATTCGGGTGACCAACTCCACCTGTGCGTCCAGGGGGGTCACGATGTGGTAGCTCGCCACGTCGAAGGTCCGCGCGCTCCTCGCGTTGTCGTGGATGTCGAGATTGGTCACGGCGGTGGAGACGATCCGCCCCTCCTTGTTGACGACAGGGTGGTGCAGCAGGGCGATGTGAACCTCAGGTTTCACGGTCACTGTCTTCCTCTTTCGCTTTCAGCTGGGCTTCGTTTCGGGCCTCTTCGAGCAGCGCCTGATCCTCTGGCGTCAACGCGATCCTATCCAGGAGATCGGGGCGCCTGACGTGGGTACGGTAAAGGGACTGGGCGCGGCGCCATCGAGCGACCCTGCCGTGATCCCCGGAGAGCAGGATCGGCGGGACGCGCTTCCCGCGGACCACCTCCGGGCGGGTGTACTGGGGGTACTCGAGGAGCCCCTGTGAATAGGACTCCTCTATCGTCGAGTCGTAGTTCCCCACCACCCCCGGTACGAGACGGGATACGGTTTCCATGATGGCCATGGCGGCCACCTCGCCGCCGTTCAGGATGAAGTCGCCGAGGGATATCTCGGCGTCGAACGCCTCCCGGGCGCGCTGATCCACCCCTTCGTAGCGACCGCAGAAGAGGAGGAGGGGCGACCTCTCGAGGAGGGCCGCGGCCGCTTTCTGCGTGAAGGGCGTGCCCTTGGGGGAGAGCAGCACCCGGTGGGCATCCGGCTGGCTGTCCAGCATATCGCAGATGGGCTCCGCCAGCATCACCATACCGGCGCCGCCGCCGTAGGGGGCGTCATCGACGCTCCTGTGCTTGTCTCTGGCGAACCCCCTCAGATCGATGAGCTCGATGGATATTAGACCGCTGTTACGAGCCTTCCCGATGAGACTGGCCTCCAGAAAACCGTCGAACAGCTCCGGAAACAGGGTCACAATGCGAAATTTAAAAGACATTCTATTGAATCAGGTCCTGTGGTTGCGTACAGAAATTCGGGGCAGCATCGCCGTATCGAACACCTGAATCCGGCCGCCTGCGATGTTGATATCGATGATAAAATCATCCACTAGCGGAATCTCGATCTCCTCACGATCGCCGCGTACCGTCACCACCTCGATCCCCGCCTGGGGCCGGCTGGCGGTCACCCGGCCGAGCAGGGTGTCCCCCTCCCACGCCTCGAGACCGATGAGGTCGGCGACATAGAATTCATCTTCGGCGACGGGAGGGAGCGCCTCGCGACGGACACATACCTTCGCGCCCTTTAGCGTCTCGGCGATATCGCGTTTCTCGACGCCGCGAAGCTTCACCAGGAGGCACTTGTTGCCCTGGCGAATGGAGCTCACCTCGAACGCCCTCGTGTCCTTGTCTTTAGCTGAAACGAGGAGAATAGAAGAGGATTTTTCCAAAATCGCAGAGCTCGGATTGTGTAAAAAAATACGAATTTCGCCCCCCACACCGTGAGGGCGTCCGATGATACCGATCTCTACGAGCGCATCAATTGAGTCGGCAGCCACTGATCAGTCTTGGGCCCGCTACTCGATGATATCGAGCACCGCTCTTTTCCTGAGCTTCGTCGATGCCGCGCTCAAAATGGTGCGCATTGCTCTGGCCGTGCGCCCTTGTTTCCCGATTACCTTGCCCAGATCCTCCCTCGAAACTCGCAGCTCGATGACCGAGGACTGCTCGCCTTCGATCTCTCGAACTTCAACCGAGTCGGGATTGTCAACTAGAGCCTTGGCCATGAACTCGATAAGGTCTTTCATCTGCATCATCCCACCTTCACATTCCACAAAAGGGGCTTGAGGCTATCTGCGGGTCCTCCACGTTCGCCTGTTTACCACTCGAAACGGCGACGCGAATCGTCGCCGCCTCTCACCTTGTCTCCGGCACTCGGGGCAAAAAGTCCCTCCCCCTACCGCCCACTACGGGCGATGTCTCAACAACCGAATCAGCTATTCTTCACTTCGCGACGAAGCAGCTCCGAAACCGTTTGTGAGGCCTTTGCTCCCTTGGAGAGCCAGTAGTCGATGCGCTCACGCTTCAGCAAAACCTGAGCCGGCTCGGTCTTGGGATCGTACGTCCCAACAAGCTCCAGAAAGTGGCCATCACGAGGAGCACGCTCGTCAGCAACAACAACTCTATAAAACGGTCTGTGCTTTCCACCGGCACGAGACAGTCGAACTTTTACCGCCATCTTTTCCTTTTCCTTCTGCTCCCGGTAGAAAACGATCGATTTTACCGGCAGAGCGATTATATAACCAAACTCAGCCATACGGAAACCCCAAAATTCACAGAGTTTCCAAGACCGGCGAGTATGGCTGTATCCGCTTCAATGTCAAGAGGTATTGACAGGTTCCTAACTTTTTTGCCCGAAACCCAAATAAATACTAGAATTCCAAGGTCAATGAATCGGGGTATATGCCAAATGCTGTTTGCTGTGATTCAATCCACCCTCCTCGCGTGCAGCGCGATGTATCTCGGACCGACGTCGGCCCCCGGCGACGCGAATGAGGGGATGGCCGTCTACTATGCGGATTCCCTCCACGGCAACAAGACCGCCAGCGGCGAGCGCTACGACAGGGAAAAGCTCACGGCGGCCCACCGGACCCTCCCCTTCGGTACCGTGGTCCGCGTCACCAGCCTCGTCAACCGCCGGTCCGTCGAGGTTCGCATCAACGACCGCGGGCCTTACAGCCATAAAAACCGCATCATTGATCTCTCCCGAAAGGCGGCGGAGCGGCTCGACATGGTGAAGGACGGTATCGTTCCGGTGAGGGTGGAGGTGGTGATGCTGCCGGGAAACGAAAAGAAGGAATAGTCGCCCGCCGCCGTTCGGACGGCGCGATCCTGGTCCGCGGGAGGGCCCTTTGTATCACTGTATATGTTGTGTTGGTGACGGTTTTCCGTTGTGGTATAGGCTCGAAGGGTGTAGGGACCCGCGTGTGGATACCCTGAATTGACGGGAATGGAGAAGATGAGCGAATCGGCTGCGGAACAGGAAAACGGACACAAGAAAGCGGCCCCGAAGGGGAAATACCTCGCCAAGCTCTGCCTGGCCTCCCTCGGGGTGGTGTATGGGGATATCGGGACGAGCCCCCTCTACGCGATTCGCGAGTGCTTCAACGGGGAGCACGCCGTGACCATGACCGGCGATAACGTGCTCGGTGTGCTGTCGCTGGTCTTCTGGGCCCTCATGATCGTCATCTCCTTCAAGTATCTCGGATACGTCACGAGAGCGGACAACCGGGGCGAAGGGGGGATCCTCGCCCTGATGGCCCTTGCGTCCCGCGGGAAGTCGCGGACCAAGCTCACCGGCGTGCTGATCACGATGCTGGGCCTGTTTGGCGCGTCCCTGCTCTATGGGGACGGGATGATCACCCCGGCCATCTCGGTCCTCGGCGCCATGGACGGTCTTGCGGTCGCGGCCCCCTCCCTGGGGCGGTTCGTCGTCCCCGCCACCATCTGTATTCTGGTGGGACTGTTCCTGGTGCAGAAGAAGGGCACCGGGCGGATCGGCGTTATATTCGGGCCGTTCAACATGATCTGGTTCTCCGTGCTGGGCGTCATGGGGCTGCGCCAGATACTGGAAAACCCCGGCGTGCTCCGGGCCGTGATCCCCGCCTACGGGATATCCTTCTTCATCCACAACCAGCTGCACGGCTTCGTCATCCTGGGGGCGGTGTTCCTGGTGGTCACCGGCGGTGAGGCCCTGTACGCGGACATGGGACACCTCGGGGCGAAGCCCATCCGGCTGACCTGGTTCGTCCTCGTGCTCCCGGCGCTGCTGCTCAACTACTTCGGCCAGGGGGCGCTGCTGCTGAATTACCCCGAGGCCGTCTCCAACCCGTTCTACCGGATGGCCCCCTCGTGGGCCCTCATCCCCCTGCTCGTGCTGGCTACCGGCGCCACCATCATCGCCTCCCAGGCGGTTATTTCCGGCGCATTCTCTTTGACGCGGCAGGCCTCCATGCTCGGTTACCTCCCCCGGATGCGGATCCTGCACACCTCCTCGACGGAGATCGGGCAGATCTACGTCCCCGCGATCAACTGGATACTGATGTTCTCCACCATCGGTCTGGTCCTCGGCTTCGGCTCGTCCTCGAAGCTCGCCGCCGCCTACGGGGTCGCGGTGACCACGGACATGGTCATCACCACGCTGCTCGCGTGTGTCGTGGCGCAGCGTCTCTGGGGATGGGGGAAGCTGCGGAGCCTGGGGCTCACCGCGGGGCTCCTGATGGTGGATCTCGCGTTCTTCGCCTCCAACATCGTCAAGGTCCCGCAGGGCGGCTGGTTCCCCCTCGTCATCGCGGCGTCGGTCTTCCTTGTCATGACTACCTGGCGAAAGGGACGGATGCTTCTCGGGCGACAGATTAAAGACGGCATCGTGCCCCTCGACGACTTCTTCGAGATCATGAATGTGGAGCCCATGCGGCGGGTGCCCGGCGCGGCGGTCTTTATGACGAGCAACTCCCAGGGCACCCCGCCGGCCCTGATGAACAACTTCCTGCACAACCACGTGGTCCACGACAAGGTCATCCTCCTCACCATTCTGACGGAGGAGGTCCCCTATGTGGAGGCGTCCCGCCGGGTGACCGTCGAATCGTTGAAGGAGGGATTCGTACGGATTGTCGCGCGGTACGGGTTCATGGAGAATCCGGACGTGGTCTCCCTCCTCGCCAGCCCGGAGACACCGTCACTGCCGTTGGAGTACACCACCTTCTTCCTGGGGAACGAGACCGTCCTCGCCGAGAACCGCAACAAGATGCTCCGATGGCGGACGGGGATATTCTCCTTCTTGTCCCGCAACGCGGTCCGTCCGACGGCGTTCTTCAATATCCCGTCCCGGCGGATTATGGAGCTCGGATCTCAGATTTCGCTGTAGATCGCTTGCCGCTTTTCATGGGACGGATAGGACCGATTGGACCGATCGGACTGCTCTCGAGTGTCCTTGGATCTCAGGCGCGATCCATGAGGCTTACAGGATACTATTGAGCCGCCCCTTTTTTCGCTACAGGTTCGAGGAGACGGGCCTCTCTCTTTGCACAGCGGCGTGGAGCTCGGCGAGGCGGGACTGGACGAGGGCGTTGATGCTGCCGGGGGTCCAGGTGCCGTTTTTGCGGAGGCGGCCGGCGGGCTTCCCGGTGAGGACTTCGATGCCCTGGTCGATGTGGGTGATGGCGTAGATGTTGAACTTCCCGGCGCTCACGGCCTCGATGACCTCTTGCGAGAGCACCAGATTCTTGACGTTGGACTTGGGGATGACCACCCCCTGCTCCCCCTTCAGCCCCTGGATCTTGCAGACGCGGAACACCCCTTCGATCTTCTCGTTGACGCCGCCGATGGGCTGGATCTCCCCCAGCTGGTTCACCGATCCGGTGACGGCGATGCCCTGCCGGATGGGACACCCGGAGAGGGAGGAGAGGAGGGCGTAGATCTCCGCCGCCGAGGCGGAGTCGCCGTCGATCTCGTCGTAGGACTGCTCGAAGGTGATGGAGGCGGAGAACCCCAGCATCTGCTGTTGGGCGAAGCGCCCCCCCAGATAGCCGATGAGGATGAGGGCCCCCTTGTCGTGGATGGCGCCGGAGAGCCGCACCTCCCGGTCGATGTTCACGATGCCCTGCCGCCCCGCGTAGGTGCGGGCGGTGATCCGGACCGGGATGCCGAAGGAGGTCCCCACCATATCGTAGAGGGCGATGCCGTTGACCTGCCCCACGGTTTCGCCCCGGGTCTGGATGAGGATGGTGCCCTCCCGGATCTCCCGGTCGAGGGCGTCCACCAGGGCGCCGTCCCGCTCCGCCTTGTCGTCGAGGGCCTCCTGGATGTCCCGATCCAGAATCGAGCGGGCCCGCCGTTTGAGCGCCACGGCGTTGGCCTCCGCCAGCAGATCGAGGAGCTCTGCCCGGCGGGTGGTCATCCGCGTCTTGTTACCGGCGCGTCTCGAAGCGTACTCCACCAGGCGGGCCACGCCGCTGCGGTGAAGGGGCAGGTGACCCTCCTCCTCACAGACCTGCCCCAGAAAGCCGGCGAGCTTGGTGACGCTCGTCCGGGTGCGGGGCATGGAGGGCTCGAAGTCCGCCCTGATCTTGAACAGCCGGCCGAACTCCTCGTCCTCGGCCCGGAGGAAGAACAGCGACTCCGGGCTTCCCACGAGGATGACCTTCAGGTTGAGCACGGCGGCCCCCGGCTTCATCATCCCGGCGATCCGCGGCCGCCCCTCCGACGGACCGAACCCCTCATCCACGCGTATCTCCCGGTGACGGATGGCCCGCTTCAAACTCTCCCAGGCGTTCTCGTGGGAGAGCATCTCACCGGCCTGGAGCAGCAGATACCCGCCGCAGGCCTGGTGGAGCGACCCCGCCCGGATCATCGTGTGGTCGGTCACGAGCCCCCCCTGGGTCTCTCGATACTCGAAATAGCCCGAGAGGTTGGCCGCGGTGGGGACCCGCTCGAGCACCACCGGCGCCCCCTCCTGATGGGAGCGATCCACGACAACGTTCACCTGGTAGACCCGGTGGGGATCCAGCGGCGGCGGCTCGTCGAGCAGCTTCTCCTCGTTCTCCCCCTCCTCGTCCGGGGGCATGAACGCGCGGTGGTTCTCCAGGATGGACTCCCGGACCTCCATCAGGAAGTCGACGAGGGAGTGGTTGAACCGCCGGTAACGGGACGCCATCTCGTCGATCAAATCCTTGGCGATGGGCGTGACCATCCGGATCTCGGCGTCGAGGATCCGCTTCCGGTGGTCCCGCTCCAGCTGCCGCCGGCCGTAGGTGAAGGCGTCCAGGTGCTCCTGAAAGGACATCAGGTTGGCCTCGATGCGGTTCCGCTTGGACTTGGGCAGCCGCTCGAAGGCCTCCTCGTCGAGGGGGACCCCCTTCTCCACGGCGATCACCCGCAGGTTGTCCGCCTCCTCCTCGATCTTGAGGCTGAGCTTGTCGGCGGCCTTCGAGGCCCGCTTGATGAGATCCCCGGCCCGCTTTCGCGTCTCCGCCAGGATGCCCGCGCGGATGTGACCGAAGGATCCCTCCGAGAGCACCCTGGGGATCATCCGCTCCAGCTCCTTGATCACCCGCTCCATGTCCTTGGCGAACTCCCGCCCCTTGCCGGCGGGGAGGAGGAGGGGTCGGGGCCGATCCGGTGTATTGAAATTGTAGACGTAGCAGAGATCCTCGGGCAGCGGCTCGCTCTTGGCCCGCTCCTTCAGGATGCGCTCCAGAGTGGAGGTCTTGCCGGAGCCCGGCTCCCCCACCGCGAAGATGTTGAATCCCCGGGTGCTCACCTTGAGGCCGACCTCCACGGCCCGCATGGCGCGGTCCTGCCCGATGATGCCCCGGCTCGGGGAGAGCTCGTCGGTGGTCTTGAACTTCAGCCAGCTGTCCGGGAGGTTACTGGACAGGCTTTCAGGAGGTAATGTGTACTTGTTTTTGTGTGTCATGGGGCCGCCTTTTATACTTCTAATGATAAGTGTTCCAGTACTTTTCGCACTCCTCAATCCTTTTGTGACTGCTTTTGCACCATCCGCCGCCGGCAATGAGGCATCGCGGCCGATATCAGAGGCGACGGTAATTTTTCTTCTCACCGTCCCCGGAGTGTGTTAGAGACTCCCTCATTGACGCCATCCGGTCGGCGTCTTCTCGGTTTGGATGAAACCCTCCCGTTTTCAGCCTCACTCAGAGCAATTTTATTTACAGCCTAGACCGGCCCCGAAGGACTTCGGGTAGGTCATTTACAATGGAGTAGTCTATGTCATTCGATTCCCTCGGACTCAGCGCCGAGCTTCTCAACGCCGTGCAGACGGCGGGTTACACCAACCCAACACCCATCCAGGCCCGGGCCATTCCGGAGATACTCGCGGGGAGGGACGTCCTCGGCGGCGCCCAGACGGGCACGGGGAAGACCGCGGCCTTCGCCCTCCCCATCCTCCAGCGGCTCTCCCGGGACAGCCGGCGGGGCCGCCTCCCGAGGGTTCTGGTCCTCGCCCCCACCCGGGAGCTGGCCACCCAGGTGCGGGAGAGCTTCGCGACCCTCGGGGCGCGGCTGCCCCACCGCTCCACCGCTGTATTCGGCGGCGTGAACATCAACCCCCAGAAGGAGATCCTCCGCCGCGGAGTAGATATCCTCGTGGCCTGCCCCGGGCGGCTCCTCGATCACGCGGGGCAGGGCACCGTCGACCTCTCCCGGGTGGAGGTCCTCATCCTGGACGAGGCCGACCGGATGCTGGATATGGGCTTCATCCACGATATCCGGCGGGTCCTCAAGCTGCTCCCGAGACACCGGCAGAACCTGCTCTTCTCGGCCACCTACTCCAAGGAGATCCGGAGCCTGGCGGACGGCCTCCTGAGCTCCCCCACGGCCATCGATGTGGCGCCGCGGAACACCGCCGCCGAGAAGGTGGATCATCTGGTTCACCCGGCGGGGCAGAAGCAGAAGATCGCGCTTCTGACCGAGCTCATCCTCGACCAGGACTGGCGGCGGGTGCTGGTGTTCACCCGCACCAAGCACCGGGCCAACCGGGTGGCCAAGAAGCTCTTGGGGGCCGGGATCAGCGCCGCCGCGATCCACGGCAACAAGAGCCAGTCCGCGCGCACTGCGGCCCTCGACAACTTCAAGAAGGGGACGACCCGCATCCTGGTGGCCACGGATATCGCCGCCCGGGGGCTGGACATCGAGCAGCTCCCCCTGGTGGTCAACTTCGAGCTGCCCCACGTGCCCGAGGACTACATCCACCGCATCGGCCGCACTGGC
>JBNLED010000170.1:0-51997 GCA_050304755.1 Polyangia bacterium | reverse complement strand
TGGGGGGCCGGCCCCGCGAGGATCAGCTCCCCCACCCGGCTCCCCCGGACCATCGACTCGTAGGTCACCTTCCTTCCGGAGAGAAACTCGAACGCGTAGCCCACCGATCGGACGATGGCGTGGGCGCCGGCCACGTCCCAGATGTACCCCCGCCCCCCGTCCACCGCGGCGAAGACCTTGGGATAGACCACCGGCCCGATGAGATGGAGGGCCGCGCTGCCGATGCTCCGGATCTTCCCGGGGAAGCGCCGGAGATCCAGCTGGCGGTGGATGTTGGAGGTGACCATGACGTTGGACTTGGCGGACAGGGGCTCCGACTTGTCGCCGCCGACGGCCTCCTCGCCGTTGACGATGGCGCGCCGCCCCACGTCCGCGAACACCAGGAGATCCAATCGGGGCGCGAAGATGATCCCCGCTATCGGCTCGAGCTCACGGTTGAGGAGCCCGAGGGAGAGGCACCACCCGGCCATGCGCTGGCTGAAGGCGTCCGTGCCGTCGATGGGGTCGAGGGCAAAGGTGTAGGGCTGGTCGGGGTCGAAGTAGCGCACCTTCTCCTCCGCCAGGATACTGGCCTCGGGGAAGGCGGCCTCGATCTTCTCCACCAGGAAGCCCTCCACCATTGGATCGACCGTGGTGATGACGGAGTCGTCGGGCTTGAGGGCGATATCCGAGGTGGCCATCCGGCCCTGGGCCTCGAGGGCCATGACCCCCGCGGTGCGGACCGGCTCGATCAGGTCGGCGATTGAATCGATGGGCATCTCCTGGCCTTTCTGTCACCGTTCCTTTGTGACATCGGTCATCATAGCCGCCGTCGCCGGATTTCGTGCAACCTTTTTCTTCTCCCGCACCCACTATATTGCGGGTCCCCCGGAAGGGGTTTTTTTTTTGAGCTGTAAGGCGTAAAATCCCGGCCCGATGACGGCTGTTCATCCACTGACCGGCGATGCCACTCCCTGATAAAGGAACCGAGCGTCGACAGAAAGCGAGCATCATGATCAAGAGAATGTTTATAGTCCACAAGGCCCTGGCCGGAGCGCTGCACCTTTACATCCGTCCCGTCTTCGCCTTCACCGCCATCTTCTTTCTGCACCTCGTCGTGTCCTTCAATATGATGCTGGATCACCTCTTCTTCCCCTCTCTCAAGAAGAAGCAGATCAAGAACCCCATCGTCGTGGTGGGCAACCCGAGAAGCGGCACCACCTTCATGCAGCGGTTCCTGGTGGACAACGGCTTCGGCACCGGCTCCAGGCTGTGGAAGCTGATCTATCCGTCCCTCGTCATGCAGTTCTTCCTCAAGCCGTTCATGCCCCTCATGGAGAAGTTCAGCCCGGCCAAGCACCACCCCAAGTCCACCCACAAGACCAGCCTCACCGGCATGGAGGCGGACGACCCGGCGCTCCTGTTCCGGTACTTCGACGGCTTCTTTGTCCTCGGCTTCCTGCTCTCCTGGTCCAAGAAGGACTACACGGATCTCTTCGATCCCGATCTCCGGGACACCTCGAAGCGGGACTTCGACTGGTTCGAGAAGGTGTGGCGGCGGGTGCTCGTGAGCGAGAAGAACGATCGCATCGTGAGCAAGCTCTTCTCCCTCGGGCTCCGGCTGCCCAAGTTCCTCGAGCGGTTCCCGGACGCGAAGATCGTCTACACCGCCCGGGATCCCCTCTCCACGGTCCCCTCCGGGCTCAGCCTGGTCACCACCGTGCTGGACGGGTTCTTCGGCTTCTGGAAGCTGCCGGAGGAGAAGCGCGCCCACTTCATCAATCGCCTCTACAACGGCCTTTTGACCCTCAGTCTCCGCTTCCAACAGCACTACACGGAGAACGAGGATCTCCGGAAGCGGATCAAGATCGCCACCTATGATCGTATGATGAAGGACTTCGACAACCTCATGCCGGAGATCGTCGAGTTCATCGGCGACGACATGACCTCCGAGCTCGCGGCCACCATCAAGGAGACCGCCGAGAAACAGCGGGCCTACACCAGCGGCCACCAGTACGACCTCGCCAAGTACGGCCTCACGGAGGAGCAGATCCGAAAGGACTTCGCGCCGTTCTACGATACCTTCCTCAAGTGAGGGCATCGATTCAGGGAGAATTCAAATGGAGTTTTACACCAATATTCTGAACACCATAGGGAACACACCGCTCCTGGAGCTCGCCAGCCTGGCCGAGCTGCCCGTCTACGCCAAGGCGGAGCACCTGAACCCCGGCGGCAGCGTCAAGGACCGGGTCGCCCGGTTCGTCATCGAGGAGGCCGAGAAGCGGGGGGAGCTCAAGCCCGGCATGACCATCATCGAG
Source organism: Polyangia bacterium (assembly GCA_050304755.1). Taxonomy (GTDB): domain Bacteria; phylum Myxococcota_A; class Polyangia; order JAAYKL01; family JAAYKL01; genus CAYWLQ01. The sequence goes on along the minus strand of JBNLED010000170.1, from coordinate 49,700 downwards.
GCGACCTCGGGGAACATGGGGGTGGGGGTGGCGTTCGTCGGTGTGCACAAGGGGTATCGCGTGCTCCTAGTCATGCCCGAGGACATGAGCGAGGAGCGGCGGAAGATCATCCGGGCCTTCGGCGGCGAGCTGGTGTTCACGCCGGCCGCCAAGAGCCTGACCGGCGCGGTGGACAAGGTGAAGGAGATCCTGTCCTCCGATCCGGACGCCTACTTCCATGTCCAGCAGTTCACCAACCCCCTGAACCCGAAGGTCCACTACGAGTGCACCGCCAAGGAGATCTGGCGGCAGATGGAGGGCAAGGTGCACGGCTTCGTGGCCGGCGTGGGGAGCGGCGGCACCCTTCAGGGGGTGGGCAGCTTCCTCAAGGAGAAGGACCCGAACATCCGGATCACCGCGGTGGAGCCCGTCAACTCGGCCGCGCTGCTCGGTCACGAGCCCGGGCTGCACCAGATCCAGGGGATCGGCGACGGCTTCATCCCCGCGGTGCTCGACACGAACCTCATCGACGAGGTGATCACCGTCTCCGACGACGCGGCCATCCGCACCGCCCGGGACCTGGCCTTTAGAGAGGGCGCCCTCGTGGGCCCCTCCGCCGGCGCCAACGTCTGGTCCGCGGTGCAGCTCGCCAAGAAGCTCGGCCCCGGCAAGAACGTGGTCACCATCCTCCCGGATCGCGCCGAGCGCTACTTCAGCACCTCGCTGATTTAGACTTTTAGCTAATCTAGCCCCCCAAATCCACCGCTCCCGGTCGGTTAACCGGGAACAATTGACTTCGGCGGAAACCGTGCTTTATTTTCTTCGGAGAATAAAATCATGAACGAGTACCTCACGGTCGCATTGATCACCATCGCCGCTATCAGCTCCTTGTACCTCTTCGTGCGATGGCGATACGGCAACGGATTGATGTCGAAGCTTTTCGCGGTGTTCATCCCCTCCATCGGCATCCTCGGGTACCTCGGCTTCGCCCTCGGGAAGCTCGGGGTCCGCGGGGAGATCATGACGGTCATCCTGATCGCCGCGGTCTCCGTCGTGGTGCTGGTGGTCCAGATGATCCAGCGGATGGTGGTGGCCAAGGTCCAGGCCCAGGCCGACGCGGTGACGGAGGTGGTGACCGGGCTCACGTCGGCGTCGCGGGAGGCCTCGGCGAGCGCCGAGGAGCAGGCCTCGGCGGTGGCCCAGGTGAGCAGCACCATCGAGGAGATTCATCAGATGAGCCAGACCACCGCGGCGCACTCCCAGGAAGTCGTCGAGAGCACCACCGACGCGGTCTCCCACGGAAAGCGCGGCCTCGATTCGGTCCAGGAGGTGGTCCGCGTCATGGAGCGATTCGCCCAGACCGCCGATTTCGTCAATGTCGTCAAGGAGGTGGCCGAGCAGTCCAATCTGCTGGCGGTCAACGCGGGGATCGAGGCGGTCAAGGCGGGCGAGGCGGGACGGGGGTTCTCTGTGGTGGCCTCCGAGGTGCGCAACCTGGCGGAGCAGAGCAAGGAGGCCGCGAGCCAAATCCGCGAGGTCATCAACCAGAGCACACAGGGAAACCGGGCGGTTCACGCCACGAACACCCTCATCGCCGAGCTCGGGCAGGTGCTCCAGAACTCCTCCGAGAAGGCGCGGATGATATCCGGCGCGGCGGTGCAGCAGTCCGCGGGGATCAAGCAGGTCGCCAACGCCATGGGCGATCTGACGAGCGGCGGTCATCGGACGGCCCAGGCCTCTCTGCAGATCCAACAGGCGGTGGACCGTCTGGACGGGATCAGCCGTGAGCTGGTCCACCTCATCCACGGCGCCGCGGCGCGGACACGGACATAATCCGTCGGGGCCGCCCCGGGGCCTCCGAAGAAAGTCTCCACAATCATTGGATCGCCGGACGGAAATAATATATTTATGGGGGCCGAAAGGGAAACCGGGACAATGCGAATCATCTGCCCCAACTGTACGGAACAGTACGAGGTGCCCGAGGATCGATTCCGCACCGATCTCGACAAGGCGACCATGCGGTGCGCCAAGTGCGAGGTGGTGTTCTCCCTGAAGGATCAGGGGGTCGCGCCCATCAAGACGACCCGGAAATCCCACAACAGGCTCCTCATCGGCATCCTCGCGGTGATCCTGGTCGCCATTGTCTTCATGCTGCTCACCTATGTGGCCATGAAGAACGAGGGGGTACTGGCGCTCGACAAGCTGCCGGAGCAGGTGGAGGTGGCCCTCGCGAAGGACGACGCCTCCAGGGCGGATTCTCATCCGGCGGATCTCGCGGTGACCCTCGATGAGGGGTACAAGCTCGTCATCAAGGACAAGAAGCCCGTGCTAGTGGTCAAGGGTGAGGTGTTCAACCCGGGGCCGACCCGGCGCACCCGGATCCTCCTCGAGGGGCGCATCGTCGACGCCGGCGGGAACGTTCGGTTCACCACGCGGGCGCCCTGCGGCAAGCTCATCAGCAACCGGAAGCTGAAGCGCACCAAGCGCGGCCGCTTCTCCCGGCTCTTCGTGAGGAAGAAGGCGTATGTCGATTGCTCCCTGGATCCCGGAAAGAAGAAGAAGTTTCAAATGATATTCGACGATATCCCGCCGGATTACGATGAAGAGTACACCGTCAAGGTCAAGACGCTCTTCTCCGGCCACGAGAGCGAGGAGTAGCCCCGTGGACTTCATCTCCCTGTTGATCCTGGGCGCCGTCCAGGGCGCCACCGAGTTTTTGCCCGTCTCGTCCTCCGGTCACCTGGCCATGGTCTCGAAGCTCCTCGAGCGGGGGCGCTTCCTGGCCCTCCTGGAGGAGAGCCCCCTGATGCTGGAGATCCTGCTCCACCTGGCCACCCTGCTCGCCGTGACCCTGTTCTATCGGCGGGACATCCTCAAGGCGATCATCGGCTTCGGACGCCTGCTCGCCGCGGTCCGATCGTCCGGGATGCGACGACACCTCGAGGCCGACGAGGACGCCCGCCTGGCCCTCGCGGTCATCGTCGGCACTTTGCCCACGGCCTGCCTCGGGGTGCTCCTCAAGGGGGCCGTGGAGACCGTGTCCCAGGCCCCGCTCCTGCTCGGACTCTCGTTCCTCTTCTGCGCGGCGGTCCTCTTCGGCAGCCGCTTCTTCCCGGGGGGGGATCGCCCCCTGACCCTGCCGCTCGCCCTCGTCATCGGCACGGCGCAGGGGATCGCCGTATTCCCCGGCGTCTCCCGCTCCGGCATCACCATCGCCGTGGCCCTGGCCCTCGGCCTCGGCCGCGCGGCGGCGGTGCGCTTCTCGTTCCTCCTCTCCCTGCCCGCCATCCTGGGCGCGGCGCTCCTAGAGCTGGACCTGTCCGCGCTCACCGGCGGGGAGAACCTCCCCCTCTACCTCGCCGGCACCGCGGCGGCCTTCGCGGTGGGACTCCTCTCCCTCTTTGCGCTAGTCTACCTGGTGAACAAAGGCCGCCTCTGGCTCTTCGCACCCTACGTCACCCTGGCCGGGCTCTTCTGCATCTTCTACCTGGGGTAGCCGCCCTTCAAAACCGCCCGATATTAGATAGGCTCCGGATCATCATTTGCTTTTTTGCAGCGGCACAAAGCTTCGGTTCAAAGGGTTGGACAATTCCGTCGTCCCGAGGAGCCGACGTCCCCTTGAGTCTCGAAGGGCGGCATTCGACGCGGGCCTCGCGTCAGATATCCGGACATTGGGCGCCAGATGATTCCGGACTCGGGGATCGGTGGCGCGCCCGGGTGTGGGATGCTCGGCGCCGGCATGTGGTAGACGCAGAGACCGTCGTCACAGGAGATGTGACCGATACCGCAGGGTCAAGAAGATGCGGGATGACTGCCTCAAGGAGGGCATCCCCGCCATGCTCGGCCCCTGCGCCCCGGGCGGGTGAAGCACCAAGGGGACCCTCCTCGTCGAGGCGGGCGATGTTTCGAAAGTGGCGATGATCATGGACCGCGAATGGCGGGAGGCCCTCGAGCGGGACGGCCTCACCCCCGTGCAGGTCGACGTCCCCGTTGATGACACGGACGGCGTCCCTTGCCCCGCCTGCGGTACCTGCGCGCCGCTCGTCGATGGGGCCTGCAGCGACTGCGGGTTGTTCCTGGGGTAGCGGGCATTGAAGAAAATGGGCGGCGTATGCGAAGGATGTACGAGATGGTCAGTCACAGTTGTCGAAGCGGTCGCAGGCGTCAAACGCCGGCGTCAAAACACGGAGGGCGTTCGTCGTCCACGATTCACCTCCTGGAACGGGAGGCCTTGAGCGTCCTTCGCTACTCCTCTTCGAGGATATCCACCTTCAAAGACAGCTCCCGAAGCTGCTCCTCCGAGACCGCCCGGGGGGCGTCCATCATCAGGTCCTGGGCGGCCTGGTTCATGGGGAAGGCGATGGCCTCGCGGATGTTCTCCTTGCCGGTGAGGAGCATGATGATACGGTCGAGGCCGGGGGCGATGCCGCCGTGGGGGGGCGCGCCGAGCTTGAAGGCGTTGATCATGCCACCGAACTTGGCGTCCACCTCTTCTTTTTTGTAGCCGGCGATCTGGAAGGCCTTGTACATGACGTCGGGGCGGTGGTTCCGAATGGCGCCGCTCGAGAGCTCCTCGCCGTTGCAGACGATGTCGTATTGGTAGGCCAGGATGTCGAGCGGCTTCATTGTCTTCAGGGCCTTCATGCCGCCCTGGGGCATGGAGAAGGGGTTGTGGGAGAACTGGATCTTGCCGGTCTTCTCGTCCTCCTCGTACATGGGGAAGTCCACGATCCAACAGAACCTGAAGTCGTCCACCTGGGGGAGGTCGAGGCGCCTCGCGATCTCCCGCCGCATCTGCCGGGCCAGGGTGCTCGCCTTGCGGCCTTTATCGAAGACATAGAACACCACGTCCTGGTTCTTATTGGGCTTCACCTTGTCGTGGAGGATCTTGAAGTCCTTTTCGGAGAGGAGCTCCGCGTGCTCGCTCTTGGTGGGCTCGCTGTCCCGCCACGCCACGTAGAACGCGCACTTGGCCCCCTTGCCCTTGATGTACTCTAAGATCTCATCGAAGAATTCGTTCGGCCGATCCGACAGAGACGGTACGCGAATCGCCTTGAGCCCGGCCTCCTTGACCTTGAGGGCGCCGAGGGACGGGAAGAGCTCACCGACCTTGTCGGGGAAGGACTTGATCCCCTTGTCCTCGGCCGAGGACTCGAGCTCGCTCGCGGCGAAGGTCTCGATGTGGAGGAAGAGCCTCCTCGCCAGCTCCTCCCGCACCTTTCCGGCGATGGGGTCGGCCTTCTTCTTTTTATCACAGACGAAGAACACGATGTCCCCGTCGCCGAGTCCGCACCGCTCCCGGATGGCCATAATCTCCTCGTGCCCCAGGTGGCTGGTGATGGGTTTCCCGGTGCCCTTGCCGTCGTTGTAGATAATGTAGGCGAGCCCCTTGGACCCCACCGGCTTGGAGGTGGCGTACTCGAGCATGCTCTCGCAGAACGGCTTGCCCCGGCTCGCCACCCCCTTGACCGGGATGGCCTTGACCACGGCGCCCTTCTTGACCTGCCGCTTGAAGATCTCGAACGTGCTCTTAGCGAAGATGTCGGAGACGTCCCGGAACTCGATGGGCACCCGGAGGTCCGGCTTGTCCGAACCGTACTTGTCCATGGCCTCCAGGTAGGGGATGCGCCTGAAGGGCGCGTCATCAACGTTGGTCATGGGATCCGAGAACTCGGTGAACAGCTCGTGCATCAGGGTCTCGATGACCTCGAAGACGTCGTCCTGCTCGACGAAGGACATCTCCACGTCGATCTGGTAGAACTCTCCCGGCGAGCGGTTGGCTCTGGCGTCCTCGTCGCGGAAGCACGGGGCGATCTGGAAATATTTGTCGAAACCCGCCACCATGAGGAGTTGCTTGAACTGCTGGGGCGCCTGAGGCAGCGCGTAGAACTGGCCCGGGTGCAGCCGTGACGGCACCAGGAAGTCCCGGGCCCCCTCGGGGCTGGACGCCGTGAGGATGGGAGTCTGAATCTCGTTGAATCCCATGCGGATCATCTTCTCCCGCACCGCGGAGATGATCTGGGATCGGATGAGGAGGGTCCGGTGCAGAGTGCTCCGCCGCAGATCCAGGAACCGGTACTTGAGCCGGAGCTCCTCGGCGATGGGGTCCTCGGGGAACACCGCGAAGGGCAGCGGCTCCGCCGGGCCGATCACCTCGTAGGCGTCGATGCCCACCTCGATCTCGCCGGTGGCGATGTCCGGGTTGAGCAGCTCGGGATCCCGGTCCCGAACCCTCCCCTCCACGCGGATCACGTTCTCCTTCTGGAGGTGCGCGATGGCGTCGTAGAACGGCGCGTCCTGGTTCACCACCAGCTGGGTGATGCCGTAGTTGTCCCGAAGGTCGATGAAGAGCACGCCGCCGTGATCCCGGCGATTGTGAACCCAACCGGAGAGAACGACCTTCTGGTCGACGTGGGTTTTCCTCAGCTCGTCACAGGTGTGGGTTCTGTATTTCGTCATCTTAATAAGTCTCCGCTATAGTCCGAAACGCGCCTTGAGGCGTTTGCTCACTTCTTTGGGGTCGGCCTGGCCTTTGGACAGCTTCATCACCTGGCCGACCAGGAATCCGAGGGGTTTGGCGTCGCCGCCCGCTATCTGCTCGGCCACGTTGGGGTTCTTGGCCACTACCTCCTCTACCAGCTTGTTGATAGCGTCGGCGTCGCCGATCTGCTCGAAGCCCTTCTCCTCGACGATGGTTTCGGGATCCCGATCCTTGTCGAACACCAGCTCCATCGTCTGCTTGCCCCGGCTGGCGCTGATGCGGCCCGTCTCCACCATGCCGATGATCTCCGCGAGGCGCTTGGGCGAGAGCGGGCTCCCGGAGAGCTCACCGCCCGCCTGTTTGAGCTTGGCCTGGACGTTACCGCAGATCCAGTTGGCCGCCGGCTTGGGATCGACCCCCGCGGCGAGAACGGCCTCGAAGAAGTCGGCGGTGGCTCGCTCCTCGGTCATGGTCTCCGCGAACTCCGGCTTGACCTCGAGCTGTGACTCGAACCGCTGCCGGCGGGCCAGGGGGAGCTCCACCATCGTAGCGTCCACCGCTTCGAGGAACTCCGCCGTCGGGGTGAAGGGGGGCATATCCGGCTCAGGGAAGTAGCGGTAGTCGTGGGCGCTCTCCTTGGAGCGCATGCTCGCGGTCACCCCCTTCTCCTCGTCGTACAGGCGGGTCTCCTGCACCACCCGGCCGCCCCCGTCCAGCACCCTGGCCTGCCGTTTGATCTCGTACTGGAGCGCCCGCTTGGCGAACTTCGACGAGTTCATGTTCTTGACCTCGGTCTTGGTACCGAGCCCCTTGCCGGGGTGGTTGATGGAGACGTTGGCGTCGCACCGAAGCGAGCCCTCCTCCATGTTGCCGTCGCACACGCCGAGGTACCGCACCAGCCGCCGGAAGCTCTGGATGTACACCTCCGCCTCCCGGCCGCTCCGCAGATCCGGCTCGGTGACGATCTCGAGCAGGGAGGTGCCCGCCCGGTTGTAGTCGAGCAGAGAGCTGCCCCCCTCGTGGATCATCTTGCCCGCGTCCTCCTCGAGGTGGACGTCGTGGATGCCGATGCGCTTGACCTCGCCGTCCACGTCGATGTCGAAGTGGCCGTGCCGGCCCACCGGGGAGTGGAACTGGGAGATCTGGTAGTTCTTGGTCATGTCCGGGTAGAAGTAGTTCTTCCGGTCGAAGAGCGCCCGCTCGGACAGCTCGCAGTCGAGAGCCCGCGCCACCAGGTAGGCCATGCGCATGGCCTCCCCGTTGACCACCGGGAGCACCCCGGGGTAGCCCAGACACACCGGACAGACGTTGGTGTTGGGGGGATCGCCGAAGGCGGCCTTGCAGCCGCAGAACGCCTTGGACTTCGTCAACAGATGAATGTGAATTTCCAGACCGATGTAGGTGTCGTACGGCATCACTCCCTCCACGGAACATCCAGCCCGCTGGGGGCGACCTCCGGCAGCTCAGGGGTCAGCGCCTCCACGGCCTTGAAGATGCGATCCTCGGCCCGCGGGGGGGCGAGGATCTGCATGCCCACTGGGAGCCCGTCCGCCGTGCCCGTGGGAAACGCCAGGGCCGGGATGCCCGCCAGGTTGGCACTCGCTGTGAACTTGTCCGCGAGTTTCTGCTGGAACGGGGTGAGCCCGGCGCTCCCATGCCTGAACGCGGTGGTGGGGAAGACCGGCATCATGATGAGGTCGACCTTCTCGAACGCCCCGGCGAAGTCGTTCGATATGGCGGTCCGGATCTTCTGGGCCCGGATGTAGTACTGATCCTGGAACCCCGACCGCAGCACATAGGTGCCGAGCAGGATGCGGAGCTTCACCTCCTCGCCGAACCCCCGGGTGCGGGTCCGCTTGACCAGCTCTTCGTAGCTGGTGGATTCCGCCTGCATGCCGTACCGGATGCCCGTGTACCGGGCCAGGTTGGCGCTGGCCTCGGCCGTGGCGATGGTGTAGTAGGCCGGCACCACGTACTCCAGTGACGGCAGCGTGATGTCGACGATCTCGAGGCCGACGGCCTTGAGCTTCGCCTCGGTCTCCCAGTAGGCCTCCGCCACGTCAGGGGCGAGGTCCTCGAGCCCTCGGAGTACCCCGATACGGCGGGGCTCCGCTTCGGTCGTGTCCTTCGGATAGTCGATGGAGGACTGATCCCTATCGTCGATTCCCCGTGCGGTGTGAAACACCGTCCGGACCACCTCGATGTCCCTGGCCAGCACCCCCACCACGTCGAGGGAGGAGGCGTAGGCCACGAGCCCGAACCGGGAGATGGCCCCGTAGGTGGGCTTGAGCCCGAACACGCCGCAGAACGACGCGGGCTGCCGGATGGAGCCGCCGGTGTCCGATCCGAGGGCGAAGGGCACGAGACCCGCCGCCACCGCGGCCGCAGACCCGCCGCTGGAGCCGCCGCAGACCCGCTCGGTGTCGAAGGGGTTGTGGCTCTCGGCCAGGGCGGAGTTGTCGGTGGAGGAGCCCATCCCGAACTCGTCCAGGTTGGCCTTGGCCACCGGCACCGCCCCGGCGGACATCAGCCGCTCCACGGCCGTGGCCGAGTAGCTCGAGACTAGGGGCTCGAGAATTCTGGAGCCGCAGGTGAGGTGAAATCCCGCCACCGCGATGTTGTCCTTGACGGCGAAGGGGATCCCGGCGAGGGGGCCGCTGCTCTGAGACCCGTCGAACCGATCGGGGTCAAATTCGAGCAGAGCGCTGATGCGGCCCTCCCACGACTTGACATAGCTTGAGTACCGTTCCCGTTTTCCAGGGACCGAAAGAACGTCTCGCCAGTCCTTGAGCGCTTGCATTGGCACTAATCCTTGCAGAAAGGTCTAAGGCTAAAAAATATTGGGGATCTTGAAGAAACGATCCTCTCTTCTGGGCGCCCGCTCCACCAGCGCGTCCACGTCCTCGTCCGCCCGGATCCGATCCTCCCGGACGCGATTGCCGGCGATGAGGGCGTGAGTGGTGGGCGCCAGGTCGTCAACATCGATCTCCATCATCTTGGAGAAGTACTCAAGCATCTCCCGGGTCGCCTGCTCCAAGCTCTCGGTTTCATTGAGCTCCAACATGGCGAGCTCGGCCGTGACCTGTAGTTCATCCCGTAACATCGCGGACATCCTAGCCATAACGCCAATCGGTTGTCAACGACCTCGCTGCCGTGGGCGGCGCGCGAGGCGATGTGCCTAGGAGCGACAAGCGGGATTTGTAGCGGCAGACGGCCTCGAAATGCGGGTCAGAGCCCTGCCCTTTGAGGGCTCGGTGTCAGGACGTGGGGCATTATCCCCTTCCAGGCGCGGCTCAGGGTCTTGTAGTTGCCGTTCTGGTTCCAGAAGAGATATCCCGAGGATCCCGCAGTGGTGGCCGCGTCGATCTGCCGGGTGATGAACGGCGGACCGAAGTTCTTGGCCCGGTAGCTGAAGGCCTGCAGCAAAGGACGCACGGCGATTTCTTCTCCGAGGCGTTCCCGAATGCCGAGCACCGCGTTGTGGACCAGGGCATAGGTGCGTGACGGTTTTGGGTCCTCCCAATAGCGCTTTCCGAAGTTGGCCAGATAGAGCATCGGAGAGATGGCGTCGATGTGGGGGGCCAGGTGCTCCAGCGACTGCCCCAGCCCGTTGGGATCCCCGACCTGGTAGGCGGTGACACCGAATACGTCGATGGAGAGGGGGACGCGGATGGCCTCATCCACTTTTTCGAGGAGCGCGGCGATCGCCTCATGGCGGGGGGCGTTCCTTCTGATTCGCTTGAAGCTCGCGTGCCGGGTTTCGGGATCCACCGGAAATCGCACGTAATCGAGCTGGATTTCGTCGACCCCGAGCCCTTCCACCGCCTGCGCGATGCGGACGATGTAGCTCCGCGCCTCCTCGGAGTAGGGATCGCTCCAGGCCATTCCGATGCCGTCCCGCCATATCTCTTTGTCGCGGCGGTCCCTGACGCCCGCCTGTGGGCTGGTCCTGAAAAAGTAATTGTCTTTGAAGCATACGATTCGCCCGAGAACATAGATATCCTCCGCCTTGAGCGCGGCGATGAGCTCGGGCATCGCGGTGTAGAAGCCGTGTATCCGCTGGGTGGCCCCCGGAATCTCCCGGGAGAACGTGACCCGGCCGAGATCATCCTTCATGTCCACGATAGCCGCGGTGGCGCCAACTTCCCGGATCCACTGGACTAATTCTGGTAGAGGAGTGGTGATGAGCTTCTTGGTGGGCACATAGATACCGCGAAGTTGTCTTCCCCGGGGGGACAGCTCGCTCCCCGGAGGATCCGGAGCGGCCAGGGGGGCAGGAACCGCATTCGACTCTCCTGAAAAGACAAGTACGAGGAGACTCCATAAAAGCATTCGATTCGCGATATGTCGGGAGACTCTCATATTGTAATTTTACCGTATTAATAATATGCATTTCAATCATTAAATTGAGAAAGGGTGCTTAACAGAAGATTAGGGGGCCCCGGCATTTGGATCGCGCCCGGGGACCTGTGAGTCGGCATCCTGAGTCGTAAGCGTCTGGAGAATGGCTTTCCGCTGGTCGGCGAGTGGTTGTAGGACGCGGGGAGGGAGCTCGGCTAGGATTTCTGGGCAATCATCTGGCCGTCTTCTAAAGAAGCATTAAATTTTAAGTTTCATGTCATCTGGGTCATCGCCAAAGCTTGCAGAAGCCGATTTTGCGCTCAAACTGATTCTGTCGAAAGGAGACGCCATGCCGGGACACATGGATTTCAGTTATGACAGAGAGACAGATATTGTTACGGCAACGCCGCATTGGCATATTGCCACCAAGGAGGATTGCGAGGTCTGGCATGAAGAGTGGGTGTCGTATCTCAAGATCTTCAAGCGGAAAATGGACTGCATCATGATTCTCGATGACTTCAAAGTGGACTCGGCCATCGCCCCGTTCTGGGGCGAATACCGGGCGAAGATCAACAATGAATTCATTCGTCACGGCTTCCGGGTGAACCCCGATTTCGGTGTGAGTCTCTACGTGAAGACCAGTGGGATACGGTACCGGGCGGCCACGGCCGAGGCCGCATCGTACGAGGACGCCGTAGAGGCCATCATGGCCGCAAGGAAGGGAGCGCAACAACCCGGCCGTTAGAACACAGGAACGGGGATGGCTTCCCCCCTGACCCTGTCCCGCACCAGGGCCGTCACCCGATAGCCGCCCTCCTTCAACGCCTTCACGACATTGCTTCCGAGAAGCCCGGTTCCCCCAGTGACCACTTTTTTGATTGGAACAGTTTGACAGACAGGTCTACTTTTATTAGGCTGAACTCATATGGATACCGCAAACACAATACCACAGCTCAGCAGCGCCCTCGAGGACTACCTCGAGACAATCTACGAGCTCGTTCGTAAAAACAAACTCGCCCGGGTCAAGGATATCGCCAAGCGTCGCAACGTTAGGTCCGCCTCCGTGACACCGGCGATGCGGCGGCTCGCAGAGCTCGGTCTCATCAACTATGTCCAGAGAGAATACATCGATCTCACCCCTGAGGGGGAGAAGCAGGCGCGGCGCGTCTTCGCCCGACACAAGGTGCTGGCGCGGTTTTTCACCGAGATTCTCCAGGTGCCGAGGGAGTCGGCCGTGGAGGACGCTTGTGCCATGGAGCATTCGTTGTCCGATATGACCATGGACCACCTCGTCAAGTTCTTCGAGTTCGTGGACGCATGTCCGGAGGGAACTCGGTTTCTGAACAAGTTTCACGGATGCTCCCTTATCCGGGATGACGTCCCGGAGTGCACCACCGCGTGCAGACGGAAGGAAGCCGCCTCCGCCAAAGGAGAGGAGCGTTCAATGAGTGTCAGAGATCTCGAGCCCGGCGGGACCGGGCGGGTCACCCGAATCAACGGCAGCGGGGCGATCCGGCAGCGGTTGCTGGATATGGGGATCATGCCCGATGTGATCATCGAAATGACCCGGGTCTCACCTGCCGGCGATCCGGTGTGGGTGAGGTTTCACGGGACCCAGCTCTCTCTCAGGCGGAAGGAGGCGGAATCTATCATGGTGTCTGTGGAGTAGGATTTTTTTTGTCTGTCAATGTAGACACGTCTACATTAGTGTGACACATCTATTGAAAGGCCATAAAATGGAAACTGCATCCCCGATCAGAATCGCCTTGGCCGGCAACCCCAACTCCGGGAAGACCTCGATCTTCAATGCGCTCACCGGGGCCAGACGTCACGTCGGCAACTACCCGGGGGTCACCGTCGAGTCGCGGCGCGGTCACTTCTCCGTCAACGGTACGCGGTTCGAGGTGGCGGACCTGCCGGGCACCTACAGCCTCTCGTCCTACTCCCCCGAAGAGCGCATCGCCCAGGACGAGTTACTGAGCGGCGCCTTCGATGTCGTGGTGGTTGTCGTCGACGCCACGGCGCTCAAGCGATGCCTCGTGCTGCTCGCCCAGATCCTCCAGACCGGCGCCAACCCGGTGCTCTGTCTCAACATGTCGGACGAGGCGGAGCGGGCCGGTCAGCGCATCGATGTATCGCAGCTCGTATCGCTGCTCGGCCTTCCGGTTGTCTGCACGGTGGGACACAAGGGGATCGGAATGGACGTGCTGAAGCACGCCGTCCGGGAAGCCGTTTCATCGCCCTCCCCCGAGAGCCGGCTCGTGCTCGGAGAGCGAATGACCTCGGCCATGAGGACCGTGGTGGGGGCGCTGGAGCCAACCGGGCTCGCCCCCCGACAGCTCGAGTGGATCGCCACCAAGCTGCTGCTCGACGATCCGTCCTTCAAGAAGCTGACGCTGGACCGAGGGGACGCGGGTCGAATGGCCGTCTCCTCGGCGGCGGAGCAGCGTCTCAGAATCGAGGCGGATACTGGGATGGACATCTCGCTTTTCGTCATGCAGGGTTACTACGGATTCGTTGACGGATTGCTGAGAGAGGTCGTCATCCAGAAGTCCCGCGACGATGCGCGGGCCATCTCCGACGCGGTGGATTCGGTGCTGGCCAACCGAATCCTCGGCATCCCGATCTTTTTCGGCATCATGTACGGCATCTTCTGGTTGACGTTCGATCTCGGCGTTTATCCGATGTCGTGGATCGAGGCCGGTTTCGCCCGGCTCGCCGAAGCGGTATCGGGGCTCTGGGCGGACGGCGCCGACTCTCCCGTCGAATCGCTGTTGGTGGACGGCGTCATCGGCGGGGTCGGCGGCGTGGTGGTGTTTCTCCCGAACATTCTGTTACTCTTCTTGGGGCTCGCCGTCCTCGAGGACACGGGGTACATGTCCCGGGCGGCCTTCCTCGTCGATCGTCTGATGCATCGCTTCGGCCTTCACGGCAGGAGCTTCATACCGCTCGTTACGGGCTTCGGCTGCTCCATTCCGGGGATCATGGCCACGCGCACCATGGAGAACGAGCGCGATCGGCTGACCACCATGCTGGTGCTGCCGCTCATGTCCTGCGGCGCCCGGCTTCCGATATGGATGCTGCTCGTCCCCGCGTTCTTCTCCGAACCGTGGCAGGCGCCGGCGCTCTGGGGCATCTACATGACGGGCATCGCGCTGGCGCTCCTCCTCGCCCTCCTGTTGCGCAAGACCGTGCTCAAAGGGGACGAGGCGCCGTTCGTGATGGAGCTTCCCCCCTATCGCCTGCCCACCGCGCGGGCGGTGGCGACGCGGATGGTAGAGCGCTCCTGGCTCTATCTCCGGAAGGCGGGGACCACCATCCTCGGCATCTCCCTCCTGATGTGGGTGATGACCTCCTACCCGAAGCCGGATCCGAAAGATCGAGAGGTCGCCGCGCTCACCGCGTCCAATCCGGCCGCGACGTCGGCGGAGGAGAACCGCCGAGCCGCCGAGGCGATCGAGCATTCGGCCGCGGGCAGAGTGGGCCGCTTCATCGAGCCAGCGCTCAGACCCCTCGGCTTCGACTGGAAGATCGGCGTCGCCCTGGTGGGAGCGTTCGCGGCCAAGGAGGTGTTCGTCGCCCAGATGGGCATCATCTATTCCATGGGGGAAGCGGATGAGAATTCGGAGAGCCTGCGGCACGCCATCTCGCGAGACTACCCGCCCCACGTAGGGATCAGCCTGATGCTGTTTCTGCTCATCGCCACCCCGTGCATGGCGACCCTCGCGGTGACGCGACGGGAGTCCGGCAGCTGGAAGTGGGCGGCGCTCCAGTTCGTGGGTCTCACGGCGGTCGCCTATATCGTCTCGCTGGTCTGTTTTCAGCTCGGTCGTCTATTCATATAGAGGGGAAATTGGTCATGGAAATCCTCTTCATCATCCTGGTCGTCTCGGCGTCGGGCGCGTTGCTGCTGCCGAAAGTCTTGAACCTGTCGAAAAAAAGGAAGTTTCCGAGCCAGGGGTGTGGCGGCTGTGGCCATTGCGCGGTCCGCCGCCCGCGGTCCGGCCCGAATCAATGTGAAGGAGACTTCGAATGAAGTCCTATCACCGCTTTCTCGTCCCCGGCACGACCCTCGCGATCCTGTTGGATGTTGCGTTCGAGGCCGGGGCCGCCGACACAACGGAGCCGTTCGACTTGGGCCCCAGTGACTTCGAATTCTACATCGGGGCCGACGGCGTGAATGCCCCGAAGAAGCGGGAGACGACCCTTTACAGCAGCCTGGTCCTCGGCTACGGCCTGCTCGATCGGGTCTCCTCCCACCTGGCGGTCATACAGGAGGCCGACGCGTATTTGTCGAACGGCTCGACCACGCTCTGCACCGGCCTCTTCGGCACCCCCGTGGACACGCGCCATTTCGATCTGGATCTCTACTTCGAGATTAGCAGCTCCGCGCCGGATTTCACTCGAATCCAGGTCTATCCGGCCATGGAGCTGACCCTGGATCTCTCCCCGGAAATGCGGAGCGTTGGCGTCTATCTGCGATCCGCCCTGCCGTTCTACGGGCTTGAGGAGTCGACAACGGACGCGGCGCCGAAAATGGAATATTCAATCGGTTTTCACAACGAGACCACCCTCGGCGCCTATGTAACCGTCGCCGAGCGGCACCAGATCCTCCTCGAGTTCGACATGGCGTTCCGGCCGAGACCCCTCGATGGCGAGCGATCCGTTGAAGTGGGCGGCGCGGCGCTCGGTTACAATGCGCTGGTCCACGACTGCGTCGAGCTCATCACTCAATTCTCGCTGGATATTCCCCAGCAAGGCGAGGTGATCTCCCCGGGCTTTCTGATGGGGCTCATCGCGACGCTGCCGTCCCGTCCCGGATAGGGCGTCAACGCCATCGCGACGTCAACGAGGTGCGTGAACCAATGTCATCCGCTCCGGAATCATTGGTAAAAAGTCAGGCGGAGCCTGACGCTATTTTACACAACCGATCCGTCGGGTCGCGATGACGATATCATCGAGCCAGATGGTGGTCGGCTGATCTTCCCCGGTATAGATTTCAGGCCAGAAGTGGTTCAGGCGGAGGTCGTCGTCATTGCGGAATTGGAGGTCCAGGGGGATCATCTTCCGGCCGGGCTCGGGGGGATAGTCCGTACATGTCTTGACATCCGCGGTCCTGGTGCAGAAGTGGTCCGCCAGCCAGTATCCGTGCCCCTTTGATTCGTTAAACGTCTGGATGTGCTCATCGTTAATCCAGAGGGAGAGCTCGGCGTCTTTCGAGGAGCTCATATCGGAGTTGAGCCTGACGTGAACCTCGATGCACCGCCACCGGTCGTCGACGCGGGTGCGCTTGGAATGCACCAGGGTGTTGCCCCAAAAGGCTTCCCCCGCCTTGGAGTATGAGTGCATCCGCATCCAGTAGTTGTAGAACTCGAGGAATCTCTCGTCTCCAACCGGATCGACGGGAGCGACGGGCTCCACCGCGAAGCTGACGAAGTCGTCCCCCTTCGGCCTCTGGCCGGCCCGGGGATTGGGCCAGTTGATGGGCGGGTTGTAGCCACCGAACCATACGCCGGCGTGGTGGTATTTGGCTTTCGGATCATATTTGACGTACCACCGCACGTACCACTCGTCATATCCGTCGCCGAAGTTCTTGAAGAGGTCGGTGGCCTCCGGTTGGCCTCCGCCGGCGGTCATCTTCATAGCGGCTTTGCCTGAGCTCTTCGGATGTACGTCCGGGACGAGAGCCATCCCGGGAGGGTTCTTGTGATCGTTGTAGCGTTTGACCACCGCGTCCACGCTCTTGGATTCGAAGCTCTCCATCCACACCACCGCGGGGTCCTTGTCCATTCCGACATCCCCGGGGTACGCCTCGGATAGTGTTTTATGGGCGCTCGCGGTGGTGGACGCCTTCCTGACCTCGACAGACTTCGGAGAGCTGTCCGCGGCGGCGGCATCCTTCTTACAGCCGGTCACCATGCCGCCGCCAAATAAAAACGCTGCCCAGGTCGCCCAAGACAGCGCATGGAAGAGCCGCCCGCGGCGGCGGGCACTCTCGAACCCCGCCTGGTCTCGGATCATCAAACAATAGCTCATGGCTCCTCCAGGGGTGTCTTGTATTTGGCGGGAGCGTAACATCGGCCATGATACCGGTCAAGCTCATCGACGGCAGCGTACCGATCGGCGCGTCCCCTCTATACACTACCTGGATTCGCTGATCCCTGGCCCCGGCGCGCCACGGATACCAGCTCTTCGAGGAGACCACGCGAATCCCGACGAAAAGCGACGGCTCAAGGCGCTGGGGTATATCGCGGACTGACGGCTCTCGCCTGATCGCCCTCGGCCAGACGACGGGAGGACTCCCGGACGTGCCGCCGCACCCATCGCTCGGCGTTCGGGTACCGCCCCTTCCGGTAGATGTTGTGATGCTGCGCCGGGTCCCGTCGAATGTCGTACATCTCGAACCGGCTCTGACGCTTGTTGAGGATGACGGAGATCCGGCCGTCAGAGCCCCCATACACTTCACCGGTTCTGAAAAACTCGAAGAACACCATCCTGTCACCGAGGTCGTCGGCGGGCTGTCTCGGGGCGAGGAGGGGGAGGAGGGATCGGCCCTCCAGCTCGGGATCCGAGTCCAGGCCGCACCAATCCATTAGCGTCGGTACCAGGTCCAGGTGACTCACCGCGGTGGGGACGCGCTTTCTCGTGACCCCCGGAACACGAGCGATTAACGGCACCTTCACCTCTTCGTTATAGAGCGTATTTCCATGGTGCCGGTTGTCGTGCTCCCGGAAGGCCTCGCCGTGATCCGAGGTGACGATGACCAGCCAGTCCGAGTAGTCTCTGGACTGCATGAGCTTCAGCAGCGGCTTGGCGTAACGATCCACATGGGCAAGCTCCGCGTCGTACTGGTTCTCGGCGCCGTGTCCGAACCGGAAGGGGGCCTCCTTGGCGCGATAGGGGTGGTGGGGATCGATGAAGTGGACGACATAGAAGACGGGCTTTTCCGGTCGCGGACCGATGGCCTCGAGGTCCTCGAGCGCCTGCCGGCCCACCTCTTTGGCGTCGAAGCGCCGCTCCTTGCCCCTGAAGATGTGGTGGAAGGTCCTGAGAAATCCGCCGAGCCGGTGGCCCGCGGTCATGCGGGTGTGGTATCCGGCGCCGGCCAACCGGGTGGTGATGGGCCGGGTCCAGTCGGGGAGGCTGAAACTGTTCCAACCCCGAGTCCTGATCTTCGGAAAGACCGAGGGGTATCGGCCGGTCAATAGCGCCGCCATGGAGACGGAGGTGTGGTTGGCCAGGCTGAACGCGTTCTCGAAGACGACACTTTTCTTGGCGAAGGCCTCCACCGCGGGCATGGTCTTGCGCCGGTAGCCGTACATCTTGAGGTGCTTGGCGGACGTCGCGTCGCTGATGACGAGGAGCACGTTCCCCTGGGGACGCCGGAGGCTGTCCGGGGCGGCGGGCAGCGTCTCGAGGGGATCGGTGAAATCCGCTGCCACCCCTTGGTCCTTCCCGTCACAGTCCTCATCGTAGCCGTTGTTCGGGATCTCGAGGGCGAAGGGGCCGGCCTCGGGATCCAGGGGATGGCAGTCGCCGCCGATAATCCAGGCGACGCCGTCAGCATCCATATCGAGCAGGCGGTGCGCCGCCCGATAGCTCACGCCGCTGAGGGTGCCGGACTGATCCACCACCCCCCGCGCCCCTTCGGAGAACGCCGAGATACCGAGGCCCGTGAGGAGCCCCGCCGCGGCCACTGCCGAGAGGGGAATCCGGGCGAGCCGCGGCGGGCGGAGGCGCTCTGCGACTGAGAAGAGCCCGAACAGGAGACCTATGAACAAAACGGCCATCAACGCGGGGTAGGGATCCACCGCGCCGAAGATTTCGTCTTTGTAGAACAGGAGGAGGCCCGCGCCGAGGAGCCCCCCGGCCATCCCCCCGGCGGCGACGCCCCGAACGAGGATACGCGCGGAGCTCTGGGAGAGGGGAATCCGGGAGCGCAGGAACCGCAACCCGCAAGGCAGCCCGAGGAGAATGGGGACCGCCGCTGGGGCGCAGATCGCGGCGATAAGGAGCGACATGCGCAGGGGATCGTGGAACCGGGTCAGCACGGTGAATGCCCCCCAGCCGCTCACCGCGAACAGCACGACGACCGACAGGGCGATATCGAACACTCTCCCCGCGAGGGACAGTCCGTCGTCTCCGACGAACCAGAGCGTGGACAACAGCCGCCCGGGGGCTCGGAGCCATTTGCAGGCGCGCTCCACGGAGATGAGGCGGGCGATCCCGAGCAGCGCGAGACTCACCCCCGCGGTCGCCGCCGCGATGAGAGCGAAGCCGGCCGCCGCACCGAGGAGCACCGCGTCCCGAGATACCCCCTTGTCGGCGTGGACCCATATGTGGCCGGCCTCCAGTATGGCGGTCAACAGGACGGAGACCACGAGCGTCGTCCTCAGCGCAATGAGCGGCTCATCTGGCTGTTGTCGGGGCGGTTTCTCCTTTGATACCTTCATCAGTCCTCTGTCGGGTCGCGGCGAGCGATTTAACGATTCTTAGATTTTTCTGTCAATGCCGAGCGGAGGGGCGAATGGGAGCCCTTTTTCCTCGTCACCGCTGCGAACCGAATCAGAAAACAGGTGATCCGCTTCGGGGGGAGTGCTATTTTCCGGAGCATCAATCGATCGACCCCCGGAGCTGATGAATGAAAATTGGTCGTGTATCCCTCCAAACCGAGCAGACTATTCTGACGGGGCTCATCGTGTTTTTCGGGGTCATCCTGTTGCGGTCCACCTGGCTCTGCGACGACGCCTACATCACCTACCGCACGGTGGACAACCTCGCGGAGGGGTTCGGCCCGGTCTGGAATACGGACGAGCGGGTCCAGGGGTTCACCAACCCCCTCTGGATGCTGCTGCTGACCTTCTTTTACCTGTTCACCAAAGAGATCTTCTTCACGAGCCACCTGCTCCAGATCGCCCTCTCCCTGGCGGCGGTGATCCTCCTGGCGCACAAGGTGGCGCTCACCCGATATCACAGTCTGATGCTGATGACGGCGGTGATCCTGTCGAAGGCCTTCGTGGACTTCTCCTCCTCCGGTCTGGAGAACGCGCTCATCCACTTCATTCTTGCTGCCTTTTATACCGTCTACTTCGGGTCCGTGGCGCCGCGTCGGCGGCTCACCCTGACGCTCCTCGCGTCCGCCGGCGCGCTCACGCGAATGGATACGGTGCTGCTCTTCATCCCTCCCATCGCCCACGAGGTGTGGGGGCGCTTTCGCGAGGCGGGCCGGCCCGCGCTGAAACGGGATCTCGTTCACCTCGGCCTCGGTCTCCTGCCGTTTCTCATCTGGGAGCTCTTCGCCCTCATCTATTACGGCTTCCCCTTTCCCAACACCGCCTACTCCAAGCTGGGCACCGGGATTCCCCTCGGCGAGCTGGCGGCGCAGGGGATCTACTACCTCTTCAACTCACTGAATCGGGATCCTCTGACACTGGGGATTACGATGCTCGCCCTGGTGTTCGCCGCGGTGCAGCGAAAACCGAGGCACCTCGCGGTGGCGGGAGGGATCGTTTTCTATCTGATATACGTGGTGAGGGTCGGCGGGGACTTCATGAGCGGCCGGTTCCTCTCCGCCAGCTTCCTGGCGGGGGTGATCCTCCTGTCGCGAATCGTCGTCCAAAGGGAGCGGCTCTATTTCGGGTCGATATCCGCGTTGATGCTGATCCTGTCGGGGATCGTGCTCTTCCCCACGATCAACGGCGGATACACGGAGCGGTTCAAGAGCGCCAGGGACTCGAACGGTATCACCGACGCCCGCCGAAGCGGCATCAGGGAGGCGGGGCTTATTCACACCAGCAGGAAACATCCGCTGCCGAGGAACAAGTGGATCACGCGGGGGCGGCGGTACAGAAAGGAGCGGGCCGACTATCCGGTGCTGGGCGGCGTGGGTTACACCGGATACTACGCCGGCCCCGAGGTTCATATCATCGACATCTACGGTTTGACCGAGCCCCTCCTCGCGCGATTCCCCACCGGGAAGCCGGTCCACGAGGACACCTGGCGGATCGGTCACTTCCGCCGGAAGCTCCCAGAGGGGTACCGGAAGACGCTCCAGACCAAGCAAAACGTCATCGCGGATCCGAACCTCGCCAAATATTACGACAAGCTGCGGCTCGTCGTGTCCGGCGATCTCTTCAGCGGTGCGCGCCTGCTGGCGGTCGTCAAGATGAACCTGGGGCTGTACGATCACTGGCTTGAGGCCTTCGTCGAGGCTCACCCGGATCTCTGGCTCTTTCCCCGCTGAGGTGAGACGTCACTTGTTGGACACCGCTATGTAAATCGGGATCGCTTCATTGCAGAACGCGTTCTGGACGACCTGTTGCTCCACCTCGGCGTCGACGCACTCATCTGATTCGGCGTCCGTCGGCATCCGAATCGGCGTCCGTGTCGGCGTCAGTCGCCATAAAGGTGCGACCCCTTTGAGTGACGGTGGGTCTCAGAACCGTTGTCATCATCTGACCTCCTTGACTATCTAACAACCTGTTAAGTAATAACGAGAATTCTACAACGAACGGGAACCTCAGATGCCGAGAAAGAGGTGATGGTATCTACAAATCGCCTGGATCGGCTTGAATACTCAATAAATATCGTAAGTTAATTTTGATCGGAGGGCCGAAGTTGGCCGATCAGCTGGCAATGGCGGTGCTGCGCAGGTACTTGTCTGCCGCCTCGAGGGACGACAGCTCGGACTCGATGATGAGGGTGAGGAGATCCTCCTGGGACTGACGGATCGCCTCATAGTAGCGCTGCCGCTCCGTGCCGTGGATGATCGCCGGCAGGTAACCGTTTCGAATCAGGATAGAGGTCATCATCGTCCGACCGACCTTGCCGCTGGTCTCGACAAAGGGAAAGATATGCATGAACCGGTAGTGAAACTCAGTCGCCCATTCGATGGGATGCATGCCGGCGTCTTCTGGATCATTGAGCCAATCCAGTAGTTTACGCATGTTGGAGGAGATCTTGTCGGGGTGACAAATCTCGTGGAAGTAGGAGCGGTGGAGGGGGATCTCCTTGCGGTAACGTCCTGCTTTTGCGCTCTCCGGATCGCTCGCGTAGAGCGCATGAAACTCCCGAAAGAGCACCGGCGTGAAGACCAGATCCTTTCGAACGGCGACCTCCCGCGCATAGTCGATGGCCTGCTTGTGCGACCGGATGGTAGTGCTGAGCGGTAAATGATTGGCGTCGGTTACGGCGCGGTTGTCGAAGGCCGCGTCCAGCTCGTCAAGGCTCACCACCTGCCCCTCGAGGGCCCAGTCATGATAGATCGATGAGAGATCCAGCTGACTCCAGAGATTGGTGATCAACTGCTGAGAGGCGTTGATCATTCGCTGGCGAACTTTATTGGCCTTTAAATCTAACCGCTCTAGTGCCGCACTTGAGGAATCCCTAAACATCTTAATCCCATCTCTTGGTTCAAAAGGTCACTTTGAATCCACATATTCTATTAATCAATATCGTGTCATGCAACAAAAAAACGAAATAAATCACCTGGTTCTTCGACACAACATATTTTTTATGAATCCAATTCTACTGAAAACCATCTCAGGGAAAACCGACATTGAAGAATTGCGGTCGGTCACGCGTTTGGAGTAGAGTGGCGAATCAAGAGATCTTGAATAGTTAGAATAAAATACACTCTGTTGAGATCGCCGGGAGAAGAGAGAATGCATAGAAATATCACACTGCTCGGGGCATTGTTTTTCACTGTGACTGTATGGGCTTCAGAGGGCGATTCCGCTCCCCTCCCTGAAACCCTCTTCTTCGAGTGGCATCCGTCGAAGGGACCCAAGGTCGCCTACAACGTTCCGGAGCAGGAGGATCAGCATCGGATGATATTCCTCCCGGGAGTGAAGAGGGGGGGGAGCTATCCGGTCGTTATCGCCTTCCACGGACAGCCCAAGGGAGATCGGGATCCCAGGGAGTACCAGTTCTTGAAAAATGTACCCAAAATCGTCACCGCCGCCTTCGCGAAGGAGAACCTGAGACCGTTCGTTCTCATTTTACCGGTGTTTCGGTTCAAGGGGCAGAACTGGCCCGGATTCGATGCCCTTGAGTTCAAACGCGACACTAAAAAAATACTGGAGAAACAAGGGATTGGCACCACCGACTGGTATGCCTTCGGTCACTCGGGGGCTGCGGGCTGCGGGGGGGACGGTCTCAACAAGATCCACCGCTTGTCCCCCAAAGCGGTGGGGTTTTTCGATACCTGTCTCGGCAAGGAGTGGCAATCCGAGATCCGCCGACTCACCAAGAAGAAGATCGAAACCGTCAACATCCACTCGGTGGAGACCGCCGGATTTCGACCGAAACAGTTCCCCGAATACCAAACGACTTTCGACTTCGGTCGCGCCTACGGTCCCCTCGGGCTCTCGCCGGTGCCCTGTCCGGACGGCCCTCCGGGCGAGCGGCTGAGAGAGCAGCCGTATCGATGCGCCGCCACCAAGGATGGGGTTATCAAAGGTTTCGTGGTGGATACCGGCGAGGGACACCCCGCCCACGTCGCCGTTTTGGAGGTGGCCGTCCCCTATTTTCTGAAGCGCTATCTGTCCCGATAGAGCGTCGAGCCCCGCCGCTATGGATTGACCTCGGTGATATCCAGCGTTCCGTCAACGGCCCGCTCCGTCCGATAGCGGACGCGGACCGTCTGCCTCTTGGCGGTGTGCCTGAAGTAGTAGGTCACGAATCCGGTGAGCAGCCTCTGTTGGAACGGCGTCGCGCCCTGAATGTGGGCCACCTCCGCGCCGATGGGGACGGCGAGCACCGTGTGGAAGGCGCCGGAGTCCTCGAAGGCGGGCGCCAGCGTGAAGGTCAGGGTCGAAAAGCCCTCAGGATCGGGCGGCGGTGAATCGAGCCTGAGCGCCACCGCCGCGGTGGCCACTTTCCCGGCGGGGGATGCGTTCTTCAATGATGCGTCGATATAGGGCCCATCCCCGTCCTCGCCCACGGCCACGGCCACCACGGACTCTGAAGCGCAGATGCGATCGGCCTCCGGCGTCTTCAAGGGGGGAAACCGCATTCGAATGGCGTCGATCCACACCGAGCCCCTGCTGTTCACCTGCTGGTGGCGGATCACCGCCGTTTTACCCAGCTCGAAGACCTCCACCTTTCCAACCTCCGCCATGCTGCCGAGGGGCGGCGTTTCGACCTTCTTCTGAACGGCGGGACAGTGTTTCGATGGGATGAGCTTGACCCCGAAGGACTTTCGTGGAGACCAGCCCACCCCGGCGTCCAACTGCGACCCGACATCATCCCGCCAGAGGCCCCGATGCTCCGACTCCAGGAATGGAAGACACCCCCCTTTGATACAGATGCGCGCGTCACCGCACTCCCGGTCCCTCCGGCATCCGACATCGGCGGCGACCGTCTCGTCCCCTCCGAACGAGATCACCAGGATTACGATAATGAGGACAATCAGCGAGACCCCTCCCGCGATGATGAAACGTGTCCGATCTCCGCCCTTGGACTCCTTTCCAAAGCGAACGGCGTTGGAACCGGTACCCGGCATTTACCCCTCCTTTGTGGCGCCACCTCGAGTATTCCTCGGAAATCAGGGACCGCTCGGGGGTCCCCGATTCCGTCTGGATCGGCTCACCGGGATGCCCGTTTCACCGGGAGACTGTATCAAGGTTTCCCATAACCCCTCATTTTCGAGAAGCACTTTTTTAAACACCGATACAAAATGCAAAACACTGAAAATGGGTACTTGCCGAAAAACAAAAAAGGTGTTTTATATCCGGGCGGAAAAGTCACGTATTAATGAATACAAAATATTGTTGAGTCATTTTCACAATAAGAACGCGACGCGCAGACAATCAAGACAATTGGAAACAACAGGTGTGCTTGGTCAACCTGGAAAAAATAATTTACATCCGAAACAAAAGACAAAAGACCACGGAGGAGACTATGGCAAAATCCACTAAGTATGTTTATTCATTTGGGTCGACGAAGACCGAAGGCAAAGCCGCGATGAAAAATTCTCTCGGCGGCAAGGGCGCCAACCTGGCGGAGATGAGCCTGCTCGGAATTCCCGTCCCCTCTGGATTCACCCTCACCACCACCTGCTGCAACGACTATCTCGCGAACAACTCCAAATATCCCCCGGGGGTCAAAGAGCAGGTCGAGAAGGCCTTGAAGCTGATCGAAAAAGAGATGGGAATGAAGTTCGGCGATCCCAAGAACCCGCTGCTCGTCTCGTCCCGCTCCGGCGCGCGGATGTCCATGCCGGGCATGATGGAGACCGTGCTCAACGTCGGTCTCTGCACCAAGACCATCCCCGGCCTCATCGAGAAGACCGGCAACCCCCGCTTCGTTTATGACTCCTATCGCCGGCTCATCACCATGTACTCCGACGTGGTCATGGAGAAGGCCGAGGGCCTCGAGCCCGCGGAAGGCAAGGGTATCCGCAACCAGCTCGAGCAGCTGATGGACGCCATGAAGGAGAAGAAGGGCGTGGAGGCGGACACCGACCTGGACGCGGACGACCTCAAAGAGCTCTGCGATCAGTACAAGAAGTGCGTGAAGAAAGTGCTCAAGAAGCCGTTCCCCGACGATCCCATGAAGCAGCTCTGGGGCGGCATCGGCGCCGTGTTCAAGAGCTGGAACGGCAAGCGCGCG
Organism: Polyangia bacterium; assembly: GCA_050304755.1. GTDB lineage: Bacteria > Myxococcota_A > Polyangia > JAAYKL01 > JAAYKL01 > CAYWLQ01. The sequence goes on along the minus strand of JBNLED010000170.1, from coordinate 24,286 downwards.
GTCTCCTACCGCCGCATCGAGAGCATTCCGGACAACTGGGGAACCGCCACCAACGTCCAGGCAATGGTTTTCGGCAACATGGGCGACACGTCGGCCACGGGCGTGGCCTTTACGCGCAACCCGGCCACGGGCGAGCACAAGTTCTACGGCGAGTGGCTCCCCAATGCTCAGGGCGAGGACGTGGTGGCCGGTATCCGGACCCCCAATCCCGTCAACGAGTCCACCAAGACCGAGCAGAACGCCCACATGCCCTCTCTCGAGACCGCGATGCCCAAAATCTACAAGCAGCTCGATAAAATTCAGAAGAAGTTGGAGCGCCACTACCACGACATGCAGGACCTGGAGTTCACCATTCAGGAAGGCAAGCTCTACCTGCTCCAGACCCGCGTGGGCAAGCGTACCGGCACCGCGGCCCTCAACATGGCCATGGACATGCTCAAGGAGAAGCTCATCAACGAGAAGGTGGCCGTGACCCGCGTGAAGCCGGCCCAGCTCGACGAGATGCTCCACCCCATCGTGGACCCGGCGGCCGAGAAGAAGGCCAAGGTCATCGCCAAGGGCCTCCCGGCGGGCCCCGGCGGCGCCACCGGTCAGGTGGTCTTCACCGCGGACGACGCCGTGGCATGGGCCAAGAAGGGCAAGACCCCCATCCTGTGCCGTGAAGAGACCAACCCCGAAGACGTCGAGGGCATGCGCGCCGCCGAGGGTATTCTCACCGCCCGCGGCGGGATGACCAGCCACGCGGCCCTCGTGGCCCGCGGCTGGGGCAAGTGCTGCGTGGTGGGCGCCAGCGCCATCAAGGTCGACACGACCGCCAAGAAGATGGTCATCGACGGCAAGACCTATAAAGAGGGCGACCCCATGACCCTGAACGGCACCAAGGGGTACGTCTATGCCGGCAACCTGGACATGATGGACGCCACCGAGAACCCCCGCTTCCAGGCGTTCATGAAGATCGTCGACAAGCACCGCCCCCTCGGCGTCCGCACCAACGCGGACACCCCCGAGGACGCGCAGGTGGCCCGGGACTTCGGCGCCGAGGGGATCGGCCTGTTCCGCACCGAGCACATGTTCTACGGCAAGGGCGCAGACAAGCCCCTCTTCCTGCTCCGCAAGATGATCCTCTCCGGGTCCGAGGAGGAGCGGCAAGGGGCCCTCGATGAGCTCTTCAAGCACGTGAAGAAGGACTTCAAGGCCACCCTCGAGGTGATGAACGGCCTGCCCGTGACCATCCGCCTCCTGGATCCGCCCCTCCATGAGTTCTTCCCCCAGAGCAAGGCCAATCAGGAGGAGCTCGCCCAGGCCCTCGGCATCAGCGTCCAGGACATCCAGAAGCGCGGCGAGAACCTCCATGAGATCAACCCGATGATGGGGCACCGGGGCGTCCGGCTGGGCATCACCTACCCCGCCGTCACCGAGATGCAAATCCGCGCCATCTTCGAGGCCGCCGCCGAGCTGAAGAAGGCCAAGAAGAACCCGAAGCCCGAGATCATGATCCCGGTGACCTGCGACGTCAACGAGCTCAACGATCAGATGGCCATCGTGGAGCGGGTCCACAAAGAGGTCTGCAAGAAGTTCAAGATGCGCTCCATCAGCCACCTGGTGGGCACCATGATCGAGATCCCGCGGGCCGCGCTCCTGGCGGACCAGATGGCGGAGACCGCCGACTTCTTCTCCTTCGGCACCAACGACCTCACGCAGATGAGCTTCGGGTTCAGCCGCGACGATATCGGCGGGTTCCTCGGCGAGTACCTCGACCGGAAAATCCTCAAGGCCGATCCGTTCCAGACCATCGACCAGACCGGCGTGGGGCAGCTCATCGAGACGGGCGTCACCCGCGGCCGCAGCACCAAGCCCGGCCTCAAGGTGGGTATCTGCGGCGAGCAGGGCGGCGACCCGGCCTCCGTGGACTTCTGCTATAAGGTGGGCATGAACTACGTGAGCTGCTCCCCCTACCGGGTGCCCATCGCGCGCCTGGCATCGGCCCAGTCGGGGATCAACGCCGAGATGGCGAAGAAGGCCGCGAAGAAGCCCGCCAAGAAGAAGACCGCGAAGAAAGCCGCGATGCGCAAGTAGTCTCTCCCTATAAATTTTAGATCAAACCAAAAAACCGGGTTGGAATTGAACCGGTGTCTAGTACACTCAAACAATGGCTCTGGAGTCTGAACGTGACAAGCAGGCGGTGGAGTGTCGGGTATCGGTGGAGACCCCGGGACAGATCGAGCTGACCTTCACCCTGGCCGGCGCCGCCAGTCGGATGATGGCCTATGGTATCGATATCCTGATCCGGGCGGGGGTCGTGCTCGTCGTCAGCCTGTTCGTGCTCGTCGCCACCGGCTTCGCCGCGCCGGAGCTCGGCATGGGGCTCACCCTGGTCATCATCTTCGTCGTCGAATGGGCCTATCACACCATCATCGAGTGGGCGTGGAACGGCTACACTCCCGGGAAGCGGCTCCTCGGCCTCCGGGTGGTGCGGACGAGCGGGGTCTCCATCGACTTCATGCGATCGGCCATGCGCAATCTCCTGAGGGCGGCGGATATCTTCCCCTTCGCCTACGCCACCGGTATCTTCGTGATGTTCTTCACCAAGACGGAGCGCCGCCTGGGGGATCTGGTGGCGGATACCATGGTCATCCGGGAGGAGAAGATCCGCCTCCGCGACCTGCCGCCGCTGCCCCAGAACCTCGACGAGGTCCCGTCGCTCACCACCCCCCGGCTGAAGGAGCGGGATCTCGCCCTGATCGATGAGTTCTTCAGAAGGCAGCACTACTTCTCCCAGGATCGGGGGGGCGAGCTGGCCGAGATCCTGGCCGAGGCGTGGCTCGATCGGCGTCTCGTCCAGCGGTACGGTCCGGAGCGGGTGCTGGCCGCGGTGCTCGTCCGCGCCCGCGAGCGGCGATCGTCCTGGTTCGGGGCCCCGCCATGATCCGGCAACACTTCATCATCGAACGGCAGGCGAGATGGCGGCGGCTCGAGGAGCTCCTCCATCACCTCGAGAGGCGCGGGATACGACACCTCGACGAGGCCTCCCTCGACGAGTTCGTGGCCCTCTACCGGACCTCTTGCTCTGATCTGGCCAAGGCGCGAACCGAGGCCATGGGGGAGGACGTGGAGGAGTACCTCAACGTCATCGTCGCCAGGGCGCACAAACAGTTCCATCCGCCCACCCCGCCGAAGATGAGGACCTTCGTTCAGTTCCTGGCGGTGGACTTCCCGTCCGCGGTCCGTGGGATAGGGCGTCAGGTCCTGGCCGCGACCCTGCTCTTCGTGCTGCCCCTCGCGGCGGCTGCCGTCGCCGTGGTGGACAACCCGGCCGTGGCCTACAGCCTTTCGCCGCCGGCCCAGCTGGAGATGCTCACCGACGCCTACGCCGAGGGGCACAAGCACGGGCGGTCCGAGAGCCAGGACTCCATGATGACCGGGTATTACATCAACAACAACATCGGTATCGCCTTCAAGTGCTTCGCCACCGGTGCGTTCTTCGGGTTGGGCTCCATCTTCTTCCTGGTCATCAACGGTATCATCGGCGGGGCCATGGGGGCCTATATCTCGGTGGCGGGGCACTCCGAGAACTTCTTCTCATTCGTGATAGGCCACGGCGCCTTCGAGCTCACCGCCATCGTGCTCTCCGGCGCCACCGGGCTAAAGCTGGGGGGGATCCTCATCAACCCGGGACACCTCCGGCGCCTGGACGCGCTGCGGGTGGAGGGGACGGTCATGGTGCGGGTGATCCTCGGCTCGGCTGTGATGCTCTTCATCGCCGCGCTCATCGAGGGGTTCTGGTCCCCGTCCGGCGCCCCGTCGACGGTCAAGTTCATCGTGGGGGCGCTGTTCTGGGCGCTCGTCATCTCGTATCTCGCCCTGGCGGGCCGCCGAAAGGCGGAGACCTCGCGGGAGGCAGGATGAGGTTCGAGCTCGCCACCATCGATATCCGTCCCCGCCGGGTTTTCGAGATCCTGGATCTGGCCCTCCGGTTCTACCGGATTCACCTGACCCGGCTGTTGGGGACGGCAGTCCTCTACGCCCTGCCGGCGTTGCTCTTCGGTTTCGCGGTCTATGTCTTCTTCGGATCCTTCATCCTGGGGCTCCTGGTGTTCTGGCTCCTCCTGCCGGTCTCGTCCCACGCGGTGGTACTGGTGGCCAGCCGTCTGGTGTTCGGCAGTGACATCACCCTAGAGGAGACCCGCGCCCTCTATCGTCCGGTCTGGCTCTCCCTCTTCGTGCGGCGCCTGTTCCAGCGGATCCTCTGGGTGCCCCTGCTCCCCCTGGTGGCCGGCGAGATTATCCGCATCGGCTACGCCTTCTCCCCCATGATCGTCCTCCTCGAGCGCCTGGTGGGGCTCCCCGGCGCGCTCCGGCGGAAGTCCCTCAACCGGGACGGGGGCGCCAGGGGGTTCGGGTTCGATCTGGCGTTGAGCTTCGTGGCCTTTCTGATGGTGATCGCCATGGCCTTCACTGCGGACCTGGTGGCCTCCGATATCATCGACGTCTGGGAGTTCGGCGGGTTGTTCGAGGAGGTCGCCTCGAGCGGCACCAAGGTGGCCTTGTGGTTTGTCTTCCTGACTTTGGTGTCGCCCCTGGTGGATCTGGCGTGGTTCTTCTTCTATCTGGACACCCGTATCCGCAAGGAGGGGTGGGATCTGGAGCTCGGGTTCAAGGCCATGGCGCGGCGCCTCAAGACAAAGGTGAACAGCGCGGCATGATACTCCGACCCGCACGGCTGATCCTCATCGGGCTCCTGATGATCATGGCGTGGCCCAACGGGAGCGCCTCCACCGGCGAAGTCGTGGATGTCGACGAGAAGATTGATCGTATTGTGGAGCCCCCCGAGTACGACTGGCTGAGACGGAAACCGAAGCCCGAAGGGGACGGAACGACGAGGCCCGTGGGGGAGGGGCATAGGGGCGAGCCCTCGGCGAAGCGACACGAGCAGAGCGGGTGCGATTTCTCGCCCACCGTGTCCCGGTCCCCCGAGCGGCAGTCTTCCCAGCCCAAGGGCCGTTCCTGCGGGGGCGAGCCCGCCGACTGCGGCAGCTCTCCCATAGGATCCTGCGATTGCGGTACGCACATCGGGTCCTGTAACGCGCCGGGTGTCGGCGCCCTCTCCTCGATCGGCTATCTGTTGCTCGGGTTGTTCATCGCGTTCCTCGTCGGGCTCATCGTGGCGGCCGTCATCAAGCGGCGGCAGAAGGAGCCCGAGGAGGAGACCTTCGACGCGGAGTCGATTCAATCTCCGGGCGACATCAGACCCTCCCAGGTGCCCAGGTTCGCGGTATCGGCCATGATGGAGCGGGCGCGGGCCGCGGCCCGGGCGGGGGACTACAAGAACGCGGTGGGGTTCGCCTATCTGGCCGGGATCGATCACCTGCACCGCGCCGGGCTCGTGGATCTCCGCCGATCCACCACCAACCTGCAGATCCTGGACGCCGTGTCCCGGAAGAACGGGCTCCACCGCTCGACCGTGGCGCTCGTCCGGACCTTCGAGGATCTCTTTTTCGGTGATTACACCGCAGAGCCGGCCCACTGGGAGGCGTGCCGCGCGATAGTGGAGGAGGAGTTTGCCGAGACCCCGATACAGGATTAGAGCGGAGCACCTCTGGTGGCTCGCCGTGGTCGTCTGGCTACTGGCGGCGCTCTTTTGGCATCCCAAGCCCAGCGTCTCCTTCGACGACGCGCCGTCCGCCAGCCCCCGCCCGGTGGGCTTCGAGGTGTTCTACGAGCTGGTCGCCACGGAGGCCGTCGGGGTCCGGCGGTTTCTGGGCAGGCCCTCGGAGTTGCCGAGCGATCTGGAGGTGATGGTGCTCCTCTCCCCGAGCAAGACCGTTCCGGAGTCCCACCGGGAGGAGATGCTGGATTGGGTCAGAGAGAAGGGCGGTACGTTAGTCCTCGGACACCCCTTCCTCGGCCCTGAAGCGGAGGAACGGTTGAGCGACTTCGCCGCGGGAGAGGACCATTCCCTGTGCACGCTCGTGCTCGGCGAGTTGGAGGAGACCATCGGACTCTACTACGTCCCCGAGAGCGGCGCGTCCGGCGAGGGGCCGGGGGCGCTGCCGCCCTTCATGGCGAGCATCGGCAACGAGATCTACGCGGACACCTGCTACGGTACCCTCCTGCTCGTCGATGACAAGGAGCGCATCATCGCGGTGTTGGAGCGGTACGGCGAGGGGACGGTGATTCAGCTGGCGGAGGCGAGCATCCTGGACAACGATGCCCTCGGAAGGAAGCGTTCCCACCGCTTCGCCGCGGCGCTGATCGGCCGGGTCGGTCCCTCACGGGTCTGGGTGTTCAACGAGGCCTATGAGGGCATCCACCCGTCGCCGAAGTTCGTCCAGCTGGTGGGGGCCAGCCGGTGGCGCCCGGTCTTCCTGCAGATCGTGCTCATGCTCATTCTCGGCTACTGGCAGCGGACCTCCTCCTTCGGCCGGCGGGAGCGGGCCCTCCCGACGAGGGACGTGCGGGAGATGGCCACCCAGGCGAGGGATATCGGTGACTTCTATCTGCGGGCGCAACGAAGTCGCTATGCCTTGTCCAAGTCCCTCGAGTACCTCAAGATGCAGACCAAAATGCAGGGGGCGGATCGGGAGGCGAAGCTGACGGCCCTGCGGCTGATTAATACCGCGGAGCAGGCCCTCGAGACGGGCGAGAACAACATGGACAAGCATGTCTACCTGGCGAAGAAGATGGCCCTCGCCGGGCAGGCACTGCTTCGAAGCAGCAAAGGGAAACACCATGAATCTGTATGATATTCAGGCGGGATTCGAGCGGGTCAGGGAAGAGATCGCCAAAGTTATCGTGGGGCAGGATCAGGTGGTGGAGGGGACCATGCTGGCCCTCTTCGCCCACGGGCACGTGCTCATCGAGGGGGCGCCGGGGCTTGGGAAGACCCTGCTGGCCAACGCCCTCGGCCGGGTGCTGTCGTGCCAGTTCCGCCGGGTCCAGTGCACGCCGGACCTCATGCCCGCCGACCTGGTGGGGCACTCGATCTTCGATACCCGGAAGCAGGCGTTCGATTTTCGACCGGGACCGGTGTTCACCAATATCCTGCTGGCGGACGAGGTGAACCGGGCCACCCCCAAGACCCAGTCCGCCATGCTCGAGGCCCTCCAGGAGCGGCAGGTGACCCAGGACGGCACCTCCTACCCCATCAGCCCTCCGTTCGTGACGCTGGCCACCCAGAATCCCTTGGAGTACGAGGGGACCTACCCCCTCCCGGAGGCGCAGGTGGATCGCTTCATGTTCAAGCTGCTCATCGACTACCCCACCCAGGCGGAGGAGACCGCCATCCTGATGCGCTACGAGCAGGGCACGGATCTGTTCGAGCTCGACCAGCTGGGCATCCGGCCGGTGATGGACAAGCCCACGATCATCGCGACCATCGAGGCCTGTAGGCAAATCCGGGCGCAGCCCCAGATCCTCAACTATATCACCCAGATCGTCACGCGGACCCGGGACTGGCCCGGCATCTCCGTCGGCGCGTCTCCCCGGGCATCGGTGGCCATCCTCATGGCCGCGCGGACCTCCGCGGCGGTGCGCGGCCGCGACTACGTGACCCCGGACGACGTCCGGCACATCGCCCCCTGGGCCCTGCGTCACCGCATCCGGCTGACGCCCGAGGCCATCGTCCAGGAGACCGCGCCGGACGACATCCTGAACACCATCTTCGACTCGGTGGAGGTCCCCAGACAATGACGCCCTCCAACCGGTTCGTCGGCGCGGTGGCCCTCGCCTCCGCGGCCGTCTTCGGGACGCTGGCCGGGGTGCGCCTGGAGCTGACCCTGATCCCCACGCTGGTGGTCTTCGCCATCGGGATCGTCGATCGCCTCACCGGCACCCCGACCCCGCTGGAGCTGACCCGGGAGGTCAAGCCGGTGATGTCCGTCGGCGTCTCCCACACCATCAAGATTTTCATTCGAAACCTCTCATCGAGGGTGCTCAAGGTCGATGTCGCGGACGAGCCGCCGGTGCAGGGGAAGTCGGAGCCGGCGTACGCCGTTCGAACCGCCCGGGTCGGTTCGTTCGAGAAAGTGATCTGCAGCTATCGGTTCACCCCGAACCGCAGGGGGCGGTACGGTTTCGGCGGCATCGAGGTCCGGCACCTGAGCTTCCTTGGGCTCTGGACCGTGGTGCGACGCTTTGAGGTCCTAGATGAGGTGGATGTCTATCCCAACATCGAGGCCCTTCACCGCTTCGAGCTCCTCGCCCGGGTGAACAACCTCAACGAGATCGGCGTGCGGGCGATCCGCATGAAGGGGGAGGGCACCGAGTTCGAGCGGATGCGGGAGTATCGCCCCGGAGACGAGCCCAGGAAGGTGGACTGGAAGGTGACCGCCCGCCTCGGAAAGCTCATCGTGCGGGAGATGGGGGAGGAGCGGAATCAGAGCATCCTGCTGCTCATCGACATGGGCCGGATGATGCGTCAGAAGACCCGGGAGCTGAGCCACTTCGACTACGCCCTCAACACGGCGATCATCCTCGGGTACATCGCCGAGAAGCGGGGGGACAATGTGGGGGCGGTCTTCTTCTCGGACAAGGTGCACAAGTATGTACCCCCGGGGCGGGGGCGGGGCACCATCGACGCCATCGTCCGCGCCGGTTACAACATCGAGCCGGGGCTCGCGGCGACGAACTTCAGCCGTGTCTTCCGGTATATCACCACCTATGTTCGGAAGCGCAGCCTGCTGCTCCTCATGACCCACCTCATCCCCGGAGATGACGCCCTCCTCATCCAGGGGTACCTCGGGATGCTGAAGAGGCAGCACCTTCCGCTCTGCCTCTTCTTTCAGGAGCCCGAGCTCGAGGAGGAGGTCGGGCGGATCCCCGGCTCCCTCCCCGAAACCTTCTACCGGGCCGCCAGCGCGGACATGCTGATCGCCCGGAAAGAGGGCCTGACCTCATTGAGACAGGCCGGGGTCATGGCCGTCGATGCCCTCCCCGGCGAGCTCTCCGCCGTTGCCGTTAGCCACTACCTGGATATCAAAGCGAGAAATCTTCTATAAGGGGAAGTTTAAAGGGAGTGGAGTGACTACTCAACCCGCTACACATTTTTGGACCAAGGACTACGGAAGTGTTTGTGCAACAAATTATGAAGTAGTCACTCCACTCTCAAATCTTTTTTCCCTCCACCTCCGGCAACCGTGGATGTTGTCCTGATGGAGAAATCCTCACGAAAATGATTAAACGGGATAATGAGGGGATGCGCAAGGTACATTTGTGACGCTGGATTACAATATTAATATAATCCAGATTCCCGGTATCTCGAGGCCAGTCGTTTCGGGATTTATGCGGGCGCCTCCAGGTGAAAAAGGGCGCTGTACTTCTGCTCACAATACTCCAGGAAGTGTCCGGGATCGAGGGGCAGACCGGAGGCCCTTTCGATGAGATCCCTCGGCCGGCGGGCCGATCCGTGGATGTGGACCTTCTCGCGGAGCCACCGGAGAACCTCCCGCAGGCGCTCTTCCGTAAATCCGTCGCGGGTGTCTATCTCGGCCTCAACGGCTTGGAACAGCTGGGCCGCGTACAGGTTGCCCAGGGTATAGGTCGGAAAGTAACCGATGAGCCCCGCCGCCCAGTGCACATCCTGAAGCACCCCGCTTCTGGCGTCCGGCGGCTCGATTCCGAAGAAGTGCTTCATCTTCTGGTTCCACGCTTCGGGAAGGTCGGCGACCGTCAGCTGGCCTCGGAGCAGCATCAGCTCCAGCTCGAACCGCATGACGATGTGCAGGTTGTAGGTCACCTCGTCGGCCTCGACTCGAATCAGGCTCGGGGCCACCGCGTTGGTCGCCAGCACGAAATCATCCAATGATACATCCCGGAGCGTCTCGAAGGTCTGCTGCGCGATAGGGAGGACGAGCTGCCAGAACCGATGAGACCGTCCGATGAAGTTTTCGTAGAACCGGGATTGCGACTCGTGGACCCCCAGAGACGCCGTCTCCCCCATCGGCGTCCCGTAATGCCGCTCCTCGAGCCCCTGCTCGTAGAGCCCGTGCCCGGTCTCGTGGATGGTACCGAGGAGCGCCGAGAGGAGGGCGCGCTCATGATAGCGGGTGGTGATCCTCACATCCTTGGGGGTGATCCCGATGGTAAACGGATGAACGGACTCATCCAGCCGCCCGGCCTCGAAGTCGAAGCCGAGGAGCGCGGCGATTCTCTTGGAGAAGGCCTTCTGCGCCGGGATCGGACAGACGCGGGTCAACAGACGGGTGTCGGGGGTGATGTCGCTCTCGGCGATCCGCTGGGTGAGCTCGATGAGCGGCGTCGTAAGGGCCGCGAAGATCCGTTCGATGGACGCCGCGCTCTCCCCCGGCTCGTAGTCGTCGAGCAGCGCGTCGTAGGGCTCGTTCGAATACCCGATGGCATCCGCCCGTTCCTTGGAGAGGGAGAGGATGATCTCGAAGTGGGGTCTGAACCCCTGCCAGTCGCTCTTCTCTCTCGCGACCTCCCACGCGGTCTCGCCCTCGGCGCAGGCGCGGGCGAGGGCCTCCTCGAGGGACCGAGGTATTTTCGTCAAACGATCGTAGGCGCGCCGCCACTCCCGGAGGTTGACCGCTTCCGCTGATTCGGGATCGGCGGCCGCGTCGCCTTCCGCCGCGATATGGAGGTGCTCCCCGACCCTGGGATCGGTGGTCCGCTCGTGTATCAGTACCGCGAGGTGCGCCAGCTGGTCCGCTCTTCGGGCGTGCCCCTTCGCCGGCAGTCCGGTCCGCTGATCCCAGGCGGCGAGATCCCGGAGGGAACGCCAGCCGGCGGTATCAATGCTCCACAGCCTCAACCATTCATATGCATCCTTGGGGGTCACTGTCCTTTGCTCTCCTTCAGTAGCTCTGCCACGTCGTGGTGACCATTCTCCATGGCCAGCGTTATCGCATTCCTGCCGAGCCTGTCTTGTTGATTCGGATCGGCACCGCGCTTCATGAGTGCCTGCGCCACCTCGCCGTATCCCTTCCCCGCCGCGAACATCAGGGCGGACCAGCCGACGGCGTTTTCCTGTTTCGGATCGGCCCCCCCCTCGAGCAGGATCTCCACACACCGCAGGTTTCCATTCCCCGCGGCCATCATCAGCGCCGTCCAGCCGCCGTTCTTCGCGGCCTTGGGATTCGCCCCCGCGTCGACGAGCAGGCGCGCCACTTCCGCGTGATCGTTTCCCGCCGCGGCCATGAGGGCATCCAGCCCCGCGGGATCGGTCACCGTCAAAGAGGCGCCGTGGCTCAGGAGCAGCCCCACCATGGCGGGGTTCCCCTGTTGCGCGGCCAGGATCAGCGCGGTGGTGCCGTCCTTCTTCGCCGCGTCCACCGCGGCGCCTCGGCTCAGAAGGGCTCGAACGACCTCGAGATGTCCCCCCATGCTGGCGGTGATGAGCGGGGTTTCCCCCTCGTCGTCCTCCGCGATGTTCACCTCGGCGTTCCTCTCGAGGAGGAGCGCGGCGATTCGGGCGGATCCCTTCATGGCGGCGAACATCAACGCCGTCATTCCACGGGTTGTCCGGGCGTTGACATCCGCCCCCCGGTCCAGCAGCAGGCGCGTTATGGCCGGCCGATCCAGGCCCGCGGTGAGCATGAGCGCGGTGGCGCCGTCTCGCTGAGCAGCGTTCACCTCGGCGCCTCTGTCGATGAGCCGCGTTGCGACCTCCAGGTGTCCCATCGCGGAGGCCACCATGAGCGCGGTCTTCCGGCCGGGCCCGGGCGAATCAACGTCGATGCCACCGCGAAGAATTATCTCGATGGCGTCGAGGTCGTTGTCCCTGGCCGCTTCCAGTAGTCGTGACACCCGGTCGTCATCGCCGGGGGGGACAACGGTCACTCGAGTGTTCATGGTATCCGCGGGCGCGCCGCAACCGATGATCAGATCCGAGACGAAGAGAAGTGATAATGCGGCCCCGTTGAGAATAGGGGGGGGATGGTGTCGTCGCGGTAACATCTATCGTATCCGTATTTTGACCGGCTTGAGTCGCAATGCCCAGTAGAAAATAAAAAAAACCGCGTTGAGGGACCTCGGCAGAGGTCAGGAAAAGTTGTCGACTGCGTTGAGGGACCTCGGCGGAGGTCATTGGAGGATGGGGAGGTGGCGACGTTTTTAGGACCTCTCGCGAGATCGCCAGACCTTTTTTAGACTCCTGTTTTTGTTACTTTTTCCTGTTTTGTGGCAATTTAGAACAATAAAGGAGAAAAGGTTTTAGTAAAATGGAAACCCCCGAAAAGAATCAAGATAACAATGATATCAGTAGATACGAAGACTTCATTGGGCATACTGCGTCGCCTCACCATCTCACCTTTGTACTCGGGACCTTCTTCTCCCATCGGCCTCTCCGGACAGTTTCGCTTTTAGTCGTCTTTCTATTTTTTAGCAGGCACGGGGGCAACGCCTTTAAGGTACGTATCTCAAACGTCCTGTAAATCTCCGATTAATCCAAGGCCAACGTTAGGGAAAATAATCATCATTACCTCGTCTTTCCCAATTCCCGAACGAACTCAGCCGCCTCCGAGCAGCTTGGCGATGGTGGCGTAGTGGCTTTCGCTGATGGCGGCGGCGCGGACGCAGCGGAGCCGGCCGGCGGTGTCGGTGAAGAGGTGGATGGGCAGGCCGGCGGCGTCGCCGATGCCGATCCGCTCCAGCCAGGGGGCGAAGGCCTCGGGGTCCTTGAGGTGCAGGCTTCGCTTCATGTAGGGGTTGGCCTTGAGGAACGCGCCGAGGGCCGCCTGGTCCTCGTCCACGGAGAGGAACTCGAGGCTCACGGCCTTGCCCTCGGCCTTCATTCTGGCCTCCCACTTGGCGAGCATGGGCATCTCGGCGATGCAGGGCTTGCACCAGGTGGCCCAGACGTTGACCCATCGGGAGGCGCCGGGGGGCGGGGTGAAGGGGGCGTCGAGCTCCGGGAGGGTGAGCTTCCGCTCTCCGGTCCGGTCCAGCAGATCGCAGAACTCGCGGGCGGGCTCGACGGCCTCGGCCTTGGCCTTCACCGCCACCACCCGGCCCGGGGGCGGCGGGGCGTCTGTCTTGTCGTTGCCGCAGGCGGTCACTGCCAGGACCAATAAGAGATTGATATCTTTTATAATCTGCAATCTATCCATGTGATGAACGCGCTCCGATTCAGCTCCTCGGGAGTACAGTTGTCGGCCTGGCCGCTCCGCCGCCACGCGCAGAAGCCGGGATCCAGCTGGGCGTACTCCTCCCCCAGCCACAGGAGCCCCACCTGGCGGTCCAGATCGGGATCGTCGAATCGGCGCTTGAGGTGCGCGAGCACCCCCTCGGCCCGCTCCCTGGAGAGCTCCCGGTTCCGGGCCACTGCCCCCTCCGGCGACGCCCGGGAGACCACGAAGAAGTAGCTCGCTCCCCGGCGCTCCGAGAAGACCCGCTCGATCATCCGCGTGTCCTCCGGATCGAGCTCCGCCGAGCCCTGGTCGAACTGTATGATGCCGCCCCGCTCGGCCATGGGCACGAACAGGGCGTTGAAGTCGTCGTCGCTCATGGTGGCCACCTTCTTGGCGTCCATGGGTTGGCATCCGCGGCCCGCCCGTCCGCCGATGAGCCCGCAGCTCTGGAGCACCCGCCGCAGGATCTTCTTGAGCGCCGGCGTGCAGTACGCCTCGTTGGCCTCCGCCGCCACCGCCACCTGCTCGGGCGCCGCCTCGTCCCGCTGCTCCGCTTCGTCCAGGCGCCCCTTGGCCGCGGAGATCCAGTGGTCGACGAGTAGCGCCGGCAGCACCAGGGCGGTGAAGGCCGCGAGATAGGTGAGCCCGCGGGTCACGGCGCCCCCTCCCCGTTGTCCGCGGCCGCCGCTTGATCCCGGAGGGGGGAAGCGAGGGGCTCAGGAGGTGCCGCTGCCTCGGGGGGCGCGTCGTTTGTCGGTGCCTCCAGGGACGCCTTGGAATTCGAATCATCCCTTTCGTGGGTCGCTTCGACCGGCGCCTCGGTCCCTTCAGCGGGGGGGGCGATCTCGTCGATGCGCGACTTGACCTTTTCGAGTCCCTCTTCGATGATCTCGCGCCCGCCGGGCTTCACGGCCGGTGTCGTCTTCGGCCGAGACGGTCTGCGATCGGGGGCGGGCCGGCGGGGCGGGATCTCGTCCGGGGGCTCTCCCTCCCGGGCCGCCGGCGCGGTCCGGGCGCGGTCGATGAGCCGGGGAAGGGCGAACTCGAGGCCGAGGTCCGTGTCCTCGTCGCACAGCCGAAGCCCCTGGACGAAGATCTGCGGCGTCAGCACCTGCAGCTGGTTCTTGACCGCCCACCGGAGCGCCAGGTTCAGCCGCGCCCGGACCGCGGCCCCGCCCACACACTGCTTCAGGAAGGGAAACTGCCGGGTGACCATCCGGCCCGCCGCCTCCGGGTCCCGCCCGGCCCGCTCCAGGATCTCCGCCTGGTGGGTCAGCGACCAGTCGAGCACCGCGTCCGCCTCTTTCCCGGCGCAGAGCACCGCATCGCTCACCGCGCAGGCGCCGGGGTGGATGGCCTCGTCCACCATCCAGTTGCAGGCGTTGTCCAGGGGAAAGAGCAGCAATCGCCGGTTGACTTCGGCCATCTCCGACATTGTGTCCACGCGCCGCTCGAGCATGCCGCACGCCGCGCAGAGGGGGTCCAGCACCTCGATCATCTCGACCTCCCGATCCTGGGGGCCGTAGGGGACGAGGACCCGATCCGTATCCCGGGAGGTTTTGAGGGTGCCGCAGTTGCCCACGTATCGGGAGAAGTCCGGCGCGAGCGCGTTATAGGCACCGAAGGGCACGACCACGAAGAGCACCCCCATCCCGAACCCGCCGAACAGGAGCTGCCACGACACCTCCGGTCGGGCCGGGCCCGATGGGGCCTGCCCCGGCGCGCCCCGCTCCCGGGGGGGCGGTTGATTCCGCGACAGGGAGTAGGCCACCCCGGCCGCGAGAAACGCCGCGCCGCTCGAGATATAGATGCCCATACACATCTTGCACACCGCGTCCAGATCCACGATGGAGAGGTAGCCCATGACGACGGAGGTCATGAAGGGCAGGGCGGTGGCGAGGAACAGAAATCCGCACGCCCGGGGGACAAAGACGCCCCGGAGCAGCATCCAGAGGGTCCAGAAAAACAGGAAGGCGAACACCGACATACCCGCCAGCGCCACGGGGATGCCGCCCCAGACCCGACCCCGGAGCACCGAGGAGTAGGGGCTCATGAGGGTGGTGTAGCAGCCGGAGGTTCCGGCCGCGTCCGCCTCCCCCATGCCGAGGAGATAGGAGCAGTGGATGCCGTGCACCTGGCGGTCCAGGTGGGCCACCGAGTCGTAGGTGGAGACCGCGGCGAAACCGAAACCGGCCATCGAGGCCAGGAGGACGATCACCGCGAAGGATCGGGCGCCCATCTTTTATCTCCTCTCGAGTCAAAGGATGAGGGGTTGTCGCTGATTTGTCAAAATAGGAGCGGAGAGGGGCCGGCGCAAGAGGGCTACTTTTTTGCTGGAAGCCGGTGTTAAATCGTCAATATGGCCGAGATGGGCTATAGACACCTGGAGTAGTTTAATTTAATTGTATACTGGTACTTGACGTCCAATGGAGGCCTCTCGAGGAGAGATGACGAAACCCGGCAGCAGCGAAACACAGGTCAACGACGAATATTGCTTCAATGATCAGGACGTCATGCTGAAGGTACTGGGGCCGAGGTGCACCCACCTGGCGGTGCTGGAGAGGGAGTTCGGAATCACCATGGGGCAGCGGGGCTTGAGCGTCCACGTGAAGGGGACTCCGGAGCGGGTGATCGCCACCCTGCGGCTTCTGGATCAGCTGGTCCGGGCCTGCCGGAACGGGCGGACCTTCAAGGAGATCGATCTCATCCGGGGGAGCCGCATCCTGGCCGACAACCCGGACGCCCAGCTGGACGCCATCTTCAACGAGGTCATCTACGTCACTGCGAGAAAGCGGCTCATCACCCCCAAGGGGCTCCAGCAGAAGCGCTATGTGGACGCCATCCGTCAGAACGATCTCACCTTCGCCATCGGCCCCGCCGGGACCGGGAAGACCTACCTCGCGGTGGCGGTGGGGGTGTCGGAGCTCATGCAGAAGCGGTTCCGCCGCATCGTGCTCGCGAGACCCGCGGTGGAGGCGGGGGAGCGGCTCGGGTTCCTCCCCGGCGATCTGGCGGAGAAGATCAACCCCTACTTAAGGCCCCTCTACGATTCCCTGGACGACATGCTCGGGACGGACAAGACCCAGGCGATGATCGCCACGGATCAGATAGAGATCGCGCCTTTGGCCTTCATGCGAGGGCGCACCCTCAACGATTCCTTCGTCATCCTCGACGAGGCCCAGAACACCACGCGGGAGCAGATGAAGATGTTCCTGACCCGGCTCGGGTACTCCTCCAAGGCGGTGGTCACGGGGGACGTGAGCCAGGTGGACCTGCCGAACGGCGCGCCCTCCGGCCTGGTGGACGCCCGCCAGGTGCTCAAGGGGATACGGGGAATCTCTTTTGTTCATTTTACCGAGGTGGATGTGGTCCGGCATCCGCTTGTGCAACAGATTATTAAGGCTTACGATAACTGCAACGGCGGTGCATAAGCTTCGGTAAGGAGGGGAGAGAGTCAGATGGCCGAACAGAACAAATTGCTTGAGCTCGTCGAGAGGTTGTTGCAAGGCGAGCCCGTGGATGACAACTGGCGACTCCAGCCGGTCTCATCGAAGATGGTCGAGCTCGTCGGTCCCGACGGCGTGCTGGCCGTGTTCACGAATGACGTCGAGCAGTCCCTCGCCCGCAGTCAGGTCGAGGTCGAGGAGCTCATCGAAATCGGCCGGGACCTGAGCGCCACGAGAGACCTCGACAAGCTGCTCGACAACATTCTGCGGAAGGCCCGGCACCTCGCCGGCGCGGATGCCGGGAGCATCTACGTCATCGAGGGGGAGTCCGACGATATCAAGGAGAAGTCCCTCCGCTTCAAGCTCTCCCAGAACGACAGCCTGGAGTACGAATCCGCCGAGTTCACCATCCCCGTGTCCACCGACTCCATCGCCGGCGCCGCCGCGGTGATGAAGAAGACCATCAATATTGACGACGTCCGCAAGCTCCCGAAGGACGCGCCCTACCATTACGATCCGACCTTCGACGAGCGAAGCGGTTACAGCACCCGATCCGTGCTCGCGGTCCCCATGATCAACCTGCACGGCGATGTCCAGGGGGTGGTGCAGCTCCTCAACAAAAAGCGGGATCCGTCCAAGCTGCTGCGGACGCCGGCGGACTTCGATCGGGAGGTCATCCCGATGGAGGGCCGCTCCCAACAGCTCGTGGAGACCCTGGCCTCCCAGGCGGGCGTCGCCATGGAGAACGCGTTCCTCTATCAGGAGATCCAGTACATCTTCGACGGGTTCATCCGCGCCTCCGTGCACGCCATCGAGCAGCGGGATCCCACCACCTCCGGTCACTCGTTCCGCGTGGCCTCCCTCACCCGCGCCCTGGCCGAGACCGTGAGCGCCTTTAAGGAGGGACCCTACGCGGGATACCGCACCACCGAGGACGATCTCAAGGAGATCGAGACGGCGGCGCTGCTCCACGACTTCGGAAAGGTCGGTGTCCGGGAGGAGGTGCTCGTCAAGGCCAAGAAGCTCTACCCTCCCAACCTCAAGATGATCCGATCCCGGTTTGACTTCATCACCCGCTCCATCGAGAACGACTACCTCCACCGGCGGCTGGTGATGCTCGAGGACGGCACCCCGGAGGAGGAGCTCGCCATCCTGGACGCCTCCCACCAGCGGGCCATCGCCGAGATCGAGGATTGCTGGCGCATCATCTCCTCTGCCAACGAGCCCACCATCCTCCAGGAGGGGGACTTCGAGAAGATCGAGGAGATCGCCGAGCAGAGCTACTTCGATATCGGGGGGCGGCGGCAGCCCTACCTGGAGGCGGACGAGGTCAAGGCCCTGCAGATCGCCAAGGGGAGCCTCACGGACGAGGAGCTCCGGGAGATCCGCTCCCACGCGGCCAACACCATCTCGTTCCTCAAGGCCATCCCCTGGGGGCGTTCGCTGAAGCGGGTCCCGGAGTACGCGGGGGCGCACCACGAGAAGCTCGACGGCTCGGGATACCCCTACGGCCTGACCGAGGCGCAGATCCCGATCCCCGCCAAGATGATGGCCATCGCGGACATCTACGACGCCCTGACCGCGGCGGATCGCCCGTACAAGAAGGCCGTCCCGCTGGAGCGGGCGCTCCACATCCTGGATCTGGAGGCCAAGGACGATCACATCGACAAGGAGCTGCTCCGCATCTTCAAGGAAAAGAAGGTCTACCAGGTCCTGGAGGAGAATTACTAGTGTCTCCATCCGGCACCGCAGACGCGACGAGGCGCTAGGACACTGATTCATGGGTGTATCGGAGAGTGCTTTTCCCCTGACGGAAGTGATCGGTATCGTGGCGTGCCTCTTCGCGAGCGCGTTCTTTTCAGGCTCCGAGACCGCGCTGACCTCCGTCGGCGATCGCCGGGCGGGGCACCTCATCGAGACCCAACCGGAGCGGTTCGGCATCCTCAGCTTCTGGCTGAAGAACAAGAAGCGGATCCTCGCGGCGCTGCTCGTCGGTAACAACGCCGTGAACATCCTCTGCTCGGTCCTGGCCTACCAGGTGGCGTTCCACTTCCGTCCGGACTTCGCCGAGGCCATCTCGGTGTTCGGGCTCACCATCATCGTGCTCATCTTCGCCGAGGTCACCCCGAAGAGCCTGGCCCTCTACTACTCCGAGTCCATCGTCGTCACACTGCTCAGGTTCCTCTGGGTGATCGACAAGCTGCTCTGGATCGTCTCCGCCCCCCTCGCCCGCATCCCCGCGTTCTTCATGCTGGGCGCCAAGGACGTGTCCGACGAGCCGCCGGTCACCGAGGACGAGATCGAGTATCAGATCCGGCTCGGCCACGACAAATCGGTGTTCGAGGAGAAGGAGCAGGGGGACCTGCTGATGTCCGCGGTGGAGTTCTCGGACACCAACGTCAAGGAGGTGATGATCCCGCGGACCGATATCATCGGCCTCGAGGTGAGCACCGAAGTGGAGACGGCCCTCGAGGTGGTCATCGAGAGCGGCCACTCCCGCATCCCCATCTTCCGGGAGAACCTGGACAACATCGTGGGACTCCTCTACGCCAAGGATCTCATCCGGCAGCTGAACCAGCGCGAGAACGAGCTCTCCCGCATCGAGACCATCATCCGGAAGACGCCGTTCTTCGCCCCCGAGACACAGAAGATCAGCGATCTCCTGGCGAAGATGCGGCGACGGGGGCAACACATGGCCATCGTCGTGGATGAGTTCGGGGGGACCTCGGGGCTCATCACGCTGGAGGACATCATCGAGGAGCTGGTGGGGGACATCCGGGATGAATTCGACTTCGACGAGGCCCCCGTCAGGAGGCTGAACGCCTCGACGTGGGTCGTGGACGCCCGGGTCTCCCTCAACGACCTCAAGTCCGAGACCGGCATCGTCCTCCCGGACGAGCAGGACTACGAATCGGTAGGCGGTTTCGTGGTGGCCGAGCACGGGACCATCCCGGTCACCGGAACCGTGATCCGCTGGGAGGATTTGGAGATCAAGGTGCTCGTCTCGGATCCGAGGCGGGTGAGCACGGTGGAGATGAAGTTGGCCGAGAGCACCGATAGCGCGATTGATGAGTAGGCTGGAAAACACCATATCGAGCATCGTCAAGGCCTTCGCCGAGCGGCGGCGAATCCGCGTGGGGGTCATCTACAACGGCAACCGGCCGGTGGCGGAGCACGTCCTGCTGTGCGGACAACGCACGCTGGTCATCAGTGATCGCTTCCACTCCCTCTTCAGGTTGTTTCGCGGCTTCAACAACGGCGACTCGCACCGCGTCATGATGGTGGAGAGCCGCCTGGACGCCCTCCCCGTCGCCCCTCGGAGCCTGGACCTGCTGGTGGTCTCAGCGGGGCTCCCGCGTTCGGCGGACCCCCGGAGCACCCTGGAGACTTTGCGGGATCTGATCAAGCCCGGCGGCCTCTTCGTCTGGACCCACCCGTCGGAGGACGGCGCTCTGACACGCTTCGCGTCGGGGCTCTCCGGGCGGCGCGGTCCGGCCATGCGTCAGCCGGATCTCTGTAAAATGGCCATGGCGGCGGGGTTCTGCGAGATCGGCCAGACCGCCGTTTCCCACTCTTTGAGCCGCTGGGTGGTCACCACGGGACGGCGCGGTGACAGGCCGTGGGAGCGCGCCCCTTGGGGGTGATTCACCGCCGCAACGAAAACACCTTCACCGCCCCGGACATGCCGCGAATCATCCGTCGCAACGCCTCGGGCGAGTCGGTCGTCGACATCAGCCGGTGAACGGATCGGCGATCGAACGCCTCAGGATAGAACGCCAGAACGATCCGTTCTCCGGTCGGGATATCGTCCACCGACACCGCCCCGGGAAGGGCGTGGCTCCCCTTCCGATCGATCCGAAGGGGGGACGGGGCGCTCGACGGATCGCTGGCGGGATAGAGCGGAGAGGGGGTATCGCCGCGGTCGACGCTGAAGACGGTCAGGTACCCCGGCGCGTCGGTATAGATTACGAACCTCAGCCGATCCCCGGGGCGAAGACGGGTGCTCTCCGACAAGGTGAGCTGCTCGTCTCCCCGCTTGACGAAAGCCGTGCAGGAGAGCTCACCGTCGGTTGTGCGTGCCGTGCCCGTCGAGGGCGGCGCCGGCTTCGGCTTGAGGAAGACCGACCCCGCGACGGTGGCCAGCACCGCCACCGCCACGGCGATGCCCAGGGGGAGCCGGTATCCCCCGGCTCTTCCCGCCCGTGACCGATCCCGCACAGCGGCATAGCGGGTGTGGATGCCCGAGAGGCGCGCTCCCTCCTCGCCGTGCTGCCGGTGCACGATGTCCGAGATCTGCTCGGACCGTCGCCGGCACTCCGCGCAGGTCGCCAGATGGAGATCCGCGCGGGCGCTCTCCTCCGCGGTGAGATCCCCGTAACGCCATCGGGTCAGCGTGAAGGAGTCGATGTGCTCCGGCATCGCCCGGCTCAATAGAGCCCGAGAGCGAACCGGACTTCCGGGTTGACCCGTTCTGGAGACCAGGGGGGATCCCACAGGATGTTCAACGTCACCTCCTCCACGCCGTCCACGGCCCCGAGCTTCCGCTTGATCTCATCGTAGAGGTAGGCGCCGGCGGGACACCCCATCGAGGTAAAGGTCATGTCCACCTCCACGCGGTGATCGACAATCCGAATATCGTATATCAGCCCGAGGTCTACAATCCCGATGCCGAGGTCCGGATCCACGATGCCGCTCAGCTCGTCCATCATCCGGGCGGCGGTCAACTCGTTTCTTGGGTGTGTCGTCATAGGCTCACCTTGTTGTTTCAGGTGCGGACGGTTGTGTCCGGACACCTTCCACGAATGATATATGATCTGTGTGGAGGGATGGCAAACCCTTGATGTAGCCAGGGGGTAAAAATCCATCGTTGGTTTATTATTGGTAAAAAAATGAGCCCCTTTCCCCCCTGTCGGAAGGTAATTCCCGCGATGCTCCATTACGTTCATGACAATGCTGCGAGTTCCACCACGGACGCCGAAACCGGGATACTTTGGAACGAAATTTTCTGATCTCTTTTATGACCTGAGCGCACTCGTAACCAATGAAGGAGACCCCATGTTATTCGATTCAATGAAAAAGGGAATGTATTTGTCACTGGTGTGTGTCCTCGGATGTGTCGATAGCGGCGGTGACGACACTCAGAACAATGGCAATACGCCGAGCAACCAGATCGAAGGGAATTCCGACACGGACACGGATACTGATACCGACACGGATACGGACACGGACACCGACACGGACACCGACGCGGACACGGACACGGACACCGACGCGGACGCGGACGCGGACACGGACACGGACACCGACACTGATACCGACGCGGACGCCGACACGGACACCGACGCGGACACGGACATCGACACCGACGCGGACACCGACGCGGACACCGATGCGGATACGGACACGGATACGGATACCGACACCGACACGGATACGGATAGTGACGCGGACGGCGACGCGGATGACAGCGACACCGAAGAGCTCTGCGCGGAGTGGGATATTCAGATCGAGAGCGTGCCGGTTCGCGTGATGCTCCTCCAGGATCGGTCCAGCTCCATGCAGGACACCATCGGTGGAGAGACCAAGTGGGAGATCGCCACCGGCGCGGTGCAGCAGATGGTCGATTCGTTCGAGGACATCATCGAGTTCGGCATTGATTTCTTCAATGAGGCGGGGAGCTGCTCGGTGAGCACCGAGGCGGCGGTGGACAGCGCGCCCATGAACGGCCAGGCCGTCATCGATGCGATGGTCCAGTACGGCACCGAGCAGACCACCCCCCTCTACATGGGGCTCGAGAACTATACCGACGCGGAGCATGCGCCGGCCTTCTTCTCCCCGGACGGAAACAGCTATCTGATAGTGATCTCGGACGGTCAGGACACCTGCGGCACCGACCCCGAGGGGGACGACTTCCCGAACACCAGCCGGGTGGACAATCAGATGCTGACCGATCTCACGGAACAGATCGTGGCCGACCAGGACACCGGCGTGTTCGTCATCGGGTTTGGCTCGGGCGTCTCGCCGGAAGAGCTCAACGCCATCGCGACGGCTGGCGGCACCGAGTTCACCGAGTACTTCGACGCCCAGGACTCGGCCAGCCTCGCAGAGGCTCTGGACTCCATCGGTGAGGCGGTGGCCGGATGCATCTTCGAGCTCGGCGAGTACGATCCGATGGAGGTCGACACCGACAAGGTCAACTTCTACTTCGTGCCGAAGGACGGGACCGAGGAGGACCGGGTCGTCATTCCCCAGGATCCCGGGTGCGCGGTGGGAGAGGGGTGGACCTGGCTGGACGAGGAGCGGACCCAGGTGGAGTTCTGCGAGATCCCCTGCGAGGAGCTCAAGAGCGGCCAGGTCGGCGAGATCATCGCCGAGGCCGGATGCGTCCCCATCATCATCGTCTAGACAGAATAATTCCTGAAGCAACGAAGCGAAGAAGCGGAGCACATTCTCTGCTTCCGGGTCGCATAAACAAAGTTTCACCTGGGAGCGTCTTCAGTCTTCAGCAGATCCTCGGCAGGATCTCCCCCTGGGGCAGGCGGACGATGCGGCGGGTGCCGAGGGCGGTGTCGAGCTCGACCCGGGGCTTCCCGGAGACCACCCTGCCGATGAGGGCGGCGTCCCGGCCGAAGGGGTGTGATCGCAGGGTCCGGAGCACGTTGTCCTTGACGTCCTCGGAGACCACCGCCACGAGCTTTCCCTCGTTGGCCACGTGGAGGGGATCGATGCCGAACAGCTCGCAGGCGGTGCGGGTGGACGGGCGTACCGGGATGGCGGGCTCTTGCAGCACCAGGGTGAGCCCCCCGGCCTCGGCGAGCTCGTTGGCGGTGGCGGCGAGCCCTCCCCGGGTGGGATCCCGAAGCGCCCGGATGCCGCTCGAGAAGCCCCGGAGCCGGTTGACGAGGTGGTTGAGGGGGGCCACATCGCTCATCACATCACCGGAGATAGAGAGCCCCTCCCTGGCGCACATGACCGCCATGCCGTGGTCCGCGATGGTGCCGCTGACGAGGATCGCGTCGCCCGGGGTGATAGCGCTGGGACGGGGGCTGAAGGACTCGTGGAGGCGGCCCACGTCGGAAGTGGTGATGAACATGCCGTCACAGGCGCCCCGGGGCACCACCTTGGTGTCCCCGGCGACCACCTCCACCCGGGCCTCCTCGGCGGCCTCCGCCATGGACCGGACCATCTCGTCGAGGGTCTCCTCCGACAGCCCCTCCTCCAGGATGAACGCCGCGGCGATGCCCACGGGGGTCGCCCCCACCATAGCGAGGTCGTTGACCGTGCCGCAGAGGGCGAGGCGCCCCAGATCCCCGCCCGGGAAGACCATGGGGGAGACCACATAGGCGTCGGTGGTCAGGGCCAGGTCCCCCAGCACCGCCGAGTCCAGCAGGGACGAGAGCACCGGGCTCTTCAGCCGGGACAGGAACCGGGTCTCGATGAGGCGCCGGGTGAGCAGCCCGCCTGCGCCGTGTCCGAGTGTAATCATGAATCCGCCTCCAATCGGTAGTGAAAGCTCGCGGCACAGGATCCCTCGCTCGAGACCATGCAGGCCCCTTTGGGGCGCTCGGGGGTGCACCCGTTCGCGAACAGGGGACACTCCGCAGGATCGATGATGCCCTTCAGCACGTCGCCGCACCGGCACCCCCGGGGCTCCTCCGGTGGGGGGAGGACGATGTCGAAACGGCGGGCCGCGTCGAAGCGGGCGAGCGCCTTCCGGAGGGCGAGCCCGCTCCCCTCGATGGCACCGAGCCCCCG
>JBNLED010000169.1:0-4636 GCA_050304755.1 Polyangia bacterium | reverse complement strand
GAGCCCGGAGAACCGCTTCCTCGCCGAACACGCCACCCTCTTGTGCGAGAGCTACCGGCGGCTCACCGGACGGGACCTGCTGACCGGCGCGCGGGCGACCGCCGAGCGCGCCGAGGCCCTCTTCCGCGCCCCCTTTGTCGTGTTGTCCCACGGCACCGACGATGACCCGATCTTCAACTACGGCAACCGGACCGCTTTGGAGTTGTTCGAGATGACCTGGGGGGAGCTCACCGCGATGCCCTCCAGGCGGTCCGCCGAGCCCCTCGAGCGGGAGGCGCGGGAGCGGCTGCTCCGGGAGGTGGCCCGAAACGGCTTCATCGACGACTACGCCGGGGTCCGGATCTCGAAGACCGGTCGTCGATTCATGATCGAGCGGGCGACGGTGTGGAATCTGAACGCCCCCGACGGGACCTATGTCGGGCAGGGCGCGACCTTCTCCCGCTGGTATTTTCTGTAACCGGGCCGACCGGCGGCTTCGATACCGAGACCCGATACCTCGCGTCCTACTACCTCTCGAACATCGCCCTCGCCAAGTACATGATCCTGCTCTTCATCGTCGGGTTGCTCTTCGACCTCGCCTTTGTCCCGGCGGCCTACCTCTGCCTATCGGGATGCCGGAACGCCCGGAATCAGAAGTGAGATTTTGCTGTCCCGTCGGACTCGAATGGGACATGATTCAGGAGCGGATCAGTTTTCCTCACTATTTTTATCCGCTGATGGGGACTTGATAGTATATATTTCCAAATGTAAAAAGCATGTCTGAAAACAAAGGAAACGCCATGAAGACCACCCTTTTATCCCTCCCCTTTCTGATGTTCACTGTTCTCCAGGCGTGCGCGGACTCCGAATCGACCTCGGACGCGGGCGCCCTCCCGGATACGGGCGGGGACAGCGATACCGACACGGACGCCGATACCGACACGGACGCGGATACGGACAGCGACGCGGACACGGACAGCGACGCGGACACGGACAGCGACGCGGACACGGACAGCGACGCGGACACGGACAGCGACGCGGATACGGACAGCGAGGCGGATACGGACAGCGACGCGGATACGGACAGCGACGCGGATACGGACAGCGACGCGGATACGGACAGTGATACCGACGCAGACACGGACGTTGACACGGACGCCGACACGGACGCTGATACCGACACCGACGCGGATAGCGAGACGGCGGTGCCGGCGTGTGAAGACAGCTGCGTCGAGAGTTGCGGCGCCGTCGGCGGGGAGCTCCGGGACGGTGCCTGCGACGAGGGGAACGAGTGCTGCCTCCTGCAGACCGACACCGGGACCGGCGAGGTCCCGTCGGACGACGACACCGGAACCGGCGAGGACACAGGCCCCGGCGACACCGAAGAGGACACCGGCCCGTTCGGCTTCGCCCCGTGCCCCACGGACGGCTCGGACTGCCGGGTCATGCCGGTGGGGGACTCCATCACCTTCGGCATCGGATCCTCCGACGGCGGGAGCTATCGCAGCCCCCTGTTTTCGAAGAGCCTGGCCGACGGCAAGAAGATGACCTTCGTGGGCCGGCAGACCGACGGCCCCCCCACCATCGGCGGCGTGCAGTTTCCCCAGAACCACGAGGGCTACAGCGGCATCTTCGTGGACCAGTTCATCAACCAGCAGGTGCAGGGGGCGCTGGACGCCAACATCCCCGACATCTTCCTGATCATGCTCGGCACCAACGACGTGCACCAGCCCACCCAGCCGAGCGGCAGCGACGGCGACGCGACCGCGGCCGAGCTCACCGAGCTGCTCGACATCATCACCGGCCGGGCCCCCGACGCCCTCCTGGTGGTGGCGAGGATCGTTCCCATCAGCTGGAACCCCCAGGACCTGGTGGACTACAACAACAACATCCCGGGGGTCGTGGAGGCGCAGGCCAGCCAGGGCCGGCACGTCATCATGGTGGACCTGCACACGGAGTTCCCGGACGACGGCCTCGGCGGAGACGGCGTGCACCCCAACGACGTTGGCTACGAATTCATGGCCACCAAGTGGTACGAGGCCATCAGGGATTACCTGCCTTAGAATCAACTTGCCCTGACAACCGCTGCATCCCGCCCGGTCTGGACGTAAGATCCCGATGTTGCAAAACTTACTCCGGTCGAATATGGTCATGAAGATGGCGTATCGACGCGAGATGAGGTGCCCATTCGATGAGCTTTTTCAAGAACAAACGCTTTCCCACAGAGGCCGGGCTGCACGAAGCGCTGACGATAAAGAACTTTACCGTTTCCGTTGAGCAGCTGCTGAGGTATCCGCTGGAGGAGGTCGTGCCCTTTTCCACCGGCTCCCTGATTTACATGGAGGGGCTGACGGTCGAAGAGGACCAGTTGGAGTATGCGCAGGACAAATCCATCGTGTTCTTGAACATGCTGTACCGGAACGATTCGGACAAGGTCATCGAGGCCTTCGGCACGCAGTGGCGTCTGCAGGACACGGCGGGGTATATCCACAAGGTCACATCGATAGATGGTTCCATCCATGAAGCCCTGAATCTGCCGACCCTCGTCGATACCTACCTCAATCCCGGACGCATGGTGCGCGGCTGGTTGACCTTTGTCGTGAAGAACGACATCAAGATCGCATACGTCACCTTCACCACGGGGTTCCTGGGGGGGAGAACCCTCGACTTCATCGTCCCCGAGGATTCGGACCGCGTCCTTCATCTCGACAAACGGGATTTGACCCGCGACCAGCTACACTGAGGCGCCGGGACCGCGCCGGCATCGCGTCACGCGGACCGCCGAGCAGGATTGACGAGTTCGGTGAGCGCCGCGCCAGGGTGATCCGTTTCAATGCGTGGCGGACAATTCATCCTCAAAGGTCTTGAGAAACTGTATGGGTTTGGTCTTGTTCAGCACTCTTAGAACGGGACGAGTGAGTAAGACCCGCGCCGTTTCCAGCAGACCGCCGGCAATCAGGATAGATAACGCTGAACCGACAATTACAACGATATAGTAGTCCGTCTCGGAGAATCGTTCCGCGAAGAATCCGTTGCTGTAAAGATATTTGCGAACGAGGGGGTGGTCGTGGATCAGGTAGGTGGCGAATACGGTGCCGGCGAAATGATTAAACATCGAAGTCGAGATTTTCAATTCCTTGAAAAGAAAAAATACGGAGACCGCCTGCGCCACAATGAGAATATTTCCAAAAGAGTAAATCCGCCAAATGTAGTGACCATGAAGAAAGACGAACAAGAACAACGTCGATGAAGAAATGATAATGCTGCAGGCGACGTAGACGGACAGCGCTCTCAGCTTCACATTCCCGGAAGAAAAAAGCGAGGGACGGTGCAGCCTGAAATATCTCCCCAACAAGTAGATAAAGATGAACGTGATAAGGGAGCTGCCGTTTCCGGCAAGAGGCTCATACGGGTGAACAAAATTCACGCCACAAATCATCACGACGAATACACCGACGATGTACTGGTATTGCCTCTTGGACATTGAATCCGCCAGCCAGTTGATCCCGGGACTCAGGAGCATCAAAAAAAAGTAACAGGTGAGGAACCACCATATACCGGAGGTAACCGGAAAGAATGAAGCCCTCAGAGTCCTAATGTTGAAAACATCCGGAACCGCGAGAGATATGACTATCACGATGAGGACTGAATATGTAAACCCTTGGATCCATAACGACAATACCTTCTCTACCCTGAACTTGATTTTGTAGTACCCCGAGATAAAGATGAAACAGTTCACGGGAAAGAGGACAAACGACTCGAAGATCAGCTTCTGATAAGTGCCGAAGCTGGGCGGCAAGCTCTCTATCTCGACGAGGTGACCTCCATGCACAATAAAATGATGGATGATGATGATTTGCATGAGGATTATTCGAAGCAGCTCGATTTGTGACTCTCTGGGCGGGGACTTCAGTGTCATGATAACGACCTCATTTATCAAAATGATAAATACGCCCTCGGGGCGATCTTTCAATACAAATATGCACGCAAGAAATACGGAAGCGCATGTTTTCAATTCGGCTTCGGTTCGGAGGGAAGATGTCGGGACGATATGGCGAGCGCCATATATAGCGAAATGAAGGTCGTTGTGCGATATCCTCGATTCTCCAAATTTCTCCAGTGCCTATTGATAAAACATTTGATACTAACTAGCAGAGGGGAAAGTGTTCTTGGAGAGGATGCACGATGACACCGCCACAAATGAAGAACCGATGTCTTGAAGGGAGAGGGGCCGCCGGACCGCTCCTCTGGATTTTGGCTGGGGCTGTCGCAGCAGCGGGCTGCTTCCATACCCAGGCGCTGGAGAGCATGGATGACGACACCCCGACGGTCGGTACGGATACGGCTTCCGATACTGATGCGGATACGGACGCGGACACCGATGCGGATACGGACGCGGACACCGATACGGATACGGACGCGGACACCGATGCGGATACGGACGCGGACACCGATACCGACACGGATGCGGATGCCGACGCGGACACCGATACCGATGCGGATACGGACGCGGATAACGCTTCAGACGCGGACTTCGTTACCGACGTGGATACTTGGATCGTCGATACGGGGGAAGGCCCCTGCGAAGGGTGTGTCGCCGCTGACGCCGACGGCCGGATCGACGGCGCGAGCAACCCGTGGGGTATCCGGGGCTCCT
>JBNLED010000168.1:0-36626 GCA_050304755.1 Polyangia bacterium | reverse complement strand
GAGGCGACCTCGAGCCGCTTTCCGTCGAAGACCGGATGGCCGCGCTCGCCGCGGCGGCGCTTCATCAGGACAGCGTCAGGACCGCCGGCGCGAACTTCGTGGTGGGCGGCGTCGTACCCCGCACCGCGCAGCGCTATGGGGACCGCGCCGGGCGGTATGTGACCCTGGAGGCGGGCTGCGCCTCGGAGAACCTGATGCTGATGGCGACGGCGCTCGGCCTCGGCTCGGTGATGATCGGCGCCTACGACGACGACCGGGTTCGGGAGATCGCCATGCTCCCCGAAGGGAGCGTGCCGTACGCCATCATCGCGGTGGGGGCGCCGGGCTCGCCGCCGGCGGGGCAGGGTCGGTGAGGTTTCTTCGCGCCGCCCTCGTTTCGCTGGCTCTCCTCTCGACAGGGTGCGGCCCGCCCAAGGAGACGCCGGATCCCCCGAGGGGAAGGGGCCCAGCGGCGCCCGAAAGCGACACCGCGACTCCCGGCGGTATCGGGGAGGAGAAGGAGACCGACATGAGCTCAGCCGCGGACGAGCGGGCGGAGGCGCTGCTGGCGCAGATGACCCTGGAGGAGAAGCTGGCCTACATCGGCGGGGACCGGAGCTTCTACATCCGGCCGGTGGAGCGGCTCGGCATTCCGGAGATCAAGATGTCCGACGGCCCGGTGGGGTGTCGCAACTGGGGGGCGAGCACGGCCTACCCGGCCACAGTGGCCCTCGCCGCCACCTTCGACCCGGGGCTGGCGGAGCGAATGGGAACGGCCATCGGTCGGGACTGCCGGGCACGGGGGGTGCACATCCTGCTGGGGCCGGGGGTCAACCTCCACCGGTCGCCCCTCACGGGCCGCAACTTCGAGTACCTGGGGGAAGATCCCCTCCTGGCCGGCGAGATGGCGGCGGCGTATATCCGCGGGGTGCAGTCGGAGGGGGTGCTGGCCACGGTGAAGCACCTCGCGGCCAACAACCAGGAGTGGGATCGGAACAACATCAGCTCCGAGGTGGACGAGCGGACCCTCCGGGAGATCTACCTCCCGGCCTTCGAGCGGGCGGTCAAGGCGGGGGGCGCAGGCGCGGTGATGACTGCATACAACCTGCTGAACGGGACCTACTGCTCCCACCACGAGTGGCTTCTGAAGCGGGTGCTGAAGGGGGAGTGGGGGTTCGACGGCTTCGTGATGTCCGACTGGGGCGCAGTCCACGACGGGGCCGCCGCGGCTGCCGGAGGGTGTGATCTGGAGATGCCCCGAGGGCGGCACATGAACGCGGAGACCCTCCGTCCGCTCATCGAGGCGGGCACCCTCGACGCGGCCGTGATCGACGAGAAGGTCCGGCGCATCCTCCGCACCCTCATCGCCGCCGGCTTCCTGGAGCGACCCCAGGCGATGGAGGAGATCCCCCTCGACGACCCGTCGAGCCGGGAGACGGCGCTGGCCGTTGCGCGGGAGGGCCTGGTGCTGCTCAAGAACACCGGGGATCTCCTCCCCCTGGATCGGACCGGCGTGCGCCGAATCGCACTCATCGGTCCGGGCGTCCACCCGGCGGTGACCGGCGGGGCCGGCAGCTCCTACGTCACCCCCAACCGCACCCTGAGCCTGCGGGACGCGATGGCGCGGGTGGCGCCGGATATCGAGACGAGCTACCACCCCGGGATTCAGCAGCTCGACGATCCCTCGGCGGTGACCGCCGCCGAACAGGCCGTGACCGCCGCCGCCGAGATCGCGGACGCGGTGGTGGTGGCCGTGGGGTTCGGCCAGAGCGCCGACACCAACACCGCCGCCGCGGCCTACGCCCCGAACTGGCCCGAGGGGTTCGCCCTCGCCGCGGGGATGGTGGAGGCGGAGGGGCACGACCGCCCCTTCGCACTCCCCGAGGCGCAGGTCCGGACGATCGCGCTGGCCCGGGCGGCCAACCCGGCCACCGTCGTTATCGTCACCGCGGGCGGCGCCGTGGACCTCACCGGGTTCCTGGAAGAGATCCCCGCGCTGATTTACGCCTGGTACCCGGGACAGGAGGGCACCCTCGCTGCAGCCGAGATCCTGTTCGGCGAAATCGCGCCGTCCGGGCGCCTGCCGGTGACCCTCCCGCTGCGCTACGACGACACCCCGAGCGCGCCGTACTACCACCTGTCCGACGATCAACAGACCCCGTACACGGAGGGGGTCTTCGTCGGCTACCGGGGGTTCGACGCCGCCGGGATCGAACCGGCCTTCCCCTTCGGTCACGGCCTCGGCTACACCACCTTCGCCTATGAAAATCTGGAGACGGCGATCCGCGACGACGGGTCGGTCGAGGTCACTGTCGCCGTCACGAACAGCGGCCGGACCTCGGGGGACGAGGTGGTGCAGGTGTACATCGGGCCGGCATTCTCGACGTCCGTCCCGAGACCGCCGAAGATCCTCGCCGGGTTCACCCGCGTCTTTCTTGCGGCGCGGGAGACGCGGACCGTGTCGTTGATCGTGGAGGCCCGGGCGTTCGCCTTCTGGGACGTCTCCTCGGGAGACTGGCGTATCGAGGCCGGCGGGTACGATATCCTCGTCGGGGCGTCGTCGCGGGATATCCGATTGACGAAAACCGTCGAGGTGCCGGAGGGCGCGCCCCCGATGCTGCAATAACTGGACATTCGGGGGGCAATCGGGGACAACAGGGGCATGTGGACCCGTCCCGGCCAGCTACTCTTCTATATCGCCGTGGTGACGTCGCTGATCGCGGTGTGCCTCGCCGCGGCCGCGCCGAGGGACGTCTCGAAGCTGGCCGTCCATGAGGTTCCGCCCGTCGCGGAAGCCGATACCGATGATGCCGACGCGGGATGTGAATGCACGAGCGTCTACGATTTCGAGATGGCGCTCCTGACCCCGCGGCAGACGAGCCTGGTGCCGCCGGTCAAGCAAGAGAAGCCCCCCCGTCCCCTCTGGAAGCCCTCGCGGCGGCAGGGGCTCCGGCGGGTCTGGGCCACCTTCTACAACGTCCACTCGGACGAGGCGGTGCCCGTGCTGGAGCACCGGCTCCCGCCGGACGAGGTGTTCGATGATCTCTTCAAGTGCCGCGGTTTCGGGAAGACGAAGCGGATCGATCCGCGGCTCGTGGAGGCCGCCGTCGCCGCGGCGCGGCATTTCAAATCCGACCGGGTGGAGGTGATCTCCGGGTACCGCTCCCCGAAGTTCAACGACGCCCTGGCCAAGAAGGGGCGGTACGTGGCCACCGAGAGCAAGCACACCAAAGGGCAGGCCCTCGATATCCGCGTGGTGGGGGCCAAGGCCAAGGCAGTGGGCAACTGGCTCTTCGAGCACTTCGACGGGGGGGTGGGGACCTACCAGAGCGATGACTTCGTCCACATCGATGTCGGGCCCAAGCGGCGCTGGCAGGGGCGCTGAATCGGGTCGGGCACCGATAAACGATTGACTCCTGGATCGACTATTGGTACGGCAACTGTGACGGACGAAACAGACCTGCGGAAGGTCTTCTAAGGAGTAGAATATATGGAATTAAGAGGAGTTTTCACGGCCCTCGTTACACCGTTCACCCGCGACGGAGGCCTGGACGAGGGGGGCCTTCGCAGGATCATCGATTCCCAGATCGAGGGGGGAGTGTCGGGTCTGGTCCCCTGCGGAACCACCGGCGAGAGCCCCACCCTGTCTCACGCCGAGCACGATCGGGTCATCGAGATCACCATCGAGCACGTGGCGGGGAAGGTCCCGGTCATCGCGGGGACGGGAAGCAACTCCACCGCCGAGGCGGTGCGGCTCTCCACCCACGCCATGGCGGCGGGCGCGGACGCCCTGCTGCTGGTCAACCCCTACTACAACAAGCCCACCCAGCTGGGGCTCTTTCGGCACTTCAAGGCCGTCGCGGACGCGGTCTCTATTCCGTGCATCCTTTACAATATCAAGGGGCGCACCGCCGTCAACCTGGAGACCGACACCCTGGTCTCCCTCGCCGAGGCGTGCGACAACATCGTGGCGGTGAAGGAGGCGTCCGGCGACCTGGACCAGATGAAGGCGGTCATCGCCCGGACTCGGGACGGCTTTCGCGTGCTCTCCGGCGACGACGGCATCACCCTCGAGCTCGTCAAGGCGGGGGGAGACGGCGTCATCTCCGTGGCCTCGAACCTGGTGCCGGAGCGGATGGTGGCCATGACCACCGCCGCCCTGGACGGCGACCTCGAGACCGCCGCGCGGCTCAACGGGGAGCTCGCGGAGCTCTTCGAGGCGATGTTCATCGAGACCAACCCCATCCCCGTCAAGACCGCCCTCGCCATGATGGGGCGAGTCGAGGAGGTCTTCAGGCTCCCCATGTGCGAGCTCTCCACCGACGAGAAACGTCAGGCCCTGGCGAGCGTCCTCGAGCGGCAGGGGCTCCTCGCCTGAAGACGTGCTCGCCTCTGCGGCGAAGCGGAGCTGGTTCTCCCTCAGCCCTACTAACTTAAACTAAATCTCGATCTCTCCGAGGACGGTCACCTTCGCATCGGGGTCGATATCCGAAGCCTTGACTACGGTGAGGCGGGTGGTCGCGTCGGTCAACAGGCGGGCGAGAGGGCGCCTGAGCCGCTCGCGGGTCACCACGACGGGGGCGGGGTCGTCCGCCGTGGCCTCCCCGACGGCCCGGATGATCATCTCCCGATCCGCCTCGGAAAACACCAGGCGCGTTCCGCTCTCGGTCTTTACGAGCGCCGCCTCCAGCACCGACTCGGTCTCTGGGGCCATCATCCTGACCCTGATATCCCCCTCGGCGCCCGTGAGCGTCTGGGTGATAGCGGCGCTCACCCCCTCCCGAACGCGCTCGAGGAGGGTCTCGGGGTCGTCGGTTCGGGGAAGCCGGGCCAGGGTCTCCAGTACCTCACCGAGGTGGGCCAGGCTGATGCCGTCCGCCACGAGCGCCCTGAGGAGGGCCGTGAGGGTCGGCAGCTCCAGCTTCTTCGGGAGGGTCTCGCGGACCAGTACCGGTCGGTGGCGGGCGACACGGTGGACCAGGTTCTGGGTTTCGTCCAGACCGATCAGTCGATCCGCCTGTCGCCGCAGCCCCTTTTGGAGGGCGCCTACCACCGCCTCGACCCCCTCACCGCTTGAGAACATCCACTGCTGGCACACCATCCCCCGGATTTTCAAGCGGGCGCCGCGGGGCGCCGTCTCCGGGGTACGCACCACGGGGACCCTGGTGACGGGGATCCCGAGCTCGCTCTCGAGCCCCTCGGCCAGGCCCCGGGAGATGGTCTCCCACGAGCCGGTCCGCCGGATCTCTCCCGACAGATCGGAGAACAGCGCCTCGCCCATCTCGACCACCGCCAGGCCCGCCTCGGGACGCCACTCGTCGGCGTCCTCTGAGAGGGCGGTCTGGGTCATCCGGGAACGGCGCTCCAGCCGGAAGCGCCAGAACGCCGCGCCCCCAAGGAGCGCGCCCAGGAGGAGGAACGGCCAGGCGGGCAAC
Organism: Polyangia bacterium; assembly: GCA_050304755.1. Taxonomy (GTDB): domain Bacteria; phylum Myxococcota_A; class Polyangia; order JAAYKL01; family JAAYKL01; genus CAYWLQ01. The sequence goes on along the minus strand of JBNLED010000168.1, from coordinate 31,212 downwards.
CCGTGAACCAGCGAGAGGGCGAGGAGCAGCACGGCGGCCGCCCCGAGGGCCCTGGGCTCCGCGATGAACTCCCGCCCCACCTGCTCGCCGAGCCGCTCATCAGCCCCCCCGGCGACCCGGGTGACGAGGAACCCGGCCGCGGTGGAGATCAGCAGCGCCGGGATCATGGTGACGAGCCCGTCCCCTACGGTGAGCCGGCCGTAGAGGTCGACGGCGTCGAGGACGCGCATATCGTGTCTGAGCATCCCCACGGAGATCCCGCCGATGATGTTCACCGCGGTGATGACGAGGCCGGCGATGGCGTCCCCCCGTACGAACTTCATCGCCCCGTCCAGGGCGCCGTAGTAGCGGCTCTTCTGATCGAGGGCGGCCCGTTTCCGACCGGCCTCCAGGGATGAGATTCCGCCGGCCCGGAGGTCCGAGTCGATGGCCAGTTGCAGGCCGGGCAGGGCGTCCAGAGAGAACCGCGCCGCCACCTCCGCCACCCGCTCGGCGCCCTTGGTGATCACCAGAAAGAGGACCATAGCCATAATACCGAAGATAACGGCGCCGATGAGGATGTCGCCCCCCACGATATAGCCGCCGAACCCGCTGATGATCTCCCCCGCGTCGGCGCGGATGAGGATGAGGCGGGTCGTCGACACGTTGAGGGCCAGCCGGTACAAGGTGGCCACGAGGAGCAGCGTGGGGAACGAGGTGAAGAAGAGGGGTTGTCTGATGAACAGGGAGAGGCTCAGGACGAGCACGGAGAACGTGATGTTGACGCTGATCAGGAGATCCACGAGCCAGGGCGTCAGGGGCACCACCATCATGGCCACCACCGCGATGACCGCGGCGCCGAGCCCCAGATCCCCGAGGCGACCGGACCACCCGTGCATCCTGGAAGCTTCCATCGACGATCCCCGGTTCGTCATTTCCCGACTCTTTGAATTCTCATGTTCGATACCTTTCAGTGCAGCTCAAAAAAAACAGAGTCCCGGATTGCGCGATATCCAACAGGCCGCACACTTCCAACGCGATGCAGCCACAGATTGAAGAAAAAATCAAAGAGATGCTCTAGATTGTGAAGACAAAATGGATTAATAGATCTATTATTACTCCCCTGGGGAGGGGAACCTATGACAAACGAAAACGTGCCTATTTTATGTGAGGAGTGCCGTATACTGGCCCTCGCATATCTGGAGGGGATTCCGCTGTGTCCGAACTGTTTGATGGCAGCGGTAAGGACGAGCGCCGATCCGTATGTGCTCGGCAAAATCACGCCGCTTTTCATTTCGAGAACGAATCTCAAGGGAATGATTAAATCCCGCAGGAAGAAAGACGTCACGCTTGATCGGATGGAACAGGGCAAGCTGAAGCAGAACTCATCCTATTGAACGGCGCAACTCACCGGACACAAACGGCATCCGTCTTATGTCGGAAACACTGGACGGATGCGGGGACGGCTCTGCTTTTTGCGGCGGCGCGGCTTTCTATTTCGGAACACTACCGGTCACAAGGCCTTCCGGCGAACCGGCGGAGGGCCTTCGCGCTGAAGCGCCACTCGGGGGTGGTGAGCGGTTCTGCGGGGTGATACCGATACCACGGGCTGAGATCCCGCGCGTCCGGGTTCTTCAGGATATGCATCTGTTGCGCCGGCATGTAGCTCTGGAGCAACAGGAACACCCGCTCACCGGTGTCTTTCTCGGCGACATCGACCACGACCACCGCGTGTCCCGGGAAGCCCCCTTCGATAAAGACGTCTCCGGGCGCGACGGGGCGGGGCGGGACCACCTTCTCCAGCTCCTTTTCGAGGGACGCGGTGCCCGCGTATTGAAACACCTTGATGAGGTACCGCTTGAACTCCGCGTAGGTCCCGTTGCGCCCGGCCTTGCGGCGCCAGGTCACCTTCCGCCCGTCGACGCTCGGTCGCTCGCCTGCGCGCCACCGCGTCCAGACCGCGTCGCTGCCGCTCGTGAACCGGAAACAAATCTCGGCGTCCCGCTTCGCCACTCGAAGATACTCCGCCCGGAGGCGCATCACCGCGTCCGCGCACTGCTGGAGGTCCCGGTTCCCGACATCGATATCCACCACCGCCGCCTGGGCGCTCTGGTTGCCCTTCTTCCGACCGTTGAACAGCAGCACGTCCGGCCGCCCCGGCAGGAGCGGAAGTCCCCTGAGCCAGGCCGCGAAGCTCGACGGCTCGGCGGCGACGCGGCGATACCCAGACGGCGGGGCGAACCGACTCGACAGCGTCTCCGCGACCGCCGCGTCCAGCCACGGATAGGCCTCGGGGGTGGCCGCGGCGTGGGCCTCGACCTCCGTGTCCGCGTCCGGGGACGGCGCCGCCGCTGCGGGGGCGTCGGTGTCGTCGGCGGGGCGTGACGGGGCGGTTTCCCCGGCGCCGGTGTCAAGGGGGGCCGGGGCGGGGGCGGACGGTTGGGGAGGCGGCGAGGCGCAGGCCACGAGAAGCACGGCCGCACAGAAGGCGGCGATGCGGCGGCGGTTCATTCTTTCCCCTGCTTTTTGTACCGCAGGACGTTGTGGGCGAAGATCTCCATCCGGGCGAGGGTGCTCGGCGGATAGGGTTGGGCGTCGTTCTCCAGCGTCAGGACCGGGTAGCCCCGCTCCCGGGCCCACGGCGAAAAGACCCCCTCGAGGAGCCGTCCGGGCAGGCAGGCGAACGGCGCGATGATGACGACCCCGTCGAAGCCGTCCATCATGGCGGTACCCGCCACCCCCGCGGAGATGGTGGCCTCGCTCTCGAGGAAGGGATCGATGAACTCGCGCTCGGCGTTTTTCATGATGGCCGCCATGTCGTGGGGCGCCTGGACCGACAGCCCCGTGGGGACCACGTGCCGGGCGATCTTGTGCTCCACCAGGTCCTTGTAGATCTTCTCGACGTGGTAGATCATCTCATTCTTGAGCACCCCGGAGCGGAGGGCCCCCAGCCACCCCTTTTTCTTCTTCTGATAGTCGAGGGCGGTCTTTCGCGCGTGGTCCGTATAGCGGACCCACTCCGTGACGTCCGTCACCTTGGGGAAGATGCCCTTGGATATCAGGTAGTCGCTCACCTCCTTGACCGAGAAGGTGTCGCGGCGGACGAAGATCTCGCCGACGATGAGCACCTTCCGGAGGTCGGCCAGGGTCTGCCGGCGGGGGATCGCCGAGAGCTCCACACCCGCGGTCTCGAGCGCCTTCTCCAGGCCGTTCCCCTCCTCCAGACCGCGGACGATGTTGCGCCAGTTCCGGTCGAACACCGCCATCCCGTTCGGGACATCCGTCGCCAGCAGCTGGACCCCCAGCTTCACGTCGGTGAAGTAGTCGGACACCGTAAGCGCCCACCACGCCTCCCGGTTGAAGGTGGGGCCGAGCTCCCGGTAGGAGTTGTCCGACTCGCTCACCAGGATGATGACGTTCTCGTACCCCATCTCCTCGAAGAGGCGGTCGTAGAACACGTAGTACTGTCCGGTGCGGCAGGGGCCGGAGGTGGAGGGCACGATGAAGAGGAGGTATTCGTCCGCCTGGTTGGGCGGGTGTCTCTGCAGATACTGCAGGATGGAGCCGAGCACCATCAGGGAGGGGATGCACTCCTTCCCCGAGGCGACGGTCCGCGCCAGCTGCGCCGTCTCCGCCGTTGGGACCGGCAGGAACTCGGTCTTGAGCCCGCTCTTCCGGGCGGCCGCCGCGGTGATCTCCGTGGTGAGCTCCCCCATGGAGGGGACGATCACGGTGACGCGGGGATCACGGATGTCGATCTTCTCGCCGGTCTTCGTGTCGACCACGTCGAGGAACTCCTTCTTCAGCGCCAGCTGATACCGCCGCTCCCTCGGCGGCGCCCCCGGCTCCAGGCCGGCGGCCCGGTAGCTCTCGACCACGTCCATGAACGCCTCGATGCGGGTGTCGAGCCCGGCGTCCGCGGTGTGGGAGTCGATTTCCAGCACCAGGTAGGGCTTCCGTCCCAGCATCCAGCGGATGTAGTGGAGCATGAAGGAGTCCGGCGCGCAGGAGAAGTTGGAGACCCAGGTGAGGTAGAGGTTCTCCACCTCGAGCACCCGGGAGATGGCCTTCATGTCCTGCTGGCCATAGTACCAGTACATGTTGGGGAAGATCGCCGACGCCTCCTGGTAGATCATGTCGAACGGAACGACGGTGACCCCCTGGGAGGTGAACTTCCTGGGAATCCCCATGTTGGCGTCCCGGGTGAAGGCGTTGTAGGGCCGGCCGAAGAGCACGACATAGGGATGCTCTGGATCGGCCTTGATCCGATCAAGGATCTCCCGGCCCCGCTCGCGATACGCCGTCAGAAACTCCCGATACTTCTCGAGCCCCCGCTCGAAGGCCCGCCGGCCCTCTTCCCGCGTGAAGCCGAGCCGCTCGGCCAGCGCCTCGAACTCGCCGCGGCACTCGTCCCATCCGTGCTTGAACGAGACGATGGGCCGGAGGATCCTTTCCTCGTCGAGCTTGAAGGCCTTCTTGGCGAAGTACGGGAGCCCCTGGGTGAGGGGGCAGAGGGTGCCGTGCTCCACGCCCTCCTCCATGGATGGCATGTGGGCGAAGTGGGGGAGGAACAGGTAGTCGGTCCCCTTGTCGATGATGTTCTGGACGGCCCCGTGGGCGATCTCCGCGGGGAAGCAGTAGTTGCTCTCCACCTTGGCGATCCCCTCCTTGGAGACGGTGTCCGAGATTTCGATCCGCACGCCGAGGGAGTGAAAGTACCACGCGTAGAACGGCCAGAGGGAGTAGAAGGAGAACGCCTTGGGCACCCCGACGACCTTGTCGGTCCGGGGGGCCAGGGTCGCCGGATCAGGGGCGAACTCCGTGAGCAGCATCTTCGATCGAAGCTCCGTGTAGTCCTCCGCCTTGAAGCTTCCCGTCGACTTCTTCCGCTTGGCCACCGTGTACTTCGAGCATCGGCCGCCGAACGGGTAGCGCCGGTCCCCGATTTCGAGGCGCCGGATGCTGCACAGGTTCTCGCAGGCTTTGCACGTGAAGGTGTTCTTGAGCCGGATCTCCTTTTTGAGGATCCCGTCGAGGGAGAAGTGTCCCTTTCTAAGGGTCCCCTCCTGGTGCTTCTTCTTCGCCAGGAGCGCGACGCCGAAGCATCCCATGAGCTCCGGGTCCGGCGGCACGAGGATCTGGCGCTTCGTCTCCGCGGCGAAGGCCAGAGGCACCGCCGGGTTCTTGGCCACTCCCCCCTGCAGGGCGATGTGCCCGCCGATCATCCGGTTGCCCACCACGCGGTTCAGGTAGTTGGCCACGATGGAGAAGACGATGCCGGCGGCGGTGTCCTCTTTGGTGTAGCCGAGCTGGATCGCCTTCCGGATGTCCGAGTTGATGAACGCCGAGCAGTGCTCGCCGAACTTGAGCGGCCCCTCGGCCTTGAGCGCGAACGGTCCGATCTGCCGGACATCGTCGATGTTGAGGTCCCCCTTGGCGGACTCCTCGATGAAGGAACCCGTGCCGGCGGAGCAGGCCTCGTTCATGGCGTAGTCAATGGGAACGCCGTTCTCCAAACGGATATACTTCGCGTCCTGGCCGCCGATTTCGAAGATGGTGTCGATTTCGGGATCGAAATAACTGGTCCCCACCGCGTGGGCGATGATTTCGTTGTACACCCCGGCGGTCTCCAGGAACACGCCGAGGAGCTCCCGGGAGGATCCGGTCGTGGAGACCATCGAGATGACGGGCGCGGCATCCTCGCCGATCTGCGCCTGGATCTCCTGGATACACTTCTTCAACGCGGCCACGGGATCGCCGTGGGTCCGGCCGTAGTGCTCCGCGGCGATCTCGAGGGTGTTCAGGTTGACGAGGGCGGCCTTGGTCGTGGTGGATCCGCCGTCCACTCCCAGGATGTACTCCGCGTCCGGATCATAGGGGCCCCGCTTCGAGGAGACGTAGGTCACCCGGTGATCCAGGTTCGACAGCGGGGGGAACCGTCCGTAGGAGTCCGCGCTCCCCTTCCTGAAAAGGGCGTCCCCCAGGGGGAGAGGGGTCCCCGAATCCCTCGCGAGGAGCGCGGCGCCGAAGGCCTCGAAGTAGGCCGCCTGGCTCGGGACCACGAAGGAGATGTCCGGCCACGCCTTGACCAGAAAGTCGACGATGAAGCGATTTCGGGTGATGCCGCCGATGAGCGCCACCTCGCCGTTGTCGATGCGGGACTTGATCAGAAAATCGGAGACCTTGTCCGCCATGACCTTGCAGAGGGACAATGCGATGTCCGCGGGCCGGGCCTCCCCCTTGTTCAGTCGGTGGGTGCAGTCGGACTTCATGAACACGGAGCACCGGCTGGAGAGGCTGAGGGTCTTCGCGTCCGCCGGGAGGTGTTCGAGGCTCTCGAGGGTCATGTCCATCCGGCCGAGCTGCTGGCGAAAGAACTCACCTGTTCCCGAGGCGCACTTGTTTCCCGCGATGGTGCCGGTGATGTGACCGTCGCCGTCCATCGGGTAGACCACCAGATCCTCCCCCCCCATCGAGACCACCGCCCGGGGGTGGATTCCGAGGGCGGCGATCCCCTGTTCGACAGCTTCGGCGGCGATGACCGCGGGGAGATCCACGCGGTGTCGTCCCTCGGTGCCCGTCACCATTCCGAGAGGAACCGGGGACTGCTCCTCCACCTCCAGATTCCGGCGCAGGTTTCTCACCGCACCGGCCACCTCACCGTCATGAGCCATGATACCAAATCGAACCACCGAGCCCCCATTGTCGATGAGGCATAGCTTTGCGTTGGTGGAGCCAATATCTATTCCGAGAAGCTGACGTGTCATCTTTAACGCTCTCTGTGAGATTTTACCCTTCGAATTTAAATGCCTTTTTTATTACTGAGTCAGTGCGCACATTTAATAACCGCCAAAATTAAACAGCGCCTATAAGGTTGACAACTTTTTTTTGATACTCGTCGCTTTTTTGAAATCGTCGAGGGGACTATCCGGACCTCCCGCTTCCCTATAAATCAAAGACAAACGAGGCGGAAAACGCTGTTAATTCGTGGGATCAGCGTCGTCCAGACGATCCAGGGCTTCCCCAGCGCGCCCGTCTTCGTCCGGCATCCGGGAGAGCTCGATCAGAAGCGAACGCGCCGTCGGGAGGTGACCGAGCCGTCGATGGCATTGGGCCGACTCATACAGCGCGTCCCCGCGCCCGGGATAGGCGTGATAATCGAGCAACCGATCGTACCAGGAGATCGCCCGGCCGCACTGCCCGCGGCGCTTCTCGCATCTGGCGATGTGATGAATAGCGATCGCCTTCTCTCGGGGGGGCACGGCGGACTGAACGACCCGGGTGAGGATCGGCTCGGCCGTTCCACAGTCGCCCCGTCGGTAGGCCGCTATCCCGCGGGAGAGGTCATCCTCCCCGCCCTCGGTCTCCGATGGATCCGCTGCGACCATCGAGGCCCCCTTTCTCTTCGCCTGGGCGTGATCATCCCGATTCAACAACGTTCCGGTTCCCGATGCGCCTTCCGGGACGGACGGCGATCGTCTGGGGGCTCGGAGCTTCTCGGGGATCGACTCGGACTTTTCGGGCTTGCCGTGCGCCAACCGCGGTGCGGATCGTCCGGAGGTCCCCAGATTGAATGCGCCTTTCGGTGCCGGGGGAGCCTCCGCGAAGACCGGGCTCGCCGGGCTCACCGGCACCGGTTGATCGGGCGCCGCGGCTTTTGGATTCGAGGCTGTCGGCGCTTCGAGAGGTTCTACTTCCCGTTTTCGGGATTCTTCCAAATCCACGGCCTGGCCATATGATTCCGCCCCGTCCATAAAATCTCCTGAATTCTCGGGGCCTCTGCTCACGATAAAAGAGGTCACCATCAGCACGGTCGCGGCGACCGCGGCGGTGGCGAAGGCGGGTTTCATGAAGAAACGCCTGAAGCGATACCCCCAGGTGACCTCGTCCAGGACGGCAGGCCCGTGCGGCGCGGCGATGTCTTCTCGTATCTCCGCCGCGGACATCGCCTCGGCGAACGCGCCTGCGGCCGAGAGCACTGAAACATCCAGTGACGGCTCGGGCTCCAACGGAAAGGGATCCGATACCAGCTTGCGTGTCAGGAGGATTCCCCCGAGGGACTCCCGGCACGCGGGGCATCCGGCGGCATGGGTCCTCAGCTCATCCGCCCGCTCCGCCTCGAGCTCTCCATAGGCGAGGTCCAACAGCAACGCCTCAAACTGTTCGCAGCTTACTGTCATGGCAGTGTCCTCGCGTAGTCTTCGTATTCGGAGAGTTGAAACCTGAGCGACTTCAACGCATAGCGCATCCGGCTCTTCACCGTGTTCTCTTTCTCGCCGACCACCTGGCTGATCTCCGGAAATCTCAATCCGCTGTATTCACGAAGCAGGAATACCTCGCGTTGATCATCGGGCAAATTGGCGATGGCCGCCTCCAGGGCGCCTCTGAGGTGGGTCACCGTGGTGTCCCGGTCCGGATCGCAGGCTCTTCCGGGCAACCGTTCCCGGAGTGACGGTCCTTCGTTGCGACCGGGCTGATCCAGAGAGGTGCATCTGCGACGCTTTCCCCTTCGGAAGGCGTCCACCGCCCGATTGCGGGCGATGGAATAAATCCAGGCGGAGAATTTGGAGGTATGGTGGAAAGAAGACGCCGCCCGGAGAACCTTCAGAAAGACATCTTGGACCAGCTCCTGTGCGTTGTCCGGATGAATGCATTGGCGCATGAGGAAAGCAAAGACCGGCATCCGATATCGCCTGTACAGCTCTTCGAATGCTTCACGATTGCCATTTTGAAAACGTGCCATCAGCTCCTCGTCTGTTTTTCTCGTTACGCTCAAGAGAACTCCCCGTCGCCTCTTCAAGCGTAAGGATGGGAGGATTTCCGCCTCCCGAGCACGCTTCCTAATACGCTGTAGCAGCCAAAAAGATCTATCATGAGGAGAAAGTGTACCTGCATTGAAAAATAGTGCAAAGGTTATAACAATTTAGCCCCGATCTCCCAGTCCGTAAACTCTGGGCGACGCCAATTTCAATGGGTCTTCCCTTGACATCCTCCGGGAATAACCGATAGAGATGACCGTTACGTTTAATTGTTTGTTTTTGTGTATTTGAAAAACGGCTGGGTACAAGCGGTGTCGACACACCGTAACAAGTTAGGAGGCAAGAATGAAGCGTACCTTTTATAGTATGTTAATGCTGCTGGCGGTTGTGATGGTCACAGGATGTCAGCCCCCTAAGAAAGCTGACGAGGACAAGAAAGCCCCGGAGGCTACAGGGGAGAAGGTCAAGCTGGACTTCCATATCATGTCCAAATGTCCGTTTGGTGTAAAGGTTCTGCAAGCGGTAACCCCGGTCATCGAGAAGATGGGGGATCGGGTCGATTTTAATGTCTACTACATCGGACGAGAGAAAGACGGCGAGATCACCTCGATGCACGGTGAGCAGGAGATCAAAGGCGACATTCTCCAGCTTTGCGCCAAAGAGACCAGCGACCAGGAAAAATGGTTGGAGTTCCTCAAGTGTCAGAATGAGAATTGGCGCAAGATCCCGGAGGGATGGGAAGACTGCGCAAAGAGCGCCAAGATCGATGCGGCCAAGATGAAATCCTGTTCTGAAGGGGAGCAGGGCAAGAAGCTCCTCAAGGAATCCATCAACGTCTCCAACGAGAAGAAGGCGACCGGAAGCCCGACCATCTTCCTCGACGGCGAGTCCTATCGCGGCGGTCGCTCCGAGTCCTCGTTCGGTCGGGCCATCTGCGGGAAGATGAAAGAGCCCAAGGCGGCCTATTGCAAGGATATTCCTGCGCCCGTAAAGGTCCCCGTGACCGTCGTCGCCGACAAGCGCTGCACCGGCCGCGGCTGCGATCCCAAGCGGTTCCTTTCGTTTGTCAGCCACACCTTCGAAGGGGCTGAGATCAAAGAGCTCGACTACTCCGATCCGGAAGGCAAGGCCCTGTTCGAGAAGAGCGGCCAGCAGTTCCTGCCCATCGCGGTCTTCGGCGCCGAAATCGAGAAGGAGGAGGCCGGCTACAACCGTCTGAAGAGGCGGCTGACCAAGGTCGAGGGCGGAACGGATATGGTCTATCCCCTGGGACGCACCTGGGATCCCTCCTCGGAAATCTGTGATGACGGCCAGGACAATACCGGTAACGGCCAGGTCGACTGTGACGACGACTCCTGCAAGGGGAAGAAGGTCTGCCGCGAAGAGACCAAAAACAAGCTGGACATCTTCATCATGTCCCAGTGCCCGTATGGGGTCCGCACGGTGGACGCGATGAAGGACGTCCTCGATGCGTTCGGAAAAGACAAGAAGCTCATTGATTTCGAGCTCAATTACATCGGTCAGGAGCGCAACGGCGAGCTCACCTCCATGCACGGGCCCGACGAGGTCGCCGAGGATATCCGCCAGCTCTGCGCTCAGAAGATCTACGGCAAGAAATACAAATATATGGACTACGTATTCTGCCGCAACAAGGACTACCGCAACAAGGACTGGGAAGCCTGCGCAAAGGATGGCATCAAGGCGGCCGATATCAAGAAGTGCGCCGAGGGTGAGGAGGGACAGACCCTGCTCCGCGAATCCTTCCAGAAGGCCGCGGATCTGGGGATCAGCGGTTCTCCGGCCTGGCTCCTCAACAACCGGTTCGACATGAACGCACGGAACCCGGAGGCCATCAAGAAGGCCTTCTGCGGCAAGAACCCCGGGATCAAGGGATGCGAGAAGGAGCTCTCCTCCGAGAGCGACGCCCCTCCCGCCGGGGCATGCGGCGGCGGTCCGGCGCCCGCCGCCAAGAAGCCGGCCAAGGCTGCTGATGCCAAGGCTGACGCCAAGCCCGCGGACGCCAAAGCCGCGGACGCCAAGCCCGCCGCCGGCGCGAAAAAGGCCGAGTAGCAAGCAGTCCCCTCTCCCATTTCATTTCGGATAGACGATCTCTTTGTAGAGTTCGCGCTGGATCTCCTTGAGGCTCACGTCGGGGTTGAGGTCCGCCACGGTCCGCTTCGAGATGGGGGCGAGGTCGAAAATCCGCCGCACCGGGTCGATGGGCACCTCCCGTTCGTAGTAACCGACGGCGAAGTCGCGGTACGCCTCCGGCGGGGCGACCAGATGGCGCAGGAGGCGATCCTCGCCGGCGTCGAGCTCCGGGAAGGGGGTCGCGTCGTTCGCCCGCGTCCAACCTGGGTCGGCCGGGAGTCGGTAGTAGGCGAAGCCGGTCGCGTCCCAGCAGAAGGCGGGCTCCTTCGAGAAGACGCTCAATGCCGGCGGTAGGGCCTCCGCGATCGCCTTCGACAGCGTCTCGCCGCCCTCCGCCCACGCGGGGGCCTCGTGGGCGAGCCCCTTGAGGGCCGCCCAGCCGTCGCGGTGAAACACCATCCACCACTCGTCCCCGCTCCCGTTCCGCATGCTGGCCATCATCTCACCCGAACCCCATTTCGCGTCGAAGGAGTAGTATCGATACTCCCACTCCGGGCAGAGGATGAGATCGAGGGCCGCCAGGGCCCGGGTCCGTTTGACCAGCGCCGGTATATCGGGGAGCGCGGGCATCATTCCTCCTTGGGGGTCCCCGTCCGGCGTCACAGGATGAGCCGGACCCCCCCCAGCGCGTCCAGGCGGTGGGGGAACTGCTCGCTCGGGGTGCCGATGAACATGTAGTTCTTGGAGACGCCGAGGGTCTGGCTCATCCGCTCGATGAGCTCGGGGCCGAAGACGCCCTCCACCGTGAGGAAGTCGATGCGCAGCCTGGGGTAGAGGTGGTCCACGGTGCTCAGGTGCTCGGCCAGGTGGGGGGGGATCTCCTCCTCCTCCTCGTAGACATGGACCACCGTCATGTGACGGGTCTGCTCGTTCTGCAGTACGTAGAGGGCGGCCCGGTTGAGGGTGGCGAGGTCGTCGCCGCGGGTGAAGTAGACCACCTTCATGTCATTGATGCGGTTGATCTGCCGGTTGACCCGCTGCTGCAGCGCAGCGTTGATCTGGATGACCTTGTCCACGATGGCGTGGGAGAAGAAGAGCAACCCCCTGAGGAGGGGGATGCGGACGAACATTATCGCCACGCCGAGGAGCACGGCGCCGAAATAGGTGGCGAAGACCTTGACGTTTTCGAGGGTGAGGTTCCCGATGATGCCGACGATCACTGCGGACACGCCCAGGAACACCGCCGGCCAGCTGGCCCGGACCGCGCGGGGCAACCGGGATCGCACCACCTTGAGCAACCCGTTGCCGATCCCGAACAGGGCCATCACCGACAGGAACGACAGCGTGTAGACCCCCGCGAGCAGCGACACCTCTCCCTCCGTGATGAGGAGGATCGAGCAGCAGAGCACGAAGAACAGGAGGATGATGAGGTGGTTGGTGCCGCGCCAGCGGTTCTGGGCCAGCAGCACCTGGGGCAGACACCGGTCGAGGGTCATGCGTCGCACCAGCCCGACGACCCCGACATAAGACGTGAGGACCGCGCCGGAGAGCACCAGGACCGCGTCGATGCTCACCCAGGTCCCGAGCCAGGGGCCGGCGCACTGGTTCCCCATCTCCGCCAGGAGGTTCGTCTTGTATTGGCTCATCTGGTCGAGGGGGATCAGGCCGAGGGCCAGGAAGCAGATCAGCGGGTTGAAGATGGAGACCGCGATCCACATGTTCCGCAGGGTCTTGGGGAAGACCCCCGGTTGCTGCTCCTCGATGAAGTTGGCTGAGCTCTCGAAGCCGGAGATGCCGAGCATCGCCGCGGCGAAACCGTAGAAGAGCGCGTGCAGGATGCCGTTCGGGCGGGGGAACTGCCAGTTGAAGCTGAGGGTCTCGGTCGAGTTGAACAGCGCGATCCCCGCCGCCACTGTGAGAACGGTCAGCGTCACCATGTGGAAGACGAAGATGCCGAAGGCGACCACCGCCGATTCGGTGATGCCGATGAGGTTGAGGATCGCGAAGAAGGCCAGGAGCCCCACTGTGGCCCAGAAGACGTTCAGCCCGTGCAGCAGCGTATGGGCGTAGTGCATCGCCTCCCCTGCGCTGATCACCGCCGTGGCGATATAGGACAACAGCGTCAGGCACGCCGCCCCCGCGGCCAGCTTCTTGTTGGTGCTGTTGAGCAGCAGGGTGTAGGTCCCCCCGTTGAGGGGGAGGGCCGACCCGACCTCCGCGTAGATCTTCCTGAAGAAGAAGAGAATGACCGCCACCAGCAGGAGCGCGAAGGGGGCGTAGATCCCGGCCGCCAGGGAGCTCAGCGCCGCCACGTAGAGGCAGCTCGAGGTGATGTCGTTGCCGCAGATGGCGGTGGCGAACCACTGGCCGAGCTTCCGTTTGTGGTGGCCGTCGAGGGAGGTGACGATCACCGGTTCGCTTCCGATGTCCGTCAATCTCCTCGCCTCGCCCCACCCGGCGAAGTCCCACGATTCAACGGAGGGTCTCTCGTCTTTTACCGTCATGATGTTCTGAACTATAGACGGAAATGCCGATAATACAAGCGCGCGCTTCTTCGAAACCGGGCGGCGTCTACTCGGCGGTGGGGGCGTAGGTCCCCCGGGTGCACCCGGCGGCGTCCCTGACGGCGTTCTCCAGGCGGGCGAGGTGCTCCCTGTTGTAGGCCATGGCCTTCTTCAGATCCTCGTACGGGGAGCTCAGGTCGCAGCCCACGGCCACGGCGATGGTCGGGTTGGCCTCGATGACGTTGACCGCGGCGCCGAGGAGGACATCGGCGAAGTCTTCGTCGGTCCCGGCGGACTTCACGAACAGGGCCAGGACGGCGATGCTCTGGAGGAGCCGCCAGGCATCGACGTCGCTCGGAGTTTCGAAGGAGCCGCCGGTGAGGGAGTAGCAGCCGTTCCAGATGGCGAGGAGCCTGGCGCTGCTCACGCCGCCGGTTCGATCGAGGGCGAGGGCCACGCGATCGAGCACGGCCAGGGCCAGATCCCGGCTCGCGGCGCCTACGGTAATGGAGGGGGTCGCGTCCGGGGCATAGGGGCCGTAGCTCACGGCGCCCAGGGCGACCTCCGCGAGGGCGAAGGAGACCTCCGGATCCACCGGATCGGGGAGCTCCGGGGCGAGGGCGAGCATCTCGGCGGCCGCGGCTGCGGCCCGGACGTCCTCGGCGGCCGTGGTGAGGGTCTCCGTCGCCCTCTTTCCGCGCTCCGCCGTCGGGGACTCCGCCACATAGGTCAGCGCGATGATCCCCCGGCTCCTGGGATCGTCCGGGGTGAGGCGGGCGAGCCGCCGGGCCTCGGCGTACCGCCCCTGTCGGATCAGCGTGACGGGATCGCTTTCATCGCCCCCCTGCCGCGCCCCGCAGGCGATGACGGCGAGGGCGAGGGCCGGACCGACCAGCAGACAAAAGAAAAGACGTGTGACCGTGGGGCTCATGCCTGCTCCACCTCGTCGATGCGGCGGAGGGCCTCCTCGATCTTAGACAACCGCTCCCGGGCCTCGTCGACCTTGGCACGCTCCTTGGCGACCACCTCCTCCGGGGCCTTGCTCAGGAATTTCTCGTTGGAGAGCTTCTTCTCGGCGCGGCCGATCTGCTGGGTCAGCTTGGCCTGCTCCTTGTTCAGCCGGGCGAGCTCGGCCGCCACGTTGATGACCCCCTTGAGGGGCACCAGCAGCTCCGCCCCGTCGATGACCTGCGTGGCGCAGCCGGGAAGGCGCGCCGCGCTCATGGGCTCGAGGCCGACGGCGCCGGTCCGGGCCAGGGCCTGGATGAGGGGCAGGTTGTCCTCGATGATGCCCCGGATGGCCGCGTCGTCGGTGTAGGCGGTGACCGGGATCTCCTTGGACGGGGCGATGTCGTACTCGGCCCGCACGGTCCGAATGGCGGAGACGAACGCCATGAGGCGCTCCGCGGCTTGCCGAGCCGCGTCGTCGGGGCGGCCGTCCGCCGCGGTGGGGTACGTCGCGATCATGATGCTGGCGGGGGCGTCCGCGGGTCGCGGGAGCTCGTGCCACAACACCTCGGTGATAAAAGGCATGAGCGGGTGGAGCAGCCTTAGAGACGCGTCCAGCACGTGCCGGAGCACCTTTTTCCCGGCCAGGGCGGCCTCGGGATCGTCCCCGGTGAGGGTGGGCTTCAGGAGCTCGATGTACCAGCTGCAGAGCTCGTCCCAGAAGAAGTGGTAGAGCTTGTGGGTGACCTCCCCCACGCGGAAGGCCTCGAGCCCCTCGTTGGCGTCCCGGGCAACCTCGGCCAGGCGGGCGAGGATCCAGCGGTCCGCCAGGGTGGCGGGCTCGGGCACGCCGTCCGTCACCGCCAGCCCCTCGAGGTGGGGCAGGGCGAACCCCAGCACGGCCTGCCAGATCTTGTTGCCGAACTTCCGGTTGGCGTCCACCCGATCCACGGCGAACCGGATGTCCTGATCCTGGCCGGTGTAGGCCGCGAGGGTGAACCGGAGGGCGTCCGTACCGCACTCGGCGAAGCCGTTCGGGTAGTGCTCGGTCTGGTAGACCACGGCCCGCTCGATCTCCTCGGCGGGCAGGGCGTAGCCCCGGGTCTTGTTCAGGAGATCCGCCAGGGGGATGCCCTCGATGACGTCCATGGGGTCGATGACGTTGCCCCGGGACTTGGACATCTTGTTGCCGTCCTGGTCTCGTATCATCGGGTGGAGCAGCACGTAGTCGAAGGGGATGTCCTCCATCAGGGTGAGCCCCATGGTCATCATGCGGGAGACCCAGAAGGTGATGATGTCGTAGCCGGTCTCGAGCACCGAGGTGGGGTAGAAGGTCTCGAGGGCCGGGGTCCTGTCGGGCCAGCCCAGGGTGGAGAAGGGCCAGAGCGCCGAGGAGAACCAGGTATCGAGCACGTCCTCGTCCTGGCGGATGCGCTTGGATCCGCAGCCCCCGCAGGCGTCCGGATCCGTCCGGGCGACGGTGACGTGGGCGCAGTCGTCGCAGTACCAGGCGGGGATGCGGTGGCCCCACCAGAGCTGGCGGGAGATGCACCAGGGGAGCTTCTTTTCGAGCCAGTCGAAGTAGCGGTGCCCCTGCTGCCGGGGCACGAACTTCGTGCGGCCGTCGGTCACCGCCTGCATGGCCTTCTCGGCCATCTCGGTGGTGTCCACGAACCACTGGAGGGAGAGCTTGGGCTCCACCACACTGCGGCAGCGGGAGCAGCGCCCCGGCGCGTACTCGTGATCCCGGGAGCCCCGGAAGAGCCCCTTCTCGGCGAGGGCCGCCTTCACCCTCTTGCGGGCCTCGAACCGGTCGAGCCCGGCGAAGGGGGCGCCGTTCTCGTTGACGGTCCCGTCGTCGTTGAAGATGTCGATGAAGTCCAGCGCGTTGCGTTTGCCGCACTCGAAGTCGTTGGGGTCGTGGGCCGGGGTCACCTTGACCGCGCCGGTGCCGAGCTCCGGATCCGCCAGCACCTCGTCCGCCACGATGGGGAAGATCCGATCCTGGAACGGGTGTCTCACGTTCTTGCCGACCAGGCCCTTGTACCGGTCGTCGTTCGGGTGGACCACCACGGCGGTGTCGCCGAGCATGGTCTCCGGCCGGGTGGTGGCCACTACGATCTCGCCGCTCCCGTCCTCGAGGGAGTAAGCGAAGGACCACATCTCCGCGGCCTCGGGCTTGTCCCGGTCCACCTCCACCTCGGAGAGGGCGGTGGTGCAGGAGACGCACCAGTTGATGAGCCGGTTGTCCCGCGAGATTTTCCCGTCCTCGTACAGCCGGACGAACGCCTCCCGGACCGCCCGGGAGAGCCCCTCGTCCATGGTGAACCGCTCCCGGGGCCAGTCGAGGGAGGCCCCGAGCCGCTTGTGCTGCTCCTGGATGCGGCCACCGAACTGCTCCTTCCACTGCCACACTCGCTCGAGGAACCTCTCCCGGCCGAGCTCGTGCCGGCTGGTCCCCTCGGACATGAGCTTCCGCTCCACCACCGTCTGGGTGGCGATCCCCGCGTGATCCGTGCCCGGGAGCCAGAGGGCGTTGTACCCCTGCATCCGGCGCCACCGGGTCAGCAGATCCTGCACCGTGGCGGTGAGGGCGTGGCCCATGTGGAGGGCGCCGGTCACGTTGGGGGGCGGCAGCACGATGCAGAACGGGGGCTTGTCGGAGGTGTCCTCCGCGCGGAAATAGCCCCCCGCCTCCCAGAACGCGTAGACCTCCTGCTCGATGGCCGACGGGACATAGGCCCTCGGCAGCTCCTTGGTAACCGGCTTTGTCATTCTATCCTCCACTTCAATCGGAGCCATACGTACAACTCGGTTGGATTCTATACGGGAACCGGCGCGATGGGGCAAGGGCTGAAGATAAGGGTTGAAATTTTAGAACATTGCGATACGGAGAGGGCGCGAGGTGATGAGACCATGAAAAACAGCCCCATCTTCCACAGGCAGCTGATCCTCTCCGGGGAGCGGACCCTCGAGGTGCTCCGGCGGACCCGGGTCATCCTGTTCGGGGTCGGCGGCGTGGGGAGTTGGTGCGCCGAGTCCCTGATCCGCTCTGGTATCGGGCATCTGACCCTGGTGGATTCCGATATCGTCTGCGCCTCCAATATCAACCGGCAGCTCCCCGCCACGGTCGATACGATCGGCCGTCTCAAAGTGGAGGTGATGGCGGAGAGGCTCCGGGGCATCAACCCGGACGCCGAGATCGATGCCCGGGCCGAGGTCTTCAACTGGCGGACCGCGGAGACCTTCGATCTGGCGGGCTACGACTACGTGCTGGACGCCATCGACAGCCTGAGCCCCAAGGTGGACCTCATCCAGACGGCGCTGCCCCTCGACGTCACGCTGTTCAGCGCCATGGGGGCCTCCTGTAAGCTCGACCCCACCCGCGTCCGTGTCGGCTCCTTCTGGAAGGTGGCGGGGTGTCCCCTGGCCAGCAAGGTCCGAAAAAGGCTCAGGAAGCGCAAGGTGACGGGGGAGTTCCTCTGCGTGTTCAGCGACGAGCTCCTCGAGCCCTTCGCGATCGCCCCGGACGATGGCGATGACTGCTCCGAGGCGACGGCCGGCAGCCCGGCGCAGGACTGGAAGAGCGCCAAACAGCAGATCAACGGATCAAGTGTTCACGTCACCGCCCCCTTCGGCTTCCACCTCTCCTGGCTCGTCTACCGCGATGTCACGAAAAGGTGCGGGGATATCCCGCGGGAGCGGGGACGGGGCTAGACCGCTTCGCCTCGAACCGGCCGGCGCCGCTGGAGGTCACCTCAAAAGCTCGAGGATACCGAAGACACTCCCGAAGGTGGATCGCTTCAGCTCGTGAAAGGCGGCGATGGCGTGTTCGGATCGCTGCCCCCGCTCGCTGATGTCGATGAGCGCGGATTCCAGGAGCTCGGCGAGGTCCTCCGGGGACCAGTGCCAAGCCCCGCGCCACCCCAGCGGTGACGGGAGGGGCTCGCAGGACACCCCCCCCGCCAAGGTGACGTCGGCGGAATGGGTCATGAAGAGGGAGGTCAGCTCGCTCTGCATGTAGCCGCAGGCGGGCATGTCGATGACGACGTTCGGGGTCTTCGTCAGCCCCAGCACACAGGTCGCGTTGGCCTGGCCGCCGGTCCTGCTGACGGCGAGATGCGCGGCGCCGAGCAGTGTCGTGTGTGCGCTCTGGGGAAGCCCGCGATAGGGAACGAGAACGACGGCGGCCTCGGTACCGATCGGCTTCCCCGGATCGGAGACGCGTAAGCCGTCGATGGCGAGACCGATGAGAAAGTCGGCGCCCGCGGTATCGATGGGCATCCAGATCCGGCGCCCCACTCTTCCGGACACCATCACCAGGGCCCGGGCGATGGACTCGGTCCCTCGGGTACAGGAGCGGTGCGCTTCGCGGGTCATCCATACCCCCACGGCGTCTTCGGACCAGACATCCGACGAGACGAGCGGGACCAACAGATCTTCCGGCGCAATCCCTGCGACCTCCGGAAACAGGGTCGACAGGACACCGACGCCCCGCGCCCGGGCGCTATCGCCGTCCGCTTCGAGCTCGGCGAGGTAGTCATCGGTGTAGGGGGGGGCCACCACCGATACACCGGTCAGCCCCTCGGGACACCGTTGATTGAGCAGCGCCGCGTTGTAGTCGTATGCGCTCGTCAGCAGGAAAGAGATTCTGATCGTTTCATCACTCTGAAAGGCGGGCGTGTAGAATCGACTGGCGGGCCACCCCTCGGCATCCAGCGCCGACTCCTTCCGATCCGTATCCGGATAGGCGCTGTCTATGATGAACACATCCAACCTCTCGGGGCCCCGCCGCCCCTCCTCCCGGACCGCCCGGACGGCGCGCTTGAGGCTCTCCGGGCCGTACGCCGTGTACCCCATACACAGCACGGCGAGGCGCCGGAGGCCTCTGTCTTCCAGCTGCCGGAGAGCCGCGGTGAAGGCCGCGGTGGCCCGGCGGTAGCTCCCTGCCACCGTGTCCGCCGCGGGGATCTCGGCGAGGGGGTGCTCGAGGCACGGATCCGCTCCCGGGATGGCTGGTCCGATGAAGCCGAAATCGATGCCCGAGGAGGCCGTCATCGCCTTGACGCCGGCCACGACGCCCTGGAGCTGGCGGTTGGTCCCCATCCCGGCGAGGGGTTTCGGCAGGCAGACATAGATGCCTTGGACCGCCGCACCCACGAGGTGATCCCGGCTCAGCGGCGCGGCCCGCAAGACTCCCACGGATTCCGGGACGAAATCGATGGCGTCCCTCGACATTATTTTCCGAGGATCGCCTTCACCGCGGAGAGGAGCTCGCCGCGGGGATAGGCCTTCTGGGCGGGTTGGCCCTTCCGCCACTCCTCCCGATCCGCGATCTCCTTGGAGAGCTCCGCGCCGAGGCGCATGTCCTTGATGGAGACCTCCCCCCGATCGAACTCGTCCCCTCCGGCGATGATGACCGCCGGCGCAAGGCGCTTGTCCGCGTACTTCATCTGCGCCCTGAACCCCTTGGATCCGAGGTAGAGCTCGGCGGCGATGCCGGCGTCGCGAAGCTCGCTCACCATCCCCTGGTAGGCGTCGAGCCGGTCCTTGTCCATCACGGTGACCACCACCGGGCCGATCCCGGCGCCGGTGTCGACCTTGCCGAGGGCCTTGAGCGCCGCCCGGAGGCGATCCACTCCGATGCTGGCGCCGGTGGCGGGCACCTCGGTGCCGGTGAAGCGGGTCACCAGATCGTCGTACCGGCCGCCGCCGGCCACCGAGCCGAAGGAGCGTTTCTGCCCCTTCTCGTCGGTGATCTCGAAGGTCAGGGTCGCTTCGAAGACGGGGCCCGTGTAATAGCCCAGCCCGCGCACCACGGTGGGATCGAATTTCACGACGGAGGAGGGGAGATTCATGGACTCGAGGAGGCGGTTGATTTGGGAGAGCTCCTCCACCCCCTCCCGTCCGACCTCGCTGCCGCCCACGAGGGCGGCGAGCCGCTCGCACACCTCCCCGCGGCTCGAGGCCCCTTCGCCGGATCCGACGAAGCCGAGCACCGTATCGACGTGCTCGGGGGAGAGCCCGGCCCCTTCGGTGAAGTCCCCAGAGGCGTCCTTCCGTCCCTCGCCGAGGAGCTCCCTGACGCCGTCCATACCCAGGCGATCGAGCTTGTCGATGGCGCGGAGCACGGTGAGCTGCTGGTCCCCGTCCGCCGCCACGCCGATGGTCTCCAGCACGCCGTTGAGGACCTTGCGGTTGTTGACCCGGATCTCGAAATCCGACGGGTCGATGCCGAGCGCCGAGAGGGCCTCCGTCAGGACGGCGCACACCTCCGCGTCCGCGGCGACGGAGGAGGTCCCCACCGTGTCGAAGTCGCACTGGTAGAACTGGCGGAACCGCCCCGGTCCGGGCTTCTCGCGGCGCCACACTGGCCCCACCTGGTACCGCCGGTAGGGCGAGGGGAGCTCGTTCGCGTACTGGGCCACCACCCGGGAGAGGGGGGCGGTGAGGTCGTAGCGCAGCGAGATCCACTGATCGTCGTCGTCCTTGAGAGCGAAGACCCCCCCCTCGGGCTCATCGCTCTCGGGGAGGAATTTGCCCAGCACATCGAGATACTCGATGGCCGAGGTCTCGAGGGGGGCGAACCCGAAACGACGGTACACGCCGCAAATGACATCTATCATCTCCTGGCGGGACGTCACGTCTCCGGAGAAGACGTCCATGAAGCCGGGGGGAGTTCTCGGAACCGTTCTATTCTTCTTGTCTTTGCTCATCTCTTATTCCAAATCTAAGTTGACTACCGCGCCAATCGCGATCGCCACCATAGTCAAAACGACGAGCCGGGGCAAGTCGGGACCTCAAAGATCGGGTGGCCATTTTCTGCCTGGGCTCCCCGATGCGCTGACGATCCGCTATCGGCGCTGAGTTTCCGACGCTGATTGCGTCTTTGTGAACAACGGCTGTTGTGACTGCGCAAACGGCGGGCCCGAGCTCGCGGTTAACAGGGCCGAACGGGAGCTTTGAACAGCAGATCAAGGTGCCCGGAAATCAATTTCTGTACCAATCGCAGTCGTCGACCCCACTGCGGCTCCGGCGGTCGTGCGAAAACAACCTTTGCGTCTATTGTGCGAGTCGATGATTTCGAAGCTCCTCCCGGACTATACGGAAAGCGACGTGTAGAACCTTTGGGGGGAGACCCTGCGAGGCGGCCCCGAGGCTATCCCCGGGGCGGCCAGCAAGCTGGAAGCCTGTTTCAGGTGTCATGTTGTGGTAGAATACTGGTATAATTAAATTCGCCAATAAAAAGGATGTTTAAAATGAGAACTGGAGAGAGCCTATATGCCGGCTTGTGTCTTATTGCAGCGTTGATTTTTGGTTGTAGCGACATCCCCTTCACTGAGAGTGCGGATATATCCGAAAACGGAGGAAAGGGTTCCGGGAAGCCTCCCGTGGACACTGACACGGAACTGAACGGAGGAACGGAAATTGACTCCAGCTTCAGTGATACTGAGACGCCCTGGCTCCCCAAGGATGAACTGATCGCGATATGTGCTTCTGCCACAACGGCCGAGGCGTGTGCCGATGCATCCGAATTTATAAAACAGTTCCACTATGATGGGGATGACGATATTGCGTGCGACTATACCGAACTCACGGAAACCAGCGTGGATGAAGCGGGTAATTGCAATGCAGGCGCGTCAATTCACGTGTGCCATTACATGTATTATCCGATGGAGGACAGGAGTCAATTTAGGCTTCCCGCATGCGGTATCAGCAGGGGCGTGCCGTCGTATTACGAATCGGATGAGGGACTATTCACCGTGTTTCTGGACAAGTTTCCGGAACGCGAGTCGTCAGTTCGACCTTGCTGTGACTACAACGAGGACAGCGTAATGGCTGAACCGGAGTGTGAGTGTCTGTGCAACGGCACCTCCGACCCCAATTTCGAATGCGTTTGGGTCAATACTTGCACGGACAATAATACGAATCTCACGTGGGAGATCATCCAGGACGGGGGCTACCCACCATTGGAAGAAGCATTCACTGAAGAGATTGACATAAAACGAGGCGAAAATTTGATGTGGCGGTACGCGACAATAGACGATTTACGAACAGTCATTCGAAATTGCCCAAACAATGAGACGGGCGGAAGTTGCCCTGTGAGTGCGTCCTGTGCGGATGCCTCCTGCAAGACCGAAGCGTGCGGTCCATGCGAAGCCGTAACTCATCCGGATTGGGATTGTCATCTTCCCAAAGAGATAGGTTATATGACATGTCCTTTGCTGTGGTCATCGACTCAGACACCAAAGGGCGATACCTGGGGGATAAATTTTATAACCGCCGAAATAGTCTTAGCTGGGCCGGACGATGGGATTTTGGGAGTCTATCAACCAGTTGGAGAACGCCTTTAAATAAGGTATTTCACCTCATGTTTGGGGCGTACTTTACTGTCTGCGGATTTTCAGCGACAGCGATCGAGTTGTCATTGATCGAGTCATCCAGACATTTTGAATGCCCGACCACGCCGGAACTCGAGGTACTCTGACACCTATCGTAAGTGTTTGATTTGATTTGTACAGCCGGTGAGATTCGAACCCACGACCTCCTGATCCACAGTCAGGCGCTCTGACCAGCTGAGCTACGGCTGCTCGAGGACAATGAAAGGGCGTCACCGCCGTTTCACTGGTTCGAGGGCACGGATACCACCTCGACCGGGAATTCGCAACCCTTTTCTCTCTGTGTGGATTTCG
Source organism: Polyangia bacterium (assembly GCA_050304755.1). Lineage (GTDB taxonomy): Bacteria > Myxococcota_A > Polyangia > JAAYKL01 > JAAYKL01 > CAYWLQ01. Next base: position 8,238 of record JBNLED010000168.1, on the reverse strand, counting down.
TTTATTCGGTTGTAAAGGGGACGCCGTTCTGATCGCAGGAATAGAAGGAGTTCCACTCCCCGTCCGCGGGCAGATCGTAGGGGAGGACCCAATCGGTCCAGGCGCAGGTGGGCTTACAGCAGTCCTGCATGGTGGTGGTGTGGTAGTTCTGGTCGGGCCGCGTGAAGGTGCCGTCCGCCTCCGCGTCGGCGGGGGTCTGGACCTCGGGCAGGGGCATGGGAAGTTGCTCCTCGATGAGGCGGCAGCCGGTGACCCGCGTGAGGTTCTCCGGACACTGCACCCGCTTGGCCCGGACCTTCCAGTTCTGGTGGTAGAGGGACTCCGGCTGGTTGGACAGGATGCAGGAGCGGCGGGTGTCCTCGGTCACCTCCGGGGAGGCGTTGACGAGCGCCTGGTTGCAGAGCTCCTCGATGCGGCTCTGGCAGGTGTCGGATTTCAGCGCCGTCAGGGTCGGTGGCCAATCGGTGCCGACGCACTCGGGATACCGCAAAAAGGAGATGCCGCCGCCGCCGGGATTCTGATAGGGAAATTCGTCGTAGATAAAGACGCCGAACGCCGAGGTGTTCGCGAACTCCGGGTCGTTGTAGCAGGCGTTGAAGGCGCCGTATCCCCCGGCCCCCATGAACACGTCGAACCCCTGGGGGCCGCTCGCCGCGGTGTTGAAGCTCTGGGCGATGACCGCCTTGGGATACGCAAGGGGCTCCTGGTCGGGGTCCTCCGGCTGCGGGGAGGGGGAGCTGGGCTCCGGCGTCTCGTAGATAATCTGATAGCACTGGCAACAACTGCTCGTCCCGTCGTCCAGACCGCCGGGATCCGCGTCGTGGCCGACGATGGCGTAGTTGAACGGTGGGGCATCCTCATCCCATCCGTAGAGGGCGGCGTCGTCCTTGGCCGCCTGGAGCATCGCGTCGCTGAACATCATGAAACGGGGACAGATGAAGGTGATGGGCAGATCCCCCTTGTCCGCGCTCTCCGGAGGGGAGCAGGAGTTGGCGACCGAGCACTGGCCGCCGCAGGCCGTGGCGGGGTCGTCCCAGGTGCACCCCTCGGCGTGGAACTTGTTGTAACACGGGTCCGGCGGCGGCAGGTGATAGAGCACCGGACACTCGGGGCACGACCCGCCGCAGTCTATCTGGACCTCGCCGTCATCGAGTACTCCGTTTTCGCAGGGGGGGAGGCCGGTGTCCGGGCCGCCGGTGTCCGGGCCGCCGGTGTCCGGGCCGCCCGTGGCCGTATCCGCGTCGGTGTCCGTGTCGGCATCTCCGTCGGCATCCGTATCCGTATCGGCGTCCGCGTCAGTGTCACTGTCGGTGTCCGTGTCCCCGTCCGCATCACTATCCGTATCGGTATCCGCGTCGGTATCACTGTCACTATCCGAGTCCGCATCGGCGTCCGAATCCGCGTCGCTGTCAGAGTCCGCGTCGGTGTCGTTGTCGGCGTCCGCGTCGGTATCGTTGTCGGCGTCCGCGTCGGTATCGCTGTCGGCGTCCGCGTCGGTATCGCTGTCGGCGTCCGCGTCCGCGCCGGCGGTCTCCGGATCGGCCGGGGCCGGCGTCTCGTCAGAAGCACAAGCGGTCAGCCCGACGGTAAGTATCAAAGTGTTGAATATGGTGAACAGGCGGTTGGCGATATACCTCAATTTCATCAGATAAACTCCTCTTTTCCCTTACCAGGATAGCGCAGAACGGTTCGAGCGCGCACTTCAAAACTTCCCACTGAATATTTCGGGCGCGAGATAATAGCAAGCGTCGCGGTTGATTCGAAGCGGTCTAGGCTACCCGAGCTCGCTCAGAAACGTCAGGGCGGTGAGCACGCCGAAGCCGGTGCCGCCCTTGGGGCAGAGGGGGGTGTTCCGATCGGCCCGGGCCGGGCCGGCGATGTCCAGATGGATCCAGGGGATATTTCCAGTGAAATGCTGGAGGAAGAGGGCCGCGGTAATGGCGCCCCCCCAGCGCTGTCCGGTGTTCTTGAGGTCGGCGATGTCGCTCTTGATATCCGCCTCGAGCTCCTTGGAGAGGGGGAGCCGCCACATCAGCTCTCCGGCGCGCCTCGCCGCGGCGAGGTAGGCGTCGGCGTCCTTGTCCCGCTTCGAGAACAGGCCGGCGGTGTAGGAGCCGAGGGCCACCTCGCAGGCGCCGGTGAGGGTGGCGTGATCGATGAGGATTCGCGGCTTCAGCTCGCAGGCGTAGGTCAGGGCGTCCGCCAGGATGAGGCGTCCCTCGGCGTCCGTGTTGATCACCTCCACCGTCGTGCCCGAGAGGGCCTTGAACACGTCCCCCGGTCGGGTGGAGTCCCCCCCCACGGAGTTATCCGTGGCGGGGATGATGCCGTGCACCTCGAAGGGGACCTCGAACGCCTCGAGGGCGGACATCACCCCCAGCACCGTGGCGGCGCCGGACATGTCGGTCTTCATCCCGTACATGGATTTGCCCGGTTTGAGGCACAGACCGCCGGAGTCGAAGGTCACCCCCTTGCCGATGAGGGCGACGGGTTTCCCGGATCGCTTCTTCGGCGTGTAGGTGAGGTGGATGAAGCGGGGGCTCCTGGTCGAGCCGGCGGCGACGGAGAGGAAGAGCGCCATGCCTCTGTCCCGAATGCCCTCCGCGTCCAACACCGTGCAGGAGAGCCCCTTCTCCTGGGCCAGGCGCTCGGCGCGGGCTCCCAGCGCCTCCGGTGAGAGGAGGTTGGCCGGCTCGTTGACGAGATCCCGCGCCAGGACGACCGCGTCCGCCGACGACCGCGCCCGCTGCAGCGCCTTGTTGAGGGCCTTGGCGCGGGCGGCCTTGGGGAACACTCCCACGGCGCAGACCCTGGGGAATCCCTCATCCCTGGGTTTCCTGCTCTTGAGCTTGGTGTAACGATAGGTGCTGAGGATCGCCGCCTCGCCAACGCCGCGGATCTCCCGCTTCAGGAGCGGCTCGTCGTCGGCGTCCACGAAGATCGCCATCTTTCGAACCGAGTGGGCGGCGGCGTGACGCACGCCCCTCGCCACCGCCAGCCGGAACACCGCTGGATCGGCGTCATCCCCGATGCCGACCCCCATGATCTTGACGGATCTCTTGAAGACCGTGCCCTGCCAGATCAGGGTCCTGTCCGGTTGACCGGTGAACTTCTCCTGCTTGGCGCAGGCGCTGAGCGCCCCCCGGGTCGCCTTATCCATGGCCTGAAACGCCGGATTGGCGGCCCCTTTCCGAATCGGAAGGAGCAGCATCTCTGCATCCGCATCCTTTATCTGTTCTGTGGTGAAAATCAGTTTCATGTTGTCATCCTGGGCAATTCGACTTCCTTTTGAATAGAGCGTGCAACGCCGCCGGATGATTGTCAATCAGACGACGAAGCGAACAAGGGATACCCGCGGCGATAAGTGTTTCGCCTTTTGATGTGAGGGACCAAACAGCATCTTTTGTTCTGGTAGGGAATCTTGTAGAGTCTCCTCATCCCGTCCGTGATGGAGCGGACCATTTTCGGAAACGAGGTGCTCCGATGTGTTTGATGCGATACATGACAATCCATCGCGACCGATTACTGCTTCTCGGCGCAGCGGTCGCATTGAGCGTGGGACTCTCCTGCCAATCTCAGAGCGAGTCGGACAGCCCCGAGAAAGCGCCGGTCTCAAAGCCGGAGCCCAAGCCGGAGCCCAAGCCGGAACCCAAGTCGGAGCCCAAGCCGGAACCCAAGGTTTCCTCGACCACCAAGGCGGCCGGCCTGAAGACGCCGGAGTCGGTGCTCTACGACGCCGAGCAGGATATCCTGCTGGTGAGCAATATCAACGGCGGCCCGACCGATCTGGACAACAACGGGTTCATCTCCCGGGTGAATCCGGACGGCATGGTGGAGAAGCTCAAATGGGCGAGAGGGACGAAGAAATTCCCCCTCAACGCGCCCAAGGGCATGGCCGTGCGAAGCGGAATGCTCTATGTTACAGATATCACCCGGGTTCTCATGTTCGATCAAAAGACCGGCGCTCCCAAGGGGCGGATCGACATCGCAAAATCCTCGTTCCTGAATGATATTGCTGTGGCACCGGACGGCACCCTCTATGTCTCGGACAGTGGGTTCAAGCCCACCGAGTCCGGGATGGAGTCCACCGGTACGGACGCCATATACACCATCGGCAAGGACCACAGGCCGGTGAAGCTCATCGGCGGCAAGAATCTCAAGAAGCCCAACGGGCTATGGGCGGACGCGAACGGGGTGTTCGTGGTGACCTATGGTGGGAACGAGGTCTATCACGTGTCCAAGTCGGGCAAGAAGGGCCCCTCTGTCAAGCTCCCCGAGGGCTCGCTGGACGGGGTGGCCATGACCGAGGACGGTTCTCTGCTGATCTCGAGCTGGGACGCCGCGACGGTGTTCAAGGGCGCACCGACGGGCCCCTTCACCCCGTTGATCACCGAGGCCAAGTCCCCCGCGGATATTGCCTACGATTCGAAGCGGAAGCAGGTGATTATCCCCCAATTCCTCGAGGATGTCCTTCGCATCGAGCCCGTTTCCCAAGCGGCCTCCGGGAGCACGGCTGAGCCTTCGGAGGACAAGGCCGAGCCTTCGGAGGACGAAGCCGAGGACGCCAAGCCCGCCGAACCCGCCAAGCCCGCAAAGCAATAACCTCAGAGGAGAACCGGAGGCGCCCCGCCGACGCGGGCGTAGGCCACCCCCGCGTCCGGCGCAGGAAACAGCACCATCCCGCCGGGGAGGTCGTCGTACCCCGTAAAGTACCCGGTGACCGTCCGGACAAGCCCCGCATCGGCGTCGAGGAGGTCGACGGGGGTCTCCTGCCCGCTCGGAATGCCCATCTCGTAGCTCCGGCCCGCGACCACCTCCCCGTCAGCGCGAATCCTGAGGGAACGCCAGGTGCCGGTGATCGTGCGTCGGACAGTCAGGGCGTTGGTCTCCCGAATCCAATCGAAAATCCCGGTGTACGTGTAGTCGCTGACCCACTGATCCGGACAGTAGCCCATGAAGTCCTTGCGGTATTCCGGATTTCTCAGCTCGTCCCGGACGAGGTCGTATCCCCAGATTCCCGTGCCGCCTCCGAGGTAGGGAAAGTCCGGGTCCGGGTTCGGCGCATTACACGGAGCGTGCTTCCTCCCGTGGTTGTGGCCGAGCTCGTGGATCATGACGGATCCGGCGATCCCCTCGAATCCGAGCCCCACCGCGGTGCGCCCGCCCCATTCGTACCCCTCCGGTTTGGAGAGCACGTACCCGAGCCCGGAGACACAACCGTACCAGCAGAAGGAGCGGAATGAATCGTCCGGGGTCACGAGACCGTAGTAATACTCCTTGGTGTTGGCGTTTCGCTCCTGTCGCAGGTCGCTGACGGCGTCCAGCAGATCGTCCCACCCCTCCCCGTCCGGGGTAATGATCCCGTCCCAGCAGATGGAGTCCCCGACGATGATATCAATATCATTGTCGGCGACCGGATAGAAGCGATAGAGGTACTCTCGAAGCATCGCCAGTTGCGCCGCCCCGGTTTCAGGAAAACGGAACTCGTCGCCCATCAAATACCCGACCGGAATCACGACGATTCTAATCCCTCCCGAGGTGCTCTGCTCGTTCATCCTGACCATCCCCCGGTCGGGCCATTGAGCGAACTGGGAGGTGCCGCTGATGCTGGCAGGGCCGGCTTCGAAAAGGGAGACGCGGTATTCCAGATTTCCGGACAGGTAATCCGATGGAATCCGGATATTGAAGGTGGAAGGCAGATTTTCCGTAGCGGAGGCGGCGACGATGGTCTTGATCTCGGTCAGCGGGCTGTACCGGTTCTCGCCGGAGCGGAAGTCGACCCAGGCCTGGACCTCCCGAGGATTCCAGTCGCGCTGCGGCCGGACATAGATCCGAAGCAGGGCCTCCTTGTGTTCTATGATGGGAATCGAGCGGGAGGGCACCTCTTGGTTCAGCATGAGCGGGATGTCCACGGACTGGAGCAATCGGATCTGACTGATGTCGAGTCCCGAGACCAGTGGCAAACCGTTGGTCGAACCATAGCTCTCGGTGTCAGAATCCCGGAGCCACGCCTGGCAACAGACCTCTGTCGGGGTTTGGCAGCGCGCCTCCCGGATCGAGGTCCCCCCGAGGAGGTCGCACTGTTCCTGAGGGAGGCACACGTAAGGACAGGCCCCCCGCGTCTTGGAGAGCAGCGTGTTTCCCCCTTCGTGATCACCCGAACCGGTTGATGTATCGCTGTCGATGACCGCGTTCACGGACGAATGCCAGGAGGGCTCCTCACACCCCGCGAGCCCGACGAATGCCCACAGAAGACACAGGTGCGACCAACGGTACCCTGCGATGACAGCGGGCGTGGGGGTCATATTTGCCAATTCAAGAGTTCCATGCTGAGCCTCTTTCCCTCCACTATATAGTATTTTACCAAAGCAAAATGGACTCAATTTCCTTAAAGCGATCATCGCACGAGGTTCGGGGCCGCGAATCCCGACCCGTTCCGGAATCGATATGAGGAGGTGTCCTGTGCTAATCCAGCGAGAACCTCAGGCCGGTCTGTATCGAGAGGTTGAGGAAGCTCGTTTCGGACAAGGAACGTGCCTTATCTTCAGTCACCTTGACCTTGAAGATCACCGTCTGAATGGCGAACTCCGCCGATACGGCGAGATATATCGTCATGGTCTCTGAGATCGGCCACCCCGCGGAGACGAAAGGGGCGAGCGCCAGCCGTACCCCCGTGTCGGATTTTCGGGTCAATGTGTCGTCTTCAAGGTCCTCGTCATAGGTTAATGTCATCACATCCCAGGTGATGAGATCGAGCAGGAAGGCGCCCCCCAGGCGCAGATCGAGCTGGGACTGCGATATCCTGCCGCCGATGCCGACCTCGATGGGATGAGGGGAGACGCACAGCCGGAGGTTGTTCTCCCCGACCGACAGTTCATTAGTGAACGGCATCATGAGTCTGTATCCGGCGAAGAGGTAGGCGAAACTGCCGGGGAATCCGGTCACCGCGCTCCTCAGGCCGTGCACGGCGAACTGGTCTTCCGAGAAGAACAGGCTCCCGAGATAGGCCGTCTCGAGCTGCAGTCGGGACGCTCTTCTTTTCGCGACTTCGGATGTTTCTTTTTTTGGGGGCTTCCGGGCCGCCTTTTTCTCTTTGGGGACGCTCGAATCAGGCGGTGGAGGGGGCTCCACCGGCGGGGGGGGGGATGGCGTGGACGGCACGTGGATGCCGATCTCTCCTCCGCCGAGCATGGCGACGATGATGCTGCGAATGATCACCGCCGTGGCGGTGTGTCGGCTAATCAGGGTCTCCTCTTTACAGTTGATATGGCGGATGAGGGTGGTACCGGACTTGGGAATGGAGACGTACAGCACGGTCCGGTCGGGGTCGCTGAAATCGGCAAAGAAGACGGCGCGGGACCGTACCCGCTCGGCGATGGCCTGCACCTTGGAGTGGAGCTCGAAGAGGTCCGGAGAGGAGGCCTCGGTCTGCTCGACGACAAGCTCGACCGGCAGATCGATCAGGTTATTCCGTATGGTTGTCACGACGTCGTCTCTGGTGTCGGACACCAGCATCGCCACCCTGAGATCGGCGTCGGCGGCTGAGGCGGAGACCGGTAGAAGACAGGCCAGGACGACGCCAACTCTCATTCGCATCGCGTTGAGGACTCGATAGGTCATCCCTTGCGAATTTACACCGAACGGACGATCAGGGATAGCGGTTGCATAGAGATTTCGAACGGACGCGGTTTCGACGACGATGTCGCTACCACGGCATCGCGCCGTGACAGGTCGCCTCCGGGAGGCCGGAGCAGGTCCCTCCGCTGAAGGTCCCCCCCGCGTCCATCTCGATGGTTCGCTGGTGGGCGCTGTTCTGGTTGTCCGAATGACAGTTGATGCATTCCATGTTCGCCGGAGCGCCGAAGTGTTTGTCATGGCTCCCGATATGGTAGTCATTTCGTATGCTGTGACAATCACAGGCCTGGGACATGGGATCCGCATCCGCGTCGGTGTCGGCGTCGGTGTCGGCGTCGGTGTCGGCGTCGGTGTCGGCGTCGGTGTCGGCGTCGGTATCCGCGTCAGTATCTGCATCCGTGTCTACATCAGTATCGGCATCGGAGTCCGTATCGGCGTCGGAGTCCGTATCGGCGTCGGAGTCCGTATCGGTGTCGGAGTCCGTATCGGTGTCGGAGTCCGTATCGGTGTCGGAGTCCGTATCGGCATCGGCGTCGGAGTCGGAGTCGGAGTCGGAGTCGGAGTCGGAGTCGGAGTCGGCGTCGGCGTCGAGATCGGAAGAGC
>JBNLED010000167.1:0-10871 GCA_050304755.1 Polyangia bacterium | reverse complement strand
CGTCATGGTTGCGGGCCCGAGGAGCACATCCCGCTGGTCCGGAAACGGCTCGACCGCGCGCTCGTAGAGTTGACGCGCGCGCTCCCTCATCTCCAGGGCCTGGGACACCAGCACCTGCAACCCCTGCAAAGCCACCACGCGCTGCGAGGCGCCGACTGCGAGGGCCTCGGCGATGAAGCGATCGATTTCGGGATCAACGGCGGAGAGCCGGCGGGCGCGGTGGGCGAAGATCGACACCCCTTTCAAGATGTAAATATAGAAATCCCTGAATATTGGCTGCGTGAGAATGTTCCGAGTCATGTCACCCTCGGGCATTAAGACTAATCTTCATATCCCTCAGCAAACAAACTGAGGTAATACAAGCATTTCAAACCCTCTAGCCCACCCCCTTATAACATACCCAATGCACCTTGGGGAGGAATAGATCATTTTTCTTGAAGGCGCTCGGATGGGTCTCCGGGGACCACCCTATAGATCGTGTAACCACTTTTTTTCGTTAACTTTTCAAGCCCATCGACCTCAGTCTTGGGGCTCCCTTTCACCATCACATGGGTGACCCGCTCCTGCCGGGCCAGCCGTTGGAGGGCCTTCAATGGTCGGGCGTTATAGCGATGGTTCGCCACTCGATGGAGCGCGTATCCTTGGGTTGGAAACCGCCGGGTGCCCATGGCCGCCAACATCCGTCGCTTCCACTCCAGGATCTCCTCCCCTTTCATCGGACAGCACTTCCAGTCCACGAAAGCGGCCCGGCGGGCGCCGAGGCGAAAATCACTGGTGCCCGGAGGGATGAGGAAAACCGAGTCCTCAGGGGTGTTGCGCCGGATCCAGCGATAGACCGCCTTTCGAGGGCCGTCTCCCTTGATTTTACGGAGACTCGGCGCATCGAAGGCGCGCCAGCTCTCCGCCGCTGTAATCCAGCTCATCCGTGTTTTTTCACCGAACAGGAAACCGGGCGCCGAGGCGATCCCCGCCCAAATCACCGCGGCGGCGCCGAGGCCTATGACCATCCGGCGCCCCTTTCCACCGTCGACGAGACGCCGGACCAGCGCGGCCGCCAGCAGCGGGAGCAGACCGGGGAGAAGGACGCCGAACCCGAGGAGCGTCACCCCCGGCGCGAGCCGCACCAGCCCCGTCCCCGAGAACGACAGGACGAGAATCACCGCGCCGAGCGCGAAGAGCAGCAACCCCGGATCCCTGCGCCGGACCGCCTGCACGCACACCTCCCCCACACCGACAGCGAGTAACAGCATGAGGGGAATGGTAAGACGCCACAGGAAGAGCCGCACCAGGGCGTTGATCTCCAGGAGCATGCCGGCGAAGGCGATGATCTGGGCCGCCACGAAGACGAGGATCAAGACACCTCCGGGGCGCGTCTCCCGATCCCGATCCAGCCACAGGGGCAGGCCGCCGACCGCCAACGCCACGAGGAACCAGAGCTCCCGGGAATCCGCCAAGGACGGCGCGTAGTGATGGGGAGAGCGTATCTCGAAGAGGATCGAGAGGGCCTGGGGCACGGAATCCCCGGTCATGAAGGCCGAGACGGTGACCGCCAGAGTGGGCCACGCCACCACCAGGTATCCGCCGGCGAGATAGAGGGGGCCTTTGATATCTCTTGTTTTCACGAGCCGCGCGATCTCCGGCACGGCAAAGACCATGGGACCGAGGAGCGCGAAGTTGGCGTGGAGGAAGCCGGCCAGCCCGAGAAAGAGCCCCGCCCGAAGCCGCCGCCCCCGCACCCAGTGGGCGCACGCGATGATGAAGGGGGGCAGCGCCATGTCCGCCGGCAGCAGGAGGCCGTGGGTCACGATGGCGCCGCCGATCCCCAGCCGGTTGACGAACGCGACCACCAGGACCGCCACGCCGGCCGCCGCCCAGTGGCACCGGAGGGCCCGCGCCAGGGCGAGAATGCCGTAGCAGAGCCCCGCCAAGACCCCCATATGAAGGAGGAACACCCCGACGGGGAAGCCCCCCTCGCCGAGCAGCGCATGGAGCCCCCGCACCAGCCACGAGAAGGTGACATGGTAGCGGGACACCCGCCAGGTGAACCAGTCCCCCTGCAGGAACCCCTCGTAGATATACCGGTAGGGCAGCAGCAGATATTGAAACTGATCGTTGGTCTCGAAGTAGTAGGAGTACTTGAGGAGCAGCAGCACCGCCCCGACCGAGGAGAAGAGCAGCGCCCCGGACGCCCACCGGATCCGAGATCGCGACTTTGAGGGCTCCGCCCCCTTGGGGGCTTCCAGGAGCAGGGCGATCCAGGAGGGGATGGCTACGGCCCAGTTGCAGATGAAGGTCAGGGCGGAGACGAGGAGGGCGCTGGCCAGGGCGACCTCCCGGGTGTGCCCCACGGTAGTCAACCCCAGGGCGATCCCCCCCTCCATGGGACCGAAGCTGCCCACGAGCGAGAGGGGGAGGATCGACCCGGCAATGCCGAGCACGCTCGCGGCGAGGCCCTGTCCAAAGGTGTCCACCGCGCCCAGCGCGTGGAAGGCGAAGAAGAACCACACCAGCAGTATGCCCCAGTGGACGGCCGTTATGGCGACGAGGAGGATCCGCTGCCGGAGGGGGAGGTTATACGCCTCGGCCATGGTCCGGCAGATCCTGGCGAGCTTGTGGCGGAGGCGCTTCTCGTCGGTGGAGCGGCCGTCCAGCCGAGACGCCAATCCCCTGAACACCTTCTCGAGAGCGAAGAACATCACGCCGAAGACGAGCCCGAAGAGGACCAGCAGCCCGATTGAGAGCGCCGAGGCCGACTCGCTGATGAAAGAACCGATGGCCAGCGCCCCCAGGGGAAAGACCGCGGCGAGATCCAGGACGCGGATCAGGACGATGGACGCGACCCCCTCGGTGAACCCGCCGCCGCCATGCCGCTTGAGAAGGACCGCGTAGGCGAGCTCGCCGGAGCGGAACGGCATGACCCGCAGCAGGGCGGAGTGGATCGCCGAGATGTGAAACGCCACGGGGAACGAGACCCGGGCGCCGATGGTCGTGAACCGGAGGGCCCGGAGCGCCGCGATGGCGATATACAAAACGAGGGTGACCACCGCGGAGCCGTAGTCGAGATTCTGGAAGATATTCGAGAACACCTCCGCGGAGACGTTCCGCCAGATGAGGTAGACGATGAAGACCGTGAAGGCCCCCGCCACGAGGATTCTGACGCCGCGCCGTCCGACCATGGATTTCAAGGAGTGGTCCATGGTGCTTCGGCTACGAAGACTCTCGCTCGGTCTTGCGGGCGTCGGCCTCCAGCCGCCTCACCCGCTTGAGCACGGACTCGATGAGCTTCCGGTTGGCGGAGATGAGATCCGCCACGAAGCCGGACAGGGCGATCTGAAACGCCGCCAGGATGAGGATCGCCGCGAGGATCAACGACTGGGTATGCCCCGTGGCGCCCTCGGTGATGAAGAAGTAGTACAGAAAGCGGCCGCCGGCCGCGAGGCCGCCGAGGAAGAACACGAACGCCACCGAGAGGAAGGACTTCAGCGGATTGTACATCGTGTAGATGCGCAAAATGGTGATGAAAGAACGCCGGATGTACCCCCACATGCTGTGAAACAGGCGGGACTCCCGGGTGGGGGCGTTGGTGCCCACCGGGACGGCGTCGAGCTTCATCTTGTGGGCGCCGGCCTGGATGATGGTCTCCAGGGTGTAGGTGAACTCGTTGGTCACGAAGAGCCCCAGGGCCGCCTCCCGTGAGATGGCGCGGAACCCGGAGGTCGCGTCCGGAACATCGGATCGGGAGGCCTGTCGGATCACCCAGGATCCGAAGCGCTGGAGCTTCTTCTTGGCGCGGGAGAAGTTCTCCACCGAGTCTACCTGTCGATCCCCCACCACCATATCCGCCCTGCCCTCCCGGATGGGTCGCGTCAGCGCCGGGATGCACGACGCGTCGTACTGGTTGTCCGCGTCCGTGTTGACGATGACGTCGGCGCCGAGCTGCAGGCATGCGTCGATCCCCGCCATGAACGCCCGCGCGAGACCCCGGTTCTGGGCGAACCGGACAAGGTGATGCACGCCGGCCTCCCGCGCCGTCTCGACCGTGCGATCGACCGAGCCGTCGTCGATGACCAGGTACTCCACGGTGTCGAACCCCTCCACCTCGCGGGGGAGCGCCGCCACCGCGTCTTTCAGCGTGGCCTCTTCGTTGAAACAGGGAATCTGAATGATAAGCTTCATCACGCAGTTCACTACCAGATTTCAGGTGGTTAGGTCAAAATCCTTTTTCTCCGTGTCAGAGGGTCTCTATCGGGAGATGCGAAACCGCAAGGTCTGCAGGAGATCCTTCAATCGCGACACGGTCTCCAAATCCGTGGACGCCAGATCGGTCTGTTCATCGGGGTCGTGCTCCAGATTGAAGAGGGAGAAGCGGTTGCCGCGGGTCTCCCAGATGAGCTTGAAGGGCCAATCCACCACCGCCTCCATCTGCTCCGGCAGCTGCAACAGCAGCGGCCCCCGGTCCAAAGCGGCGCCGAACAGATACGGCACCAGCGAGGTCCCCTGGAGATCCTCGGACGACGCCACGCCCCCGAGCTCGAGCAGGGTCGGCGCCAGATCGATGACGCCCACGCACTCCGGCACCCGCCCGGGCGCGGCCGTGGGCAGCTTGATCATGAGGGGCACCCGGGTCTCCGAATCGAACAGGGAGAACCCGTGATAGCTGAAGCCGTGATCCGTCTCGAGGCCGATCCCCTCGCCGTGATCCGACGCCACGACGATCGCCGCGTCATCCCACAGCCGGCGGGCGCGGAGGGCATCGAAGAATCGCTGCACCTGCCGGTCCACGTAGAGGATCTCCCCGTCGTAGAGATCCGCCCGCTCCGTGCCGAAGCTCTCCTGCTCCGGATGCTTTACATAGGAGGCGTGGGGATCGAAGTAGTGGAGCCAGAGGAGCCAGGGGCCCTTTCGGTCCTTCACGGTGTCGAGGAGCGCGATGCCCCGATCCGTCACCAGGTCGCCGGTGGGGCTCCAGGTGGCGTCCCGATCCTCCGAGAGCTTCGCCTCCCAGAGATCGAACCCCTGCTGAAAACCGGAATGCTCCTTGAAGCGAAAGTAGGGCAGCACGGCCATGGTCCGGTAGCCCCGGGACTTCAGGCGCTCCGCGAAGGTGACGTTGGACGGGAGGAGCTTGTACCACTTCTTCCCCTTCTCGAGCCGGGTCGCGCTGAAGTAGCGCCCGGTCAGGAGCACCGGAAACACGAAGCGCGTCGAGGGTCCCTGGGACCTCACCTGCTCGAACAGGACGCTCTCGTCGGCGAAGCGATCCAGGTTGGGGGTGGTCCGGCGGGGGTAGCCGTACGCATGCATCCGATCCGCGCGGAGGGTGTCGATGGTGACGAGGACAATGTTGTAGGGCGGCGTGAAGCCCGATCGATCCACCGACGCCGACCGGACGCCCGGCAGCAGCCCCAACGCCTTCGCCGGCATCAGATCCGAGCCGCTGCAGTCCTCGTCCACGCCGTTCCCCGGGACGTCCACCGCCGCGGGATATCGCCCGGGATTTCCGTCATCACAATCGCAATCCGCCTGACAGAGGTGCCGCGGGAACCCGTCGTCATCAGCGTCGAAGAGTCCCCGCGCCACGATCAGGATCGGCCTGATCAGCACGGTGCGCGTCCGGAGCACGGGAACCACCCCGTCGATGTGTCCCGCGACGGAGAGCCCCGCGGCGGAAGCGCAAACAGCGATACCCGTCGCGACCGCCGCCGCGAGGCGCGCCCGCTTCGGCTTCCGCGCCCTCCGGGAGCAGCCCACGGCCAGCATCACCGTCGCCAAGAGGGCGAGCCCGAGGGGACGAAAATCGATAGCGTCGATCTGAATGCCCCGACGATATCCGAGCGCGATGGCCAACGCCGGGAGGGTCAGGACCATCGATACCGACAGCGCCACGGCCCAGGTCCTGCGTCGGATCCAACGGAGGGTAGCCGCCAGCGATAGGCGCGGCATACGCCGCCGCGCCAGCGCAACCCCGCCGCCCAGGACAACGCCGAAAGGCACGAGGAGCGCAAGCGAGAGAGCGAGGGTCATCCCGACAGCGCCTCCGGTGAGGGAGGAGCCCTCCCCACGGAGCCCGAGCAGCGCGTCCAATCCACCGATGACCGCCGCGGTGACGGCGCCCGACAGACCGCAGGCGCCCGTATCGTCTCGCGATTTCATTTCCATAATCGCCCGGCACGGCCGGCTTCGGAGCGTTTCTACACCTTTTCGTACGAGGTGTGCAACTCCTCAGGAGAAGCAGAGCGCGCCGCTGTCTTGCAGAAATGATGACGATAAACAAAAAACATTATATAAAAGAACTTAATGTGTGCCAGGGGATTAATGAAAGCCAACATACTCCTTGTCGACAGCAACGCTGATTTTCGAACCCGCAGCACCTCGCTCCTTCGAGACAAGGGGTTCGCCGTGTTCGAAGCCAGATCCCTTTCCACAGCAGCGGAGGTTCTCGATCGCGAGACCATTGATATCCTCTGCATAGACGCCTACGTCGCGGGGGAGAGCGGCCTCGACTTTCTCTCCAGCCCCGAATGGCGCGAAGGAGACTATCAGGTCGCCTTTATCTGCAATCCGGATCGACGCGATGACCTGAAACGGCTCGAGGACGCCTCCATCGACATGCTGCTCCACCGGCCCGTCTCCGCGGAGGAGCTCGTCTACAAGGTGGAGACCCTCATCAGCCTGAGGGCCCTCGAGGCCCATCCGATAGACGAAGTCCCCCCCGAAGCGAACTGGGAGGACGACTTCTTCGATTCCTCCGCCAAGACCGAGCTGCAGGAGCGGTACGGGGAGAAGATCCCGTCCCTGTTCGCCGAGATCGGCAGACGCCTCGTCCAGGCCAGCATCAGTGGCGCCCGGTCGTCCCTCGCTGATCTGGAGGAGGCCCAGCGAATCGCCCACATGCTCAACGGCACCGCCGGTTCCATCGGGTTTTCAGAGGTGAGCGCCGCGGCCCACAGCCTCGAGGCGCGCCTCAAGGAGACCGTCAGGATGCGACGGCTGACGTCGGTGCCGGCGCTCCATCCCGTCGAAAACGTGGAGGAGCTGAGCCTCCCGCCGCCGGAGACGAGCGCCGGGAATACCAAGGCCAACATAGCCCGGGTGCTCGTCCTGGACGACGACATCGACTTCCTGAAAACGGTCGAGGTGATGGGGCGGGAGAACCTCATCCACGTCCACACGGCGCTGACGGGCGCCGATGCGCTGCGGGTCGCCCGGTCCAACACCCTGGACGCGGCGGTCATCGACATCGGCCTCGCGAAAGACGACGATCCGTTTAAAATCGCCCGGCAGCTCCGCTTGCTCAAAGGGAACGGGCAGCTCCCCGTCGCCTTCATCTCGGTGGACTCCAGCCTTCCCAAACGCATCGCGGCGGTCCACTCGGGCGCGGTGCTCTTCCTGCGAAAGCCGCTGGACAGCGAGACCTTCGCCGCCGCGGTGGGCCGTCTTGTTCCCATCAGGGACGAAGTGAGCCCCAAGATCCTGGTGGTCGACGACGACAAGGACTTTCTCTCCCACATCACCCTGCTGTTCCAGGCGGAGGGCATCGAGACCGCGACCTTGACCACCGCCACCAATATCGTCGAGGAGATCGACAGCATCAACCCGGATCTCGTGCTCCTCGACATCGTCATGGACAGCGTCAACGGTCTGGACGCTTGCCGGGTGCTCCGCTCCGTCGACAGGTGGCGGGATATCCCCATTTTAGTGCTCACCGTGCACGGCAACCGGGACGTCCTCCTGGAGTGCATCAACGCCGGCGCCGACGACTACATCGAGAAGCCGGTCATCAGAGAAGAGCTGATGGCCCGCATCAAGCTGCGCCTCGAGCGGATCCGGATGTTCAAGGAGCGGGCGGACATCGACGCCCTGACCGGGCTCCCCACGCGACGTCCGTTCATCGACCTGCTCAAGATGCGGCTCAGCGAGAGCGCCCGCTTCAACAAGCCGGTGTCCCTCTGCCTGATCGATCTCGACCACTTCAAGGAGATCAACGACACCTACGGGCACCTCGCGGGGGATCGGGTCCTGTCCAATGTCGGACGCCTTCTGAAACGGCGCTTCCGCACCATAGATGTCCGCGGACGGTGGGGCGGTGAAGAATTCGTTGTGGCCTTTTACGGGGAGGAGGAGGTCACCGCCAAGATGATCATCACCCGCATCTTGGAGGAGATGCGCGAGATGATCTTCACGGGAGATCACGGCGAGGTATTTCACGTCACCTTCAGCGCGGGGGTGGCCTCCTACCCCAAGGCGGGGCAAACCGTAGAGGAGCTGTTCCGGAAGGTGGACAAAAACCTCTACCGCGCCAAGAACAACGGCCGAAACCGTATAGAAGTTTAGAAAAGAGGCCGCCCTATTGGAAGACCGTGCAGAAGCCACGGCAAGCATATCTTGGTAGGGGGGGAAATGGTCTGCCAACGCGGAGTGACGGTCACGAGAAAATCCGGCAGACGGCGCCGTCCGCGTCATCGAGGGTGACGCCGGCCTCGGGGATGAGGCCCCCGCAGCGGGCGTAGTAGGAAATCTCGTTATCGAGGGAGATTCCATATATGATGAGCTCATACGGTTCGTCGAGGATCGGCACTGCGGGGAGCTCGATCCAGTCGCGGCAGGGATATCCCGCCCCGTACTGGAGCTCCGCCACCGGAACCCCGCCGCTTTGAAGAAAGAAGCCCATCTCCGATATCCCCGCCGCCGTGCACGTTGTGAGGAGCTCGTCCTCTGTCGCGGCCCATTGGAGCCCCACCTTGAGCGCGCCGCGCTCCGGGATATCCCCCGGAAGGAAGCTCGACACCAGCAGATTGGTCCCGCGCTCGGTCTCGTCATTGGCCATCAGCTCAACCGTGCCGTCCGCGGCATCCCCGGCCAGATCATGGAAGACGAGGACGTCCGCGACCTCCCCCGCCCCCGCGGCGTGGTAGAACCCCATCAGCAGTCCGTGCTCGCCGGCTTCGAGGAGACTGTCGTTGAAGAAGCCGGAGTAGATTTCGTCGCCCCAGATCGGATAGTCCCCGCCGTGATCAACGGCGCCGCAGACCACGGACAAGGCCCGTGGGTCGGACCACCAGCCGCCGAAGGCCTCTTTCCTAATCCATAGCCGCGCGTAGTCCACCCCCAGATCGGCGCAGCGCGCCTCTGTGAGGTATTGGGCATCGTATCGCCACTCCCAGGTGATTCCGGCGTCGCCGCCGAGCACGAACGGGGTGACCTCCACTGTGGTGACGCTGATCTCCAGGTCCCCCTCACCCTCAGGGATGGAGACCTCGAAGGGGTGGCTCGTCACCGTCGCCCGGTTTCGGTTCAGCAGCTCGATGGTGAAGACGGCGTCGCCTTCCGTGACGCCGTCCTGAAGGTGCGCACGGTGCCCCGAGGCGGCCCGGCAGGGTACTGTGGCTAGGGGATGAGCCGTCCCGCCGGCGTCCTCGAGAGCGAAGCGGAGGAAAGTCGCGCCCGCTCTGTCGCAGTCCACGAAGTCTCCCGCGTCGTCTATCAGGCGCCAATACCAGGTCACGAGGGGACCCTTCGGAGGGGGCCCTTCGATAACGAAGCGCTGATTGGTGATTTCGTTGTCCAGCTGCCCGGAGACGAAGTCGAAGGTCAGCTCTTGAACAGTGGAGAGAACCTCCCCCTCGTCCGACGTGAGGGTCGCGCTCACCCGCCCCCTGCCGACGGCGATATCCCAGCCGGGGGTATCGAAGGCGTGCGCCTCACAAGCCGTCCGATAGGCATGCCGGCCGCCCCTCGAATCCACCACCTCGATATTGACATAACGACCGCTGGCATCCCGACAGGAGACCTCGAGGCCCTCCGCAGACTCGATGCGCCAGGTCATCCGAAACCCGGCATCCGGGCCGTCACCGACACATCCTATCAATCCCAAGGTCAGCACCAGAGCCTTCATCTCCCGACAATGGTCTTTTGCTATCATTTGTCGTAGCTGGGTCGGGAGACCTTCCTGGAGTTCCGGATGGCCCGCGAGATGTTTTGGGTCGGCAGACGGTTGATGGCCTCCGGCAGCGCGATGAGGAGCCCCTCTTCGTCTATCCGCCTCATGATGGCCT
Source organism: Polyangia bacterium (assembly GCA_050304755.1). Classification (GTDB taxonomy): domain Bacteria; phylum Myxococcota_A; class Polyangia; order JAAYKL01; family JAAYKL01; genus CAYWLQ01. The sequence continues at coordinate 816 of JBNLED010000167.1, read as the reverse complement.
CGGATATCCGGTTCCACCACTCATTGACCTCCAGGCGCTCCAGCAGGTTCAGATCACCCCGACCGATGGACCAGAACTCGTTGTCGTAAATCTTTCCGGGAGGATGAACCGCGACCTGGAATACCGTGAGGGAGCAGTGGGTGTCCCCCCAGACGGGGACCATAATCCGCTCTTCGAACTCGCTCGGCTTCCCGCTCCAGTTCCCCCAGTCGAGCAGGGCCAGACCGGTCTCGGTCAGTTTCGATTTCGTGAGTGTCAGTGTTCTAACCGCCATGGCTCTATTCCCCCTGTCGTTGTCGACCGTGTTGGTATATTAGAGGGTCGCCGAAAATATTGCCACCCACTTCGAGACAAATTTTTTCTCAATAACAGGGGATGTCAAGGGTCCGGGAGGAGGTGAAGAATGGTCTGGGGAGGCGAAGCGATCAGCCGGCGTCCACGCCCGCGTCGACCGCCACGCTGTCGGTCTCGGTGTCCATCGGCTCGGTGGCGGAATCGGTGTCCATTGTGGTGGCGGTATCGGTGTCGTCGGCCGTGTCCGCGGTGTCCGCGGTGTCCGCGGTGTCGCTCGTGTCCAGATCGCCGCCGTCCGTCACGCCGCCGTCGCCGGTCTCAGAATCGCTGTCCGCGTCTGTATCGGTGTCGCCGTCCGTGTCCGTATCGGTGTCACCGTCCGTGTCCGTATCGGTGTCGCCGTCCGTGTCCGTATCGGTGTCGCCGTCCGTGTCCGTATCGGTGTCGCCGTCCGTGTCCGTATCAGTGTCGCCGTCCGTGTCCGTATCGGTGTCGCCGTCCGCGTCGCCGTCCGTATCCGTA
>JBNLED010000166.1:0-4898 GCA_050304755.1 Polyangia bacterium | reverse complement strand
GAAATACCCCCCCGAGCCTCGCGCGTAGTCGATCACATCCGGGTTGATTTCATAGAAACGGTATCGGTCTCCCTCTTGGCCGAAGGCAGCGATGGTGCCGATTCCGAGCCCCACCACACCGACGGAAAGCCCAGCGTCCCCCCTCGGATAGTGCTCGAGAATCCGTCCGACACCGCTCTCCCTGCCGTAGTACGCCGTGGGAGTCCCCCGTCCCGACGAGGTGGCGATTTGAATCCCGTGGGCCGTGAGGCCGTGCGCCAGCTCAAAGATCGGCGTGTCCCGCGTGGAGGCCGCGGCATAGGAGACGCTCAGTGTTCCGAAGAACCCGCGACGGGCCTCGAGGGTGGCCCCCTGGAGGCTTCGGATGTACACCATCGTGATCGCCGCGAGGCTGGTCAGGGCCAGGGCGATCACCAGGCTCGCTCCCCTGGAGAAGCGCCGGTGGTACATCGGCGATCGCCGGTCCGCCATCCACGCGATTCCGATCACGACCCAGGTGGCGGCGAGGCCGAAGGTCACGTCGTACAACAGGGTGAAGATCCGCGGGGCGACGAAGACCGTGAAGAGCCCCCCCAGCGCGCCGCCGAAGGCCACCGCGAGGTAGAAGCGGGTGAGGTGCGCCTCCGAGGGCCGTGCTCGGACGAGCTCCCCGTGGCACACCATGGCGGTGACGAAGAGGACGAAACCGTGGGCCGCCAGCTGCGTCAGGATGTGGAGATGCTCCCGCTGGATCAACACGCCGCCGTGGAGGAGCGTGGCGGCGAAGAGCACCGGGACCATCCAGCGGCCGTACGCCCTGTCGCTCCCGAAGCATAAGATGAACGTGAGGAGATAGAGCACCAGCGGCACGATCCACAAGAAGGGGACCACCGCGATATCCTGGCTGATCTGGTTCGTGGTGGCGAGGAGCATCTCGGACGCGCAGGCGGAGAGAAGGATCCAGAGCAGCGCGTCGCGTCGGCGGACCTCGGTCTTGGGTTTTTCAGCGTCCCTCCGAGGTTTCGTCGGAGCGTCTGACTCGCCGATCCGGCGGGCGACCTCGAGGGAGACGGCGGTGATGAGCGCGACGAAGACAAAGAAGGCCACCGCCCACAGTCGCGCCTGGGCTCCGAGGGGAAGGAGCACCTCGATGGCCACGGGGAAGAGCAGCAGCGCCAGAAGGGATCCGCCGTTGGACAGGGCATAGTAGCGGTAGGGGGAGCGATCCGGGGCCACCCGTCCCGCCCAGGACTGCAGCAGGGAGCTGGTGCCCGAGAGAAACAGGTAGGGCAGTCCGACGCTGACGGCGAGCGCCACGAGGATGCTTCGTACCGGCGATCCGGCGTCGGCCTCCACCGAGGAGGGGATCAGCGGTCCGTCGCCGAACGCCCAGGCCGCGACGAGCACCGCGAGGCTCACCAGGGCCATCCCCCGGTGGGTGTTGATCTGCACGCGAAGGGAGAGGCGGGAGACCAGCCAGTGGCTGTAGGCGTACCCGGCGAGCAGCAGCACCTGGAAGAAGAGCAGCGCCGTACTCCAGACCATCGGGGTCCCGCCGAAGGTCGGGAGGAGGGCCTTGCCGAGCATGGGCTGCACCCAGAAGATCAGGAACGCGGACAGCAGGAAACACGCCCCGATCGATACCTTGTACATTCTCGTCAACTTTCCGACATCCGGCGAAGCACGATCTCCGCCATCGCCCCCATCCCGGCGGACCAGTCCTCGTTGCAGATCGAGTAGATGTAGCCGTTCTCCCCGTAGGCCGCGGCGACCTCGACGAACCGCCGGGCCGGACGGGCCTGGGTGAGGATCTCGCCCGACCCGCGGTCCCGGCGCTCACACGCCGGAGTGAAGTCCGGATAGAAGCTGCCGGGGACGGTGGGGTGGGGGAAGCTGCCCATCTCGAGCTGCATCGCCTCCTGCTCCAGACATCCTCTGCGGGCCAGGGCCGCCCCGGTCCCCTCACAGGCGGCGTCGGAGGTGATGGGAACCCCCACCACGGCGGCGAAGACGACACCGTCGTCGTCACCCTTCAGGCGCACGATCTCGTCGCGGTAGCGACGGGGACTGAAGAGATTCTCCTCGTGCGCTACGGGCCAGTGGCAGGAGGACGATTCCAACCCGGTGATTTGAAACTCCGGGGTCTCGAAGAAGGCCGGGTCTTCGATGGAGCAGTCGTCCTCATCGGAGACGAAGAGGAGGAACAAAAGATGATCATCGACCATGAACTCCGGCTGACGCTCCAGCCCCCTCACCGCCGCCTCGAGCTGCTGCTCGATACCGCACCCGCCGCTCCCCTGGACCAAGGCGCAGACCGTCCGGCTCGCGAGAGCGCCGATGTGGGCCGTCCCGTCGATCTCCCACGGTGGCGCCCCGGTCCGGCAGGAGAGGGTATCCGGGACCTCCCCGTCGAGGGCGCAGACTCCGCCGACGGCGCAGGTCCGACCCATGGGGCAGATCCTCTCGTTGTCGAAGCACCGGATGTTTCCGCTCTCGAGGCGCACCTCGTCGAGCGTATCGGGGGCGTCGAGGAAGCGGCCGTCGTCTCCCGGCCCGACGCAGTTCGGTAGCTGCCGCGACGGTTGGGACACCCCGCCGAACCGCAGCCCCAGATCGCTCGAGACCACCGCGAACCGCAGCGTCTGTGGGGGGGGATAATCGCGGTCGAGCCTCGGCCTTGGATCAAAGAGGGCGCCGAGCAGGGAGAAGAGCGCGGTGGCCGCCTTCTCCTGCTCCTGATCCATGGAGATGGAGTTGTCCATGACGATGAGCAGATCCACCCCCGAGTACTCGGGGGATTCTTCCGAAGCAGTGTCGCCGGCATCCGGAGACGCGGAGAGGTCGAAGGTCTTGTAACAGGCGGCGAGGATCCCGCCGATGAGGAGGGGGAGCATGAACCGGATCATCACTGTCACGATCGAATGAAGGCTGTTCACCATTTCCATAAACTAGCACACCCGGCGCGGCGGTTCTTGCCAAAATCGGCGGAGCCGAGTACGCCAACGGTATGAATATCGAGCTGACCCAGCGAGAAGAGGAGACCTTCCACGTGCTGATGGCGGTGGTGGCGCGATCCGCGCCGGACACGGTGCTCCGGGTGGCGGGCGGCTGGGTTCGGGACAAGCTCCTCGGTCGGGAGTCGAGCGACATCGACATCTCACCGGACAACATGACCGGCGAAGCGTTCGCCCGGCGCGTGAAGGCGTATCTGGACGCCGAGGGGGTCCGGGCCGGGGAGGTGACCGTGGTGAAGGCCAACCCGGCCCAGTCCAAGCACCTGGCCACGGCGATGCTGAAGGTGCGCGGCGTGTCCATCGATTTCGTTCAGCTCAGGAGCGAGGGGTACTCCCGGGCCTCGCGGATCCCCAGCGAGGTCCGGCCCGGGACGCCGGAGGAGGACGCCTCGAGGCGGGATCTCACGGTCAACGCCCTGTTCTACAACATCAATGAGGGGCGGGTGGAGGACTTCGTCGGGGGCCTCCCGGATCTCGAGAACCGCGTGGCCCGCACGCCCATCGACCCGTATCGGACCTTCATGGACGATCCCCTCCGGGTGCTCCGCGTGGTCCGCTTCGCCGCGACGTTCAATCTCACGCCCGAGCCCGCTTTGATTCAGGCCGCCCGGCGCGGGGAGGTGCGGCGGGCGCTCCTCGAGAAGGTCAGCCGGGAGCGGATCTGGACGGAGCTCGCGTGGAAGCCCGAGGGAACCGCGCTGAAACCGGGCGCGCTGTCCGGGCCTGACCCGGTGCGGGCGGCCCGGCTGCTCTTCGATATGGGGCTCGTGGAGACCCTCTTTTCGGTGAATCCCCAAGAGATGGCGCGGCTCGGACTGACGGCCCCCCTCGAGCCCTTCGACATGGATCAACACACCCCCCATCACACTCTGGACCTCTGGGCCCACACCCTCGAGGTGCTGCGACACGGGATCCGACTGGCGAAAAAGAACCGGTGGGATACGCGGGAACGCACGGTGATCGCCTTCGGCGCGCTGCTCCACGACATCGGCAAGCGCTCCCCCGGGGTCATCGGAACCCACAAGCAGGGGTATCGGACCTACCACGGTCACGAGCAGGTCTCCACCGCCCTGTCCGAGGCGATCCTTCACGGCCTGAAGGCGCCGAACGACCTCATCCGGCAGGTGTGCCGGATCGTCGAGGCCCACGGTCGCCCGCGGAACCTCGCCGAGGGGGCCTCCGGAAAGGCGGTGCGTCGCTTTCTCAGAGATCTCGGGGAGGACTGGTCGTTGACCCTCACCCTCTCCCTGGCGGATGTGCTGGCGAAGGCCACTGAGCCTCAGGAAGAGGTCGAAGCGCGATATCACCGGCTCGAGAGCCGTCTGCTGGAGTCCCGGGAGCTGATGGGCGGTACCTCGCCGAAGCGCCCTGTCACCGGACATGATCTGGCCGCCATCGGCATCCCCCCGGGCCCCCGGATGGGGGAGATCCTGGGGGCCCTCGACGAGCTGCTGCTCGAGAATCCGGAGCTGACCCGGGAGGAGGCCATGGCGTTTATCCAGATCGTCGCCAGATGAGGACTACGGAGATGTCGCGTCGGGTGTATGAAAATGGCCGGTACATCGTTTTGGGGGTTGACTCATCCGGGTGGTGCTATAAAAATCTACGGTCAGTGGAAGAGGGGATAGGCAATTTAATAAAGAATTGAACCTCAATTTCAATAATAGAAAACAATACCAATCCATAACCAAAAGGAGAGAGACATGGATTTACTCAGACATTTTACAATTTTTGCTTTGCTTATCAGCGTGTTGGCCTATGGCCTCAGCAGCTGTGATGACGATCCCGTTCGCGCCGGCAGCACTGACGGGGACACTGACGCCGATACCGACACCGACGTGGACGGCGATTCCGATTCCGACGCCGACGCGGTCGGGGAGGGCATCCCGATGATGCCGTCGACGG
>JBNLED010000165.1:0-9344 GCA_050304755.1 Polyangia bacterium | reverse complement strand
GGCACCTCCAGGATCAGGCGGTGGAGTCTCAGGATCGTCATCCCGAGGAGGACCAGGAGCGGTCCCGCGATCGCGCCGCTGAGCACCCACCGTCGTCCCGGCGGGAGCAACGCCGCTCCCCCCGCGCCGAGCCCCACCCCGGCGAACCATACGGCGAACCCCAGCGCCAACACGAGCTCGTTCCCCCCGACGATCCCGAGCGCTTCGCGCATCAGGATCACCTGGCTCATCGTCGAGAAGAACCCGAGGGCCACGCCGAAGCCGTCGGTTGTGTGAACACGATGCCGCACGTGAGGAGTGTACCGCCCGCGGTGACAGATGGCCAGCTGGGGCTTGGAGGCTCCTCTCAGCGCGACTTGAAATCGATCTCTCCGAGTGTATTCTATCCAGAAGAGGAGGATATCTTTTATGATACGGCAGAAGCTTCCGATCGCCCTCCTTGTCGGACTGGCGGGATGGCACAGCTACGGCTGCGGTGCGGCGCCGGCGACCTCCGATGACCGCCCCGTGGTTCCTCGGGAGGACCGGGCAGATGAGATCAACGACACCGGCGACATCGACGGCGGCGTGTCCATCGCTGAAGACGACTCATCGCCCCCGGACCAAGCGTCAGCCATCCGCGACGAAATTCCTCGGGACTCGAAGGAGAAGGCCCCCCTGGATATGATCCCCGATATCTATGGGAAGCAGGCGGCGCCCTCCCGGACACCGCCGGCCAGGGTCGGGGAGAACGAGGATGGGCTCGATGAACGTTTCACGGCCATCGAAGACCTGGATCGGGCGCCGACGTTCCTCTCCCCCGGGGCGATGCTCCGGGCCCTCCCGGCGCGGGCGCGGGGGGACGTCCGGGAGGAGATGATGTACCGGCTGGGGCCGGAGGGGGACGGCGGCGTCGATCTGGCCGGCGCGTTCCTCGATGACGGCGGGCGGCTGATGGTCCTGCGGCATCAGTACGGCGCCCTCGCCAACGTCTTCATGCTCGTCGACAGCGACGGGCGGCTCCGGGATACGCTGCGCTTCGAAGAGCGGACCGCTCACGGTTATGTGGCCGATATCGTCGGCGACGAGACCCGGGAGCTCATCATCCCGGTGATCGAGGGATTCGCCATGAGCACCTATCCGGAGACCTGGCGCATCTACCAGGTTCGGGGCGGCGGGCTCAAGGAGATTGCGCGGGTGGACAAGAGCCTCTCCCGGGGATCGAAGTCGCTGTGGTACGCCTTTGACCACGCGGTCACTTTTCCCGAGAAGGGCCGGATGCGGGTGGAGCGGGTGACCGGCGACGGCTGTGACGACATGGACCCTGAAGACGCCATCGAGTGCGACCGCCGGATCGGCGATGTGACGGAGTACGAATACAAGGGGGGCCGGTTCGTGAAGAGTCGGTTCATCCGGGGACCGTTCGATCCGGAGCGCCTCGTCCCCCTGGAATTCGACCTGGCGCTCCATCGCGCGTCCGACAATCCGGAGGCCGTTGACGATCGATTCTCGGGAGAGCTGGCTGTCGCCCTCGACGTGTTCTCGGAGGCCGCCATCGCCTTTGATTTCACGGACGGATGGAATGACCTTCCGAAATCCCTCGCCGTCCTCGATCCCAAGGAGCGGGCCGTCCTCGGCAGCCACGCGGTCAAGCGCCGGATCAACCTGATCGTGGTGGACGGAATTCGCCCGGCGCCGCAGAACCTCAAATCCAAGAAGACGGGGGGGGAACCGGGACAGGGGAGGGTGGCGCTCCAGGTCGAGACCCCGGGGCGACCGCCGGGGCGTCTCATCGTCATCTCCCGATACGCTCCCGAGGGGACCGTCATTCGGGAGCTGGCGCGCTTCTTCGGGCTCTCGCTGTCCGAGGGGTGGACGGGGAACGCGCCGTTGTCCAAGGCGCAGTTGGAGACAATCTACGAAACCGCAAGGAAGCTGGTGAAGCGACGACAGCTGGCGCTCTCCAGATAAAGCGCGAGGGCGTTATAGGAGACCGGAACCCGACTCTCCCCACGATGCCGAGAGGGACAGCATCCCCCGCCATCCGAAGAGCTCACCCCGGTGCCGCGAATACTGGAGATACTCGGTCTCCCCCTGAAGTCCGACTCGCAGGTTGCGGATTACGTGGACATCGAGGGCCAACGCGCCGGTGTGCTCCCGCCGGTCCCGCTTCCAGAGACCGAAGAGATACTTCGCTTCCACCCTGAACCACTCGGCGTCGAAGCAGAGCTTCGGCATCACCGCCCACACCCATCCGTTGTTCTCGGAGTGGTACCGCATCCCGTGGCTCACCGAGAGGTAGAATGCGGAACGATCGAGATCGAGGTCGAAGTATCGGTCGAGCGGCAGCACGTTGGCGGTGCCGATGAGCACCTTCCCTTCAACACCCTGATCCGTGATGCGAAGCTTCACGTCCTCGATGGCCTGGTTCACGGGGATGAGAGCGAAGAACGTCATCCCGATATCGCCGTTTCCCCGGAGCTCAACACCGCCGTAGCCCTTGTTCATGTCACTTCCGCCGAGGGGCATGGCCGCCATCCGGAACTCCCAGAGCATCACGAAGGCTTCCTCGGGCTCATAGGCGAACGCCTCTATCGCCAGGCGTCCTCCCCCTTCCGCCGAGCTCTTGGCCTCCGCGGTATCCACCCCGTCGACGCTGTGGTGCTCCGTCCATCGCTGACCGCCTGCCCCGAACGCACCGACATCCAAATGATAATAGTCCATACTATCGGCGAAGACAGCCTCCGAGACGAAACCCGAACAGATGATGAAACTGCTGAGGACGATTTGTGATTTGAAATGCATTATAGTTCCTCCTTGCCGTAGACGGCTCAACTGGAGTGAAATATTTCAAGAGCCATGCCATCCTGTTGCATGATGCTAATTCTACGAAATTCAATAGAAAACGGTTCCTGCATCAAATCAGCGCCCCAATCCCGGGTCGCATACATGCGTCTCGTAAATGCTAATAAGTGCACATGCGCACCCAGATGCTTTTTTAGATAGATAGACACGTCGTTTTCTTGACTTCTGAATAGGGATATTGTCTAAAGCTGAACGTATGTGCAGTCACTTGAATGAGATTGCTGTTGTTGCCGTGGACTGCCAGACCACCGGCGCCTCGCCCTCCCGAGGAGAGCTGATGGAGCTCGGTTGGGGAGAGGTCAAGGGATCGGCTTCAAAGACCGCGGAATCCTCCCTGGTATCATTGAAGGGAGATTATCCCAGAAGAATCGAGCAACTGACCGGGATTCGAAAAGAGGAGCTGGCGCAAGCCCCGGATCTGTCGGCGGTGTGGCGTCGTTTTTCGTCAACCCTCGATACCCTCTCCTCCCCGTTTCTGGTGGCGCACTTCGCGGTCTTCGAGCGCCGGTTCATCTCCGATTTATATGCTCGATACGGTGCCGGTTCCCCTCCGATGATGATCTGTACCTTCGAGCTCGCCAGGCGTCTGCTCCCGGATCTGCCGGGGCACAGCCTGCGGGCGGTGGCGGGATATCTGGGGCATCATCTGCCCAAGGACCGACGGGCCGTCGCGCATGTCGCGGCAACCCAGCACATCTGGTCCGCTCTTCTGAGCCGGCTCGAGCGAAGGGGGATCGTCACCCTGGAGGAGCTCCTCGACTGTCTTCGCGATCCCCCCCCGAGCCCCGGCGCTCGCAAGCTCTACCTCCTGCCCCGGGAGCGGCTGCGCGCGCTCCCCCGCGATCCCGGGGTCTATCGTTTCGAGAACACCGAGGGGGAGCCGCTCTACATCGGGAAAGCGGCGAGCCTGAGACATCGCGTGTCGAGCTACTTTCAGAGCCCGAAGCGTAAGGCCCGGCACATCCGGGAGATGCTGGCCCAGGCCGCGGAGGTCCGGACCGAGGTCACCCCCACCCGGTTGGAGGCGGCGTTGTTGGAAGTGGCGGAGATCAAACAGCACGCACCGAAGTACAACCTCGCCCTCTCCAGAACCGACGATCCGCTGTGGTTCTTCGCGCCGGATCTCTCATCGGAGTCCACGAGCTGTGATTCGTATCACCGCCTGGGACCGTTCCCCCGACGGGAGCCCCTCGAACGGCTCCTGCTGCTCGACAGGGCGATGGCCCTCGAAGCGGACGCGCTTGGTGGCGTGTTGGAATGGGGCCGGCCCTTCTGGCCAACGCTTCGGAGGTCACACGTCATCGACGGCGTGTCCCGTCTTCGGGAGAACCTGCCGCCGTTGTCCCGGACCGCGACGATGATCCCCGCGCTGATCGCCTTGGGAACCGTCTATTCTCGGTACCGCGCATCGGCTCGATATGAAGAGAGCGATGACGAGATCGAGAAGCCGTTCAGCGCCGCCAGGCTCCTCTCCCGCCTCGTCTGCCCCGCGGCCCACCTGTGGCGGCGGGCGTCCTGGTTCCGGTGGCTCGGAAACAGCACGATCTCCTGGCGCTCCCGGCGACCGTCCCTTCGCGACGGGCGGCGGGTGCTGCGGCTGGAGGAGAACGTCGTGTCGGAGGCGCTTACGGTCTCCTTGGACGCCCCGCGCCCCGATCCGGCGGCGGAGAGCTGCCCGGGGGCTCGTCGGTGGCAGGGCGCGGATATCCGCACCTATGATCGGCTCAGGGTGCTGACCACCGAGCTGAAGCGGATCGTCGACACCGGCGATCCCGTCGAGATCCGCTTCTCGAAAAACCGCGCGTGGGGGCCTGATGTGCTGCCCATGGTGCTGGAGATGGTGTGACGCGGATGATCGAGCCGGTGAGATGGTCCATCTCGGTGAGGGCGCTCGCGGAGGCGGTCTGGCGGACGGGAGATCTCGCCATCGGAGGCGGTCTCGGTGTTTCGGCGCGGCAGGGCGCGGAAGCCCACCGGTGGTATCAGAGAAATCGCGAAGTCCCCTACGACGCCGAGGTCCCCCTCGCGAGAGCCTATCACGCGGACAGCGTAACGCTCGAGGTCAAGGGGCGCGCGGATGGCGTCTACACTGACGCATCACCGCCGGTGCTCGAGGAGATCAAGACCACCGCCGCCGGCCTTCTGCTGCTTCCCCGGGACAACGGGGTGCACTGGGCTCAGGCAAAGCTGTACGGCGCCATGTACGCCGCAGCGGGAGACCATCCCGCCGTGACCCTCAGACTCACCTATCTGGAGCTCCGCTCGCGGCAGCATCGGAGCTTCGAGCAGACCCTGACAAGAGACGCCCTCGACGCGTTCTTTTCGGAGACCGGGCGCCGCTACACCGCGTGGTTGGATCGGGTGGCGTCGTGGCGGATTCGCAGGCGACGACGCCTGACGGATCTTCCCTTTCCGTTCGAGCGATACCGGCGCGGCCAGCGGGCCCTTGTGTCCGAGGTCTTCGAGGTCAGTGAGGCGGAGCGCGGGCTCTTCGTCGAGGCCCCCACCGGCAGCGGGAAGACCATCGCGGTGCTCTACGGCGGCATGAAGGCCCTCGCCGCGGGGCGGTGCTCCCAGGTGATCTATCTCACCGCCAAGACCGTGGGACGTCTCGCGGCAGAGGCGGCTGTCCATCGTTTGAGGGAAGGGGGGGCGTCGTTGAAGTCCTTGTCGATGCGCTCCCGTGAGGTGATGTGCCGTCTCCCCACCGGTCGGTGCGATCCCTCGAGCTGCCGTCTGGCGAAGGGACACTTCGACCGGTTGGGGGGCGCGATGGCGGCGCTCTTCGATCAGGACGCCATGGACGGGGCGGCGCTCGACGCTGTCGCCGAGACCCACGCGGTATGCCCCTACTGGTTGTCGCGGGAGATGCTGCCCTGGGTGGACGTGGTGATCTGTGACTACAACTACCTCTTCGATCCCACGGCGCGCCTCCCGGCCATCGCAAGGCCTCAGCGCGAAAGGAGATTGTGCCTCGTCGACGAAGCCCACAACCTGGTGGAGCGGGCACGGGAGATGTTCTCCGCCGAGCTGAACACGGCGACACTCTCGAAGCTGGAGGCCCGCCTCGGCGCCGAGCATAAGCCGCTTCGGGGACAGCTCCTCAGGGTCAAACGCCGCATGCACGCCGCTTTCGAAGGGGCGCTGAAACAGAACGGCCGGCCGACAGCGGACGCCCCCCCGGAGGCGTTGCTGGACGCCGTCGCCCGGCTCTGTACGCTGGTCGAGCAGATGCTCGTTGAAGGTCGGGGGGAATTCGTTGAACCGCTCCTCGAGGTGTATTTCGAGGCCCTCGCCTTTTCCCGAGCCGCGCAGCGACGACCCGATGACGGGCGTATTCTGTTTCTTGCCTACGGACGACAGCTGCGCGTCAAGCGCCTCTCCCTGGATCCCGCCCCCCGGCTCAGAGAGATACTGGACGAGGCGAAGCTCTCCCGGGTCTTCTTCTCCGCGACCCTCTCCCCCCTCGGTTACTACGTTCGGATGCTGGGCGGCGCTGAGCAGGACAAGACCCGCGTCTTTGATTCCCCTTTTCCTCCGGGGCGGCTGTTTTCGGGAATCGCCGGCGCTATCTCCACGAGATTTCGAGACCGTCGCGCCACCGCGGAGCGGATCGGGACCATAATACTGACGGTGGTGAACGCCCGGCGGGGCAACTACCTCGTCTTCTTCCCCTCCTATGAGTATCTGAAGCTGGTGGTGTCCCAAATGACGGCGGACCCAAGGATCTCGCTCGTCGTTCAGACCCCCGAGCAGTCAGAGGATGAGAAGCGAGACTTCCTTCGCCGGTTCGAGTCCCCGGGAGACTCGGGGGTGGTGGGCTTCGTCGTGCTCGGCGGGCGCTTCGGGGAGGGGATTGATCTCGTCGGGACGCGGCTGATCGGCGCGGTCGTCATCAGCCCGGGGGTGCCGCGGGTCACCCTGGAGCGAGAGCTGCTACGGGAGCACTTCGACCGGCAGGGGGGGAGGGGCTTCGATTTCGCGTACCGCTATCCGGGCATGAACAAGGTCCGTCAGGCCGCGGGACGGGTGATCCGAAGCGAGACGGATCGAGGGATCAATCTGTTCGTCTGTGATCGCTTCGACCACCGCGCCTACCGCTCCCTGCTACCATCGGTGGACCCGCCGCGGTATGCCCGCCCGGATATCTTGGAGCGTGATCTGCTCTGTTTTTGGAAGAAAGCGGAAAAAGGGGACGAAGGGGACGGTTGATTCTATTTGGTTGTGTCGTTTTCCGGCAACTTATCGGGACAGTCGACCTTCGAATGGGCCCGGATGTCCCAATTCATCTGACTGCAGTGGTTACTGCACTCGGCCTTGCAGCTGATGCCCTTTCCCGACACAATTTCTGTCTCTTCCTCTTCGGTGCCGAGGGTGGGGTTGATGACCGTGTAGCAAGTGCATTGACAGCAGACGAGCTCCTCCTCATCGTCACAAGATACAGTAGCGGTCAACACCAACGGGACAATAATCAGCGCCAAACACCTCAATCCTAAACGATACATTTTGCTCTCCTCGTTGCTCGGCTTTTGATCCAGCCTCTTTTGTACCTCTTTATCGAATAATTGAGCAATCATCAATTGAATTCAACTTACCATTCAAGTATCTCTTTTTGAAGATATGAGCAGAAAAAATGCATTTTAGTGACGTGAAACCATTGAAGTATTTTCGCTACAAACGGAATAATCCACCAATGTCGATATTGATAGGATGAGGTGACTTATGGATACATGCCCTTGCGGTTCGAATGACAGCTTCGAAAGCTGCTGTGGCCCTTTGATTGCGGGAGAGGTTGTAGCCCCCACGGCGGAGGCGCTGATGCGATCGCGCTACACCGCCTACACCAACGGGGCCGTCGATTACATCAAACAAACCATGCACAAGAGCACCCTCCATACGTTTGATGAGGAAGCCGCCAGGAGATGGTCGAAAGAGGCCGAATGGAAGGGCCTGGAGATCAAAACAGTGCGGCAGGGCCGCGAAAGCGACAGGGAAGGGGAGGTGGAGTTCGTCGCGACATACCTCCAGGACGGAGAGGAATTTCTTCACCACGAGCTCGCGACCTTCAAGAAAGAGGGGAAGAAATGGTTCTTCGTTGACGGCGAGCAAATCGGTAGAGGGACCTATATCCGGGAGACTCCCAAGGTCGGACGAAACGAGCCGTGCCCCTGCGGAAGCGGGCTCAAATTCAAGAAATGTTGTGGGAAAAAATGAACAAATACAAAAAGAGCATGTTTTCTCCGCTACAACAGTCTAAAACGGTAATTTGTAACCGGCGAGGAGATATGATTCTGAACAAACTGCTGATTTTATTTATGGTTTTCTGTATGGCGGGGAGCCTCTCGGCTAACGAGATGCCGTCAACGGCTTTGGAGACGCCCCCCGCGGTCTCCCCAAAGGGGGGGGCGATTCCGCCGGCATGGCGGGAGGCCTTCTCGGCGATCGAAGCGGACCCCCATCCCGAGAAGCTTACCCGGGATTGTCACTACTGGGTATCGGACGAGCAACGGCACGACCTGTTTCGAGAGGCCATCGCCGATTCCGGAGGCGTGTTCATCGGGCTCGGCACGGATCAGAACTACCTCATGGCCGCCTGGGCCAAGCCCGAGGTGCTCGTCCCCTTGGACTTCGACCAGATGGTGGTCAGCATGCACTTCGTGTTTCGCGTGGCCTTCCTCAACGCCGAGACCCCGCAGGCGTTCCTGGAGATGTGGTCGGAGGAGAAGTACGATACCCTCCGCGGGCTGGTCAAGGAGGCCTATGCGGACCGGGATCCCCAGTTCCTGAAGGACGTGCTCAAGGCCCAGAAGGTGGGCACCCGGTTTGTCCGGCGGCGGCTCAAGCGGATTACCCGCGCGTTCAAGCGGAAGGCGATCGCCACCTATCTGTCCGACCCGGAGCAGTATCGAGTCATCGTGGAGCTTTTCAAGAACGATCGGGTGTTTCCGGTTCGCGGGGATCTCACCGCCGAGAAGACCCTAAAGCAGGTCGGGGAGGCCGCCCGAAAGGTGGGGCTCACCGTCCGAACCCTCTACCTCTCCAACGCGGAACAGTACTTCAAGTACACGGATCAATACCGGGAGAATATGCTCTCTCTACCGTTCGACGATCGGAGCAAGGTCATCCGCACCGCCGGGACCAAGAAGCCCTGGACCGCGGACGGCGTCTACGATTACGTCGTTCAAACATCCGACAACTTCAAGGCATGGATCACCCACAAACAAACCTATAATGTGTGGACCATTGTCAAAGCCAGAAAGGTCGACAAAAAGACCGGCGGCTCAGTGGTCACCAGAGTTCCGAAGGATAAGTAATTGCGACGTATTACACCAGTACTCCTCATCCTCGTTCTATGTCTGGCGGCGCTCCAAACCCGTTCCGCGGAGATGCCGAAGCCGGTCCCCTGCGAAAAGGTCCCGTCGGGAATGGCGTGTGTTCCGGGGGGGCCCTATATTCGGGGCTCTAACGACGGACCGCCCCATGCCCGCCCCGAAATGAAA
>JBNLED010000164.1:0-35691 GCA_050304755.1 Polyangia bacterium | reverse complement strand
GGAAGCGATCGCCGCGGTCAGCGTGATTCTCAGGGAGTTGAGGTAGGACAGTTTATCGATGCGGGAGGCGAGCACATGTTCGCGGTTGTGGCCGCGCCACATCTTGTGAAAAATGCCGGAGTCTTTAATGGTGTATCGACGAGGGATTCTCATGGGCGGAATGGAAAGCAAGAACTCTGCCAAAAAGTGGAAACAAATAAAAACGTTGGGTTACGAAAATATCGATTCAGCGAAGCGGCGAAAAAAGCGGCGAACGCCGCCGCTACCCTGGATTCGTCGCCGCTTCAGTGTATACGATCAACCCGCCTCCGTCCCCCCTTTCTCCGTCGCCGCTCCAGTATCACGTCCACCTATCCCTCCGTCCCCCTTTCGTCCGTCCCCTTTCGTCTTGTCTCCGTTCCCCTTTTGTCTTTCGTTTTGTAACCGCTTGTAAACTATGAGAGCATCGTCCAACAGGAGGTCTTGTTATGAAGCGTTACAGAGTCGGCCCGCCGATAGTGCTGTTTCTTTTCTCTTCTCCGATGGGCTGCAGCTCAAAAAGCGGCAATTCGTCGAACGATGTCGGTTCCATCGATGAGACCTCGTTCAATGATAGCGACGGGGATTCGG
This sequence comes from Polyangia bacterium, assembly GCA_050304755.1. Classification (GTDB taxonomy): domain Bacteria; phylum Myxococcota_A; class Polyangia; order JAAYKL01; family JAAYKL01; genus CAYWLQ01. The sequence goes on along the minus strand of JBNLED010000164.1, from coordinate 35,082 downwards.
ATTCCGACACCCCGTCAGCCTCCGTCCCTGATACGGCCTCCGTCCCTGATACGGCCTCCGTTACGGATGCCGATAGTGATAGCGGTCCTCCGCGAGAAACGGACACCGGCGCGACGGACACCGGCACATGCGCCTCGGCTCGCCCTTTTGGTCCGGCGGCGCCGTGGAACATCCCGGTGGCCGACCTGCCGGTTCATCCCGAATCAGGCTTCTACAGCGGGCTCCTCTGGAACGACGCCACCGCGGACCGGCCCGGAAATTTCAATCTCACATTCGACGGATACACCTATCCCGTGTACGAGCTGACCGGCACGGAAGATGAAATGGCGGTGGAGATCACGATGGACTGGGGCGCCAACATCGACGGCGGGACCATGCCGTGGAATCCGGACTGGCAGTCGGCCGCCGGAACCGACGGCCAGGTGATCGTGCTGGACCCGGTCACCGGCCGGGAATGGGACCTGTGGCAGGTGAGCTATGCGGACGGTCAGGTGACGGCCTCTAACGGAAACCTCGTGGACGGCGATTACCGGGTAAAGGAGGACGGGTTCTCCCCATCCCGCGGCTGCGGCATCCAGTACCTGGCCATGCTGGTGCGCCCCTTCGAGATCGCCTGCGGTGAGATCCGCCACGCCCTGTCCATGCCCATCGCCAACCCCAGCGGGGAGGAGTACGTGGCGCCGGCCACCAAGCTCGAGCACCCGGACCTGGACGCGGGCATCCCGGAGGGAATGCGCTTCGCCATCCACGTGACGGACCGCGAGATAGAGGACTGGGTCGACGCACTCCCGGCAGAGCTCGACGAGGAGACCCGCTCGAGCGCTAGGATCATCGGCGCCGCGCTCAGGGACTATGGTTGGTTCATCACAGACACCAGCGGCGGAGCCCACCTGCAATTCGAGGACCGGCTCACCGCGGGGGACGCCTGGGGGGCCCTCGGGCTCGACGAGCAGGAAGCGGAGTGGTCGGTCTATCCCCGGGATCTGACAGACGGTCTCATTACCGAGGACAACATCTACGCCCTTGTCCCGAGCAACCAATATCCATAATCCCGTCTTTTGTCTTTTTCGGAAGATCGGCCCCTTTTTGATCTCATCCGAACGGTCGGAGACACGGAGGCAGAGGGCCATGTACAGACAGGACAAGCGCAGGATGCCGCTGACGCCGAGGAATGGTGAGCTTAATCTAAATAGAGCGTGCGCATGGCCATCCAGATGAGCCCGGAGGCCCCCGCTATGGGCAGCAGCAGCGTGATCGCTCCCAGGCCCAGGAGGAACCGCCGAGCGCGAAGCATCCGCAGTGCATCATCAAAGGTGCGAAGCTTGTCGCGCAGGCGCGATCGGGCGGCAGTTACGACCACACCCCATTACCTCCATTTTTTCACATCGTCAGAAGTCTACCTTCGACACCGAGCATCAACAACATCGTCTACCTGTTTTTGCGTTTAGGGTCAGATGATAATGGATGAGCGCAACCGGTCAAACCTCCCGGCGCTTGAAGCGGTCTCGGATGATGTGGGCCACCCGGAGGGCGTTGGCCATGATGGTGGGGGTGCAGGGGACGCCGCCGGAGGTGGGCATGAAGCTGCCGTCGGTAACGTAGAGGTTCTTTACCTCGTGGGCCTGGCAGCTCCGGTCGAGGACCGATCGCTCCGGGTCGTCGCCGAAGCGGCAGGTACCCTGCTGGAGGTGGTAGGTGGTGTTGTGCCAGGTCCAGGGGTAGACGTGCTTCGGCTGGGGCTTCATGGCGCTCAGCATGTCGAGCCCCCGCCACACCATGCGCTTGTTGACCTCGTCGGCGGCGGGGTGGTTCTTGATGGTGAGCCTCGCCACCGGGAGGCCGAACCGATCCCTGACCTCCGGATCCAGATCCACGAAGGTTCCCGGCCACGGGAGGGACTCGCCGAACACCTCGAACTCGATGAAGAGCTCCTCGTGGAAGTAGCGCCTAATCCGCTCCTTGAGGGGCTCGCCGATGAGCCGCCACCGGTTGTCCTTGGCGAGCCGCACCGCCGCGCTGATGGGGTTCGGGTGGTTGAGGATGAAGTTGTAGGTGCCCCCCTTGGGCAGGGTGAGCCCCTCGTCCATCCAGTAGTCGTCCTGCACGGAGCGCTGGAGGAACGGGAGGCCCATGTCCCTCGGGCCGAGCTCGGCGAGGAGATCCTGCCGGTCGAAGATGCCGGTGCCCTTGCCGAAGGTGGAGAAGGTGAGGTTCCGGCCCACGAGCCCGCTCCCGTTCGCGAGGCCGTGGGGGAACCGGTCGCTCTTCGAGAGGAGCAGCAGCCGGGCGCTCTCCACGGCGGAGGCCGCCAGGCACACCACCCGCGCCTCTATCCGCTGCTCCTGGCCCTCCCGATCGAGGTACATCACCCCGGCGGCCCGGCCATCCCCGTCGACGAGGATGCGCCTCACCATGGCCCCGGCCCGGACCTGGCACCGGCCGGTGGCCTCGGCGTCGGGGATGAAGGTGACGAGGGCGCTCGACTTGGAGGCGTTCTCGCACCCGTAGTCGCCGCAGAGGCCGCACAGGTTACAGGGCGGCCGCCGGCCGAAGACCCGGGAGGTGATGGCCCGGGGGGTGGGATAGGGATGGTATCCCAGGGACTCCGCCGCCCGGTCGAAGAGGGTCGCGGCCGGGTGGGCTTTGAGGGGCGGCAGGGGGAAGGGGCGCCGGCGGGGGTCGAAGGGGTTGGTCCCGGCCGCCCCCGAGACGCCGATGCGGGCCTCCATGAGGTGGTAGTAGGGGATCAGCTCCTCGAGGGTGATGGGCCAGTCCGCGAGATCGGCCCCCTCGATGCCCCCGGTCAGGGTGGCCAGCCGGAAGTCCGACGGCTGCAGCCAGTAGAAAAAGCCGCTCATGTGCACCGTGGCGCCCCCCACGCACCGGCTCGTCCAGCCGTCGGTGGTGCGGGCGGCCGGCCCCGCGGGATCCCGCCGCCGGGTGTGGGGCTCCTCGCTGGGGTAGGGGATCCAGAAATCCCGGCGGCAGATGGCCACCTCGTCGTGGACGAAGTCCCGCGACGTGTAATAGGGCCCCTTCTCCAAAACCACCACGCGCGCCCCGGCCTCGGCCAGCAACGCGGCCACCGGCGCGCCCCCCGCGCCGCTGCCGATCACCACCGCGTCGAACCGCTCAGCCATTATTGAGCACCCCCTCCACGCCGTTCGGATTCCACCAACAGGAGCGGAGGCCGTCGGGGATGCCGATGAAACGCCACCCCGCCATGTCCCGGTTTCCGCCGTACCTCGGGTCCGACAGATACCCCTCGAGGGTGAGCTCGACGAGCTTCTGGAAGAAGAGCGCGCTGTCGAACCGCCGGGAGCTCCCCTTGCCCTCGGCGAGCGCCCGGACGAGCGCCTCCCGGTCTTCGCCTTCACACTCGGAGAACGGCTGCTGGTGTCTCCTCCGGGCGTCGTCGTCGAGGACCCGCAGCCCGTGGATCACGAAATGCCGCGTCCCCTCGAAGGGTTTCTTGGAGAGCCAGTAGGCGACGTAGTCCGGCACGCCGGCCTCGTGGGCGCCCGGGAGGATGGTGTCCACCGCCGCGGCGATGATGGGCAGCTGCTCCTTGGAGAACACCGGAAGCGGGCTCACCTTCTCGGAGGAGAGATCCGGGGCGGGCCCGTCTCTTCCCTCTTTCCCGCGGCACGCCGCCGCTCCGAACAGGGTGAATCCCGCAAGACCGAAGAGCACCTCCCGCCGCGACCAGCAGATCATTGCTCCCTCCCTTTTCCGGATTCGGGGTGACACACGACGCACGCATCCCGATGACCGGAGACGAACGGACAGAAGCCCTCGGCGATCCCCGGCGGGGGGATCTCCGCCTCGTGGCAGCCGGCGCACGCGAGCTCCGACGACCGCTCCAGGATATAGGGACACCGGTGTTTCAGGCGCCCGCCGGCCCGTCCCCCCGCCCCGGCGTGACACGCCGCGCAGGGGCGATCGACGTCGGTCCGGCTGGTCCGGCTCCGGCACTCCTCAAAGGGGGGAAGCGCCAGGCTCTCCAGATAGATGACGAGGCTCTCCATCTCCCGCGGGCTCTCCTCGAGGGCCAGCCGGAACGAGGGCATCGTGGAGCCCGCGAAGTTCGCGGAGGGATCCAGCAGGCTGGTCCTCAGCGCCGTGGGACTCTGTCGCCCGACGGCGGTCAGATCCGGCCCGAAATCCCAGCCCCCCGTGCCCCCTTCGGTTAGGGGATGGCAGACCGGGCAGCCGAGGGCCGAGAAGAGCCGCGCCCCCTGCACCAGGCGCTCCTGCCCGGGCTTCTCCCCGGGAAGATGACAGCGAACGCAGCTCGCCTGGATATGGGGCTCGGTCATCAGGGGATCCCGTCCCCCCTCCCCCGACGGGGAGTGGGCCCCCGCGGGATCGAGCACCCGGCCGGCCCCCCCGTGACAGGCGGTGCACCCGATGCGGTCCGCCGGATGGGTCCCGATCCCCGGGCCGTGACCCCGGAAGGGGAGCGGAATCTCCTGCTTCGACAGGTCCGCGCGATCGATGCCCTGATGACAGGTGGGGCAACGGTCCACGGCGCCGGAACAGGCGGAAATCTGCTGGATGCCGGCGGTGTCTCCCCGTCCGAAGCGCGCGAAGAACTGACGCTGATATGTTTGCCACGGCGTGTTGTAATGGCGAGCGCCCACCGAGATCAGGCTGACGAGGAGCAGGACGGACGAGACCACTATCAGCCCCCTGAGGCGCCGGTGATCCCGCTTGAGAGCGTCAGACATGGGGCCACGCCTCCCAGGGCCAGTAGAAGACCCACCCCGGTCCCCGGCACCAGGCCACGAGGGAGAAGCCCACCACCGCCACCGTCAGGACCACCCCGGCCGAGAGCAGCGCCGCCCGGGGGGTTCGTGCCGCGATACCGGCGACGACGACCGCGCCGATGGCCAGGAGCAGCATGCCGGCGGCCGGGTTGAGCAGGCTCCGGGCCCCTCCGGGCACCCCGGCGGCGCCCTGCCCTCGCAGGAACAGAACCTCCATGAGGACGAAGAGGGTGACCGCCGCGACAAACGACGCGACGACCGTCCGCCGCTCCGCCCCCCCGCCGAACCAGACCCCGACCCGGTCCGGCCGCGGATCCGCGAAGGGCACCGCCGCGAGCCCCGCCAGCAGGATCAGGGGAAAGACGAAGCCCCCGGTGATGGCGGAGTAGCTGACCATCTCCTGTAGAAAGAGGAAGTACCAGGGGGTCTTCTCCGGGTTGGACGGCTGATGGATATCCGGCGCGCCGCCGAGGGGCGCGGCGACCATCGAGGCGAACAGCACCAGGCCCGCCAGAAGGAAGAGGGCGAGGGCCGCCTCCCGGAGGGTCAGGTGGGGATGGGCAGGGACCGTCTCCGGATTCGACGCCGGGTCCCTCGCGAGGCCCCCGTCTTTTCGGAGGCGCCAGAGATGCCAGACGACGAGGGCGGCCATCAGCCCGGGCAGGATCGCCACATGCAGCGCGTAGAACCGGACGAGCGCGGCCTGACCCACCGCCCCGCCGCCGAGCAGGGCCCCCTTGAGCGCACCCCCGATTCCCGGCGCGTGATCCAGCAGGTTCGTGGAGACCACCACCGCCCAGTAGGCGAGCTGGTCCGCCGGCAGCAGGTATCCGGTGAAGGCCAGCCCCAGCGTGAGGACGAAGAGGACGAGGCCCACGAGCCAGTTCAAGGCCCGGCCGCGGTAGGCACCGGTGAGAAGGACCCGGAGCAGGTGACAGAAGGCGAAGAGCACCATGGCGTGCCCCGCGTACCGGTGAAGGGATCGGACGAACCCGCCGAAGGTCACGGCGTACTGGAGATCCCGGGTGCTCTCGAGGGCCTCGCCGGCGGCGGGCACGTAGTAGATCATCAGCAGGAGACCGGTGACTCCGAGCACCCCGAAGAGGGTCAGGAGGGCGACGCCGAGACCAAGAGTGGTCATGGGCCGGAGGGCGCGCGCGGTGACCTGGGGCGGGTGGAGATGGACGAAGAAGTTGCGCATCAGGTCGGGGTTTCCTTCAGGGTGAGCAGCGCCGTCGGCCCTGCGGTCTCCCGGGGCTCGTCGAGGTGGACCCAGAGCCGTCCGTCCGGATAGAGGACCACCGGGTACCACGGCAGGGGCGCCGCGGCCGGCCCCCGGATCACCGTTCCGATGGGGTCATACCGCGCCCCGTGGCAGGGGCACAGGAAGCCGAAGTCGGTGCGCTGGACCGTGCACCCCAGGTGGGTACATTTGGACGAGAACGCGCCGATTCCCTGCTCATCGCGCGAGACGAACAGATCCCGCTCCCGAAGCCAGGTGAGGGTGTTCATTTTGAAATCGGAGAGGACCCCCAGCCGGAACCGCCGCGCTCCCCTATCGTCCACGTTCGGCAGCGCGAGGCGGGCCGCCCCCGCAACGCTCGCGACGCCGCAGGCGCCGACCAGGATCTGCCCGGTGCGCGCGAGGAAATCCCGGCGGCTCGTCCGCGGCTCGTCCTTTACCGGGGGAACATCTTCTGGGTCGGTCTCAACCGAATCATCCTCGGAAGCCGGTTTCGGAGGGGCGGCCTTTTGCGGCCCGCTCGACCGCCGGACGGGTGCCGCGGAGGGGTTTATACGTTTTTGCTTCCTTTTCACCAACGGCCGCGACTCCCCTGTACTCGGTTCGTAAGGCTTTAATTATGTACCAGAAATTTCAACGACACAAGACAATGACATATGCCGGCGGGGCCGCCAAATTCACCCTTGTCGTTGCCATTCTCCGCCAGGCGTGGAAGAATCCCGACCCAATGGGCATCAAGCGATTGGTTATAGTACTGGTCATCATTTTCCTGGTGTTGGGTCTGATCGTGCTGCTGCTCTTTCAGACCGGCGCCGACGAGCAGGTGATCAATTCCCTTCTCCCGAAAGTCGAGGAGCGCCTCGGAGTCGATATTTCCTATAAGAGCGCGGACACCGCCCTCACCAGCCTGGATCTCAACGAGCTCGAGATCAAGTCGAAGGAGGGCTGCACCTACCTGTCCGCCAAGCGGCTGGGGTTGAGCGTCAGGGTGGGCCCCCTCTTTCTGGGAGAGATCGATATCACCGGCGTACGATTCGACGGGCTGGAAATCCGCGCGGGAGCGGCGGTTGACGGTTGCCCCCCGGAGGCGTGGCAGACCCTCCTCGCCGCGTTGTCAAAGCGAAGCGCCCCCACCGGGCAGGCCGAAGCGCCGCGGGAACGGCTGGAGCTCCTCATCTCCTCGGGAAAGATGCGCTTCGCGGACAACGAGCTCCTCGCCGAGGCCGCCTTCTCGGGGCGGATCGGCCAGGACGCCAAGACCGTGTTGGAGGTGGAGGAGTACGCCGTCTCCCACGCCGGGCAGCGGCTGGTGGAGGGCGCGGGGGGAGAGCTGAAATTCGATCCGGAGAAGCGACACATCGCCGGCCAGATAGAGGGGTCCGCCGTCAGCCTGCCGGTGAAGGGTCCCGAGCTGCTGACCCTCGTCCGGGATCTCCGGCGGACCGAACAGACCTGGCGGGAGGTGACCGGAGCGGGAGGAGCGGGGACGGAGGGTGCGGAGGATTCTCCGCTTTCCGAGGCGAAACCTGTCGCCGTCGGTCTCTCGGTGAAGGGGGCCACGATAACGCTGAAGGCCCCCGCCGGCGACGCGCTCCCGATTCAGGACGTCACCGTCGAGGCGACGCTCAACGCGGACCGCGCGACGGTATTGAGCTCGAGCGGCCGGCTGCCCGGGACAGACGCGCGGTTCGTCCTGCAGCTTCAGGCGGGCGCCGGCAAGCCCCCCGCCGCGACCCTCGAGATCCCCGATATGTCCATCGCCCAGCTGGGCAAGATGCTCTACCCGTCGGAGCACGTGGACTGGCGGCACGCGTCCCTGGACGGCAGGATCAACGCGACAGTGGAGGACGCGGGGCAGAAGATCCTCCTCACCGGGCAGGCCGCCGTCACGGACCTGACGATTCACCATGAAAAGCTGGCCGCGGCGCCTCTCGCCAATCTGATTTTCAATACGGATTTCAAGATGGAGTACGACCGAAGGGAGAGCCTCCTCCACCTCGAGCGGTTTCTCGTCTCCACGGGCATGGCCAGGACCACCCTTCGGGGGGACATCCGCCTCGATCGCCTCATGTTCGATGTGTACCTCAACCTGCCCAAGACAGCCTGCAAGCACATCAAGGCCGCGCTCCCGAACGCCTTCACCACCCGAATACGGGACACCCTCTTCGAGGGGCAGATCGCCTTCGACATGCACCTCGCGGTGGACGAGGAGAACCCCGAGGGGGTGATCCTGGAGGCCGATATGGACAACGGCTGTCGGATCGCCCACTACGGAAAGCTGCCGGAGCCCGGATATTTTCACGGCCCCTTCGCCTACATCACCTACGACGAGAAGGGGGAGCCCCTCCGGCTGGTGTCCGGCCCGGGCACGGACCGGTGGGTCTCCCTGGCGGAGATCTCCCCCTACCTGACCGCGGCGGTGCTGACCACGGAGGACGGGAAGTTCTGGAAGCACAAGGGCATCACCCTCCCGGAGATCCGGCGGGCCATCGAGCTGAACCTCAAGAAAGGCGGCCTCCACCACGGGGCCAGCACCATCACCATGCAGCTCGCCAAGAACCTCTTCCTCGGCCGGGAGCGTACCGTCTCCCGGAAGCTCCAGGAGGTCATCATGGTCTGGTATCTCGAGAGCTACTTCACCAAGGAGGAGATCCTCGAGCTCTACTTCAACATCATCGAATACGGCCCCTCCCTTTACGGCATCAAGGACGCGGCCATGCACTACTTCGGCCGCACCCCCGCCGAGCTGACCCCGCTGGAGTCGGTCTTCCTCATCAAGATGCTGCCGAGCCCCGTTTCACGGCACCGCATCTACGAGCGGGGGACCGTCTCCCAGCGCCAGATGTCCGTGTTCCATCGCGTCCTGAGGACCATGCGCGAGCGGAAACGGCTAACCGACGCCGAACTCTCCGCGGCCCTGTCGTCCGCCATCGTCTTCCATCGGGAGGGGGACCCGCTGCCGCCCCCGAGAAGTTTCATCGACCGCGATCGCAGCGCCGCCTCCCATGAGCCCGGGGAGGACGCGGTGGACGGAGCCGAGGAGGAGCCCCTCGCGGAGACCCCGGAGGTCTGGGACAACTGACATCCTTCGTCTCGTCGCACTCTGCAGAGAAGGAGAAGGTTTTCCTCGGCGATCAGGCTTCCGGGGGCGGCGATTCGGGAGCGGTCTCATAGGAAAAGCTTTGAGGATCCCATGATCTCGGTATAATGCCCGCTCAAAGGATGAATATACAAGGAGTGAACAGTAAAATGGACAGACTGAAAGACAAAGTAGCCATCATCACCGGAGCCGCGGCGGGCATCGGCAAGGAGACCGCGCTGCTCTTCTCGAAAGAGGGCGCCAAGGTCGTGCTGTGCGATCTGGCCACGGACCCCCTCGAAGATATCGCGAGCACCATCAAGAGATCCGGCACAGAGGCCATCTGCGTCAAGTGCAACGTGGCGGTGGAGGCGGACGTCAAGGCCATGGTCGCCGCCGCGCTGGAGGCCTTCGGTAAAATCGATATCCTCATCAACAACGCCGGGATCACGCGGGACGGCTTCGCCATGCGCATGAGCGAGGAGAACTGGGACCTCGTCATGGACGTGAACCTCAAGGGGACCTTCCTCTGTTGCAAGAACTGCCTCATCAAGATGAAGCAGGGCGCCAAGGTGATCAACACGGCCTCCATCTCGACCCTGGGGAACGTGGGACAGGTGAACTACTGCGCCTCCAAGATGGGGGTCATCGGGCTCACCCGGACCCTGGCCCTCGAGTATGCGCGCAAGAAGATCTGTATCAACGCCATCGCGCCGGGCGCCGTGGACACCCCCATGCTGGCCGAGGTGCCGGACAAGATGCGGGAGACCATGATCGCCAAGATCCCCCTCGGGGAACCCCTGCCCCCGGTCGAGGTTGCCAAGGCCCACCTGTTCCTCGCCTCCGACGACGCCAACTACATCACCGGCCAGACCCTCTTCGTGGACGGCGGGATGAGCGTCGGGTTCTAGAGCACGGACTTCCAAGGTCCGTTTGAACCGCAAATGACCAGATAACTGACGGGTATGTCTCGTCAAAATGTCTCATTTGACCAGGTTTAGGACAGGTCAAATGTATCATATTGTTTTGTCGAGACACCCGCGTGTTTTGAGACACTCCCCCTGTGTCGACGATAATACTCGAATATCACATGAGTATTACGAATCCGACGCGACAAACCCGAATTTGGCATACAAACTGCTCATAATCGGGGGGAATTGTGCGGGTATCGCCCGCGAAAACGACGCGACAACTGACGGAGGAAATCATGCTTCGCCGAATGGCATCGGCCTTCATGAAAACAGGGATATCTGTATCGGGCCGAAGGATGCAGCGGGCGCTCGATCTTCTGAGTCGCAACTCGGAGGCCGCGCAGGCCGCGGTGCTCAGCGACATCCTCTCCTACGCGAAGGATACCGCGTACGGGAGAGAACACGGATTCGACACCATCGACTCCCCCCGCCGGTTTCAAGAACGGGTCCCGATCAACACCTACGAGGACCTGAGACCCTATGTGGACCGGCACGCCTCGGGGGAGCGCGACGTGCTGTTCCCCGGTAAGCCGATGTTCTACGCCACCACCAGCGGGACGACGGACAAGCCCAAGCTCATCCCCATCACGCGCAAGTACCACGACGAATGCTACAACGGGCTGACCAAGCTGTGGCTCTATCGCATGTTCGAGCAGAACCCCGGCTTCATGGACGGGCGGGACATCTCCATGGTGGGCAAGACCGTCGAGGGCCGCACCCCGGACGGCACCACCTACGGCTCCTTCTCGGGACACATGAACGCCTACATGCCGGAGATCATCAAGCGGTTTCGCGTGGTCCCTTTTGATGTCCACGATATCGACGATTATCAAGCCAAGTACTACGCCATCATGCGCATCGGGCTCGAGCAGCCCATCCGGTGGATCGTCGCGGCCAACCCGAGCACCCTCGCGGAGCTCCACCGCTTCGCCACCCGGCACTATGACGAGATCGTCCGCGACATCGCCGGCGGCACCCTGAAATCAGACCTCGACATCGCCCCCCCGATCCGCGCCGCCGTCGAGAGAAGGCTCGCGCCGAACCCCAGGCGGGCGGCGGCCCTCGAGGCCCTCGCCGCGACCCACAACGAGGTGCTCCCCAAGCACTACTGGCCCTCTCTCCAGGTCATCAACACCTGGAAATGCGGCAACTCGGGCCTCTACCTGAAGCAGACCGGCGGGTACTACCCGGACGCTACGGTCATCCGGGAGTTCGGCTACCTCGCCACGGAAGCCCGCGCCGGCATCGTCCTCGACAACGACGACGAGACCTCCGTCCTCGCGGCACACCTCCTCTTCTTCGAGTTCATCAAAGCCGCCGATATAGACGACCCCACCCCCCGCATCCACCTGGCCCACGAGCTGGAGGTCGGGGAGTCCTACTACATCTACATCACCACCCCGAGCGGGCTCTATCGCTACGATATCAATGATATCGTTCGCGTCGAGGGGTACTACAACCAGTTCCCAAGGATCCGCTTCATGCAAAAGGGACGGGGGGTCGTGAGCCTCACCGGTGAGAAGGTGTCGGAGTCCCAATACCTCACCGCCATGGCGCTCACGGAGGAGCGGCTCGACATCGATGTGCCCTTCCACGTCGCCTTCGCGGACCTGGACACCTCCAGGTATCACCTCTTTGTGGAGCCCGGTGAAGCCGCGCCGGAGATGGACAAGACCGCCATATCCCGCGAGCTCGACGTGGCGCTGGCGAGGTTGAACGTGGAGTACGACGCGAAGCGCCGCTCCAACAGACTGCGACCGCCGATGGTGCACCTGCTGAGCCCCGACGCGTTTCTTCACTACAAGCAACGGGCCCTCGAAAACGGGGCGCGGGACGGTCAGTTCAAGATAGCCCAACTATCCGTAGATAACGAGAGATTCAACATGTTCATGAATCTCGAAAATGAGGCCGAGCCTCGACGTGCAACGCCAAGAAAGGAAGTTTGAGATGATGACTTCAAACCGGCGCGACGGCAGAGACCCGATCGCCATCATCGGTATCGGCTGCCGATTTCCCGGCAGCGGCAGGACCCCCGAGGGGTTCTGGGAGATGCTGTCCAACAAGACGGACGCCATCCGGGAGATCCCCGAGGACCGGTGGGACAAGGACGCCTATTACCACCCCAACCCCAAGGTGATAGGAAAGATAATCGTGAAGGAGGGCGGGTTCGTCGATGGGATCGATAGGTTCGACGCCCAGTTCTTCGGCATCGCCCCGGTGGAGGCCATGCGCATGGATCCCCAGCAGCGCCTCCTCCTGGAGCACTTGTACATGGCCTTCGAGGACGCGGGGCTTCGCCTGGAGGACCTGGCCGGCTCCAGGACCGGCGTGTTCGTCGGGATCTCGTCGACGGACTACGCGGCCATCCAGAACAGCGCCGTCAACCGGCTCAACATCGGCCCCCAGTCCAACACGGGGAACGCGGCGAGCATCGCGGCCAACCGGTTGTCGTACGTCTACGATCTCAGGGGACCGAGCTTCGCCGTGGATACGGCCTGCTCCTCCGGGCTCGTCGCCGCCCACCTCGCCGCGCGCAGCGTCTGGTCGAAAGAGTCGGACCTGGCGATCCTGGCGGGGGTCAACGTCATCCTCAAGCCGGAGCTCCAGATCGGTTTCTCCACCGGCGGGTTCCTCTCCCCGGACGCCCGCTGCAAGACCTTCGACGCCGCGGCCAACGGCTATGTCCGGGGCGAGGGCGTCGGCGTGGTCATCCTCAAGCCCCTCTCGAGAGCGATCGCGGACGGCGATCGGATCTACGCGACCCTTATCGGATCGGCCCTCAACGAGGACGGCAAGACCGGCGGCATCGCCATGCCGAACGGCGACGCCCAGGTGGAGGTCCTGAAGGCGGCCTACGCCGACGCCGGCATCCCTCCTAGCGACGTGACCTATGTGGAGGCCCACGGCACCGGTACCGCCCTCGGCGACCCCACCGAGGCGGGGAGCATCGGCGCGGTCATCGGCGCGGACCGCCAGGACACCTGCCTCATCGGCTCGGTCAAGAGCAACATCGGTCACCTGGAGCCGGCCTCCGGTCTCGCCGGGCTCATCAAAGCGACCCTCTCCATCGCCCGCGGCGAGGCGCCCCCGAACGTCCATCTCAAGAATCCGAATCCCAAGATAGACTTCGAGGGGATGCACCTCGAGGTGCCGACAAAGATGACGCCGATTCCAAAGAAGCGGGGCGCCCGGTACGCCGGGATCAACTCCTTCGGGTTCGGCGGCGCCAACGCCCACGTCGTCCTGAAATCCCACGACCCTGTCTCTCCACCTCCATCGGAGAGCCCTGAACCCGAGCGGCGCCCCGTGGTCCTCAGCGCCAAGACCCAGGAGGCGCTCAAGGCCGCGGCCCTGAGCCACGCGGCGTACCTCGAGGGCACCGATGACGGGTGGGGGGACATCTGCTACTCCCTGGCCGCCCGCCGCTCGGCCCACGACCTGCGGCTGGCGTTCTCGGCGACGGACAAAGCGGACGCCGCCCGCAAGCTCCGGGCGTTCGCGAGCGACGAGACCGTGCCCGACCTCGCGAACGACCGCCCGGTGTACAAGAAGGGACAGAAGACCGCGTTCGTGTTCTCCGGCCAGGGGCCCCAATGGTTCGCCATGGGACGGGAGCTCCTCGCGACCAACGCAATCTTCAGAGAGACCATCGAAGCGGTGGACGCCGTCCTGAAGAAGCTGGGGTGGTTGGCCTCGGAGAACAGCAGCCTCATCCAGGAGCTCAACAAGGACGAAGCGCATTCCCGCATGAACGAGACCCAGGTGGTGCAGCCGGCCCTGTTCGCGCTCCAGGTGGGCCTCGCGCGCATCTGGAAGGCGATGGGGGTGACCCCGGACGGCGTGGTGGGGCACAGCATCGGCGAGGTGGCCGCGAGCCACATCAGCGGCGCCCTCTCCCTCGAGGAGGCGACCCGGGTAGTGTTCGAGCGGAGCCGCGCCCAGGCCAAGGCGTCGGGCCGGGGACGTATGCTGGCCGCGGCCCTCACTCAGGAGGCAGCGACCCGGGCCATCGAGAAGTACGAGGGCAAGATCGACATCGCGGCGGTCAACGGCCCCGCCATGCTCACCCTGGCCGGCGACAACGACGCCCTCGAGTCCCTGGCGGGCGCGCTGGAGGAAGAGAAGGTCTTCAACCGGTTCCTCGTTGTGGACGTGCCGTTCCACAGCTACCTGCTCGACGACGTCAAGGATGACTTCGTCAATAATGTGCCCTCCATCGCCTGCGGCGACACCGCCATCGATCTGTACTCCACCGTCACCGGCGCCAGGATGGACGGCGGCGAGCTGACCCCGGCGTACTGGGCGAGGAACATCCGACAGTCCGTGCTCTTCTACCCGACCATCCTCCAGATGGTGGAAGACGGCTACGGCGTGTTCGTGGAGATCAGCCCCCATCCCATCCTGTCGAGCAACATCGAGAAGGCCTTCGAGGAGCGCAAGATCAAAGGCATCGCCGTCCACTCCCTCCGGCGCAAGACAGACGAGACCGAGCATCTCTTCGCCAACCTCTCCTGGCTGTTCGTCAAGGGATACCCCGTCCGGTGGTCGGCCCTGTTCAACCGCGGCGAGCGATTCGTCAAGCTTCCCCACTATCCGTGGCAGCTGGAGCGGTTCTGGAATGAGAGTGAAAAATCGAGGCGGGAGCGCATGGGCACCCGGGGACACCCCCACCTGGTGGAGATGCGGGCGTTCGCCGATCACCGGGACAGCATCACCTGGGATATCGAGCTCGACAAACGGAGCCACCCCTACATCGATGACCATCGGGTCCAGGGGCCGCTGGTCTACCCCGGCGCCGGCCACGTCGACCTGGCCCTCGGCGTGGGCCGCGCCTCCTTCGGCGACGCCTTCGGTTTCGTCGAGGATCTGAGGTTCGACGAGCCCCTCTTCCTCGCGGATGACGGTGACGCCTACCGGGTCCAGATTCAGATCGACTCCGACGAAGGAGACTTCTCCATCGCCTCCAGCAAGGGGCAAGACGGCAACAGCTGGACCGTGCACTCCAAAGGAAAGCTCAACCACATCGGGGACGCCTTCGTGTCCGAGCCGATCAGCCTCGAGGCGGTGCGGGAGCGGGTGACCACGCCCCTCGACGTCCAGCGCATCTTCAAGATACTGGAGCGGGGCGGGCTGCAGCTCGGCGACACCTTCAAGGGCATCAAGCGGCTCTACCAGGGGGACCTCGAGTCCCTGGGGGAGATCCATGTCCACCCGTCCATCCGGCACGACTTCGATCGCTACAACATCCACCCCGCCCTGCTGGACGCGGCGTTCCAGACCGCCTTCGGCATCATCAGGGTCCAGGAGGACTTCGGGGTCTACATCCCGGTGCGCATCGATCGGGTGAAGCTCCACCGCCCCCTCACCACGACCAAACTCTACAGCTACACCAAGGCCCACTCCGAGGTCGAGGAGACCATCAAGGCGGACATCTGGATCTTCGACGCGGACGAGAACCTGGTGGCCGAGATCCAGGGCTTCACCGCCAAGTACCTCAAGGGATCCAAGGGCGAGGTGGCGGGCGAGATGGACGGCTGGCTCTACCAGTACCGCTGGCGTCAGAAGGACCGCAGAGATCAAGAGCTGAGGCGGACCCCCGCAACCTACCTGACGCCCTCGGAGGGCCTCCGGGAGGCGGTCGCCCCCGTCATCGAGGCGCTGAAAAGCGGGCCGCTGTACGGCGACTACTTCGACCGGTTCAACCCCGCCGCAGAAGCCCTGGCACGGGCCGCGATGGTCGAAACGATGACGGCCCTGGGCTTCCAGTTCACCGTCGGGGCCGCCCATGACCGCACAGGCCTGGCGGCGCAGGTGGGCGTCGCCGACCGCCACGCCCACCTCTTCGAGGCCATCCTCGGACACCTCGAAACCCTCGGCTATCTCCGCCGGGACGATGAAGTGTGGACCGTTGTCCGCGCCCCGAGCGAACCCGACAGCCGAGCGTTGCTCCGCGATCTCCAAGGTGAGCTGCCGGAATTCCATCAGGAGACCGACCTCCTCGCCCGCTGCCTCCCACGCCTGGCGGAGGTGCTCAGGGGGGAGATCGATCCGGTGGAGCTCATCTTCCCCAGGAGCGACTGGCAGACCATCGTCAACTACTACGTCGGCTCCCACAGCTTCGAGAAGTACAACCGCATCATCCGCGGCGCCGCGGCCGCTGTCACCCGGAACGTCCCAGAGGAGCAGATCCTTCGGGTGCTCGAGATCGGCGCCGGCACCGGCGGGGTCACCGCCTCGGTCCTCTCCGCCCTGCCCGCGGATCGAACCGAATACTACTTCACGGACCTCTCCCCCTCCTTCCTCGAGAAGGCCAAGGAGCGTTTCAGGGGAAACCCGGCGATGCGCTACCGAACGCTGGACATCGAGCGCCCCCTCGACGAGCAGGGGATCGACCCGGGCGCGTTTGATCTGGTGATCGCCTCCGACGTGATCCACGCCACCCGCGATCTCCGGGAGACCCTCGGCAACGTCCGCGCGCTCCTGGCCCCGGGCGGCGCGCTGCTGATGCTAGAGGTCACCGAGTGCCCCACCTACCTCGACCTCGTCTTCGGCATGACCGAGGGGTGGTGGCTGTACAAGGGCGATCCGGAGCGGCCCGCCCACTGCACCCTCGGCGCCTCGAGGTGGACGGGGCTCCTCTCCGACTCGGGATTCCGCGATGTGGTCGCCCTCTCCGACGTCGCCGAGGGGAGTGGTCGTGTCGCCCAGACGGTCTTTACCGCGGTCAACGCCGCCGCTGAAACGGTGAGCGAGGTCCCGGTCCGGCAGGCAGGGAGCTGGGTCATCTTCGGCGACGAGGACGGCTTCACGGACAGGCTCCAGGCGATGCTCGAGGCCCGGGGCGATCGCTGCCACACCGTCCTCCCCGGCTCGGTGTTCGAGGCCCTGTCGGACAACCGGTTCGCGGTTCGTCCGGACGACGACAAAGGCATCCGGGCGGTCATCAACGCGGCCCGCAAGACCGGCACGCTCCACGGCATCGTCCACGCCTGGGCCCTCGACACCGATCCCATCGAGGCGATCCCCAAGGACGGGATCGCGAAGAAGCTGCACACCGCGGCCTACACCGTGGCGCGGACCCTCGCGGCCCTCGGCGACGTCACGGCCGCCCAGGCCCCGGGGCTCTGGCTGATCACCGCCGGCGCGGCCCCCCTCCCCGCCTCGGAGAACATCTCGCTCTCCCAATCGCCGATGATAGGCCTCGGCCGTGTGATCGCCAACGAGCTGCCCACCATCCCCCTCAAGATGGTGGACCTCTCCGGTATCCCCACGGACGATGAGCTCCGGCGTCTCTACGAAGAGCTCGTCGCGGTGCCCGAAGGGCCGACCGAGGAGGAGGTGGCCATTCGCGGGCGCATGCGGTTCGCGGCGCGTCTAGAACGGGTGGACACCGAGGCGCTCTGGCAAAACGCCCACACCGAAGTTCCGGCGGCGGGGTCTTATTTCCACCTCACCTCGGACGACTCGGGCGTCGTGGATCGCCTAGCCTTCAGGACCGCGACGCCCCGGCCCCTCGGCCCCGACGAGGTGCGCATCGCCGTGCGACACACGGCCCTCAACTTCCGGGACGCAATGCTGGCCCTCGGCCTGCTCCCCGACGAGGCGCTCTTCGGCGGGGTCTTCGAGAAGCGGTTCGGCCTCGAGTGCGCCGGTATGGTGACCGAGGTGGGGACGGCGGTCACCCATCTTCGAACGGGGGACGCCGTAATGGCGGTGGCCGCCGACACCATCGGGGGCATCGTCACGGCCAACGGAGCGCATGTGGTTCATATCCCAGACGGGATGACCACCGAGCAGGCCGCGGCCCTGCCCATGGCCTACCTCACCGCCTACTACAGCCTCGTCACCCTCGCCCGGCTAGAGCGGGGCGAGCGGGTGCTCATCCACGCCGGCGCCGGCGGGGTGGGCATCGCCGCGATCCACATCGCCAAGGCCCTCGGCGCCGAGGTGCACGTCACCGCGAGCCGCCCCAAGCACGACTTCCTCGAGTCCCTCGGCGTCCACGCCGTCTACGACTCCAGGAGCACCGGCTTCTACAGCGAGGTGATGCGGGCCACCGACGGGTGGGGGGTGGACGTGCTGGTCAACTCCCTCGCGGGGGCCAAGCTGACCCAGGGCCTGAAAGCCCTGGCCCCCTGCGGACGGTTCGTGGAGATCGGCAAGGCGGACCTCTACCGGAACAAGCGCATCGGCCTCAAGCTCCTCGCGGACAACATCTCCTACTTCGCGGTGGACATCGATCGGCTGCTGCGCCAGAAACCGGACCTCATGGGCAGGACCCTGGCGGGTGCGGCGGCGCTCATCGCTTCGGAGCGTTTCGCGCCTCACCCCTACACGGTCTACCCCATCGCCGAGGTCCGGGAGGCCATCTGGGCCCTCTCCCGCGCGGAGCAGATCGGCAAGATCGTCCTATCGATGGAGGGGACGGTCCGGCTCGCCCCGCCGGCCGCCTTGGCCCTCCCCCCCGACGGCGCCTACCTCATCGCCGGGGGCACTTCGGGATTCGGTCTGGAGGTAGCCCGGTTCCTGGCGGAGCGGGGGGCGCGCCACCTCACCCTGGTCTCCCGGAGCGGCCTCAAGACGGATGCGGATCGCGGCGTCGTAGCCGAGCTTACGCGGAGTGGCGTGACCGTCCAGATCCTCGAGGCGGACATCTCCGACCCCGAGGAGGCCCGCAGGGTCGTCGCGAAGACCCACAGTGAGAGCACGCCGCTCAAGGGGGTCTTCCAGTCCACCCTCGTGCTGGACGACGGCCTCGTCAAAGAGATGTCCGCCGCCCAGTTCATCGCCCCCCTCATGCCCAAGATCCAGGGCACCTGGAATCTGCACCGGGCGACCCTCGGGCTCCCGGTGGAGCACTTCGTCTCCTTCTCTTCCGTGGCCTCCCTCTACGGTACCCCGGGGCAGGGAAACTACGCCGCGGCCAACGCCTTCCTCGACAGCTTCGCGGTCTATCGCCGCGCCATGGGGCTCCCCGCGAGCACCGTCAACTGGGGCGTGCTCGGCGGCGTCGGCTTCGTGGCCCGCTCCAAGAAGGTCCGGGACTTCCTCGGCAACCACGGCTGGGGCGCCCTCTCCGTGAGGGAGGCCGAATCCGTCCTCGAGAAGGTCCTGCTGGAGGCCCCGGTCAACATCGGCGCCATGAAGGCCGACTGGCGGGCCCTCGGCGAGACCTTCCAGAACAGCGGGGGGTCCTACCGCTTCGAGGCGCTGCACCGCGAGGCCGACAAGGAGATGGTGTCCGCCGGAGAGAGCGGGCAGGACCTGCTCGGCAGGGTGCTCGCCCTCCCGCCGGAGAAGCGCGGCGGCGTGCTCCGGGAGGCCGTCGCCCAGATGCTCAGTAAGATCCTCGGCGTGGCCAAGGATAAGATCGATATCGCCACCCCCATCACGCAGATGGGCCTCGACTCGCTGATGGCCAACCAGATCCGGAGCTGGCTCACCACCCAGACCGGCGTGGAGTTCTCCCTCATGCAGGTGATGCAAGGCCCCACCGTCGAGGAGCTCGCCGAGGAGATCGTCCAGAAGCTGGCCAGCGCCCCGCCGAAGCCGCTGATGGACGCCGGATGGTTCCAGATCCCGAGGCCGAACCCGGACGCGACCCATCGGCTCTTCTGCTTCTCCTACCTCGGCGCCGGCGCCTCGGTCTTCAACGACTGGCCCGGGCTCTTCCCCGAGGAGATCGAGGTCTGCCTCGTGCAGCTTCCCGGCCGGGAGGAGCGCATCGACGAGCCCCCGTTCACAGACGGCATGAGCCTCTTCTCCGCCCTGGCGGAGGCCATGACGCCGATGCTCGACAAGCCCTATGCGTTCTACGGCCACAGCTTCGGCGGCAACCTGGCGATGAGCTTCTCCGCCTATCTGAAGGCGGTGCGCGACACCGGGCCATCCCACCTGTTCATCGGCGCCGCGGTGCCCCCCGGCGAGGTGAACCCCCTCGACCAGCGGTTCCTGGACAAGGACACCCGCTACGAGACGCTCCCCGACGAGATGCTCGTGGATCTGCTCAAGGCCGTCGGCGCGCCCAATGCGTATACGGACAACCGGGAGCTGGTCGAGGCGGCCATGCCCGCCCTGCGCGCGGATCTGGAGATCACCGGACAGCGCCTGGTGGCCAAGGATCACAAGGCCGCCTGCCCCGTCATCGCCCTGGCCGGAACCGAAGACCACCTCTATGACATCGATCTCCTCGGCAAGTGGCGGAAGCTCGCCGACGCCTTCGAGCTGTTCGAGGTCTCCGGCGGCCACCTCTTCATCCATGAAGAGACCGCCCGGGTCCAGGCCGCTGAGATCATCAAGAAGGTCATCAGCAGCGTCTCCGCCGAGGAGATCCGATCCCGCGCCGCGTCGTCGATGAGCGCATAGATAGACACCAGCAAAGTCCGACTTCTTTACAGATGAGTAAGTTTTGTTGAGGTATTGGACTAAGGATTTTGGGCCTTGATCATCGTGTCGGCCGGTAATTGATCTTCTCTCTCCCCTCATCCAGACGAATTTCCCCCTTGAAAAGGGGGGAACAAGATCTGCACCCGTCAGAGTCAAGTTGACGAAGCACTAGGTTCTGCCCTATGGTTGCGACGCGCTCAGCCAGGGACGATAGCTCTCGTAGGAGTGAATGGCAAAACCGGCAAAGCGCTTGTAGGGCAGAAGCTCCCGGGCGGTCTCTCGCATGACCTGGTGTAGCCGTTCGGGGGGAAACGTGTCAAAGGTGATTTTGCTGGCCGGCGCGACGGCTCGGTAGATCTCACCCAGTGTTTTGATGTCACCGGGGGATTCTTCGGTCGGCCCCTCCGGCTGCCAAACGACGCGCACCGAGGCGCCGTCGAAGTCTGTCAGGACGATGTGCCCGCCAGCCCCGTCTTTTGAAAACGCCAATACGGTTTCGTCCGGAAGGTACACGGTCTCCAAACCGATGAAGACGTCCTTTCCCTTTGCGCTGGCGTATTCGAGCTCGTCGAGTCCGTGGGCCACCACCCCGTCCGGTCCATAGGCAAAGGTTCGGTAATCCATGATGGCGAGGTTGTCGACCTTGTCGATAATCCACTCACTGAGGATTTTCCCGTCGATTTCCGAAGTGGGTTCGTTGAATCTATTTTTGCTATCGAACCAAAACGGGATATCCACACCGAACGCCAGGTTCGCGGGTGCCGTGACCGCTTTGATTTTGTCGAGCAGAGAGAGGTATTGCCGCAGCACCGGCGCCCGTTTCACACCGCCGAAGCCTTTGATGAGATAGGGCTCGTTGTCGTAACGAACGCCGCTGAACCGCGCCCGCTTGGGCACTGCTGCGTTGTAGTCTACCACCCGCCGAATCCCGTCGAGCACTTTGGGGTGATGTGCCTCGAGGGCGTAGTGGGGATCGCCGTCCAGCGCATCCACGCGGATGTTCGCATCGTTGAGTCGTTCGACGATGTCCCGCAGCGTGGACGGTCCGGAGCGGGGAATCTGGAGAAAGACATCCGTGATGTGTTGCTTTTGACAGAACGCGACAAACGCATCGATGCGGTTGTCGCTCTCGGCAATGGGTTCGGTCTCCCACACCCAGAGGGCGGTTCTAAGCGGTCGCTTCAGCACCTTGGCCGGCGGTGCATTGGGAAGGGGCGTGTGCGCCGCTGATGTGAGGGCCATGTCCTTGATGTACACATTGCCTCGGCTCTGCTTGCTGACGACGAACACCACGGCCGCCAGCTCCCCCCGATCGATGCCGGGGGGCAATCGATCCAGGGGCACCACCGCCCGTTGCCACCGCTTGGTCACCCGCCGTTTGGAAAGGAACTCCGCCACATCGGCCACCTGGACCGAGTCACCCTTTTCGTTCCATCGCTTGTCCGCCACTTGAAGGCGGAGCGACTCGCCCCCTTTTTTGCCGCGAATCCGGAAGGTGAGAAACGGCACGTCCCGCGCATCGAGGAACACCCGCTCGGGCGCCTTGAAATCAAATAGGTGCACCCAGAAACCCGCAAAACCGTCGGCGCGTTTATCGAAGCGAAACTTGAGCCCGCGTTTGTTGTCCGGCGTATTTCCGAGCACCAGATCCGCTTCGCAAGGCGCCTTGGCAAACGCGCTGAAATAACCGCCGAGGGCGTTTCGGTTGCCGTAGTTGAAGCGACTGATGAGATAGACCCCGTCTTTCATATCGGGTTTTTGAGCCCGCACGGGAACAGCGCGGACCGTCGGAACCGCGCGGCGCACATCGTATACAACGAGCCGCTGCTCGGTCTTGAATTTGAGAATTCCCAGCTCCACATACGCAATGTCACGGGGATGAGCGATCCCCCAGTCCGCCAGCGCAATGGTTTGAGACAGGACATTGTCTCGATCAGCGCGCGAGGGGCCCGTTGCCCGTTTTCCACATGAGAGAGGCCCCAGCAGCACGAATACAAACACTATCCGAAGCAACGACATGGAGTATAGCGTAGCATATGATCGACGCTGAGCCTCATCACGTCGAATGGAATTCGGCTTTTTCGGCAGCGATGGACACCGAGTGACCCAGCGCGATCTGCAGCCGTTCACGAACCGCGTCGACGGAATCCGAATTCGCCAAAATGGGTTTGTGCCTGGCAATCACCACCTCGGCAAAGGGCTTGGGAAGCGCATACCGATCCCACGCGCGGTTAAAGACCCAGGCGCGGGAGGCGCGAATGGTGACGGGCATGAGAATGGCGCCGGTCTGCTGCGCGGCGAGGATGGCGCCGGTCTTGACCTGGTGGAGGGGGCCCCTTGGACCGTCCACGGCAAAGGCGGCGTCGGCCCCTTGCCGCATTGCGTCCACCACCCCCTTGAGCCCGGCGGCGCCGCGCCGAGACGACGACCCCCGCACCACGACAAATCCCAACCGACGCAGGATACGGCTCTGGAGTGCGCCATCCTTTGACAAAGACGCCAGCACCACCACCGGTCTGGTTCGGGGATGGGCGAACATTCCCGCCTGCTCGCCGTGCCAGAAACAAGCCACCACCGGTTTTGCGGTATCGGGCGCCGGACCGCGGACTCGCACCCGCCACGTCAGCTGAAGTAGCCGAATCACCATCGCGGCCAGCCCTGCGAGAAACCACTGCATGGCCGGGTATTACCACGACGGCGTCGGTCCGGGAATGCCCATTGACGACAAAGGCCAACCGACAAAAATCCGATTTACAGGGAAGCTTTCGTCGTCCCCTATCCACTATCGTGACGAAGTGGCCGGATGCCGGTGGCTGATCTGAGCGAGGCGGGCAGCGGTTCACTCGACATATCGATAGGTCTTTGTCAACAAAGTCGGCCTACTCTCTATTCAGCCTTCTCAAAATCCCATAACCCGACTATAAATGGTTGCAGTCTGGAGGTCCGGAGAATTCATGGTTTCTGAAATATCGATCCTAGGGGGTGGCCCCGCAGGTTTGGCGGTGGGCTACTATCTCACCAAAGCCGGTCTACCGCTAACCCTCTTTGAATCCGAGGACACACCGGGCGGAGCGTGCAGAACCATACAAGTGGATGATGTTCGATCTGATTTGGGCGCACATCGTCTCCACAACGTGCATACGGACGTCACTGAAGAGATTCAGAAGCTGCTGGCCGACGATTTACGAATCGTCAACGTACCGAGCCGGGTCTACTGCCGAGGGAAATGGGCGAAGTTTCCGCTGACACCGCTGGGGTTGATAAAAACGCTCGGGGTGGGCGCTGTCGCCAAATCCACGATATCCATCCTGTTTCGTTCCGCAGAGGATGCCGACAACTTTCAAGAGGATGCCGAGCGAAAATACAGTAAGAGAATCGCAAAGAGCTTTCTCATCAACTACAGCGAAAAGCTTTGGGGCCAGCCCGCCGACACACTCTCACCCGACGTCTCGGGAAAGCGATTGGACGGACTGAATCTTCGATCGCTGATGAGAGATCTGCTGTTCAGGCGGCATTCGGAGCACCTGGACGGCGCTTTCTACTATCCCCGATACGGCTTCGGACAGATTACCGATGCCTTGGCCTCACGTATAAACCACATTCACCTGAGCAAACGAGCGACCAAAATCCTGCACGAGAACGACCGGATTTCCACAATTGTATTTGATAACGGTGAACAGGTCAACGGCGGCCGCGTCATCTCTACGATTCCCATAACGACATTTTTGCGAATGCTGGAGCCCGCGCCTCCCGAAGAGATCATCGCGCTGGCCGAGACACTGCGCTTTCGTCACGTCCGACTCGTAATGTTGGTCGTCAACCGCCCGTTTGTCGCGAGATCCGCTTCGCTCTACTTCCCGGATAAAAGCATTCCCTTTACCCGAGTCTACGAGCCCAAAAACAGGAGCGTGGACATGTCGCCTGAGGATAAAACCGCTCTGGTGGTGGAGTATCCCTATTCCGACGGTGATGACATCGACGAGATGTCCGAGAAGGCGCTAATAGAAAACACGAAAAGGGTCCTGGAGAGCTTGGCGCTCGTGGGCCCGGAGGACATCATCGGAGCAACGGACCGCCGAATTCCGACCGCCTATCCGATCCTGACAGTGGATTCCGCGGTTACGCTCGGCCCTATAATGAAATACATCGGCCGCTTCACCAATCTACATGTCATCGGCAGAAGCGCGGAATTCGAGTACACACACTTCCATGATCTGATGCATCGGGGACGACTTCTCTCTGAAGAAATCGCGCGAGACTACAGATCGGATAGCGCCTCGGCGTCCTCGACATAGCCCACTGAGAACTCAACCCGTTTGTCAGTCGCGCAGACGAGCGCGGTTACGGTTTGTTTATCGGGAAGCGCCATGGTTTCCCGATAGAAGGAAAGCACGCGGGAGGGCTTTGACGCGGCCTTCCTTTCTCCGGATATGCCATCTATAAACGCCATTTTGCCTCTTGCGGCAAAGAGCAGCTCACCCGACGCCGTGTCCTTGGACTTGGCGATAACGCACTTATTGCGAAGGTCCTCCTTGGGAAACAGCGCGCCAACATCAACGTGGCCGAACGTCGTCGAAACATCGACGTACCTTTGGCTATTCAAGAGGGAAAGAAAACGACCCGAGCTGATCCCCCGTGCGTCGAAGGGGTCCGAGATGGCCCATCGGTTGACAAATTTGTTTACAAAATCTTTTTCTGAAGTCACCTCGAACACTTCGATAGTATCGCCCAAGACTCTGTCCGGCGAAGGGGATCTCATCAATTTGTACATGGGCTCGAAAAACTTTCGCTGTTTCTCCGCTTTGCTCACGTAGTAGGTACACTGCCTCGGATATCTCGATTTAAAAGCATTCAAGCCCAATCGCTTTCCGCCGTTGGGCTGGAGCAGCCTCGGGCAGACGTTGGTGACGGAGTGGGTCTTTACGTCGTCGACGACCAGATGGTCCATTTGCCCCCAATCCAGATTGGAATCGACCAGCATATCCTCTTTTGCACAAAACAGAGACGACGCATTGAAAAAGGAGAGGTAGTTCGGGAAGCACCAAACAGTCGACAGGGCAAGCAAAGGCAAGAGCAAAATGAGATATTTGGATCGCGCCCAAGCAAAGGCATGGGCAGCGACAATAATCATTAAAGGTAGCATCACCAGAACATAGCGGACGCCCTTGTTGAATACATCAAACGCGGATATGAAAAATAGTAGAAACAAAGGGCAGAAAAGAAGAGAGAGATACTCTTCGCTTCGCCTTTTTTGTCTTACATAGAAAACGCTCCCCAGAAGCAACAGCACAAGCAACACGGTAGATGTTTTCAGCGCAAGCGCCGCGAGGTAATATCGGCGGGAGCCATTGGGGTAGGGTTTGCCGAACAACATGCCCGGATTCACCTTTTTTCTCACCTCGGATTCGGCCATTCGCCGGCTATAGTCGATGGTCCGTATCATTCCGGCGGGCAGCGGAAGGGGAATCTCTCCCATCCAGGACTCCCGCATCGCTGACATTCGATCGGACTTTAAATCGATATCTTTCAATGTAGAGAAAGTGCCTTTAAAGAAATACCCGAGATTGAGGATAAAAACCGATACCAGGACAAGTGTTGTCAAGTACCCGAGATAGCGGAAGGCGACTTTTTTCCGGTGATTTTTTTCGCGAACTACCGCGACGGCAGATAGCGCGATAAAGGCCAGGCAATACGCGGTAAAGAAAATCAGCGCCGAAAACTTGGTCAGCAGTGTGAGACCGCAAACGGCGCCTATCACCAGTGTTTTTCTGAGACTCGGACCTTGAGAGAACCGCAGCAACAGATAGAGAGACAGAAAAATGAGCGCAGTCATATGGATGTCCGTGGTTGCAACGGAGGCATAGGCGAGCAGGGTGGGACAGAATACCCCGATGAAAATACCGATTCTCGAAACTCGGACCGAGGTGGTGCGGCGCAACCAAAGTCCAATGACCACCAAGAGCACCCCGTACATCAGAATAGAGCTGATTCGAGAGGTAAAGAGTATTTTATCCGCTATGCCCTTATTTTGGAAAAACAACACGGTCCCCTGCGGCGGGGAGACTTCCCTGTCAAGAGGCGGAAGGGTCATTTCATTTTTGTCCAAAAACAAGGCGTGGAGGCCGCTCCCGGGCGACTCCTCCGAAAGACAGCACTCGTTGTTGGCGAGGTAGGCGATGCCGTTGATGATGTGCTTTCCTTCATCATAGGTCGGAGAGATAAAGAGGCTGACGAGCAAGGCATGCAGGACGCCGGTCAACACCAATGCGGCATCAATGCCGTAACGCCTGACAACAGAATCCTCCTTTTTAGGCGATTTACGAGACGGTTTCGGGGACTCAGCGTCAGCGTCCTTGGGAGAAGCCGGAGCGCGCCCCGCCATTTTCCCTTTGCCTTTCCCGCCGGCCCCACGTTTTTGGGACGACTTGACCATTCAGACACAATGGCCCACGCGAAGAAAGTTGTAAAGCTCGCGGTTGCTCCTGGGCGTACGGTCGCTCCTCTACACAGGCTCAGCCGGACAAAAATCCCCACCTGTTCCCCCTTGCCTGAGTCGGATTGGGTGAGGAAGGGGGTCGCGAACGTCGCCAAAGACTGGAAAGGCGGCCTGCAAGAGCCGAGCGACCTCAACTACCCGCAATGACTTTGTCGAAGGCGGGTTACCACAGGTGTCAAGGTGAAGACCGCGCAGGCGATTGCCTGCGGATTCCCAAGCCGGTGATGGACGGGGCATAGGGAGTGGTGTCGGGATTCAGCGTGGTGCGCAGTTGTCGCAGGTTTACTAATGTTTCGAGGGATTGCTACGCGGAGTTTGAGATTCTTACATCTTCTCACGAATCGGATGGATGTTGCTTCCGTCCCCCGTCGTCGTTGCAAATACAAGCGCTATGGAAACGTCTCGCCGGGAATATAGTACCCCTCCGGTATGGGACTGACGGTGATGTCCGCACTGCCGGAGGTCAAACCGGAGGCAGAGGCCGTTATCGTTACGATACCTGTTTGCAGACTGTTCGATGCTGCCAGAATGATAGAGCTGCCCACTCTGGGTCTCACCGGGTTGTCTCCGATGAGTCTTCCAGGACCTGATATTTCAAAGCTGATATTGTCGTCGGCGCCGGACACAACAGTGCCGTCGGCATCCACAACAGACACGATGACTCGCGAAAAATCACTTCCGTCCGCATGAATCGATGACCGGTCTGCTTCCACCAGCAACCCCGAAGCGGTGCCCGGTCTTCGCCATTCATGCTGGGCGGCCACTTCGCCCCCCACGAGACAGTCTGCCCTGAGATGATCTGCCGAGCCGCTCACAGAAAAGCTGAAGGGCGGGTGGTTCAATGCGTATCCGCTGTCCGGACTTTTAGTCTCCACCAAGGTGTCCCCCTCATAGAGACTCACCTGGTCGCAATTGCTGTACACGGTCACGCCGCTGTCCGAACGCCTGACGATGTATGCCATGGGCTCATCTGTCAGCTCAGAAATGTGCCAGTAGTACGAGTACTTGGGTATTCGCAGCAGGTCCAAGACGCCGTGATGGACCATGTTTTTTTCGTTGGTATTGTGGAATGTGTTGTAGTCATACCCGCACCAGGAGGCCAATCCGTTGTTGTCCGATTTCAGGTATGATGCGTTCGTCATTTCCATATGTCTTACGGCCTGATCATATTCCCCGCCGCTGCCCCGTGCTGCAGGAAACGTATGGCCGGTATGCTCGATGGTGAGCGCCCCGCCTCCTGAAATCGAACCGTGGGTGAAATCCATGGGCGTCGGCACATCGCATGCGCCTCGGGGACGGGTGGCGTCTTCCTCATTCGATGCATTGCCCAGGCGGGAGTTGCAGCCCTGATGATTGATACAGGCGTTCCAGATCACGATACTCGGATGATTTCTATCTCTCCTTATCATACACCTGAACGACTCTTCGAGGTTGTTCATCCAAGTCGAGTTTCCCTCATTCATCCAGGTGGGGCCTTCTTCGAGCGCCATTATTCCGAGCTCGTCGAGGTCGTCGAGGAAGTCCGGATCGTGGGGATAATGGGAAAGCCGAAGCCAGTTTACCCCCATCGCCTTGAGCTGCTCTGCGTCGCGCCTGTGAATTTCATTGGGTACCGCATTGCCCACAAAGGGCCATGTCTGATGCCGATTGGTACCCACCAATTCGAGCTGCCGGCCGTTCAAAGAAAAACCTGAATTTGAAAAACTAAACCATCTGATACCAAAGCGGGTGACCATACGATCCGTTTCTGCTGCCCCATTGGTTATTATCGTTACAGCTTTGTAGAGATATGGGCTGTCCGGTGACCAGAGATTGGGATTACTGATTGGACTACTGGTTTGCGTAATTGTCAGCGTTTGATCATTGGGGATGGTTTCTGTGCTTGTGAGCGTTTCGACGACGTTATCGTTCATATCCTTTATATCTGTGGTTACTGTGCAATCTGCAGAAGAACCGGTTACGTTGCGCACTGTGGTTTCGACTCGCACCGTTGCGCTGGAATCTGAAACATCGGAAGTGGTGATTCTGATGCCTGCGTTTTGTGTTTCCCACGGGAAGTTGATGTACAACGGCTCGGTAATCACCAGAAACACATCCCTGTATAATCCGCCGAATAAAATGAAGTCTTTTGTCTGGCCGTCGGGCGGCGTGTTCTCATTGACCGTATTGTCAACCCGCACGGCGATGATGTTTGTACCCGCAACAGCATTGTCCGTGATGTCATAATGGAACGAATCATAACCACTCACCGCATGAGTCCCCACCAGGTTGCCGTTGACGTACACATCCGCGACCTGCATTATCCCTTGAAATTCCAAGAATATCCGCTTCGAAAGGGCGTCTTCCGAAAGCTCGAGCTCCTTCCGATACCAGCCCACGAGTCGGTGATAGGAGTTCTGGTAATTCGAGTCAGTGACGTTGTCGAGATTCAATGTGGCTTCTTGCAAGGTGTGGGGCAAAGAGATGTCTTCCCACATAGAATCATCATACAAAGTATCTTGCGGTGAGCCCGTAGGCGTTCCAAGGTAGTATTTCCAGACAGGGCTGATATTCAGCGTAATCCTTGGGCCCGACTCTGAATCTGTATCTGAATCTGTATCTGTATCTGTATCCGTGTCGGCATCCGCATCGGCATCGGTATCGGCATCCGCATCGGCATCGGTGTCCGTATCGGCACCGGTGTCCGTATCCGCATCTGCGTCAGCATCTGTGTCAGCATCTGTGTCGATATCCGAATCTGTGTCGGTATCAGAGTCGCTGTCCGCGTCAGTATCCGAATCGCTGTCGGTATCCGAGTCGCCGTCCGTGTCGGTATCCGAATCGCTGTCGGAATCTGAATCTGTGTCGGCATCCGCGTCAGTATCCGCATCCGTGTCCGCGCCCATGCCGATATCCGAATCGCCGGCGTCCAGGCCCCCTTGACTGCTTTCTTCACCTTTCGAGCAACCCAATGCCAGATACACACCTATCATTGCAAGAATCAGTCGCGTCGTCATTTTTTCTCTCCTTGATATTCGTACCAATCTCACTAGAGTAGTATCCCGTGTCTTCAAAAAATGGGTGGACTGCACGCCGGATTTCCGACCGCAGGACCTGTTCGGTGATGATTACCGGTCGAAATCGAGAGGAATTGCAGAAGAAAGATGTCCAATTTTTCGAAAGTGGCGAGAGTTTTTTTCACTTACTCCCCTCTCCGCTTGCCGGAGAGGAGCCAGGGGTGTTCGGACCGGGCAACATTGGGGGGCGGAGTCCTGGGAGAGGGGCATCCATCTTAACGGCTACTTTGGAACAGAGGAAGAAACAGGGACGGAGTCCTGGGTTCCTCCATTATTACGGTGACTTCGCCTGACTCCGTCCTCTTCGCTCTGGAGTTCCAAAGTAAGCCGGAGCCCTTCGTGGGGATCCGTCTCATGACCTACCTCGGCCTGATGTATCAGGACCTCATCAATACCGGAGAAGTCGCCGCCGGCGAGCGATTACCGCCGGTCCTGCCGATGGCGGTGTACCGCGGAGAACCGGGATGGACTCCACTCCTCGGCGTGAAGGAGCTCGTGGAGCCACCGCCGCCAGGTTCAACGGGGCCCCTCCTTTGTTGGGAAGACGACTTTACTATTTCGGTTTTGGATCGAGGCGAATTTCGCCGCGGCTTCGAGGTCGGGCATATCAATTGAAAAGGGGGCTCAAGGCCGTATTCCGTTCGAGGGGCATATCCGCCTTGTCGAGGGAGTGTTGATAAAGGCGGCGCGCCAATCTAATCTTGTGAATATCCCAAGGAATCGCTACGCTATACCTACAATACAATTGCGAAAGGAATAAACATGCCTGCCCGAGCAATTTTGGTGTCGTTTCTCCTCCTGAACCTCCTCACCTCAGGGTGTAAGAGAGTCAAGAATAAGTCGGACATGTCCACCGACAACGCATCGGATGTAGACAGCGCGTCAGCTACAGACGGTGATACCGACGCGGATGGCGATACCGACGGGGATGGTGACGGGGATGCCGACTCTGACGGCGATACCGATACGGACGGTGACGTCGATGGAGACGGCGATGTGGACGGCGATACCGACACCGATGGAGACAGTGACACAGATGGGGATACCGACACCGAAGCGGGCAGCGATGACGATACCGAACCCGGCACCGGCACCGGCAGCATCGGACCGACCTGCGGGGACGGTGAGGTCCAGGACGGAGAGGCGTGCGACGACGGCAATGACTGCCACTGGGACGACTGCAAAAACGACTGCACCTTCCCTGCTTGTGGCGACAGCATCGTCTCTGACGGCGAGGAATGCGATGATGGCAATGACGACAACAGCGACGCGTGTCTGGACAGCTGCATACTGGCCGGCTGCGGAGACGGATACGTGCAGGAAGGCGTTGAAGAGTGCGATGATGGGAACCAGGACAATAACGACGCATGTCTGAACAACTGCGTGGAGGCATCTTGCGGCGACGGAGTTGTACGGATTGGCGTCGAAGCCTGCGACGACGGAAATGATATTAACGATGACTTCTGCCCCAATGCCTGCGTTATGGGAAGCTGTGGCGACGGCATTGTTCAATCTGGTGAAGACTGCGATGATGGCAACAATGACAACACCGATAGCTGTTTGAGCACCTGCTTGTCGTCCTCCTGTGGAGATGGGTATGTCCAGGAGGGCGTTGAGTTATGCGACGATGGAAACGATGTCGACGACGACGGCTGCTCCAATAATTGCACGCTGCCCGAGTGCGGGGACGGTATCCTGCAGTCCGAAGAGACGTGCGACGACGGCAACATCGACGACTCAGACGACTGCCCGACCACCTGCGAGGCGGCAAGCTGCGGAGACGGATTCGTCTGGTCCGGCGTGGAGCACTGCGATGACGGCAACACCGACGACGGGGACGCGTGCCCTGCGGATTGCATTTTCCCCGATTGTGGTAACGGCGCGATCGATCCCCTCGAGGAATGCGACGACGGCAACGACGACAACGCCGACGCCTGCTTGAACAATTGCGCCGAAGCTACCTGCGGGGACGGAATTGTCTGGGATGGTGAGGAGGAATGCGACGACGGAAACTATGACGACAACGACGCCTGCCTCTCGAGCTGCGTCGAGGCCGTGTGCGGAGACGGTGTCGTTCAGGATGGGTTAGAAGCGTGCGATGACGCCAACAGCATCGACGACGACGGCTGTACCAATGCCTGCGCGCTGCCCCGTTGCGGAGACGGCATCCTGCAAGAGGGAGAGACGTGCGATGACGGAAACGAAGACAACACGGACGACTGCCCGCTGAGCTGTATCCCGGCGTTCTGCGGTGATGGATACGTTTTGGCAGGGGTGGAGGAATGTGACGATACCAACGACAATGACAACGACGTCTGCCTGACCAGCTGTGTGGCCGCCGAATGCGGAGACGGTATCCTGCAAGACGGCGTGGAAACCTGCGACGACGGCAACACCGAAGGCAGCGACGGCTGCCCCTCGAATTGTCTCATCCCCATCTGCGGCAACGAAATCGTCGAAGAAGGAGAGGCCTGCGACGACGGCAACCAAAGCAACTGGGACGATTGTTTAGACGACTGCACCCCGGCCACCTGCGGCGACGGATACATCAACGTCGGCGTGGAGCACTGTGACGACGGCAACACCGACGACGGCGACAGCTGTCCGAGCGACTGCATTCAGCCACCCTGTTGACGAGTGCTATGCGCGCTTGTCGAGAGCGGCTTTGAGACCGTAGCCTACATGGGCAAGGGTTGCGAGCCGGAATGGTTGACCACGGAGGTGCTCGCGGGGCAGTTCGAATCGCCCGAGGAGATGAAGGCGCTCATCCTCACCATCTATCCCTGAAAGTATTTATAATTCTGTAAAAAGGTATAATATTGTCGTGATTTTTAAGAATGTGAGGCAGCCGCAGACCGGCAATTGGCTGGAGTTGCGAACGAAATGACTATCAAGAGAGAAATGAGGATGTTTGAAACAAAACGCACAATGACAGTCGTGCTGATTCTTATGCTACTATTTCTGTCGGTAGCGTGAAGCCGCTACCCGAGACCCCGCAGGCAATCCCCCCGTCACCGTTGGCGATGGTGCCGCGATAGCCCGAATAATTCCTGAAGAAACGAAGCGAAAATGCCGAAGGCCTCGCCAGTGCTGGGTGAACGGAGATTTTGGCCCCGGAGTCAGAGTGGACACTCTGTCGAGGAGCCAAAATCGAGTACGCCCGGTTATGGCGTGGAATTCGCGTTTGCAGCCGTTTGTTCATGGCTGTGTCTTACTCGCATGGGGGGAACTCGAAAATAGCCGCGATGCTCTCTCCCTCTGAGAGCCCGCACGCCGACATCTCAGCATCCCCCGTGACCTCTGTGAAATCCCGGGGAATACAGAGGTCCGTGAAATACCAGCAGTTGCCGTTTGTATCTGTCGCGATGGTGAGCGCGTCTTCGCACCCCCGGTCCGCGGGGCCACATCCCACGCCCTGAAGTGTGGTTTCGATGCAGCGATCCGCTGTATTGACCTGTTGAGCATAGATGGTGCTGCAATCGAGCGGTGCCCCGTTGTCGCAGTACAACGCGTCGAGTTGATAGCATTCGTCGTAAGCGCAGCAGAGGCCGAAAATGTCCCCGTCTTCGCCGACGTACGCGAGGGTGTCGCGATCGTCCGAACATCCCACATCCAACACACTGCCGTCCCCCGGGTCGGTCATCGGAATACCACCAATCGTCAAGCACGAATCGGGGGAGTAGGATCGGGTCAACTGACAGGCCTGGCCGTCAGTGACGGTGTAGCAGAGCGCGGTCTCTTGCGCGCATTCGGTCGCATCGACCAGGGAATAGCCGTCCGGACAATCAACCGGATCCGTACCGGTTTCAGAGGGACACGGTGTCAGCGGGTAGCTCTCGCCGAATTCACACGCCAGGGTTTCACACTCCATCAAACACGCCTCGGCGTCCCACACACAGAAGCCGCCGCCGCAGGACGGGAGGGAGGCGCAGACCTGGGTGTAGTCGTCCATTCTCTCGTCCATCATGAAGCCCTCGTTCTCGCACGGGTTGCCGACGTCACACGCGATCAGGTTATCGCAATCCACCGGCGACGCCTCGACCCGACCCTCGGCTACCAATGCAGGCTCATCCTCCACGGACATTCTAGTGTACACAGCTACGGTATCTCCCACGGCACCCGGGCCGGCGTAGAGTCGCATATCGTACGTGCCCTCGCCGCACGCGTTGTGAAACTCGGATATCATGTTTTGGAACAGCACGTTGTAACCGGTATCGGTGTGTTGAACATAGGCATCCTGCTTATAGAATTCGCAGGTAAACAATCCCGTGTAGAGAACGCGAATCTTTCCATCCACCACGGTCGCGGCCAGCTTTTCGGTTTCATCCGAGGTAAAATCGGTCCGGCCCATGGTCACATCGACATGGACTGCGTCCACAAACCCGGAAGGCAAGTCCATGTTCAGGGGATCGGGGACTTCCGATTCGGTCGCTATCTCGCTATCCGTGTCTGCATCCGTATCGGTATCACCGTCCACGTCCGTGCCGGTATCACCGTCTGCATCTGTATCGGTATCCCCGTCTGTATCCGTATCACCATCCACATCCCCGTCCACATCCCCGTCCAGGTCCCCGTCGGCATCCCCGTCCACGTCCCCGTCGGCCGACGAGGCCATGTCATCCCCCGAGACGCCGGCGTCTACGACCTCGTCTTTGCAGGCACTCTGTAGCAAGACAATCGCTAAGATCCTCAAGCCGGTTCCCAATGTTCGCCACGTCATAACTTCCTCCGTTTCATTTAAGTATCTCATATTTTACCAGCGTATGCGCCCTCATTAAAGGGACTCAGAGACACTGAAAGTCTTTCAGACCGAGCAGAGACCCACTGGATTATTTAAAACCCAAGAGAATCCATGATCCCTTCCGAACCAAGCCGGGCGGCGACGAGAAGGGGTGGGTAACAAATCACCTGTCTGTCGTCGCCGCTCGAGTATTCGTAATCCTCCGGAATTACTCAAAACGGTTTCCGGCATGGTTCCTGTATCGGACTCCCCGTCTGTCCGTCGCCAAGGAGGTCTGTATGGGAAGTCTTCTCCGTTGGATTCAACCAAACCAGGTCTACGAGCTCACCATGAGGACCGTG
>JBNLED010000163.1:0-18220 GCA_050304755.1 Polyangia bacterium | reverse complement strand
CACCCCCGGTATGTCCAGCGCTGTAACGACTTCGATGTACTGTATGCCGCCGTCCATAGTCCGGTCATCCCATCTGCCGCCATCCATCACCGCCCGGTCGCTCTTTCCCGTAGTCGTCTCCCAACTGCTCTCGAAATACGTGCGCGGAGCTTTCTTGAAATCAGACGCATCTCGGCAAACGCCATCTTGACAGCTACCGGTGCAAACCTCGGTCTCTTCAAAATCGTCACCTGCTTGATTGCAGGTCTCTACGTTATTGTATACGTTGCAACGCAAGTCTCCGGGCGTGCATGAGGATTTTTGATTGCTGCTGCAACTCAAAAGTAGCATATGATAGACCAGTATTCCCGCAAAGGCCATCGCGCGTGTTCGGTATTTCATGAATGCCAACATATATCTCTTTCTCTTTCGAGTTTTCACCTGAATTCTACGACTTCATCACAAAGATGGTATGCATTTTCCACTTTTTTCACCCACTTTCATACTGCTTCAATCATAAAAACACGTCAACTATCCATCTCTTGTGACTACAGTCGAGGTCTCTTTGACGTGCCCCATAATTCGACGTGCCCCATAAACATTCGCCATCCGTCAGACTTTTATATTCTCAGTGAATAAATCTGCGGTATTCAATTGGTAATCAGTTTTGGACAATTGCGTATGTGCCTGTGGGTAGTCGGATGCGTCGATGAGAAACCAGACGGTGCCGTCGCAGGCTTCCCAGCCGTTCTTTTGGCCGAGCAGCTCAGCGAGGCTTCGAAGGGCAGTACGTGGATCTGGCCGGGTTCCAGTCCCTCCTCGCCGGGGAAGAGACAACGCCGAAAAGATGGACACCATGGCCAAGAAGAGCGCGCAATTGATAAGGCCCTTGAGCCTCAAAGTCACGTCCACCAGCCCGATTGTGGGAAAAGACGTCGAGTCCTTCATCACAAGATCCACCGGAGGGGAGTTCTGTGCTCCCCGTCCTCTTCCTGCGTCCTGCTGCAGTGCAGGAAGTACTATCGTTCAGCGAGGAGAGTCCGTTCCTGGCCGGATTGACCGCTGCGTCGGTCCGTGGCACGATCGCCAACGGCGAGAGAGCAGCTCTCCCGTCGAGGAGAGTCCGTTCCGAACCGGCGCAGAACTCGTCAGAGAGCCAAACTTTATTAGTATTTTACTTTACGTTATGCTAATTAAAATTCCCAATGAAGTTGCTGTCTCACAATCCTATGGTCGTTGGTATCGCTCTATTTTTCATCGTATTCAGCCTTAACCTTTTGAGTATGCCGACAATCATGCAACAAAACGGAGACGCCGTCTACGAAACACAACTCGCTGCTGCCGGAACACTGGATGCGAGACCTAACCATTTGCTTATAAGCCCCATCTACGCACTTTGGTATCGAATCGTTTCTCCACTGTCACCGTCTGAAAAACCATTTTTTGTTCTTCAGGTACTGACTTCGCTATTCGGCGCTCTATCTTGTTTGTTGATTTATCAATTGGTGAAACGATGGACAGGCCGCACTGATCTCCTCGCTCCAACAATCGCCCTCCTTGTAAGTGTCTGTTTTTCCCACTGGGAACACAGCCGTGAAACAGAGACGGAGATCATCGGATTGTGTATGTCTCTCCTGACATTTTACTTGCTTGTCAAAGCTGTTCCCTCAGACGAGAGGTATAAATCCTGGATTTGGACTTTTTTTGCTGGCTTATCCTGTTCCTTGTCTATTCTATGCTCATTCAACATGGTCCTTTTTTTCTTTGGTTTTTCTCTCTTCTTCCTGCTTTTCGCCTCTCATTGGAAATCGGCAGTAAAACCTACGATATTTTTTATCCTGGTATCATGTATTCCGACTTTAGCTATATATATTTTAACCTACCTTTCTCTCAGCTCAAGAGGAGATTATAGCGGCTTTTTCGGATGGCTTTTAACACACCCTGAAGGAAACGACGGACTGCTTCTCAGTGGCTTTGGAGCGAGCAGCATAATACGGGGTATTTCTGGTATATCAAACTATTTTTCCGGGTACTCGCCAATCACAACATATGTTAAAAGCGTCCTATCAGGTGGTGTCCGGCCGGAGATCGTTTTTAACGACGTACTCAATTTTGGATTAGGCATTTTCCTTCTCGCAGCTCTGTTTTGTAGTATTCTTTGGTTATCTTTTAGACATCATAGAAAAGTAAAGAAAGAATTGGTATTCTTCGCTATACTAGTTTCACCAACAGTTATTTTCAATTTTCTTTGGCTCGGGAGTGATCCCCAATTTTGGATAGTCGTAATGCCGCTATGCTTTATATACCTTTCTGTCCTATCTAATTATTTCAATATTGTTTGGCAAAAACGGATAGCCCCGATATTTCTGTCTGTAGCATTTGTGCTATTTTTTGCAAATTATCAAATGGATGTTCCTACATCTTTAAATCCAACAGGCGGACGAAATTGGGTGAGGGCGACCCACTTTTCGAATACTTACTGCAACAGATGCACGATAATCACTGCTTCGGCATGGACCAACTATCTAAATTCACAAACAGCCGATGCACGGGCGATTGAAATATACTACGGAATCAGAGAAAAAAACTTGGAACAGTACACCGAACAACTCCATCATTTGATAGATGCCTCGCTGCGGGATAAGAAAGAAGTTTTTCTGTCAGAAATACATGAAATCAATACGAAATATGCGATAAATCTCTGGGAAAGAGTTAAACAACGTTCTGGGTTTGAACGGTCTTTACTCGTCGAACAAATCAATAAAAATTATGACATCACCCCCATCGGTGACCCCAAATACGGGAATACGCTAGCCAAAATCACTCCACGGCAGCACAACTGATATAGCACTGAACTGACATAGCACTGATCCCGGAAAGGCCGGTCTCACAGATGATCACATCCCATTCGCCGCCGGCCAGGGCCGCGTCGAGGGCGGACGGATCAGGGGGCCGCGTCGGTCGTAGACCCCGCACTCCTCATGACTTCGTGAGAGACGCGGCATCCGGGGTCCGATTTAGGGACCTCCGGATCCCAGAATGTGTGACTCGTTACCGCGCGGATTGCCGACTGGAGGGGGCGTCTTCCAGGAAATGCTCGGGATATGGGCCTCCCTGCCTGTCGCGGACTTGGCATATTTCTTTCATAAAGTAATCACCAAATTTTAAAAAAGGAGTGGCGATGAAAGTGATCCATCAATGTGTCGGCGCGACGATCGCGCTGTGTCTTTGGGGATGCCATAAAACCGTCGCGAGCGGAAACGATGACCGGGACACCGGATCCGATCCCGCTGCCGGAGATGAGAACACGCTGCTCATCGACGACTGCGATGACGGCGACGCCGAGAACCTCCTCGGGGGCGCCTGGGTGAGCTACGACGACTATCACGATGACGGGGACTCGGTGGTCTGGCCCAAGACCTGGTTCAAGGACGGCGAGTTCACGATGAGCGAACCGGGCTACGGCGGTGAGGGGTACGCGGCGCGGATCGAGGGGACCACCGCCGCCAAGCTCGGGTGGGACTACGTGGGGATGATCGCGGCGCTGGGGCCCGACTCGTTCTGCCCGGATCCGCAGCCCGCCGCGGTGGATCTCAACGCGTACACCGGCGTCCGCTTCATGGCCAGGGGGCGGGCCTCCGGCGGGGTGCTGAGCGTCAAGATCATCCACACCAAGGACGGAGCGGAGGACAACTGCGAAATGAACGGGCTCACCGGAGACACGCTGACCGGCTGGAACGACTACTCGGCGGAGTTCACCGATCGTCTCGAGGACGATTGGACCGAGGTCTCTCTGAGCTTCAGGCGGGACTTCCAGGGGCCGGACGATGTCGATATCGAGACGGTGCTCGAGCACGCCAAGGACCTGCACTTCTTCTTCCAGAGCAGCGACGGCGGTGAGGTTGATCTCTCCATCGACAACCTCTCCCTCTATAAAGGGGATGAACCGGAAGACGAGGGGGATGACTTCGACCGATCCGGGGAGCCGGAGGAGCTCGAGGATCTTGAAGGGAACGAGGCCGCCGCGCTGTTCGACCGGCAGACCGTGCACGAGGTCCGGTTGAGCCTGCCGGCGGACGCGTGGGAGACGCTCCAGCGAGAAGCCGTGGATGAGCTCTACACCCCGGCGGATATCACGCTCATGGGGGAGACCTTCGGGGAGGTGGGGCTCCGCTTCAAGGGCTCCTACGGCAGCCTGTACAACTGCTTCGACGGCACCTACAATCTCATCTGCGACAAGCTGTCCATGAAGGTGAAGTTCAATGAGTACGTGGAGGAGCAGCGGTTCCTGGGGCTCAAGCGGATCAACCTCCACTCGATGCACAACGACCGGACGAAAATGCGGGACTGCCTGGCCTACGATATCTTCCGGGGGATGGGCATCCCCGCGCCCCGCTGCGCCTACGCGGACGTCTACGTCAACGACGAGCACCTCGGCCTCTTCGGCCTCGTGGAGCAAATCGACGGCCGCTTCACCCAGAGCCGCTTCTCGAAGGGGGACGGCAACCTCTACAAGGAAGCGTGGCCCGTGAGCACCCAGGACTGGTACTTCGACGACAAGCGCAAGACCAACAAGGAGGAGATGGACCACCGGGTGTTCAAGCAGTTCGCCAAGGAGATGATGGCGGCGACGGACGAGGAGCTCCCCGGGGTGCTCGACCTCTGGATGGATCTCGACTATATCCTCCGGTACATGGCCGTGGACTACGCCATCGCCAACTGGGACGGCATCACCACCTTCTACTGCGGCGTGACCTGGGACTGTGTAAACCACAACTACTACATGTACCAGGAGGAGGAGCGCCCCTTCTTCTGGCTCATCCCGTGGGATCTGGAGGCCTCCTTCTTCCTGGAGCACTGGCTCGGGCCGGTGGAGCCGTGGGACAACCTCGACCCCCGATGCGAGGATATCCCCATGATGCCCGGGGAGACCGACATGTACATCCGGCCGGCGGGCTGCGATCCGATGAACCGCGCCATCGCCCTCGCCGATCGCCCGCGTTACGAAGCCTACCTGGGCGAGGTCCTGGAGACCCACCTCGGGGAGGAGGCGATGCTCGAAAAGATCGCCGCCCTCACCACCCTCATCGAACCGTACATCGAAACCGACCCCGATCTCGACGTGGAGACCTGGCAGGCGGAGATCGAGACGCAGATCGCGGAGCTTGGCCGGGTCCGCGGGCGCGTCGAGGCCGAGCTGAAGTGATCGAATCCCTTCCCGTTCGTAACCTCCTGTGCAGTTCGCCCCGGGGATTGTGGAAATTTGACTCGATTTCTTCGATTTTAATATCATATTTAAATTCATGACCTGTCTCTCAAACCGCTTCCGACGGGGGGGCTTTCCCCATCGGAACGCGACATTCCGGCGGCGGCGCACCCTCCTCGGGATCGGGCTGATCATCGGATTGTCGAGTTGCTCCCTCAAATCGGACATTGATGGGGCCGTTCCGGATCCGGAGGTGCATGAAATTCGCCCCGACGTGCAGACCGGCGACGACCCCCTGCCGGTGACCATCGAGGGGGAGCACTTCGTC
The DNA here is from genome assembly GCA_050304755.1 of Polyangia bacterium. Lineage (GTDB taxonomy): Bacteria > Myxococcota_A > Polyangia > JAAYKL01 > JAAYKL01 > CAYWLQ01. The sequence goes on along the minus strand of JBNLED010000163.1, from coordinate 12,707 downwards.
GTCAAAATCAGGCGGCGGATCAGCGGTGAATCCGAATTCGAGATCGATAAATCCTATTCCGCTTTGCTCCGCCCCTCGGAGACGGCGGGGGGGGCGCCCGTTCATCTGACCAACGTTCGGCGTCTGGCGGACGCGACCCTGAAGGGGGTGGTGCCCGCCGGGGTGACGCCGGGCGTCTATGACGTCGAGGTCACGACCCCCTACGGAGCGGTGGGGAGCCTTCCGGAGGGGTTCACCGTGGTGGACGACGCCTCCGTGTCGGATGGGGATTCCGAACGGGAGGTCGACACGGGAGACATCGAGACGGACTCCCGGGACCCCCGGGAGTGCGGTGATGGCGTCGCGGGTGCGGATGAGGCCTGCGACGGCGACGATCTCAAGGGCCAAACCTGCAGCGACTTCGGGTACGAGCGCCCGACGGGGCTGGCGTGCGCAGGGTGCGAGCTCGATTTCAGCGGGTGTCGGGGGTGTGACGCGGCGGAGGATCCCGACTGGGACGGGGTGTGCAACCCGGCCGATCCGGACGACGACAACGACGGCTGCCCGGACGAGGACGATCCGACCCTTTCCGAATACCCGTCCCTCGACCTGCTCCTCGTGGCGGCGGATGAGGATCCCCTGACCCCGGAGTGGAACATCGCCCCGGAGGATGAGGCGCTCTTGGCCCTGCTGGACGAGATGGGACACCGGGTGACGACGTTCTTCTGCAGCCATCCGAACGCCAACACCGGAGACTACGCTGACGCCGTCGATCCGGACGGCGACGGCGAGCCCGACTTCGATGTCATCTTCATCTCTGACTCCTGCGACGCCCGCAATATGTTCACCGCCAACCGGTACGTCCTGGAGGAAACCTCGGTGGGGCAGATGACCAACGAGGGCGACTTGTACGAATCGATGGGGCTGGCGACGACGATTGATGTGGGGATGTGTCCGTCGACCATGAGCATCGTCGACGCCGGCCACTTCATCACCTCGCCCTTCGGCGCCGTCGAGGTCGACCTGTATCACGACCTCCCGGACGTCCCGACGGAGTGCCTCTCCCTCGCCATGTCCACCGGCACCTTGGCGGGGGGGCTTCGGGTGCTCGGGGGCTACACCCAGAACGCCTCCGGCTACGTTCTGTTCTACGTCAACCCGGGAGAGGCGCTGTTGGACGGCGTCGCCGAGGCGCGGATAGTGGGGTTCGGGGCCCGATGGGTGGACGCCCCCGGGTTCGGATGGAGCGGGGCCGCCAAGGGGCTCTTCTACCGGGCGCTGCTCTACGCCGCCGGCCGGGAGCGGGATTTCGACGCCGACGGGGATCTCATCGGCGACGACTGCGACCCCTCCCCCGACCCCTCGTGGTGAACTTCCTTTTAGGCTAGAAAGGCCTGCTTGGCGTTCCGGTCGAAGCCCACGGACTCGTAAAGGTGATAGACCGCCTCGCTCTTCCGACTGGTGAGAAGCATGACCTTGTAGCAGCGCTTCTCGAAGGCGACGGCGAGGGCATGTCGGAGCACCGCCTGGGCATGCCCCCGGCTCCGGTAATCCGCGTGGGTAACCACGTTCTCCACGAGCGCATAGGGGCGACAACCCCGGCTCAGATTGGGGACGACCGTCATGGTGCAGGAGGATACCAGGGCACCGTAGGCGAAGGTTCCGAAGCAGTAACAGCACGGATTCTTCTGGATTTCCCGCCACACCGATTGTACCGTCTCCCGGTCCGGGAGCGGCTCGTCCCGGGCGTGCATATGCCGGTACAGCTCGAGGAGATCATCCAATTCCAAGGGGGTCAGCTCCCGTGTTTCCATCACGGGGGCATTATGCTAAGGTGCGCTCAACATTAACAAGGCTTTTCGGCCCCTTGAGTGAGAAAGAAGACCATGCACATCATCATCGTCGCAGACGCCATCGCCCCCTATCAACACCTCGCCGACATCTCGGACGAGAGCGCCGGTCTCGCCGTGGCGTTCAAGCGGGAGGGGCATCAGGTCGCCTGTATCGCGCCATTTTCCAGCGACATCAACGTGGGCGCCCACTCCCTGGCCCGCCGCCTCAGCCCCATCAAGGTCGACGTGGACGGCGAGGTCCGCGCCTGTGTCCGGTACGACGGCAGAACGTCGGACGGGGTGGAGGTCTACCTCATCGACGGCGGCGAGCCGACCGGCCCCGCGTTCTGCAAGGCGGCCTGCGACGTGATCGCCTCCCTCCCGTCCCTCCCCGACGCCTGCATCGCGGTCGGTCCGGGGGCCCTCCGCGTCATCGGAACCTGCCGGGCACGGGCGTCTGACGAGGTGGCGATCCCTTATATCGCGAGGATCTCCATGGAAGCCGTGGTGTCGACGGTCGAGGCGAGCGCGGCGGACCGGGTCGTCTTCGCGAGCCGCGCCCTCGCGGGCGGGAACGCGGAGGCGATCATCATCCCCTCGCCCGGCGCGCGCCTGCCGGCGGTCGAGGACAAACCCTCCAAGAAGACGGGCTTCCAGATGAGCCGGGGCCTCCCGGTGCGGGATGACGTCCCCCTGGTGCTCGTCAGCGATCTGGAGGAGGACGCGCTGAGAAAGGTGCTGACCCTGGAGATCCAAGTGGTCGCGGTGGACATGGCGTCCGCGGCGGTATCGGAAATCCAGAAGAACTACACCGATCGCCTGGTGACGGTGGGGGCGGCGGAGCTCCCGTCGGCTCTCGCGGCGGCGGATGCGGCGGTGGTGGGAACGGATTTGGTGAAGGCCCAGACGGCCCTGGCGAGCGGGGCGTTGCCCGTCGTGGATCCGACCATCGCCTCCGAGGTGGTGAGCCTGGAGCCCTCCCTCGAGACCGGCTCCGCCATCGTGGCGGGACCGGACGGGGACGCCCTCAGGGCGGGGCTCGGGCAGCTGGCCGGCGCCTTCAAGAAGCGGGAGGCCTTTACGGCCCTGGCCGCACGGCTGCCCGACTTCGCCGTGACGGGGGAGCGCGCGGTTGCCCACTACGTCCAGTTGATAGATGAAGTGATGTCGGACAAGATAAACAGTGAACTTGGAGAGAAGAAAAATGAGCAAGGATAAGAAGAAACGCGGCACTGAGGATCTGCCGCTGTTGCAGAAGATAACGGCGCTCTGTAAGCGCCGGGGGTTCGTTTTCCAGTCGTCCGAGATTTACGGCGGGCTCAAGTCCGCCTACGACTACGGCCCCCTCGGCGTGGAGCTCAAGCGCAATGTCATGGGGGAGTGGTGGCGCCGCATGGTGCACGAGCGGGAGGACGTGGTGGGCATCGACGCCTCCATCATGATGTCCCCCAAGGTGTGGCGGGCCTCGGGCCACGTGAGCGGCTTCTCGGACCCCCTGGTGGACTGCAAAGTGTGCCGGGCGCGGTTCCGAGCGGACAAGGCACCCACGGTGGAGCCCGGCAGCGAGGTGAAGTACCGAAAAGAGGGCAAGACGATCACCGGTGTGGCCGACCGGGGCTACGTGTGCCCTGAGTGCGGATCGGTGGAGCTCTCCGAGGAGCGGGCCTTCAACTTGATGTTTCAGACCAACCTGGGGCCGGTGGAGTCCGAGGACTCCACGATCTACCTGCGCCCGGAGACCGCCCAGGCCATGTTCGTGAACTTCCTCAACGTGCAGCAGACCTACCGCATGCGCGTCCCCTTCGGCATCGCCCAGCAGGGCAAGTCGTTCCGCAACGAGATCACCGTGGAGCACTTCATCTTCCGCTCCTGCGAGTTCGAGCAGATGGAGATGGAGTTCTTCTGCGAGGCCGAGGAGAGCGACAAGTGGCTTGAGTACTGGAAGAATGAGCGGCTGCAGTGGTACATCGATCTCGGCGCCAAGAAGGAGAACCTCCGGGCGCGACCCCACGAAAAGGACGAGCTCGCCCACTACGCCAAGGCCTGCTACGACATCGAGTACCTCTACCCCTGGGGCTGGGACGAGCTCGAGGGGATCGCCAACCGCACCAACTACGACCTCCTGAAGCACCAGGAGCACTCGGGCAAGAAGCTCACCTACTTCGACCCCCAGAAGACCAACCCGGAGACCGGCAAGCCCGGCCTGCACTACGTCCCCTGGGTCATCGAGCCCGCCGCCGGCGCCACCCGGACCGTGCTCATGTTCCTCCTCGACGCCTACGACGAGGAGCCCCCCTCGGAGGGCCGCAAGGAGGGCCGCGTGGTGCTCCGGCTCCACCCGAGGCTCGCCCCCATCAAGGCCGCCGTGCTCCCGCTGGTCAAGAAGGACGAGTGGCTCACCGGCAAGGCCCGGGACATCGTCAAGACCTTCTGGAACAGCTCGGTCAACGCCTTCTACGACGAGAAGGACGCCATCGGCCGCCGCTACGCCCGCCAGGACGAGGCCGGCACCCCGTTCTGCATCACCGTGGACGGCCAGACCAAGGACGACGACACCGTCACCCTCCGCCACCGGGACGACATGCGCCAGGAGCGCATCAAGGTCGAAGAGGCCGTGGATATCGTGCTCGCCAAGGTGCGGGAGTAGCCCAACCCGGAACGCCGGCGGAGGCGAAAGCCCCCCGGCGAATATGCCGTCAAGACATTACCCTGAGACGGCCATGTTACATTTCCGACATATGTCTGGTCGCCGCCAGCAACTCGTCGAAATCCACGGCGCCCCCCAACAGGACCAGCAGGGGCTTCCCGGACGCCGGACATTCGGCGCGCTTCACCGCCGCGACCGCGCAGTCCTCGACCGGTGTACCGGCGTGATAGTCCACCGCCGATGGAGAAGGCGGCCATATCGGTCGGAACGGCGTGGATAAAAATTTGTTTTAGCGACGGGCTGATGGCGTAACCTATTATTTTTATGAGTGTAATCGTTTAAATAACTTCCTTATTTTACCCACTCCCAATGCAGGAGAGCCTTTTTTCTGACCGACATTGATCGTGAGCGGGGACACTCTTTAAGAACGTCAGTGCGGTTTCAAGAGGTGCGGAAAGTGAAAAAGAATTGTTTGCATCAAAAATCTCTATCGTTCCTTCTCTTCGCGGCGATCGGCGTCATGTCCTTGAATCGGGGGTGGGCCGCGCCGGTGATGGGGAAGATTCATACGTTCCGACAGCCGGACGGGTCGTCGGTGGCGCTTCGGCTTTGGGGGGATGAGTTCTATATCCGCGCCGAGACCCCGGATGGGTATACCGTGGTTCGAGACAAGGAGACGGGTTGGATCTGCTATGCGGACCTGGACGAGACCGCGGGAGCGCTCGTTTCTACCAAGGTGCCATACCTCGGCGGGGATTTTCCGGTGACCTCCCGGGAGGTGTCGAACCTCGGCGAGGCCATCGCCGCGCGATTGGACGGGGCGGACGGGCAGGTGCTGGCGGAGCGGCTGGAGGTCATCTCCGACCGACCCGGCATTCGCCTCGGCTTCGAGGACTTCGTGGAGAGGGTAAACGCCTCATACCAGAAGCTCTTTTCCGGCAATGTCGGCGTGACCAGCATCAAGGAGCGGGATGGGGAATCCTTTGCCCGGCCTCCCGCGCCGATCTATCCGCCCCTGCCCGAGGTCGCCGGGACCTTTCAGGCCCTCGCGATCGTCGCCGATTTCAGCGACGCGCCGGCCAGGAATACCCTCGAGGAATACGCGGCCGCCCTGGACGACGCGGAGTTCTCTGACGCTAGGAACGCGTTCTCGGTCAAGCGATACTACCTCGACAATTCCGATAACCTCGTCACCATCAACCATTCCGTTTTCGGAATCTGCCGTGCGCCGAACACTTTTGCCGCCTACGATCAGATGGAGTACGGTCAAGGCGTCCAGGAGGTCCTCGTGCACTGCCTCAATCAAATCGACGCGGAGGGATTCGATTTCTCCACCCTCTCCACCAAGGAGGGGTGGGGCGGGAAACAGGAGATCATGGCGATTAATATCATCTATACGGGAGAGCCGCAGGCCTGGTCCGAGGGCATGTGGTATCACCAGGGGTGGTACACCGACTTCAGCGCGGACGGAGTGAGTACCAACCTCTATGCGTGCGGGAACGCCAACAGCATCGAGGTCGCCACCACCATCCATGAGAACGGTCATATGATTTTCGGCTGGCCGGACGTCTACCTATACAACGGCGACGACGACCCCATCCAGGGGTTCTGCATCATGGGGGGGGGATGGGGCGTGCCGCCGCCCAATCCCTATTTCAGAACCGCGGCCGGCTGGTCCGACGTGGTGGATATCACGGGCCGGGACGGGGTATGGACATCCGTCGCCAATGATTTTCGGATTTACAAATACAACCACGCCACCAGCGCCACGGACTACTTCCTCATCGAGGCGCGAATCCGGGACGACTTGTACAACGAGTATCTTCCGGACGAAGGGCTCACCATCTGGCGCGTGGATGAAAACGGCGATCAGCAGGCGTGGCCCCAGAGCGTGAGGAGCCACCTCGAGGTGGATCTGATTCACGCCAATGACCAGCCGACGAACATGGACGGTGCGGCGTTCCACGCCGGGTATGCGGACGCGTTCAACGATGAGACCGCCCCCAATGCCAGATGGTGGGACGGCTCGGCCTCCGGGCTCGATATCCACACGATCAGCGCATTGGGAGAGACCATGACCTTTGTCACGGGCGAGGGTGACGCGGACGTAGATACCGATGCGGACACCGACGCCGATACGGACGCGGACACCGACGCCGATACGGACGCGGACACCGACGCCGATACCGACGCGGACACTGACGTCGATACCGATGCGGACACCGACGCCGATGCGGATACGGACACGGACACGGATGCGGACGCGGACACGGATGCGGACGCGGACACGGATAGTGATGCCGACACCGACACGGACAGTGACGCCGATACCGATGCGGATGCCGACTCGGATACAGACGCGGATGCCGACTCGGATACGGATACGGATACGGACACGGATGCCGACGCGGATGCCGACTCGGACACGGACGCGGACGCGGACGCCGACGCCGACGCTGACGCGGACTCGGACGCGGATGCCGATCCGGCCCAGCTGGCGCCGCCGCCGGATGCCGGAACCGCGAATCGCGCGAACGGCGGTTCCTGCGGGTGTCGCGCGGTGGGCGATACGTCGGCACGTCGGCCCGGCCTGCGGCATCTTTTCGAGTCTCTATTCTGAACCCGAAGCGGTCTAACCCGGTCTAACCCGGTCGACCCCGAATAATTCCTGAAGAAACGATCGCCTAAAGATTATAGCAGGCACAGGCCACTTGCGCTTTGTAGGCCTTGTGGCTCGGATCGAAATCCGGAGTGTACAACCAATAATACAGGCCGTCATCCCATCGGTGGCAACCGAGTCCGAGGCCGTCGTCCCGCTCGCCGGGGTACACAGTGCCCTCCCGTTCCAGGGCGCCAAGGATGTCGCTGCACGCCTCCCAATTGCCCCCCTGGTCGCGGCTCCCGACATAGAATCGGGTATCGGGATTGTATCCGCCACGGGTCTCGCAGACATCGTAGCAGCTCTGATTCGGCTCCCCCAGATACCAGCAGAGTCCGTCCACGGATGCCCCCTCACCGCAGGGGTCCGTGTCTTCGACTCCCTGGTCCGCGATGGTGATGCTCGTCTCGGAGTCCTCGCCCATCACGGGTAAGGTATCGGTCGGCTGATCCGTCGCGGTGCTCGTGTCACCTCCGGTGACCGCCGTGGATTGCGGCGCCCCGGTGTTGAGGAGACCATCCGAGCAGGAGACCATCCCGACGAACAGGCCGATGGCCCGGAAGAATCGCGGATTGGTCGTCATCATCATCGCGCTTCGATTCCATCTACAGTGAATAATACCCGAATTGATCTCAAATTACACTTTTTTTGACCGCGTGTTTCACCGGCAGGGTACTATATCGGGTGGAGCGTATAGGAGGTTTGTATCAAACGCCGTTCACCAGATCGCAGCTCGCGAGCCGAGGTGCTCAGACCCCTCACCCTGCCGCCGGAGCGATGGGGCAACGCGAGGCTCATCAACGGAATCGCGGGGGGAGACCCGGAAGCCGCCGACGCGTTCTTCGAGAGATACGGTGAACAGATAAACCGACGGGTTCGATATTTGGTCGGGAGATCGTCTCACCTCGAAGACATTGTCCAACGGGTTTTCGTCGAGATCATCGATTCCATCCACTCGGTGCGCAATCCGGACGCGTTGTCGGGATGGCTCAACCGGGTGTCCACCTTTGTGGTGAGCAAAGAGCTGAGACACTACCAGAGGAGCCGCTGGCTTTTCTTTACCGCGACGCCGCCGGAAACCGCGACGGACGGTTCCCAGGACAAACATATGCTCGTGCCGCGGGTCCGCAAAATACTTCAGAAGATGCGAAAGACCGACCGGGCCGTCTTTCTGATGCGCTTCGTCGAAGAGGCCGAGGTCTCCGAAATCGCCGACGCGTTCACGTGGTCGGTTGCGACGACGCGGCGCCGAATCAACCAGGCGAGGGATACGTTCTTGAAGAAGTCGATGCGGGATCCCATGTTGGCCTCGTATAAAAGGGGGTTGACCCGTGGATAGACGAGACGACATCGCCAGGCGCATGGGCCAGCTGCTTCGCACGCAAGAGTGCCCGTGGACCCCCTCGGACGGGCAGCGGCAAGCCCTGGTCGACCTCACGTTGAAGGGCCCCTCGCGCCGACGACGCAAGGCGCGGGTCAAGGTTTCCGCCCGCGTCGCCGCGGCCGCTGCGGCCGCCGGAGTCTGCTTCGCGCTCTATTCGTTGTCGCTGTCGCCGCGTTATATCGGGTTCACGGTCGGGGAGTCACCGACCCTCGCCCGGGAGGGAACGTGGGTCCGGACCGGGGCCGAGGAGACCACCCGGGTCCGCTTCGACGGGGGAAGCCGTTTTGATTTCGTCCCCTCGACGAAGGCCCGGGTGGTGGAAGCCAAGGACCGCCGGGTCACCATCGACCTCGAGCAGGGCGAGGTGCTCGCCGACGTGGCGCCCCGCTCCAAAACGTCATGGGCGGTCCGCGCCGGTCCGTATGTCGTCACAGTAAAGGGGACCCGTTTCTCCGTCCACTGGAGTGACCCCGCGTCGATGCTGCTCATCTCCGTCGACCGGGGACGGGTCTTGGTGGAAGGTCCCGGCATCGGTGAGACGGGGATGATGATCGTCGCGGGCAAATCCCTTCGGGCCGAGGCCGATGTCGGGCGGGTGACCTTCGAGCCGACCAAGGTCGCCGAGAGGACTGCGGTCCCGGCCCCGGGCGGCGCCGATCCGAGCAGCCGCCCCGCGGCCGAGCCCCGCGACGTCCGACCGACGGCCCCGGCAAAGGCCAACCCGATCAGGGCGACCAAGGCGGCCCGCCGCGCGCCGCGAACATGGCAGCAGCTCTACCATGACAGAGCGTACAAAGAGGCCATCGAGGCCGCAGCGAAGCAAGGCGTTCTGTCCGATACGCGGCGCATGAAAGAGGCCGACCTCTGGATCCTGTCGAACGCGGCGCGATATGCGCGGCGCGCAGATATCGCGAGCGATCTCCTCGAGGGGTACCGATCGCGGTTTCCGAATCATGCGAGGGCCTATACCGCTGCGTTTCTCCTCGGCAAGAGCGCGTTCGAACAGGGAACACCGCAATTGGCCAAGCGCTGGTTCGAGGTCTACCTCGCGGAAGCCCCGAGCGGTCCCCTCGCCGAGGAAGCCCTCGGACGTCTCATCAATGTCTATTCCCGTTTGGGCCAGATGAGCCACGCCGAACGGGTCGCGCGGACTTATCTGAAGACTTATCGAGGCGGATACTTCACGAAACAGGCAGAAAAAGTTATATCTCTCACCAGGAGAGACAGGACGAATGCCGCCAAGTAGGGTCTGCTGCGTTACTATACTATTATGGGTTCTGTCGGTGAGCGCCGTCGCACGGGGGCAGGATCCCCGGGGCGGCGTGGTACTCCTCACCGTGGCGGAGTGCTGTCCCTCGCTCTCCTGGCCGGAAGCCGAAGCCGCCCTCATCGCGGAGATGGAGCTCATCGACATCTCCGTCACCGTAATTCCCAGTCAGGCGCGGGACGACGCCGCGCTGCGGGATGAATCCGAGCGGGTGGCGAGCCGTATCGGCGCGGCGGCGGCGGTCCGTCTCACGAAGTCCAGACGGGGTGACCGCGCCGGTGTGGACCTGTGGATTGTCGATCGCGTCACCGGGAAGACGACGTTCCGACGCATCGATGTGGATCGGCGGTATGACACCGCGGCGACCATCGACGTCGCGGTGCGTACCGTGGAGGCCCTTCGGGCCAGTCTTCTCGAGCTCCGCATCAGCGGCCGGGAGGCCCCGAAAGAGCCTGTCTCCCCCGAGATCGCCGAGCTGGTCGAGACCACCCCGCTGGAATCGGATCGTCGACTCATCGGCCTCGGCGCGTCCGCCGCCGTGAACCTGTCCCCGGGAGGTACGGGCCCGCGGGGCGCGTTCTCTCTCTCCCTTGTTGTTCATCCCATCGACGGACTGGATGTCGAGCTCTCCCTCCTCTTCTCGCCCTTCGGCAGAGAGCTCCGCTCCGCGATCGCCCGGTCGTCTTTCGATTACGTCCTCGTCCGGGGCTGGGCGTATTACCGTTTCTTGGAAAATGCGGTTGTCCAACCCGCCGTGGGCGTCAGCGGTGGCGCGCTCATCGCCTGGGCCAAGGGGACCAGCCTCGAAGGCGCCCCCCTCCAGAAGGTGACCGAGACCGTCGCCTACGTGGGCGGCGGGATGCGGTTGTACGTGCTCCCGTCCGAGCTGTACGATTTCTTCATCGGCGCGAACGCCGGGGTGACCCTGCCCGAGATCAGGGCGGTGCATGGCACCGATCAGGCGGCACGATTCGGCAGACCCTTTGTCGAGGTTGTTATCGGCGCCCGGCTCAGGTTCTCATAGCGGGATGGGGGTGGAACCGTCGATTCTGACATAAAAGACGTCATCCGTCGGCTCCGGGAAGAAGACGATGCCGCCCGGCAGGTGATCGTAGCCCGTGAAATAGCCGGTAACGGTCCCCACCGACTCGGTGTTCAGATCGAGCAACTCCACCTCCCGCTCCGTTCCGCCGGGGAATCCGGCGAATTCGAACGTCTTGCCGATGACAATCTCCCCGGTCGACCAGATCTTGAGGGATCGCCACGGCATCGGTTCCCCCTGGATTGCGCTGAGGGTATTGGTCTCCGACATCCAGTCGAACAACGCCCGGTATGTGTAGTCGCTGACCCACTGGGTCTCGCAATACCCCATGAAGTCGGCATACCGCTGAGGGTCGTATTGGTCTGTGCTCATTAGATCGTATCCCCAGACGCCGATGCTTCCCTCGCTGTAAGGGTAACCGGGATCGGGATCGGTCACCCCGCAGGGCGCATGCAGGCGGCCATGGTTGTGCCCCACCTCGTGAATCATGGTGCTGGCCGAGTAGTCGCCGGTGTAGCCGACGCCGATGGCGGCGGACATCGAACCGAACCAGCCGCCCCCGCCCGGTGAGTCCGGAACGTATCCGAGGCCGGTGACGCACCCCATCCGGCAGTACGAGTTGAAGCTCTCCTGCGGCTCGAACATCCCGTAGAAATACTCCTTGTCGGAGGCGCCGCGCTCGTCCCGCAGAGACAAGACCACATCCAGCAGCTGCTCCCACCCCGAGCCGTCCGAGCCGATCGCTCCGTCATACGGCAACACCTCGCCGACCGTGAGGCTGAGCTCGTCGTTCGGCACCGGGTAGTGGCGGAAGAAGTAGTCCCGGATGAGCGCCAGTTGGGACTCGCTGGTGTCGGGGAGCCTTCCGGATCCATCGGCGTTGTATTGAACCGGGATGATCACCAGTTGAAGACCGCCCCCCGCGCTGGCCTCTTCCATCGCGTCCATGCCGCTCTCGGGCCAACGGGCGCGGGTGGTATCACCGCTGCCGGTCGCGTCGCTGACTTCCAGCAGCGAAACCCGGTATTGCAAATCGCCGGCGAGGTACGTCTCGGGAATCTCGATGTTGAGGGTGGAAGAGATGTCGCCCTCCTCTGAGGCGCCCGAGATCTGCTGTCTGGCGACCAGCGACGACACCGACGCCTCGGATGACTGGAAATCGACACGCGCCTCGACCTCGCGTGAGGACCAGCCCGATTGCGGTGATACGTAGACCCGCAACAGGGCCTCCCGTCCCTGCACGACGGGTGCATTCCGATCGCCGATATCCATCCAGTCGACCATCAGGGGAATCTGCACCCCCTGAGTTATCGTGATCGCGTGGATGTCGAGCCCGGCCGCCAGGATCCGGTCCGTGGTGTCGGTATCGACATCGCCGTCCGCATCACCGTCCACGTCGCCGTCCGCATCGCTGTCCGTATCCGCATCGGTATCCGCGTCCGTATCGGCATCCGTATCGACGTCGGAATCGCCGTCGGAATCGCCGACGATACAGCAAGAATCCTCCTGGTTGGGGCAGGTATACTGCTCGCTCACCGCGCCGCTCATGGAGCGGCACTGCAAGCGGCTCACACAGGTATCCGGGCAATCGGCATCCGCGTCGGTATCGGCATCGGTATCGGCGTCGGTATCGGCGTCGGTGTCCGTATCGGCGTCGGTGTCCGTATCCGCGTCCGAGTCCGTATCGGCATCCGAGTCCGTATCCGCGTCCGAGTCCGTATCCGCGTCCGAGTCCGTATCGGCATCCGAGTCCGCATCGGCATCCGAGTCCGCATCGGCATCCGAGTCCGCATCGGTATCCGAGTCCGCATCGGCATCCGAGTCCGCATCGGCATCCGAGTCCGAGTCGGTATCCGTATCGGCATCCATGTCCGAGTCCGCATCGGCCCCGGTGTCA
>JBNLED010000162.1:0-16829 GCA_050304755.1 Polyangia bacterium | reverse complement strand
GACGACGGCAACGCCGGCGACGGCAACGCCGGCGACACCGACGCCTGCCTCTCGACCTGCGTCGGGGCCGTGTGCGGCGATGGGATTGTCCAAGACGGGGTGGAGGCGTGCGACGACGGCAACGACATTGACGACGATGCCTGCAGCCCGACTGTTGAAGAATCCGAGGCCTTCACGCCGACCGATGATACAAACATTGGCGGTGATCTTCCTTAAGGTAGGTATCTCAAACGTCCTGTAAATCTAATCGCGTACCAACATGATGTATAAAATTGCAAGCCAGCCGCACGGATTTCCATTGAATACGTCGTGAAAAGACGTCGGAGAGATGGGGGACCACTATAGGTGGGTTCCACCTGGGCCCCAATGGCGTTTGCCCTCTTCTGAGATGAGATGATATAGGCTTCGTATAGTGCCGAATCCCCAGGCGGAGCGGCGGAGGAGATAGACGGATGACAGACGACCCCAAATTCGAATTCATGGTGGAGCGGCTCGCGGACGGGACCTACCTGGCGCGCTCGTTCGGGGCGAGTATCGTCACGGAGGCCGCGACGGTCGAGGAGCTGCGGGAACAGATTTGTGAGGCGGTCTGCTGCCACTTCGACGACGGGTGCGCCCCCGGATCGGTGCTGCTGCGCTTCGTAGAGGTGGTGAGTGAAGAGACCGTCGAGCGCGGTGAGGGATGAAGCGCCCGCGGAACATCTCCGCCCGGGACATCGTCAACAGGCTCAAACCCCTGGGCTACCGGGTGACCCGCCAGGTGGGCAGCCACATGCGGCTGACGACCGACGTTCGGGGCCAGCACCACATCACCATCCCCAACCACAAGCAGCTGACCATCGGCAAGATCAACGCTATGCTATGGGATGTGGCCCGGCACTTCGGGATGCCCCGCGATGAGCTCATGAGCCTCCTGTTTGCCTGATGACGGCCAGGGGCTTTACACTGGGGGTCACGAGCTATAGAGGCTTTCACAGGACACAGGAGTGACGCAGATGATGAAAAAGGCGATGCACATTGCGGTGGTATTGAGCCTGGCGGGCCATGGCTGCGCCCGGGCGGGGCTCGGCATCCAACCCGAGGCGCCCGATGAGGTCAATCCCGACACACCGATTCTGCTCCGTCCGGGAGCGAGCGCCCTCTCGGGCAAGGGGGTGGAGGCCGTGGTCTCCGTGGCCGCGACGACCGTGGAGGCGGTCCCCCTGGACAGTCAGCTCATCCGACGGGTGGCCCTGGAGGCGAGCCACGGGGTGGTGAGCATCTATACCAAGACCGAGGTCCCCTACAAACTGAAGCTGCTCCCCATTCCCACCCGGGGGCTGCGGTTCAAGGTGTACGGCGAGGCCCTCGGCTCGGCGTTCTTCATCCACCCGTCGGGATACCTGCTCTCCAACAACCACGTCATCGAGAACGCGAGGCAGATCACCGCCCGGACTCAGGAGGGCAAGGACTACGCGCTGTCCGTGGTCGCCCGGGATCCGGTGCTCGATCTGGCGCTCTTGAAGGTCGACGCCCCGGACCGGGAGTTCCCCGTGATCCCCATGGGAGACTCGGAGGAGATGGCCGTGGGGGATTGGGTCATCGCGGTGGGAAATCCCCTCGGTTTGGGGCATACCGTGACCCACGGCATCATCAGCCAGACCGGCCGGGCGCTGGACGAGATGGAGCGCGAAGGCGAAGGGCGACACATCGACTTCCTCCAGACCGACACCGCGGTCAACCCCGGATCCTCCGGCGGTCCCCTCATCACTCTCACCGGCGCGTGGGTGGGGGTGAACACTGCGGTGCTCAGGGACACCCAGGGCATCTCCTTCTCGGTGCCCAGCGCCCAGGTGGTGTCGTTCCTCGAGAGCGTTCTGGCGGGGGACGGGGTGATGGAGCCGCCGCCCTCGGATCGATAACCCTTCGGGTCTCCACAGACCCCATGCCGCGCGTTACCCATTTCCGATGTAATTTTCCCTAGATGAATGCTATTTTCGCGTTCATGCAATCAGACGAGAGAGAACGAATGGCAACTGCGACAGACGGACGACATATCCGAAATGGCTTCTATGCTTCCCCGGCGAGCCGCGTCCGAGCTCTCCCTTCCTATCGGCCATACTGGTCTGCGGTCCCGGTATTCTGGATCCTCTGTTTCCCATACGTCTTCGGGTGCAGCGCAAGCAAAAACAGTGACGCTGTCTCGAATCCGAGCGCGCCCCCGAGGCCTCCCGTCGATGAAGAATCGGTCGAGATCTCCGAACGCCAGCAAGCCAGGGCTCTCGAGACGGTCCGACGCGCCGGGATAACAAACGACCTCGTCCGGCAGTTGCTCAGCCCTGAAAATCGAAAGGACGCCTACGCCCGCTTGGCCGAGCGAGCGGGCAAGCCCGTTCGATTCGAGGACGACTTACCGTACGACCCCATCGCGAAGGTCGTCATCTGCCCCCAATCGGAAGGCCCCCCCCTCTTCGCGGTGTTCCATCGAACGCCACGGAACGACGGCAGCTTCTTTTCGACCGGATTCGACCTTATCGACAGCGACGGCGCGTTTCACCCGATCTATTCGAACGCCAACGTGGCGGACGGTGTGTTCCAGGATATCAATGGCGATACGGTGGTGGACAAGGTCGATGACCACCTGATAACGTTTCACGACTACAGATACTGGCTTCGCAAGCTCGCGGTCGTTCCCATGACCCCATCGCCGCAGAAGCCGACGCTCATCATCCTCATGAACCCCGTGGGCTGGACGTGGCGGAGCGAGGTCACGAGCAACCCCGACATCATGAAGATACATATCGGACCGACGCCGGGGGACGGCGCGACGATGACGCCCTCGGCGACGTATGTTTGGGACGCGACACAGAAGTCATTCAAAGGACCGGACGGCGGCGTCGGTTACCCCTACATGCGCGTATCGGCCCTCGACGATTTGGAGAGCAATGAAACGATCACCCGATTCGCGGCCCCGTTTCCTCATCCCGAGGGATACCCGAGCCATGGAGAGATAACATCGGAGACCAGTCCGTCGTCTGATATAGGGGCCCCCTCCGGGGCAGCGACTTCACCGACGACGGATGCGCCGCCGGCCGCGGAAGTGAGGACAGAGACCGGATCGTCCGTCACCATGCCCAACGGGGTTGTGGTCTACCCCAAAACAGAGTTCCAGCGGTTCAATTCGGTCTGCTCGGCCAGGCGCACGTGGATCGAATTCGGGCAGCTCGCCGATCAGAAGGTGGCGGACAAAATCAATCGCCGTATCCGCAAGACCATTACCGTGGGCAAGCTGCTGACGCCGCAGGACTGTGTCGAGCCCGAGGACAACGAGGAATACGAATACATGAACGAAACCAGGCTCTCCGGATCATGGGGAAATTTCGTCGGCTTGCATACTTCGGTGATTTTCCCCGGGGGCAGCGGCCGGGCGGCGGGTCTCTGCGCGGTCGTCGACCTGCAGAGCGGCCGTCAGTACGAGCTGGCCGTTCTGTTGAAGGACGCGGAGATGGAGCGGCTCAGGGAACGGTGGCGTCAACAGGCCAGGAAAGACGACGTCAGCGAGGACTCTTTTGCTGATCTGACCTACTGTCTCGATAATCAGGGGATTAAGCTGGTATTGTACCCCGATTCGGCCACCTCCGCGGTGTCTAGCGAAATGCTGATCCCCTACGCGGAGGTATCGACGTTCTTTGACCTGCCGGCAGAGCTCTTGAAGGCGGGACGGAAATAGGCGTCGCCGGAACGGACGCCGGCTCAATGACTGTCATCGGAGGGATCAGACGGATCGGGCCGTTCGGTCTGATCGGACTGCTTGCACCGAAGCAACCGCTCGGCAATTCCCAACAAAAATAAAATTTTGTCGGTTCGATTGGAAACTTTCCGGAGCAAACGTCCGATGGAGGGAGCAGCAGGTTCAAAACGTGCCCGACGACTGACAATCGGGCAAAGAAAAAGGTGGTGAAGATGAAACACGAAATTGGAGTAACAGTCATGGTGATCCTTTCGGGGCTCATTGGATGCGAAACGGGTCCTGGCTATGACGGAGATCCGCCGGACGCCTCGGCCGATGATCCAGATGGCATTGTGATTACAGGAGATACCGTCCCGCCGTTATTCGAGTACACCCCCGGCGTTCCCGGGCGAACCACGGGGGTCCGGGCGATAGTCACCATGGGAGGAGAGGAGATGGTGAGCAACCCGGTCGAGATGGTGTTGTTGCCGCCTGACGCGGTCGCGCCGGTGTCGAATCAGAAGGTTTCCGCGCCGACCTCCGGTGACGGCTCGGAGATGATGGGGGCTCATTTCTTGGGGCTTCGCAACCCGCCGACCCCCGGAGAAGAAGTAGAGGCCATCGGCACCCTGGACGGCAAGGTCTGCTTTATGTCCTACTCGGTATCCGGGGGCGCCCTCGGGACCGCCGAGTCGCTCTCCGCGCTCTTGCTTTTCGGACGGGAGGGGGTGTACAAGATGGGGTCATTCAGCACGCTTGTGTACATCCCGCCGGACTTGGCAAATGTAGCGCACTCCGTGGGCGCCGGATGTATCGCAGGGGACCGACCG
This sequence comes from Polyangia bacterium, assembly GCA_050304755.1. Taxonomy (GTDB): domain Bacteria; phylum Myxococcota_A; class Polyangia; order JAAYKL01; family JAAYKL01; genus CAYWLQ01. The sequence goes on along the minus strand of JBNLED010000162.1, from coordinate 12,290 downwards.
GATGAGATCTCGGCGGACTATCTCAGGAGCCTCAGCGCCCTCACCCTCTCCTATTCGATTTTTATCTATTCTCAGGGATACACCGCTTATCTGAGTGAGGGACGAGGGCCGGTGAGGGCCTACCAGTACAGCACTGGGGTTGCTGCGAGCGCCGGCCTGTTTTCACTGTCCCCCGCATCCATCGGCATGTCATTGGAAGTCTCATCAACTCCGTCAGGGCCATTCGGCCCCCGGTTTATCAGCCCGTGGCCTTATTCACAGGGGGGAGACGGGCCCCTAGGGCTCGCCCCGCCGTCCAGCGAGAGCAACGGTCTCTCCTCGATCACCACCGAGTCCTACGCGCTGGAGGTCACCAACGCCTTGTCTTTTGCTCTCCACGGACTCCGGTCGATGGAGGGTCTGGAGGACGCCTCCTACGAAACGCTCCTGCTTCGTGAGATGGCCGCGTCGGCCCTGCCGGTATTCGAAGAGCTCGGTCAGCCCGGCGTCGGAGGGCTCACCGAAAATGTACCGGCCGCCACCAACGCTGACTTCATGGCCGACTTCCTGAGTCGTTCCGGTACCGACCTGATTGCAGACGCGCCCAACACCTCGGTGGACGGATTGACGCAGGAGCTATGGGCTTCGATAACAGCTGCGGGCGATGACACGGCCGCCATTTATCGAGCCGGTATTGAGAGCCAACACAAGTTCACCTATGCGCTGCCGTCGTCATTGGCGTTGTCCGCTGTACTGTCAGAGGCCCAGTCCGTATTGCCCCTCGCCGACGAGTTGGAGACATGGCTGACTCCCGAGCCCGACGAGGAACGTTATGTGACGCCGAGAATCGAACCTATAGAAATCGCCGCAGGCGAAGCCGCCGAGATTCACCTTCGCGCCGAAGACGTGGCGACGCTCTTGGGGCGCCGTATCGAAGACGTGATCGGGGCGACGGTTCGGGTCACCGCCGGGATCGATGTCATAGACGAGTCGTTCACGCTGAGCGATGATTTGGGACTACAGATAACACCGGCGACCAACTCCCTGCTGGTAAAATTCGATGTGAACCTCGGCACGGCTGAGGGGGATTTCCCGCCGGACGTATCAAAGTGGCTGGTCAGACCCGCCATGTATCTGATTCGAACCCGCGCCGGTGATCCGGCGACGGCCTTTCTGAACGGCCCCGGTCGGTTCGCCGCGGGGGGACCGGCCTCGCTCAGCGTGGGCGTCGTCGACCATGAAGGCCGTTTGGTACAGCGTCCGTTCACCGCGACGTTCGTCGACGCCGAGGGCACCCCCATCGGAAGCGCCGACGCCGAGCACGGTATCGCGAGGTTTCAATACATACCGGAGCCCACGCGTCCGAGGATCGAAAGCATCAGCTCGACGACCTTACTGCTCAACGAGCAAGAGGTCTCGGGCTTTGAAATTGCGGGCACCGGCTTCAGCGAGGACGCGACAGTCATCATCAACGGCACCCCCATTTCAGAGGCCAGCCCCATGAACGTGGAGAGCCCGGAGAGGATACTCGTCGTATTCTCAGACGCCGATATGACACCGGGCACGGGCGCAGCCGATATCATCATCGAGAATCCGGAGGGCGCTCGTTCCGAGCCCGTTCAATTCGGAGAAGGGTTATTTGCACGCTGGCCGGTTACGGGCCGTTTTCAATAAAGGCCCGGTTCAGTCGGCGAGTCTTCCGAGCAGATGTCCGGGTCGATGATCGAGAGGTCGCCGTTTGAAAGCAGCGTGCCGGATCTTTAGCTTTCGAGCACCTTCTACCAAAAGGAAAGCGGTGGAAAATTCTGACGCATCTTACTAAACGAGGTCAGCGGATCGCAGACAGGTGTCCCGAAGGCACGGCCCATATCCACAGGCCCGGCAGGGACCGGCGGCAGTGCCCGTCTGGTCGGAGACAATTCGCCCGTCCAGAATGCGGATAATGCGATCGCACCGGTCCGCCAGGCGCGGATCGTGGGTGACGATGAGCATCGTGGTGCGCCACTCCTCGTTGAGGCGACGAAAGAGATCAAACACACCATCGGCGCTGGCGGTGTCCAGGTTACCCGTAGGCTCATCCGCGAGCACAATGGCCGGCCGATGCACGAAGGCTCTCGCGATAGCGACCCGTTGCTGCTGTCCCCCCGATAGATCGGTTGCCTTGCGCTCGAGAAAGGGGGACATGCCCACGCGTTCGAGAAGCATGACCGCTCGCTCCCTTGTTTCCTCGTCTACCCGCCCCTTCTCGATGAATACGGGCATGGTCACGTTTTCGATGACAGTAAAGGCGCCGAGCAGGTGGTGAAACTGGAAGATGAACCCCAAAGTGCGCCCTCGAAACGCGGTCCGTTCATCGTCGGTGAGCCGGGCCGTTTCGGTGCCGTGGATGTTCAGGGTACCGGAGGTCTGGGTATCGAGCAGACCAAGGAGGTGGAGCAGGGTGCTCTTTCCCGAGCCGGACGGACCGATCAGCGCAGAGAACTCTCCCGGTGTCAGGGTCAGGTTTATATCGTGAAGCACCTGGGTTCCGTTCTTCCCTCCGTATGTTTTATTGATATTATAAAGGGCAAACGCGTCGTTATCCATTTCGGATGACCTCCACGGGATTGAGGCGGCTCGCCCGACGGGCCGGAGCGATTCCGGCCAGGCCGCTGCTCAGAAAGGCGATGACGGACGATCTGATGAAGAGTGGGGCGGTCAGCACGATGGGAAGAAGAGGCGCCCCCTCCGGATCCGTGGAGAGATCGCGGAAAGCGATGGCCAGCCCCGCGCCGAGAGCGCATCCGATGAGCGAGCCGATCACGCCCACCAACAGCCCCTGAGCGATGAAGATCCGCACCACGGTCGCGCTCCTCGTCCCCATCGCCTTCAGTATCCCTATCTCCTTGGACTTCTGTACGACAGATACATACAGAACGCTGGCGATGCCGAGGGCCACGGCGAGCACCACGAAGAACTGTATCATCGAGCTGGAGCTGTCCTGAGAACGAAGCGCGGAGAGCAACTCGGCGTTCTGTCCCATCCAGCTCTCGGCGTACAGGCCGGTCTGCCAGGCGGCGCGACCGGCGATCTCTTCCGCCTGAAAGATATCACTGACCCTGAGAAGGATCTGGGAGACCCCCCCCGGAACATCCAGGAGGGATTGGGCGGTGGTGAGGGTGACGAAGGCCCATCGGCTGTTGGCCTCCCGGTTCTCCAAGTCGAAGATGCCCGCCACGGTCAACACGGCGGACCGGTCGGTGAGCCCCTCGATGCGGATTTTGTCGCCAACCATGGCCCCCAGCGTATCTGCCAGTGAAGCGCCGATGATGACGTCGCTGCCTCTGAGGGTAAACCCCCCGGTGGCCATGCGGTGCGCGATGGGGATGACCCGGTTGTATCGCTCGGTGTCCACGCCGTTGACGACCACGGGTTCCACCCCCTGACCCTTTCTAGCGGTTCCCGGTCCCGAGAGAACCGGGCAGGAGGCGGTGATCTCCGGAAGGGCCGAAAGCGACCGCAGATGAGCGGGCCAATTGGCGATGGTCGAGAGAGGCTGGGCCGGGGGTTGAACGGTGCGGAAGACGACCGTGTCGGCGGTTTCGGCCATGAGGGCTCTCGGCGCGACCTCCCCCTCGCTGAGCGTCACGTGGGATATCGATCCGAGGGTCTTATCGATGAGGTTGCTCTGAACGCCGCCAATCAACGCGGTCAAAAAGACCATCACCGCCACACCCACCGCCGCGCCGACGACGATGAGGACCGACTGGTGTCGCCCCTCCCGTAGAAACCTCACCGCCATGGTCCAGACGAACATTACACGGTCTCCTCACCCATCTAAGCCCCGCTGTCCATGTCCGGCGGAACCGGCTCAACATAGTCTCCATCCTCGAGATCGACGCCGTCCGCGAGGAGCACCACGTCGCCGGGACCGAGTCCGAAGGTAATCTCTATGGCAGCGTCTCCCCGAAGTCCGAGAGTGACTGCGCTTCGACGAGCGCGCCCCTCCTTGACCACCCAGGCGTAGGGTTGCTTGGAGTCCCCCCCCATTACCGCTCGTGGGGGCAGGCTGACCGCTTCCGGCTTCATCGCGGTCACGATCTCCACGGAGGCGGTCATGTCCGGTTTTAAAAACGACGGTGGGTTGGGGATCGTCAGCCGCACGTCCACGGTTCCCCGCGTCGCGTCGACAGTCGGAGCAATAGCGGTTACGGTTGCTTTGATGTGAATGTCCGGGTAGGCGTCCACCGAAACGAGGGCTTCCTTCCCGGGTTCCAGATGCGACAGGTTCTTCTCGTCGATGGGCACGAGTGCCTGGGTTTCGCTGTCGTCGGCGAGCACCATCAAGACCGATCCGGGCTGAACGGTGTTCCCCGGTTCGACGTTTCGCTTGAGCACGACGGCATCGGTGGGGGAAGTGATATGGGTATCGATCAGCTTGGCGTTTATCTCCTGAGCCGCCGCCTCGGCCTGGGCGAGCTCGGCCAAGGCCAACCGGTAGTCGATCCCCCCTTGGCCGACGCTCGACGCCTTCACAAAAGCGCTCTCCCGTCGGCTTTTGGCCTGGCCCAGGTCGTTTCGCGCTTCCTGCAGTGTCGCTTCATCGGCGGCCCCGGCGTTGCTCAATACCAACACCCTGTTTAGGGTGTCCTCGGCATGTGCCACCGCCAGCTCCGACTGGCGAAGGGCCTCCTGCGCCTGGGGAGCCAATACCTTTTTGATACCCTTCACTTTCAAGCGAGCCGCCGCGAGGGCCGCTTCGACGCCGGCCTTTCGGGCAAACAGCTCCGAGTCGTCGAGCTGGACCAGAATCTCCCCCTTCTTCACCCGTTTGCCTTCGTCGGTTCCCACCGAAGTGACGATCCCCGGCTGGGAGGGGCCGATCTCGATGACCGAAGGTGGCACGATGCGGCCCACGGCGGCGATGGTCTTGATAAGTTGTTTGCTCTGGACGGTGATCGCCGGGACCTCGGGGGCGCGCATCTGGCGATAGGCGATAACACCGGCGATGGAAAGCGCGCAGACGACGACGAAAAGGCGCCCCCAACGTCGGCCCCGGGGGCCCCGCTTTTTGTCCGTGCTCATGGAAGTGCATTCCTCTGCATTTTTGTGCCTCGTTGTTCGCTTCAGAGTGTCGTTGCTGCCCTCCGCCAAGGGAACGAAACCGGAGTTCTCCGAGGGCATGGACATTGTAGCCTCTTGCCTCCTTTCTTCAAGGTCGCGAAAAAGGCGTCAGCCCGACGGTCATGTCGTCGTTTTCAAAAAAAGTTGGTTCCATTGGCAACTTTTCCGCTCAACCGCCCGAAAGGGTAGCAGGAGGTCCGACAATGTCCCGATTTCAAAACACGCTCCGCGCCATCCCCTACGGGTTCGCGCTCCTGGCCGCGATAGCTTACGCCAGCTGCATGCCCGAGCTCCCGTCGGACGATGTCGTCGCATTCGAGTCCGCCGACGCGGGAACACAGGCGCGCCGACTGACCATCGCCACCTACAACGTGGCGGACTTCGATGCGGACGGAACGGCGCCGCCGCAGCACTCGGCGGTGGCGCGGTTCGCGGCGACCGAGGGGATCGACGTTCTGATCCTGGAGGAGATCCAGAGCGCCGCCTCGGACGACGACGTGACGGCCTTTACCCGCGCCCTCGAGGTGGTTTCCCACCCCATGCCCCACCGAGCGGTCACCGCCATGAGCGACGGGTTCAACGCGATCGGCGTGTGGAGCCGCTTTCCCCTGATCGACGTGGACGAGATCCTCGAAGAGAACACCCGGACCGTGCTCCGGTTCGGCGTGGACGCCGGGGGGACGCCGCTTCGCTTCTTCGGCTGCCACCTCAAATCCGGCGACGACCCGGCGTCCCGGTCGGCGCGGCTGCGGGAGGCCGCGCGACTGGAGGCGTACCTCACCGCGCATCACGATCCCGCGCGGGAGCCGGTGATCGTGCTGGGGGATATGAACACCATGAGCGACTCCGACTGGGCCGACCAGGGCACCCTGAGCCGCCTCCGCCTCACCTCGGACAACCCGAAGAACAGCGCCAACGACCTCACCGCCGTGAACCTCGAGGCGCTCCCGGAGGGATGGACCTACCCCGCCATGGAGAGTCTCCTCGACCACATCCTCCTCTCGCCGGCCGCGATGTCGCGCTATCGCCCGGAGTCCGTCCGACTCGCCGCGCCTCTCGGAGACGGGGTCCCCTCCCCTTCCGACCACCTCCCGGTGATGCTCGATTTTTAAATTACACCGAGTCGGATTTGCATTACAGTGGCCCGGAGCTGCGATACGAGTTGGAGGTTTGTGATGATGACGCGACACACTAATATAGAGACCGACGTCTGTTCCCCGGCGACCCGCCCCGGATTCCGGATTCTGGTACTCGCGGGGCTTCTGGCCATGCTCCCAGGCTGCGGCGACGGCGCGCCGGGCGGAACCGGCGACGAGCCTCCGAAGGAGAAGCACACCGGACAGGAGACGGACGGCGAGACCGACTCCGGGAACGACACCGACTCCGGGAGCGACACGGACGCCAGCCTGGACACCGAGATGCCGGCCTTCGACTGCGCCCCCCGGAATCCGGAGCTGGCCGAGGCCGACGCCGACGATCTCTTCGGCGCGTCGTCGATCCCCGTCTTCGACGTCTACCTCCCCCCCGCGACGTGGGCGGACCTCCAGATCGACGCCCGGGACGAGGAGTACGTGCGGGCCGAGGCCTGCTACGAGGGGCAGTCCCTCGGCGAGATCGGGCTCCGCTTCAAGGGGAGCTACGGTTCATTGTACGGGTGCTTCGACAGCGACGACAACATGATCTGCCGGAAGCTCAGCATGAAGATGAAGTTCAGCGAGTATGATCCCGAGGGGCGCTTCTTCGGGATGAAGCGGCTCAACTTCCAGGCCTACAAGGAGGACGACACCTATATGAAGGAGCGGCTCTCCTACGACCTCTTCCGGGCGATGGACATCGCCACCCCGCGGGCCGCGTGGGCCGAGCTTAGGGTGAACGGCGAGCCCCGGGGGCTCTTCGGTATGGTGGAGCAGGTGGACGGCCGCTTCACCGCCGATCGCTTCCCCGAGGCGCCGGACAACAACCTCTACAAGGAGCTGTGGCCGGTGCTTTGGCCGGAGTTCGATCCGGAGACGTGGATCCTGAGCCAGCTGAAGACCAATGAGGAGGAGGGCGACATCTCGAGCTTCCTCGGCTTCGTCGAGGCCCTCTCCGAGGCGGAGGAGACCGCGCTCCGGGAGACCCTCGGCGAATACATGGACCTCGACGCCCTGGCCCGCTACATGGCGGCGGACGACGCCATCAACAACGTGGACGGCGTCACCGCCTACTACACGTCGGCGGATCTCGACTTCGGCGGGAATCACAACTACTACCTCTACGAGGACGCGCCGGCCCACTTCACCCTCATCCCGTGGGACGAGGACAACACCCTCGCCATGCGCCTCGGCTTCGGCGCGGTGCCCCGCTGGACCGCGGAGGTTGCAGACTGCGACGCGAGCTACCCGGCCTGGGGCGGCATCTACAGCGTCATGGCCCCCGGCTGCGATCCCCTGTTCACGGCCATCCGCCAGGACCTCGCGGTCTATCGGGAGAGCGCACGGTCGCTGCTGGAGGGGCCGTTCGCCGAGGCGGCCATGGGGGCGGCCATCGACGGCCATGAGGCGTTTCTCCGCGACGCGGTGGCGGCGGATCCCCACGGCCCGGGGCTCGAGGCCTTCGATCTCGCCCTCGCCAGGCTCCGGGCGGACCTCCCCCTCCTGAGGGAGCGCCTGGAACGTCTCGCCGACGGCCCGCCCATCGAGGCGTTCAACCTCTCCCTCGACGCCGTTCACGATTTCGAGGCCGTGGACGAGATGGGCCTCTGGGCGGGGACGGAGCTCCTGAACGCCTCCAATACGGCGGCCGAGGTCTCGCTGAACCGGGACGATCCCATCGGCGGCGATCAGAGCTTCAGGCTCTCCTTCGACTACGGCAACACCGACGCCGCGTGGGGACAGTGGATGCACCTGACCCTGCTCTTCGACGACGGTTACCGGGACGTCACGGACCTCACGGGGATCCGTATGCGGCTCCGCGCCGACGAGCCCCGAACCCTGCGGCTGGATCTGGCCAGCCCCGAGGCGTCCGCTCTCCTGGCCGGCGTCTCGTTCGGATGGGACATCCGGCTGACAGAGGAGGCCGAGGAGGTGGAGGTCCTGTTCGAGGAGGCCGAGGTCGTCAGCTGGGCCGTGCAGCAGGGGCTCGATCCGGGGGACGATCTGGCGGACCTCCTCGAGACCCTGGGGGGGATCCGGTTCTTCCCCCAGTGCAACCGGCGCCTCGGCAGCGGCTTCCTGCCGGAGGACACCCGGGATGTCGGATTCATCGAGGTCGATGACCTCGAGTTCTTCTGATTCGATTCAGGACACTCGGATCTCGTCCCCGGAAAGCCTCAGATGAACATAGCCCCTTTCATCAGCCACCGAGCACAAGAACCAATATCTCTCCCTTGGGACTAACGGAAACGGATCTGAGGGCCACATTGTTTTCACACACCGACACCTGAGGGACGCTATCGGAGACAGCCGATCCGCCGGGTGGCGACGACCATGTCGTCGAACCAGATGGTGGCCTCCTGCTTCGCGGTGGTATAGATCTCCGGCCAGAAGTAGTTCAACCGGAGCGCGTCGACCGTGCGGACCTGAAGATCCGGAGGGCGCATCTCTTGGCCGGGCGAAGGGGGATAGTCCGTGCAGGCCTTGAGATCCGCATCCTCGAGGCAGAAGTGATCCGCCACCCAGTACCCGCGCCCCTGAGATTCATTGAATGTCACGATGTGATCGTCATCGATCCAGAGCGTGAGCTCCGCGTCCTTCGAGGTGCTCATATCAGAATTGACTCTGAAATGGACCTCGACACACATCCACTGGTCGTCGTAACGTGTGCGGTTGCTGTAATACACCATAGAGTTCCCCCAGAAGGTTTCCTCGGTCTCCGTCCAGGAGCGCATCCGCATCCAGTAATTGTAGAAATCAAGGTGCTTCACCTCTTCATTGACGGGCTCCACGGCGATGCTGAAAAAATCGTCCCCCCGGGGCCGCTGGCCGGCGCGGGGATAGGGCGCCTCGAGGGGAGGGTTGTAGCCCCCGAACCACATGCCGGCGTGGTGGTATTCCGCGTCCGGTTGGTGCTTGACGTACCACCGCACGTACCACTCGTCCTGACCGGGGCCGAAGCTCTTGTAGAGGTCCGTCGCCTTCGGGTGGCCTCCACCGGAGGTCATCCGCATGGCCCGGCGACCGGAGCTCTTCGGCGGCACGTCCGAGACGAGCATCATCCCGGCGGGGTTCTTGTGACTGTCATAGCGCGAGATCACCGCGTCCAGGCTCCCGGATTCGAAGCCCTCCATCCACACCACCGCCGGATCGCCTTCCATTCCCACATCGCCGGGATAGGTGTCTGAAAGCGTCCGAGGCGAATCGAGGCGTTCGGCCCGAGGGGACGGTTCGGAACGAACGACCTCCGACCGACCGGGCTGTTCGGCGGGTTCGAGCGCCAGGCGTTCAATCGCCGTCGAGCCGCACCCCCATACGAGGACTGCCCAGACCAGACAGGATGCGGGCCACCGCGTGCCCGGGGAGGCTGGGGTGTTTTTTATAAACAAGTAATAACCTCATATTCTCAAAGCTATCGGGTTCAGGGGAGGATCCTGCCATCGGACGAACGTTTGGTCAAATCCGCCCTTCCCCCTGAGCCGATTCATGGTTTCATGAGAGGCCAAATCTGAGGATCTGTTCTCGATGACCTAGAAACCGCCAGCCTCCAGGGACTCCGGAGGATGGATATTGCCCCCTACCGGAGAGAGACGGGCAAGCACATCGCGGTGCTGGACATCGATCCCGTCGGCCGCCGCGTAACCCTATCGGCGCTTCAGGACACGGGGTTGAGGCTCGAGCTTTCGGGTGAAAGCTTCACAGCCCGAGCGAGGGAAGCAGGGCATCGTACTCGGCGAAATCCGCGCTGTTGGCCACGGCGACGTTCCCCTGCCAGGTGAACATCGACTCCCCCCACTCCCCACTGCGGGTCGGCTCCCAGAAGAAAGTGCCCAGGCCCCGGCCGTCCGGGAGGTTCTTCATGATCATGTTGGCCTCGGTCCGGTCGGGGTTGTACTCCGCGATGATGAAGGAGAGCTCCGGATAGGCGGACGCGACGGTGTTGAACGTATTCTCCCAGGTGGACGGCGGCCCCTGGAACGCCGAGTAGCAGGAGAGACCGAGGATATCGAAGTCGACGCCGCGGGAGAGGGCGCTGTCCACCCACCACCGCACGTCGTCCACCCGGGCGGTGCTCTCCAGGTGGAGGACGGTCCGGATGTCCGGGTCGACGTCGCGGACCCCCGATATGCCGGCCTTGAGCAGGATCGCCAGGTTGTCCCAGTTCGAGATGCTGCCCCCGATGGGGGCGTCGCTGACGTTGTTGCCCCAGCAGTCGGTCTCGGAGTTGGGGACGTGGGCCAGCATGCCGGGGGTCGTCTCGTTGCCCACCTGCACCATGTCGGGCCTGGCGCCGGCCGCGACGGCGGTGGAGATGACGTCCACCGTGTAGTCGTAGACATAGTCGGCGAGGGCCTCGATGGAGGAGACGCCGCGCCATGCGTCGGGAATGATCTGGTTGCCCGGATCCGCCCAGACATCGCTGTAGTGGAAGTCCAGGAGGAACCCCATGCCCGCCTCCTTGGCGAGCCGGCCGTAGGCCACCACGTGATCTCTGTCGCCGAACGCCTCGGGGAGCCCCGCGCACCCGTTGGCGGTGGAGGCGTATCCGTACGGCGCCTTGGGATCGACGAAGGTCTTCAACCGGATGTAGTTGAACCCGTGGCTCTGGAGCAGCGCGAAGATGCTCTTGGTCTGACCATCCGTATCCCGAAACGTCGCGCCGGACTCCTGGGTGCTCGAGATATCCGCGCCCAGGATGAACGGCCAGTCGCCGTCGGCGTCCGTGTCCGCGTCCGTGTCGGCGTCCGCGTCCGTGTCCGTGTCCGTGTCCGCGTCCGTGTCCGCGTCCGTATCCGCATCGGCATCCGTATCCGTGTCGCCACCCGTGTCAGTGTCCGTGTCACCATCCGCGTCCGAATCACTATCCGTATCGGCATCGGTGTCCGTATCGACATCGGTGTCCGTATCGGCATCGGTGTCCGTATCGGTATCGGTATCGGTGTCCGTATCGGTATCCGCATCACTATCACTATCGGCGTCGGCGTCAGTGTCAGTGTCCGTGTCGGCGTCCGCGCCCGTGTCCGTATCGGCGTCCGCGTCCGTGTCCGTGTCGGAATCGGTATCCGTGTCGGTATCGGTATCCGTGTCGGTGTCCGTGTCCGTATCGGTGTCCGTGTCCGTATCGGCGTCCGTGTCCGCGCTGCCACTCGTATCGGTTGTGTTGTTGAATGAATCCGCCCGGTGGGAACAACCGGCGGTCAGTGCGGCGATCCACATCGCCATTATTAGATTTTCAATCCTCATTACCCTCTTTGTCCCAATTATTGCCAACCAGCCTTTTGTCGAGACTATCATAAGTGATGAGGTCGTCCAACCGTCGGCGCAGGTCCTGATACTCACCGTTCGTGATCTTCCGGTCGCCGGGGTCGTCGGGGTATCGTCTGTCGAAAGCGCATCCACTGCGCCACGTCGTATCCCAAGTCCTGTCCGGTGAGCGCCTTCAGGATCGCAGCGGGGCGAGGGGCCGGATAGCCGCGCTCCAGTAGGGCGATGAGGAAGTCGATCACCTCCACGTATCGGAAACCTCCCAGCGCGTCCACGGCGTAGCGGGCCATCTCCTCGTCCCGCTCCTGCTCGATGATATCGAAGAGCGCGGGGATCGCCCGTTCGTCGGAGATCTTCGCGAAATGGGCGACGGCCTGTCGCCGCCGCCTTTTGTCCGCGCCCGGATCCCGGAGGATCCACATCAGCCGCCACCGCGCCGACGGGTCTCCCTGCCGGGAGAGCCCCATCAGCGCGGCCATGAATCGATCCGCGTCGGGGCCGGCCCTTTCGAGCGCCCCCGCTTCGTCCACCATCCGCCGGAACACTGCCCGGGACGCGGGGACTGCGGCCCCTGTGAGGGCTGCACCTGCCCGAGCGGCTGCAACGCGCTGGTGAGCGCGTCCGTGCCCTTCCTCGTGGAGGGGGCGGCCGACACCTGCTATCTTCAGTGGGGGCCTGGGGAGCCACATCAACAGCTGGGAGATGGACCAGGTGACCCTCAACGGGACGGACATCACCAACATCTGGGTCGCCGAGGAGAGCTACCCCGCCCCCATGGAAGGCGGGTACTACCTGTACTACAGCGGCGAC
>JBNLED010000161.1:0-25437 GCA_050304755.1 Polyangia bacterium | reverse complement strand
CGTGCTCATCCGAATTCAGACCCACCCCGCTTCGAGAATCGACGAGCTCCTACCCCAAAATTGGCGTCCTTCTTCCCCCGCCCCTGTCTGATTCTAACAATTCCTCAATCTCAGACTACTGGTGCTCAGCTGTCCGGTTACATTCAAACTCCAATACATCTACAACGAAGCAAGGTGAGAATATCACTATCATTGATGATGATCGCAAGAATTTTTTGTTTCAATTACGGAATAACTTCACCCATGAAGCAAGGGGCGTTGGATCAGGGTTGACAGCGTTGTCTAGACGATTAGTTTGTCTAAGCGACAGAGGACTTGAGGTAGGTGATGAATTTAAAAAGGTCAAGAAGAAAGACTATACAGTTTCAGTTTCTTTGCGTTTCTGGCCATTTGTTCTCTATGAAATATTGAGCAAGGCGGTTGGTATCAACCCACCGAACTATCCACCAGTTCGTTTTGATGTGTTGCTGGAAGTTGAGGGAATGACACATAGAGAAAATAGCGCGGCCTCTGTTTCTGATTTGAGTGATCCCATTGCACTATACCGAAGGCTGATTCGCACCTGACCTTCTTAATGCTGATACTATCAAGGGCGATTTCTAAGGCTGTTTTTTGGGGGGCCCGCAGCCCGCAGGTGCGTAGGACAAACGATGGTGAAGCAGTCTATAGACTACGGGTGCGGCTCCTTTCGCCCGACGAGAAAAAACAATCATGAGATCGCGGACTCCGCGTAGCGAGCGGCGTGATTGCGTTTGTGTTCTTGGCACTTGTGAAACTCCCAATAGGCGTCCAAATCCTTGCTTGACCACAGTGACCGGAGCTTGAGCACAGACTCAGCGCCGGCCAGGCTCCACCGCGCACCGGTCAAATCGAGGCGGTCGTTGATCAGGTGGCGGCACGTCCCTTCTATCACTCCTGATGCTATCGGATAGCCTTGCGCTAAATACTCATCGTAGCGAAGATACTCCTTGTGATTGAGCAAATATCGAGCGCAACTCTCCGCTGCTTTCCCGTCCTTTTTCGTCAGTCCTCTCTTCGTCGCGCTCCGCCGTATTCCCGCCGCTACCTGGCTGGCACGCCCCTTCAAGATTTCCATCCCTCGCTTATATACCCATTGCTCTGCCTCTTCGCTGCCGACTTTGTTGAAGCAAGGGGAGGCGTCCCACAGGTATTCCAATACATGAATGAAATCGCAAATGATGACGAGTGACGTCACCCCATACAGCCCGGCAAAATCTCCTACTTGTTCGAGCTGATACAGATCCCCGTCCGCAATATACACCCACTGTCGTTCCTTCTCAGGATCCCGACGCGTCCCCTCCTCGAATATCTGGTCCATGACCACATCTGCGTCCTTTTCCAGACTGGCCCAGGCCCGCTTGTTCTTTGGCCTTGTGCGCTTCGGCTTCAGCGGAACGACATTGTCTGTTGCCTCCGGCTCACTCGGCCCCATCACTTCCTTTGGAGTCCGGATGTTTCGTTTCGTCGAGTATACCGCAGCAACCGTCGCCATCCGTTTACGGTTCTTCTTCTGGCCTGGCGTCAGCCGCTTTTTTCGTTTCCTCTTCTTTTCTCGCTCCGCTCGTTTTCGCGTCTCCTCGCGAAGGTCGCACTTCCGCACCACGACCCCCTTCCCATCGCTGGTCAACACCAGCAGATCATCGGAGCATTCTTTCTCTTTCTCCCGGACTTCGCCCTCCGTGCGATAAAACGCGTCGAAATCCTGGGCGGCTTTTTGGATGTCTTTTTCTATGACTCTCTTCGACACATGTACCCCGGTCAGACTCTCCATCTGCTCCCCCGTCGCTTCGAACGACATCTTTATCGCGTGGTCCACCAAATGCCGCTGGACGCCATATGAACACAGCCCGCCGGGCAGATTGAGCTCCGCATCAAGCGGTTTCAGACTGTTCATTCCCCGGCCCTCGTAGCTAATTCGCGTCACCTCAACATCGCCAAATATAACGCGCAACTTCTTTGTCTCCCCTTCCCGCCGATGGTCGCGGTACTGGCCATCACTGCCTTTTATTTTCTCAACCTTTTGCTCTTTCGAGGCCCGAAGGTCCAGATGGTCCTGATACAGTTGGCGGAGGATTTCCCGGCCGTCTCGTTCCACAATCGCCTCCAGCGCGGAGTGGTCCAGTCGGGAGGTTTCCTCTGAGCTCAACCGGAGGACCAACGATTCAAATTTCTGCTTCGATAACGAAAACTGGTCAACTTCTTTTACGATGTTGTATGCTTCCACTCCAGGGCTCGGGCTCCTCTCTGACATTTTGTTTTTGGTAATTCATAAATGCCAGCCTGTGGGCCCCTTTGTCTATTTTCTAGAAATCAACTTTCCGTTATTATTGTGTTTTTTCGTCGGTCAAAGATATCTGCTCCCATCGACTACTGCCCCAATACCCCTCCGATACGCTCCATCGGCTCGTTGTCGTAGAAGAGGTGGCTTGCCCAATAACTCACGATGCGAGATAATCAACGACTGTATGATGCGACGACACCCCAGTGCCACCCGAACCCACGGGTTCGTAATTGGCGGTAACAACTTTCTCGAGCCACTGTTCCCGCCTGATGCCCGCCTCGCCTTTTTGGCTGGCGCCGGAATATCCGTGGCTCAGCCAAGTTGTTTGCCCAGCGGGATACAACAAACAGAGAACTTGATTGGGCAATTGCTCCCCAATTTGCTACACGAAAAGTTCTTGGCTCTAATGAATACGGACCGCGACGGGATGCTAAACGCCTATGACTTTCTTCGATTCGAAGAGCTAGTAGCATGCGTTCAGAAAGAGCATGATCCTCAGCTTGCCTTTCTCGACGTTTACGCACATGCGTCCACGCCGAACTCAACTCACGTAATGCTTGCAGATGCGATCCGGCGCGGTCATATGGTCTTTACAACCAATTTCGATAATCTAATAGAGCATGGTCTATTGCGTCTTGGTACATCCCCTGCGATCATCCGTCCCGTCATTAAGCCCAAAGATTGGGCTGCACAGGCCGATGACTCCTGTTGCGTGTACAAGCTACACGGCTCACTCATTGACATACGTAATAACGAAGATGTGCGTGATTCTCTCAAAGCAACAATGGATCAAATCACAAGGATTGACCTATCAGTATCCAACGCCGGAAGTCATAACCAGGTTTTTGGACTTGAGTCCTACAAGCACGACGTGCTGGCGTCGGCCCTTGCCAATCGTGACCTCGTGGTCGTGGGCTACTCGGGTGTCGACGACTTTGACATAATGCCTACCCTACGCCTAATACCATCGGAGTGTCGAATAATATGGATCACCCACAAGTCCGAATGTCATATGGGGGAAGCTCAGGTAGAGCTAGCATCGACTGCCGACATTAGCGGTCAGCCCTTAGATTCCGTAACGCCTGACAGGCTCGGCAGGCACCTTCTTGAGCTAATTAGAGAAGGGACCCGAGCGCCGGGGAACGTCTTTCGCGTCTACGTAAATACGCAAGATTTCCTCCTGTGGCTGTGGAGAAAATTCGAATGGCCAGATCCTTGGACACAGTCCATACGTGCCAGCGCATTTGTCCAATCTCCGGTGGTAAAGCGAAGTGCCCCCGCAGTTGGTATAGTGCCAGATCACAGGAAGTGGTTTCTGGCAGGCTATCTCTTTCACAGACATCAGCGGTTCTCGGATTGTGACACCGCGTTCACCATGGCCGTGGCTGGTGCTCGTAAGAGTGGCGACAAGTCGTCGCTTCTTAGATGCCTGAACGGTTTGGCTGCGACGATGTCTAATGACAAACGCAAGCGGAATACCATCGCCATCATTCGTCTATTACTCGAAGCAGTAGAGCTGGCAGACGAGCTTCACCTGCCAGCCGAAAAGGCTAGCGCGTTAAACTCCATGGGCAACGTGTACCATGACCAGGGAGATTTGGAGAAAGCGGTGAACTTCTACGAAGAAGCCATCACCATCGCAAGAGAATATGGCGATCTACAACTGGTGGCGGCCTCGCTCAATAATCTCGCGCAGGCGGAAATAGATATGGGGTATAGAATTGGAGACCGAAAGTACCTATTCCTAGCAAAATCGAAACTGATGGAAGCGTTTGAAATGGACCGAACTGGTGGTGATCCCTATAATCAAGCAGTGCGTTTCCTGAACATCGGGGAGATAGACTACTTCAATTCAGATCAAAATTTGGGATATTTGGACGCTGCCGGGCGGTTCCACAACATTGCACTCGAAAGTGCCTTGAAACACTATTCCCTCGCTCTGGAGACATTTTGGCAGCTCGGAGCATTAGATCGGTGTTTGTATTGTTTGGTCAATCTCGGAGCAACTTTCGATCTTCACGAACAGACCAAGGAGGCACTTCAGTACTACAACGAGGCTGCTCGTCTTGCTGTGCTGCTGCAGTCCGATTTGTTACACGGGATACAGCTCGCCGTCGACCGACTGAGAGAGAAACGAGCGTAAGCGCAGATGGTATTCAGCTCCGCTTCACTGGTCTACTCATATTCCCCTAATTTCCCTCACCCAGTCAGGGAGTTGGTCAGGGACCTCGTTTGGTCCACTCGAAAAACATCAATAATTAAAGAACATTAAGTAGTGGAGGCGCCGGGAGTCGAAGCCCGCTCCCTGTTTTGTAACAAACTGAAACTTAAGGATATTTGGAGGTTAAAGTCTTCAAAAGTTGATATACGCTGAGGGAAGCGTTCTCATTCTTGAAAAAAGCAGGGTGCATCCTTAACGGATGTTCAGCCATGACTTCGTTGAGTAGGGAATGGTCGTTTGCCCAGACTTCAATATCGGCGCGCCCGAGTCAACTAGAACTTCGATTCGATTATTGCGGAAGTGGTTTGAAAACAACAAATTTTAATCGCCGGGGAACAAATATATAATCAACCGTAATAATATAATAATCAATAAGTTCAACCCATCTCGTATGCCCATAGTAGGGCTAGTGCACCGGTGAAGCGCATCTAGTCCAGCAGCAAACGACCCTTGTCAGTCACTCGATATTTTTGCCTACGACTATTGGGCTTTTCGGGGCTCGTCATCGCGATATGTCCTGTATCAACCAAGCGCCTGACGACTTGATTTAGTTGGCCGGATACCGCCTTCTGGCCCAACTTTTTCGAAATCTCGGATTTTGACAACGGACCGGACACGAGGCATCTCATCACTCTCATCGCCAATGATCCCGGCTCCAGTACTTCATCGGACTCTGGCCGCGACTCTGGCTGCGACTCTGGCTGTAACTCTGGCTGTGACTCTGGCTGCGACTTGGGCTGTGACTCTGGCTGCGACTTGGGCTGCCTGGACCACAGCGTCACAAGGAGACCACCAAAAGCATCCTCGAACTCTGGTTCTACGAGCCCGAATTCTCGGCAAGCCGACAAAATCTTCTGAATCCCCCGTCCCCAGGTGTCGATGTATCCGGCCTTGTAGCAGACATCGGCAATCAGGGGATTTCGCGGAATGCTCGGATGGGCGGTTTTCAGCTGCTGCACTGGGATCTCCGGCGGGAGTGTTCCAGCATTCCAGGCGGTCAGCTTGTCGTCATAGACCCGTATCTGGGTCATGGCCCCCATGTAGTTGCGGTGAACGAGGGAGTTGAGCAGGATTTCCCTCAGCGCAGCCGTGGGGTACTCCCACTCCTCGATGCGACGGATCCCCTCGAAACGGACCGGTTTCACCAGAAACTTGTGCTGTAACACCTCGATGACCTCAGTCAGCACCTGAATGAGGTTACCCTCGGCGGTCTCCTGAAATCTCAAGTCCGCGTCGTCGACACCGAAACGACCGATTTTCACCACGAGGTTCGGGAAGTATCGGCCGGGATCCTTGCCGAACAGCACCAGGGCCGCTCTCGTGATCTTGTCGTCATCAACCACGCGGAGCTTTTGGAGTAGCTCGTCATGGGGGATGTGCTCCACATCCGGTACACGACCGGCGGCGGCTGCGTCCTTTGCAAACTGGGTAAGCGCCTCCGGATCGAGGTCTGTCAGGTCAGCTGACTCCTCGATAACGAGATCCCAGGTCTTTCCGGCTTTTTTTAAAAGAAACTCATTGAGCGAGCTTCCGGTCAGCTCAGTTTTGGTGGAACCCGTTCTGTAGTAGTAGTGCCCCCTATAGGAAACCGGCACGGAGGAGGGGGCCACCGATACTTCGATAAATTTGTGTCTGTTCTTTTCGTGCAGATTCACATCGCACACGAGACCGAGCTGTTGACGAATCTTGGACGGAATATCCTCCATCAGCTTCTTGGCGTTCTTAACTCCGACGACGTCACCGGCGTCATCCTTGCCGATGAAAATCTCACCTCCATGTGCGTTTGCAAAACCGCAGATCCACTCAAGATACTCGTCTCGCCAGCTTTGCTTCCACTCGATGTTTTGCTTCTCGTCCATCGCCTATTCCGTTTGCCGCGTTTCACGCCCCGGAGGTTGCAGCATACCATCTTGCCTGCCCTGAGGGTATTGTCTGGGACCGGGTGTCTTTATTTCTCAAGGGGGGAATGCATAGCACCACCTTTTATCGCGAAAGTGCGACTATGCTGCGACTATCCACCAAATACATCGGATACAAATAAAAAACCCTCCGAATTAATCTTGTTATTTCGGAGGGTTACTTGAGCCAACAAGCGGACTTGAACCGCTGACCTGCTGATTACGAATCAGCTGCTCTACCGACTGAGCTATGTTGGCCCGTTCGCGTAAAGCGACGCCAAGCAAAATACTCTAGGATTGCCGGATGTCAAGCTCTGACAGCGGTTTCGGTCGAATTGTGGGGCAGTGTCGCGTCAGACCAGGAGGGCTTTGGTGAGGGCGTCGATGAGCCGGGGGAGCTCGAAGGGCTTCTGGATGTGGTCGATGGCCCCTTTTTCGAACAGGTGTTCCAGATCTTCGTTGCGGGCGTATCCGGAGAAGAGAATCACCTTCGCGTTCCGGTCGACCTCGAGGAGCCTCTCCAGGGTCTCCTCCCCATCCATGTCGGGCATTGAGAGATCGAGAAGGATGGCGCCGATTCGGGAGTGGTTTTCTTTGAAGACCGAGATGGCCGTATATCCGTTATTGGCCACGAATACCGTGAATTTCTTTCTCTCAAGGAGCCGCTTGGCGGATTTCAGGACGATGGGCTCGTCATCCACCAGGAGAACCCCCTTTCCGTTTTTACTCATTCCAGATCCTTCCCTCTTTCCCTGAAATTCCCTGACGGCTCACCCCGTTGAAGGAGTGGGTCGAGGAATACGTTATTATACGACGTTTGGTCCACAATAGTCCAGCGCCTCGGCACGTAATAATGCAACACGGCTGAAATAGCTGGTTTCGCTCTCTTGACACTTAATGAAACCAAAGGCTAGATACACGAAATTCGGCCCCGACGTTCCAGTAAGAGAGGAGGCAGCGGGTGACATCAGAGTTGAAAATGAAAGGCCAAGTTGAAGCCGAGGTGGTGATAACGGTTCCGAAGCAGGATGTTATAGCTGCGATGAACAGGGCGTACGGGATGCTGCGCCGAACTGCGCGGGTCCGCGGGTTTCGGCAGGGAAAGGCGCCCAAGGCGATCCTGCAGAAGATGTACGGAAAGGCCGTGAGGTCGGAGGTCCAGGGGGATCTGGTACAACAGCACCTGTTCAAGGCGCTGCAGGAGCATAAAATCGAGCCCCTTTCGGATTTTAAATTCGGTGATTTCGAGTTGAAGGAGGACGCGGATTTTGAGTTCGAGGTGGCCTTCGAGGTGCGTCCCAGGCTCGAGACGCTCAACTGTGAGGGGATCGAAATCGATCGCGTTCACCAGGCGGTGGAGGCGCAGGACGTGGAGTCGGAGCTGCAGCGGCTCCGGGGGGCGCTGGCATCGGTCAGCGATCTTCCCGAGCCGAGGCCGGCGCAGTCCGGTGACGTGGCCATGGTCGCCATGAAGCGCTGGGTGGACGGCAACTGGGAGGAGGGGGGATTGCCCGATCAGGAGCTGATCATCGGCGAGGGGCAGGCGCCCAAGGAGCTGGAGGAGGCGCTCATCGGGATGAGCATCGATGAAGAGAAGGTGGTGGACCTCGGCGCCAGCGACGCCCTCGAGGAGAACCGGCTGCGCTACCTGGTCCGATTGTCGGCGTTGAAGGAGCGGAAGCTGCCGGATCTGGACGACGAGTTCGCCAAGGACACGGGGGATTACGATACCATCGCGGATCTGAAAGCCGACATCGAGAAGCGGGTGCTCAAGGGGCGGAACCAGGCGGAGGATCAGCGGGTGCGGGTCGCTCTGTTCGACGCCCTCCGGGAGAAGAACCCCATGGACCTCCCGCCGAGCCTCCTGGCGCGCCAGACCGAGGGCATCAAGCAGCAGTTCTTCGGACAGATCCTCTCCCAGCTGGACGGGGACGATGAGAAGGCGCAGGACACCATGGACAAGGTGGATGACAGCGCCAGGAAGTCCGCGGAGAGTATCATCCACCAACATCTGATGATGATGGAGATCGCCAGGTTGGAGAATATTTCGGTCTCCGACGACGAAATCGAAGAGGAGATCACACGACGCGCCGAGGAGAGCGAACTGCCGGTACCCATGGTACGGGCGGAGATGGGCAAGGAGGGGAGACGGGAGGATCTGGCTCGGCAGCTTTTGGAGAAGAAGATTTTTGATTTCGTAAAATCGCGGGTTACAATCAACGAGCTGGATAGCCCCCCGGACAAGGGGGATGCGGCCGATGGAGCGAAGCAACCGGCGGGGAAGGCGCCGGCCAAGGCGGCGTCCGAGGACAAGAGCGATGATGTGAAGCCGGCGAAAAAAGTCACCGAGAAGGCGGAGACGAAAAAGACGACCGCGAAGAAGACGGCCGCGAAGAAGACGACCGCGAAGAAGACGGCCGCGAAGAAGACGGCCGCGAAGAAGACGACCGCGAAGAAGACAACCGCGAAGAAGACGGCCGCGAAGAAGACGACCGCGAAGAAGACAACCGCGAAGAAGACGACGGCGAAGAAGACGACGGCGACTAAGAAGCCGTCGGCAAGCGAATAGGGAAAGGAGCTCCGATGGGAGGCGGTGGTATTCAAACTGTGACGGGTTTCATCTATCCGCAGGTGGTGGAGCAGACCCACCGCGGCGAGCGAAGCTGGGATATTTTTTCGAGGCTGCTCAAGGACCGGATCATTTTCCTGGGGATCGCCATCAATGATGAGGTGGCCAATCTGTTGGTGGCTCAGATGCTCTACCTGGAGTCGGACGACCCCGGTAAGGAGATAATGATTTACATCAACTCCCCCGGCGGGTCGGTCAACGCGGGCCTCGCGATCTACGACACGATGCAGTACATCCGCTGTCCCATCGCCACCATCTGCGTGGGACAGGCCGCCTCCATGGCCGCGGTGCTCCTCGCCGCGGGCGCTCCGGGGCGCCGGATGGCGCTCCCCAACAGCCGGGTGCTGATTCACCAGCCCATGGGGGGCGTCTCGGGCCAGGCATCGGATATCGAGATCCACGCCAAGGAGATCCTCCGTCTCCGGAAGCGGCTGAACGAAATCCTGGTCAAGCACACCGGGAAGAACATGAAGAAGATACAACAGGATACGGACCGGGACTACATTATGACCGCGGAGGAGGCCATCGAGTACGGCATCGTGGACGAGGTCATGAATCCACGAAACGAGGAGAAATGAGGGATGCTTCTGGTTGCCAGAGGGCGACGGTGTAATATAATGGAAATAAGGATGTTCATTATCGTTACGAGTGCTACGAGGATATTGTGAGTCGAAATCGAGGAAATGACCGACCTGTTCTTAGCTGTTCTTTTTGCGGCAAGAGTCAAAAAGAGGTTCGGAAGCTAATTGCCGGTCCCACGGTCTACATTTGCGATGAGTGTATCAGCCTGTGCAATGATATCATCGCAGAGGAGCTCGGGAGCCAGGATTCGTCCAGCGGCTTGAAGGAGCTCCCCAAACCCGCCGAGATACTGGAGGTCCTCGACGAGTACGTCGTTGGGCAGGAGTACGCGAAGCGGGTGCTCTCCGTGGCGGTCTACAACCACTACAAACGTATCGATGCGGGCCGCAGCACCGATGATGTCGAGCTCCAGAAATCCAACATCCTGCTCCTCGGCCCCACCGGCTGCGGAAAGACCGAGCTGGCCAAGACCCTGGCGCGGATTCTGAACGTGCCCTTCGCCATTGCCGACGCGACGGCTTTGACGGAAGCGGGGTATGTGGGAGAGGATGTGGAGAACATCGTGGTTCAACTTCTACAGAACGCCGACCACGACATCGATCGGGCCCAGCGGGGGATTATTTACATCGATGAGGTCGATAAGCTCTCCCGGAAGAGCGATAACCCTTCGATAACCCGGGACGTCTCGGGTGAAGGGGTGCAGCAGGCGCTGCTGAAGCTCATCGAAGGGACCGTGGCGAACGTCCCCCCCAAGGGCGGCCGAAAACATCCCCAACAGGATTTTCTGCAGATCGACACCACCAATATTCTCTTTATCTGCGGCGGCGCCTTTCACGGGCTGGAGAAGATCGTCGAACGGCGCATCGGGAAGAAGACCATGGGGTTCGGGGCGGACATCATGTCCGTCGAGGAGAAGCCCATCGGCGAGCTGCTCAGGGAGGTGCAGCCGGAGGATCTGTTGAAGTACGGTCTCATTCCGGAGTTCGTCGGTCGTCTCCCGGTGGTGGCCGCGCTCCACGATCTGGACGAGGATGCCCTCGTGGAGATCCTCACCCGCCCCAAGAACTCGCTGGTCAAGCAGTATGCCAAGCTGTTCGAGCTGGACGGCGTCAAGCTGACCTTTACCGATCCGGCCCTCCGGGCGGTGGCCAAACGGGCCATGGAGCGCTCCAGCGGCGCCCGAGGTCTCCGATCGGTGGTGGAGTCCGCCCTCCTCGACATCATGTTCGAGCTCCCGTCCATGGAGAATCCCAAGGAAGTGCGCATCGGAGAGGAGACCGTCCTGAACAGTGAGCGCCCGCTGGTGGTGCTCGAAAAGAACAAGGATCGGCCCGCGGAGACCGGTTGATATTCCCTTCTAGAGACGTTTATACTGTTTAATGTACACAAACGCAGGAAAGGACCATGGATAGTTACCAGGATAATTCAGGCGCGGACATGAGCCGCGTTGTGCCCCTGTTGCCGCTGCGCGATATCATCGTCTTCCCCCACATGGTGGTGCCGTTGTTCGTCGGGCGGGACAAGTCCATCGCCGCCCTCGAGGAGGCGATGAAGAACGAGAAGGATATTCTCCTCGCCGCGCAGAAGCACGCCAAGACCAACGACCCCAGGCCGCGGGACGTCTTCCCCGTCGGAACCCTCGGGAAGATCGTCCAACTGCTCAAGCTCCCGGACGGCACCGTCAAGGTTCTGGTGGAGGGAAAACAGCGGGCGCGCATCGTCCGATATCTCCCCCGGCACGATTTCTTCCAGGTGGAGGTCGATCCGTTGGAGGAGGCCTCCAGCTACTCCGTCGAGACCGAGGCGCTGATCCGCTCGGTGCAGAGTACTTTCGAGACCTACATCAAGCTCAACAAGCACATCCCGCCGGAGATGTTGATGACCATCCAGGGGATCGATGATCCCGCCCGGCTCGCGGACACCATCGTGGTGCACCTCTCCTCCATCAAGCTGGAGGAGCGGCAGGAGATCCTCGAGAACTCGGACCCGGTGAGCCGCCTCCAGAGGTTGTACGAGCTGATGCAGGGAGAGATAGAGATCCTCCAGGTGGAGAAGCGCATCCGCTCGCGGGTCAAGAACCAGATGGAGAAGACCCAGAAGGAGTACTACCTCAACGAGCAGATGCAGGCCATCCAGCGGGAGCTCGGCGACAAGGACGAGTTCCGGAGCGAGCTCCAGGAGCTGGAGGAGAAGCTCAAGAAGAAGAAGGGGATAACGCAGGAGGCCCTCGAGAAGGGGAAGCGGGAGCTGAAGAAGCTTCAGATGATGTCCCCCATGAGCGCCGAGGCCACGGTGGTGCGAAACTACCTGGAGTGGATCACCAACCTCCCCTGGGGGGAGGCGAGCGAGGAGCGCTACGATATCGATGAAGCCGAGGCCATCCTCGAGGAGGATCACTACGGGCTCAAGAAGATCAAGGAACGGATCATCGAATACCTGGCGGTGCAGGCCCTGGTCAAGAAGATCAAGGGCCCCATCCTCTGCTTCGTGGGGCCGCCGGGGACCGGGAAGACCTCCCTCGGCCGATCGGTCGCCCGCGCCACCGGGCGAAAGTTCATCCGGCTGTCCCTGGGGGGCGTTCGGGACGAAGCGGAGATCCGCGGACACCGCCGGACCTACATCGGTGCGCTTCCCGGCAAGGTCATCCAGAGCCTCCGGAAGGTCGGGGTCTCCAATCCGGTGTTCCTCCTCGATGAAATCGACAAGATGAGCTCGGACTTTAGGGGGGACCCGGCCTCCGCCCTGTTGGAGGTGCTGGATCCCGAACAGAACTTCATGTTCAACGACCACTACCTCGACCTGGACTATGACCTCTCGGATGTCATGTTCATCACCACGGCCAACATGCTCTCGGGCATCCCGCTGCCGCTGCAGGACCGGATGGAGATCATCGAGCTCTCGAGCTATACCGAGTTCGAGAAGCTCAACATCGCCACCCGCTACCTCGTCCCCCGACAGCAGAAGGAGTGCGGGCTCGATGATGTCGACCTGACCCTCACCGAGGGCGCGATTCGAACCGTCATCAACCACTACACCCGCGAGGCGGGGGTCCGTAATCTGGAGCGCGAAATCTCCTCGGTGTGTCGGAAGGTCGCGCGGCAGGTGGTGAAGGAGGGCAAGGACAAGCCCATCGAGATCCAGGCGAGGGATGTGCCGAAGTACCTGAGCGTTCCGAAGTTCACGGTCGGGAAGAAGGAGGACGAGGATCGCATCGGGCTGGTCAACGGCCTGGCGGTCACCTCAGTGGGGGGCGATCTCCTGCCCGTGGAGGTGTCCGTGATTCCGGGGAAGGGAAAGCTGCTCCTCACCGGCCGGCTCGGAGACGTGATGAAGGAGTCCGGACAGGCGGCGCTCTCCTACGTTCGTTCCCGCACCGCCCTGCTGGGCGTTGACGATGACTTCTACCAGAATAACGATATCCATGTTCACTATCCCGAGGGTGCGGTTCCCAAGGACGGTCCCTCGGCCGGAATCACCGCGGCGACCTGTCTGGTGTCGGCGCTCGTCAAGACTCCGGTTCGCTCCGATGTGGCGATGACCGGTGAGATTACCCTGCGGGGGCGGGTGTTGCCCATCGGGGGGCTCAAGGAGAAGATCCTGGCGGCCCACCGGGGCCGCGTACGGACGGTGATCCTCCCCAAGGAGAACCGCAAGGACATCCACGAGATTCCGTCCAGGGTGCTGAAGACCATGACCCTGGTGTTGGTGGATCACATGGACGAGGTCCTGAGCACGGCCCTCGCCGACCGAGAGATCGCGGCAAGATTCGAGACCAAAAACGATCTCATGGTCTATCGGGAAGGCCGGCTGGTGGAGAGCGATACCGCGGTGGAGACAGAGGATCAGGGACGACCGGTCACCGAGTCGCCGAGCCCGGCCAGCTGAGCCCCCCTTAAAACAATTCCTTGTGAAAGGAGAGCGCCGATTCCCGGTTGACCCGATCGTCAAAAGAGCATACGGTGTGTGCGCTCATCCCGTTGAACAATGAGCGCGAAGTAGGAGTCATGCCGAAAACAGATCATATTGAGCTAGATGGCGTTGTCGAGGAAGTCCTCGCCGGCGGGATGTTTCGAGTGCGTTTGGATTCCGGTCTGCTCGTTCTCGCTCACCTCGCGGGCAAGATGCGGAAGTACCGCATCAGAATCGTTCTCGGAGATCAAGTTCGGGTGGCGGTATCTCCCTACGACCCGTCCCGCGGTCGGATTATCTATCGAATCAAGTAGCTTTTGTTGTCGGCGGCGCCGCGGGCCCTACCCCACGAGCCCGACGGAGAACGCCATGAGGTATTGTCCCGCATAGTAGAGGGGGAGGCCGAGGAGCCGGTTCCTGAAGTCCGGCGCGCCGAACCGCTGCCTCGCCACGAAGATGTCCGAGACAAAGACCGCGACGGTCCCGACGAGGATGCCCCATTGACCGGCGGGGGGAACGCCTGGGGTCCTGAAGACGGCGAAGGCGCCCACCACCATCCCCCCCATCACCAACATGTAGAGGAGAATGGGGATGAGCATGGATCCCAGTCGGGGACGGAGCCAGACAAAGACCGCGGTGATGACCACCGCCGCGGGCACCGCCGAGAGGTTGACGAAGCCGGAGAGGGGGGTGAGCCGGGTGAAGGCGAGGATATAGAAAACGTGTCCGACGAGGAAGAAACCGACCCCAACCTGGAATGGCCTCTTGCGGCGAAGCCCGAGCAGGATGTCGCCGATCATGTCGAGGGACAGCGCGGCGAAGACCATATAGGAGTAAGCCGGCAGAGGGTGCCTTCGGGTGGCCGCCGTCACGACGAAGAGCGCCGAGAGGCAGGTCTTCAGGAACAGCACGGGACAGCGTCTCCCGGCCCTCTCGAAGGTCAGGAGGGTGACGAGCAGGAGCGCTGCTGAAATGATGATGAGAGTTGTGAAGCCGCTGACGTCCATCTGAGGTTAAATGTAATCATGCGAACGGTTTTCTATGGTCGAAAAACGCTCGATTTTATTGTACACCCCCCCTGAGGACATGGGGTCGAGCAAGATAAAACGGTGGTTTCTCACGCTAAGCGTCAGCCTTCTTCTTCTGACCTCCGCGATCCTCGCGCTTCAGATCGCGATCGATCCGCTGGACGTGTGGCTGTCCCCCCGGCTGTGGGGGATCAACAACTGGAAGGTCCCCCCCTGGAACAACGATCGCATCACCAAGAGCTATCAGATACAGGAGAAAGGGGAGGTCGAGGTGGTGCTCTTCGGCACCTCCCGGGCCAACTTCGGCTACCCGGGATACTGGCCCGGAGCGCGGGCGGGGGCGATGTACAACTACGGGCTGGCGGGGTTGCACATCCCGGAGCTGGCGATGCAGGTCGATTTCGTCCTGAGCACGAAGTCGCCGAAGGTGGTGGTGTTCGCCCTGGAGCCCCTGATGTTCAGCGGTCTGAACCGGGATCCGCGACCGGGGTTCTCGAAGCGACGCCTCCGTATGATCGCGCATTCCGCCGTCGCCCGCGTCGGGTACAAGGTGAAGGAGACCGTGTTCAACTGGACGGCCCTACGGTACACCGCGGAGGTGATTCGGGGGAGCTGGAACGTCAGAAACGAGGTCCTGTTCGATCGGGACGGGTGGCTGCGGTTCCGCGGCCGGGAGCGCCACGTCACCGAGGACGGATATCTCCTCAACACCTGGACCTACCTCACCTACATCTACAAGCACCTCACGATATCGCGCCGGTCCGTCGACACTTTCCGGGAGATCGTGGAACGGACCCGGGCCCGGGGGGTCGAGGTCGTGGTGCTGATGAACCCATTGAGCGGCGACTGCCTGCTGGCCCTCGAGGCCAACGGGAAACGGGGCCTCCTCGACGCCCTGAAGCGGGAGCTCGTGAAGGTGACGCCGTTCTGGGATTTCGCCTACTTCAACCGGGTTACGGGGGAGCGTCGGAACTACCTGGACGGGGCCCACTTCAATGGCCAGGTGGGGCGATACGTGCTCGACCGGGTCGGGCCGGGGGCCATTGGCGTGATCTCCAATTTCGGGGTACGCCTGACGGAGGAGAATATCCACTTTCAGCTGCAACAGCAGCGCATGGCCTTCAAGCGGCTTCAGACGCAGGAGGCCGCCATGCTGACCGTAATGAAAAACGGCCTGCGACACCTGAAAAAACCGATCTTCGCGAAGCAGATCAGCCGCATCGTCCCCTTCAGGCCGACACCCCCGAGCGATCCCGGAATAGGTGCCACGGATCCGTTCTCCGAGGAGCGACAAACACCGACGGGGAATCCCTGAGGAATCGACGATGTCAACGGTTGGTGATGAGGGAGCCCAACGGCTCGCCGAGCGCGGCCCGGTGGATGACCCCGTCGGCGGTCATCCGGTATACACGGAGATCGATGTCGTTCTCCCGGCAGAGGGTGGCGGCGGTCAGGTCGATCACCTTGAGGCGGCGCTCCAGCATCTCGTCGAAGGAGAGGGTGTCGAAGCGTATGGCGTCAGCGAACCGGGCGGGATCCTTGTCGTAGACGCCGTCGACCTTGGTGCCCTTCATGAAGACATCGCAGCCGAGCTCCGCCGCGCGAAGCGCCGCCGCCGAGTCCGTCGAGAAGAACGGGTTGCCGGTACCGGCGGAGAGGATGGCCACTTCGTGTCGCTCCATCACCGCGCGGGCGCTGTCCCGGACGTAGGGGGCGCCGACGGCGCCGATAGGGAAGGCGGTGAACAGGGTCGCGCCGGCGCCCGCCTGCCGGAGGGCGTCCATGAGCGCCAGCCCGTTGATGACCGTGGCCAGCATCCCCATCTGATCGGCGGTGACCCGATCCATCCCCCGGGCGGCCTCCCCGAGCCCCCGGAAGATGTTGCCGCCCCCGAGGACCGCCGCGATGCGGGCCCCTTCGTCGACGGCTCTTTTCAATTGAGTGGCGACATCGGCCAGGACGGCCGCGTCGAGCCCCGCGCCGCTCTTCCCGGCGAGCACCTCACCGGAGAGCTTCATCATCACCCGGGGCCGGGGGGAGCTCATCTCAGGAGCCCTGCAGCTCGGCCACCTCGGCGGCCAAGTTGTTCTCCCGCTTGGCCAGCCCCTCGCCCACCTCGAACCGGGCGAACCGGCGGATGGTGATCTTCTCGCCGGTCTTGGCGGTCAGCTGGGTGACGAGCTCCTTGATGGTGAGGTCCCCATTCTTGACGAACGGCTGGTCCACCAGGCAGCACTCCTTCTTCCACTTCGCCAGCTTCCCTTCGACGATCTTGGGGATGATCTTCTCCGGCTTCCCTTCCTCTTTGGTCTGGGTGGCGAAGATCTCCTCCTGCTGACGGATGTCCTCTTCGGGGATCTCGTCCGACTTGACGTACAGGGGATTCATGGCGGCGATCTGCATGGCGATATCCTCGCACGCGGTCTGGAACTCCTCGCCCCGTGCCACGAAGTCGGTCTCGCAGTTCACCTCGACGAGCACGGCGATGCGCCCGCCCGCGTGGACATACGTGCCGATGAGCCCCTCGGCGGCGATCCGGGCCGCCTTCTTCGCGGCCTTGGCGATGCCCCGCTTCTGAAGCTCCACGGCCGCCTTCTCGACGTCGCCGTCCATCTCCGCGAGTACCTTTTTACAGTCCACGACGCCGGCGCCGGTGCGCTCGCGCAGCTCCTTGATCATATCCATTGTGATGGCCATTGTAGTATCCTTTCACTCCGGCGCGGGCTCGTGAGACCGCGCGGCAAACAACAGTAATGCTATTCCTTGGGCACCGCGGACTTCGGGTCGACGCTGGCGCGGGGACGGCGGGTCACCTCCACCTGGGGACCGCCGCTGTCGGCGGTTACGGCCCCGGGGACCCCTCCGGTGCGTGTGATCTCCTTGCGCCGCTTGCTCCCCTCGAGGCAGGCGTCGGCGATCCTGGCGGTGATGAGCTGGATGGAGCGGATCGCGTCGTCGTTGCCGGGGATGGGCATGTCGATGGGCGCGGGATCGCAGTTGGTGTCCGTCAGGGCGATCAGGGTGATCCCCAGCTTGCTCGCCTCGGCGACGGCGATAGACTCCTTGTTCGGATCCACGATGAACACGACGGACGGGAGGACCCCCATGTTCTTGATGCCGCCGACGAACTTCTCCAGGCGGACATACTCTTTCTCGATTTTCAGGCGCTCTTTTTTCACCAACCCCTCGAGGGTGCCGTCCGTCCGCATGGTCTCGATTTGGGTCATGCGGTCGACGATGCCCTTGATGGTTCTGAAGTTGGTCAGGGTTCCACCGAGCCACCGGTTGGTGACCGAGTGCATGCCGCACCGCTCGGCCTCCTCCTGGATCACGTCCATGGCCTGCCGCTTGGTGCCGACGAACAGCACCTGTCCCCCTTTGGCGACATTCAGAGTCACGGCTTCCAGGGCGGTGTTGAACAGGGTGAGGGTCTTGCGCAGGTCGAGGATGTGGATGCCGTTCCTCGTGCCGTAGATGTAACGCCGCATCTTCGGGTTCCAGCGCTTCGCGCGGTGACCGAGGTGCACGCCGGCGTCGAGCAGCTCACGTAGACCCACCGCCGTCGTGGGGGTGGTGTCCATTTGGGGTTGTGGGGTTTCTGCCTTTTCGGGCGTAGGGGTAACGTCAGACATGTTTTCCTCCGGGTTGAACAGGGCGACGGGGTCTAGCCGGGCCCACCTCCGTTCCTCTTCCCCATCCCAACTCATAATAAAAGCACCCGGGAATGGGCCGCGGAACAAACCGCGGATGGAACGTGTGTACTCCTTTGAACGTTATTGTTCAAAGGGGCGACACACATATCACGGCCCGGAGGACCGCGCAACCCCTTTGACGGGGTGTTTTCGAGCTTCTGAAAGGGGCCCCCCGGAGAAATCAGCCCCTTGATTTTCGAGGGCCGCTATGGATATGTGACTGAAAGGAGGGGGCGTACTTGGAGGAGAGACGGATGACGCCGACAGTATCAGTGTTCGGAGGGCGATTTGGGGTCTGGGTTCTCGTTTGCGGCCTCCTCGCCGGCTGCGGATCCAAGCAGGACGCGGCCGACGTGAAGCCTCCGGAGCCGTTCCTTCCGGAGGCGGGGCAATGCCCCGGCGCGCTGGTGGGTGAGAATATCCAGGTGACGTTCGCCGTGGGCGAGTCCAATTTCCCGAGCCTCGTGTGGGAGGGCGACGCCTTCCGGATCGGCTGGTGGGACATGAGGGGGAGGTATCCGGCGGTCTACACGCTACGCATGAGCCGCGAGGGGTTCGAGGTGGAGCCCCTGGAGAAGCTGCCCAACAAGACCACCGCCAAGTATCACGATATGGCCTACGACGGAAAAGGGACCCATATCGTCTGGGTGGAGGACGGGCAGATCCTCAGCACCCGTCTCAGCCGCGCCGTTCCCAAGGTCAAGGTGCTCTCCCCCCACGGCGAGATGCCCGCCGCGGGGCCGTTCGGGACGGCGGTCTGGGTGGACGCCGGCAAGCTCTACTTTCGTTCGGACGGTATGAGCGGGGGCAAAGAGGCGACACCGGTGATCATCGCCACCGGGGGCATTCAGGACCCGGCGGTCGCATACAACGGGGTGTTCTATTCGGTGGTGTGGTCGGAGTCCACCGCCAAAGGGCGCCGGATTGTTCTCGAGTGGATCTCGCCGAAGGGGGAGGTGCTGGGGAATCCGGTGCAGGTGTCCGGGGTCGAGGGGATGTCGCGGAAGCCGACGATCGCCTGGGCCGGCGGGCAGTTCGCCGTGGCGTGGACCAACGCGGCCCCCGCTGAGGAGAATCCGAAAGATCGGTATCGCCTCCTCTTCGCCGCCGTGTCGGGCGGGGGAAGCGCGCCGGCGTTCACCCGCAACCTCGACTTCCGGGGCTCGGCGGATCAGGTCGCCCTGGCCGCTACCGGGGAGGAGTACGCGCTGGCCTGGGTGGGGTCCCGGGGCAACGGCAGATACGGCAGCGCCATCTTCATGCAGCGCATCGACCTCGACGGACACCCCCTTGAAGAGACCATCGAGGTCTCAGACGGGGTCCCCCTGACCTGCTCGCAGCCGGACCTGGCCTGGGACGGTAAGGGGTATGCCCTGACATGGCATGACGACCGGGGACAGGTGGAATCCGAGGTCTACATGGCCTACGTGAACTGCGGCGAGCCGCCGCCCGCGAAAGCGTCCCCTGAGACCCCCGATGCGTCGGTTCCCGAGAACGAGAGCCCGCCGGTCCCGAAGACGGTGCCCGGGCTCAAAGAGGTCTTCTGAGCCTGTCGATAGCCGCTAATAAACAACGGATGCCGTATGTACCACGGGTGTCGCTTGACATTTCGAATGGGGTCACCCAATGTACATAACGAATTGAGGGGTGACTATTAATGTTTGGAATCGAAGTCCTGCCGAAATGAATATCTTTTTAAGAACGCATTATTTTGTCTGGGGGATTGGAGTGACCGCGGTGGTTCTGACCGGACTCCTGCTTGGATGCGGCAAGAGCACCAGCGACCCGCCACCCAAGGCCACGAACGTGATCCTCATCATCAGTGAGGCGTTGCCCGCGAATCGCCTCGGGTGTTATGGCGGCGACACCGCGCTGGCACCGCATATCGATGAGCTGGCGGAGGACGGGATACTGTTCGAGAAGTTCCACTCCGCGGCGCCGTGGACTATGCCGTCGGTGGGGTCAATCCTGACCGGCCTGTCCCCGCCGCTCCACCGCGCGGGGCGCTACCAACCCATGAAAGACGACCCCACCAAGCTGAGCGCGGACCTGTTCGGCCTGCTGGAGGACATCCCGTTCCTCCCCGAGCTCCTGGGGGATATCCACACCCTCGCCGTCATCAACAATGCGTTCATCCACAAGGACTACGGGTTCAATCGCGGCTGGGATGTCTTCAACCAGCACTTCGCCGGTTTCACGCGATACCGCGACGCCGCCACCACCACCCGGCAGGTCCTGGATATCCTCTCGAAACACAAAAAGAAGCCCTTCTTCATGATGGCCCACTACTTCGATCCCCACGTTCCCTACCGGCCGCCCGGGCCGTTCGACAAGAAATTCCACCAGGGCAGTCAGGGACGCGTCAATATGCGGACCATCAACCAGCTCAAGCAGATGCGGGCGAACAAGTTCTGGCCCGACGAGGAGGAGCAGAAGTATCTCCGCGGTCTCCACGACGGCGAGATCGCCTATCTGGATAGCGAGATAGGCACGCTCGTGGAGGGGTTGGCCGAGATGGGCCTCCTGGACAACACCTGGGTCGTCTTCACGGCGGATCACGGTGAGGAGCTCTTCGAGCACGGTGGGTTCGAGCACGGCCACCGGTACGAGGAGGAGGTCACCAAGGTTCCCCTCATCATTCGCGCCCCGGAGAAATGGGGCCGCGGCACCCGGGTGAAGGTCTCGGCCCGTCAGATTGACATCGCGCCCACCATTCTCCACCTCTTCAAGAAGCAGGTGGACGAGCGTATGGAGGGGCGGGACCTCATGCCCCTCATCACCGGGGCCGAGACCGCGCACCGCCCGGCCTATATCGCCTTCAACCTCACCGATGAGCCGGCCCACGCCTTCTTCGACGGGCGCTACAAGATTATCCAGACCCTGAACAAGAAGCAGGTCTACATGTACGATATCGACGCCGACCCCGGTGAGAAGACCCGGCTGAACGCCAAGCACCCCGAGTTCGCCAGGATGATGAAGCAGCTTCGAAAGGTCCACGACCGGTACGAGTCCAAGGCCAAAGCGATCTTCAGCCAGCACAACCACCAGGAGATATCCCCCGCGGTCCTCGAATCGCTGCGATCCCTCGGCTACATCGATTGAGATCGGTGTCGGCGGATCCGACACCTTTCGTTGGCTTCGCTTCAATCGTTCAGGAATGATGGGGGCTTGGCGGGGTTCAGAGAGCCGCCTCACTCACAGATGTAGATCCCGGTGTAGTCCACGGACCACTGGTGGCAGTTTGTGCAGTCGGTATCGAGGGGATCACACACCACCTTCCAGCTGCTGTCGGGGCACTCGGGACCGTCGAAGCACTCGGCGGGATTCGCGCCCGGCATGAATCGCTCGCAGCAGATCTGTCCGGGGCAATCGTTGGGGCCGTCGCAGTGGATTTCGCCCGGCGCCCCTGGTGATCCGCAGGCGGCCTGGTTGGGGTTGCAGCCCAGGGCCACGGTGCATCGGGTGATGGGCGGTGTCTGGAGGCAGGAGACGAAGCCGGGCACTCCGATGGTGCCGTCCGATCGGCATTCCCCGTCGAAGCAGCCGTCCGTGCAGCCCTGGTTGCTCCAGCCGCCGCCGCTGTTGGGGGTGCAGTACATCCGGGTGATGTGGTCGGCGTTACAGATGGAGGACCCGGGAATGACGTCGCCGTTGCTATCGTCGCAGTCGTCCCCGTTGGTCACATAGCCTGAGGTACCGGGGCACTGCAGGCTCGCGTTGTCGGGATTCCCGTAGTCGTCTCCGTCCTGATCCCGGAACAGGGTCACCCTGCTCTGGGCGCAGGTTCCCGGGACGCCGTTGACGCAGGTGGCGTCGGGACCGCACTCACAGGATATCGGCGTCCCGTTGATGCAGGTGCAGCCTTCGTTGGGCGTCCCATCACAGTCGTTGTCATTATCGGGATCGCAGGTGTCCGGGCCTGCGGGCCCGACAGAGTCGGTGCAGGTCCCCCAGTAGGACGAGGTCCTGTCAGCCGCCATCATGCAGTATTGTGTTCCGGCGTGGCAGGGGCCGTTGCCGTCCAAGCCGGGGTGCGTGTTGCAGGGCTGGCTGGCGCCTGACGATGAACACTGGCAGATGCTGTCCGTCAGGTTGTCCGGGTCTCCGTCGCAGTTGTTGTCCGCCGAAGACGTGCAGTCCCTCGGAGCGGGATCGGTGCCGCCGATACACGGTCCCCACATACTGTCCTGGCAGGTGGACTCCCCGAGCTCGCAGCGCCCGACGTCCGTGCCGCAGGGCTGGACCTCGTCATTCACGCAGGGGCAGCCTTCGTTCGGGGTGCCGTTGCAGTTGTCGTCGTTGCCGTCGTCACAGGTATCGGCCGCGGCCGGGCCGACGGCGCCGGTGCACACGCTCCAGTCGGAAGAGGTCCCGTCTTCTGAGAGCTCGCAGGATTGTGTCCCCGCCTTGCAGGGACCGACGCCGTCGAGGTCGCCGTGGGTGTCGCACTCCCGCGGGGGCCCGAGGGTGCACTTGCAGATGTCATCGACCAGGTTGTCCGGATATCCGTCACAATCATTGTCATCCGATGAGCCGCAGTTTCTCAGCGCCGGATCGGTGTTGCCGATACATGGACCCCACTCGCCGCCCACACAGGTGGACTCCCCGAACTCGCAGAGACCGACATCCGTGACGCCACAGAGCACGGTTTCGTCGTTTGTGCAGGGGCAGTCCTCGCCGGTACAATTCGAATCGATTTCGATGACGGAGTCACTGTCCTGCTGCGAGGCGCTGTCGCCATCGGTATCGGTATTGGTATTGGTGTCGCTGTCCCCGTCAGAGTCGGTGTCGGCGTCGGTGTCGGTGTCGGCGTCGGTGTCCCCGTCGGAATCGGTATCAGTATCGGTGTCCCCGTCAGAGTCCGAGTCGGCGTCGGTATCGGAGTCGGTGTCCGCATCTGTATCCGAGTCTGCATCCGAGTCTGCATCCGAGTCCACATCGGAATCCCCGTCGGTATCTGCATCCGTGTCCACATCGGAATCCCCGTCGGTATCTGAATCCGTATCCGCATCTAAATCCGAGTCCGAATCCGAATCTGAATCTGAATCTGCGTCCGCGCCCTTTGCCGTATCCGCTCCCGCATCCGTTAGGTGTTTGTAGTCCCTACATCCCCAGGTAGCTCCGATGAGGATATACGACAAACATAAGTGTTTAAAGAAACATGATATATTCAAAGTTGCCTCCCAACTGGCCAGAAAGCAGGCGCTAGACTTGCCCCTATTATTTATAATCTGACCACTGACTTTCTTGACCGGAGGATGCCACATCGACACTCTCGTCTATCTTCTTCTTGGTTCATAAATGATCCCCCGAGAGTTGAATGTCCCAGACCTCCTGACAATGAACATAAAAGAAACAATCTGCGACATCAATGGACATTTGTGAGCGAAAACGACCAAACGTGCCTTAACCACACGTTAATGAGCCAGAATTGGCCTGTTGGGAGGAGGGCCTCGTCTGTCCCTGAGGGGGCGGAGGGGGATCAGCAGCTCTCGCCGCTGAATTTCGGATCGCACTTCACGGAGACGAAGTGGCCGGTCATGAGCTGCGTGGCGCGCTTGAGTATCTGGACGCCGTATCGGCACCCCTTTTCGCAATCGACCCCGGTGCCGCCGCAGACCCTGCAGTCCTGGCACTCGGGATCGAAGCAGTCGCTATGGCCGTCGGTGTCATTATCGAGCTCGTCCTTGCACGCATCGTCGAAGCGCTCCCCCGCCTTTTCGCAGTAGTACCAGCCGACGGTGTCGCCCGGGGTGGTTTCAGCGATCCGATCCAGCGCTTCGTCGCAATCGAGCGGCGTCGGCAGCTTGGGGACAGCGCAGTTGATGGTCTTGCGGGTCACCTCCCCCTCCCGCGTCTCGACCTCGACGTGCTTCTTCTCGAGCAGCGCCTCCCGGGCTTCGGCGCTCAAGGACGCGTACAGCTCGCCGGGGCAGGACTCGTCCTCGACATCATCCCCCACGCGCACGACCTCCACGAACAGATCGCACCGGCTCTCCCCGCAGCGGGCACACTCATCGGCGCGCGGGTCGTCCTTTGAAAGGGTTGCCCAGTCCAGCCGATCCGGGAAGCAGCTCGTCGTGATCTGGCGGGCGATGATCTCGGCGATGCTCTCCATGGCCGGCCCCCAGTCCCGGTTGCAGATGGAGTACACGTAGCCGTTGGCCCCGAACTCCTGGGCGACCTCCACGTACCGCCGGCCCGGCCTCGCGCTGGTCACCTCCGCGACGCCCTCCGCTCGCGTGCAGGCGGGGGAGAAGTGCTTGTAGGTCGTTCCGTCGGTGAAGGTGAAGGTCTCGATCTCGATTTGCATGGCGTCGTGGGCCAGGCAGTCATTGGCGATGAGCGCCTCGCCGTTGCCCTGGCAGGTCATGTCCCCATTATCATAGGGCACCCCCACGATGGCCGCGAAGATCACCGCCGACACCGAACCGTTCTTGAGCGCCACGAAGCGATCGAAGTACCCGGCGGGGTCGTACAGGAACTGCTCGTTGGCCTCGGGATAGTTGCACGCCACGTTGAGGAGACCATCCGATAGGGTGCCGGTCAGCCATTCAGGGGTGTTGAAGAACTCGTTGCTCTCGACGGAGCAGTCCTCCTCGTCGGAGACGACGAGCACCGCGAGGAGGTGGGTCTTCACCATGAACTCGGAATGGTTCACGAGCCCCCGGACCCCGGCCTCGAGCTGCTGCTCGACGCCGCATCCGAGAGCCCCTTGGTTCGCGAGGCAGGCCACCTGGGTGGTGAGGGTCGGGTCGGGGGTATTCGGGTCGGTCTCGGCCCACGCCCCCTGGAACATCTCGCAGTTCACCGTGCCGGCGCCGCTGACGGAGCGGCAGGTCCCCATCCGGGTGGCCGGATCCACGTCACAGGTGAAGCCCGCGGGACACTGGGGCGTGCTGCCGTCATCGCGAAGCTCGCACTTAATTGAATCATTCGCGATATTAATGGTCGTGACCGAAGGATCGGCCATCTGGAACGCGCCGTTGTCGCCGATATCGTCGCACTGGAACACGGGCACGGAGTTGCCGCCGATCTGGCCGCCGCCCCACTGGAGCCCCATGTCGCTGGTGACGATGGCCACCCGGATGTTGTCCACCGGCGGGTAGGCCCAGTCGGGGTCGTTCTCGAGGGGAAGCGCCAGGGAGTTGATCAGGGTGAAGAACCCGGTGGAGA
>JBNLED010000160.1:0-41130 GCA_050304755.1 Polyangia bacterium | reverse complement strand
GTCGACGGACGGCTGGATCGAGGATCAGGACAACCCCCTCGGCATGCAGGGCGCCTGGTACTCCTTCGCCAGCGAGGGCTCCACCATCACCCCCAAGGAGGGCGACCAGTTCGTCAACGACGGAATCAAGCTTCACACGGAGGGCACCGCCGCCCAGGTGATGAACGAGGACTACAGCACCTACTACGGCGCCGCCATCGGCTTCGACGTCTGCGCCCCCGATGATGAGGAGCGGACCTCCCAGGGCCTCGACCGCGACTTCAAGTACACGCTCGGCAACTGCCCGTACAACGAGAACCTGGCGAGCGTCTTCCAGGGCATCTCGTTCAATGTCGACGGTACGTGGGAGAGCTCCGAGCTCCGCGTCACCTTCCGGGAGCAGAACCGCGACGAGAGCGCGTACGTGGAGGTGCTCAGCGCCGGTCCGGTGACCGCCCTCGCCAGCGACGCCCAGGTCTTCTACAGCCCCAGCAAGCCCGGCACCGACGTCAGCAAGATCGAGTCCATCCACTTCCACATCCCGACCAACACCACCTCCGCGACACCGTTCAAATTCGACATATCGAACGTCAAAATCATCGCCTCCGCCAAGTAGGCATCGCTTCGAGGATCCGCACCCCCCCCGGGGTTGACACACTTTCGGCACAGTCCGAGTTTTGCGGTGTTCCATTTTGCCGTTGATTTCTGTATGGTTCCTGTGTCCGGGCGACCGGGTCAGCGGGCATCTTTCTTGCAAGAACGGAGGCCCGTACCGAGGCGGTCGTTTTTTCACTACGGAGTAGCTTAAGCCGACGATTATGAGCTCTAGAGATGATACACCGCAAAACCTGAAACGCCCCCAGTCGATGGCGGTTTCACTATCACCGACGGTGCCCGAAGACGAGATGCCCGATCCGGAGATCGTCGAGCAGTGCCTGAGGGATCTCTTCGCCAAGGCGGGGTCGGCGAAGATGCTCCTCGAGACCGCCGGGATCTCGGCCGAGGAGGCGATCCCCCACCTCGTCTCGGGGTGGAACCGGGTGGCCCAGGGGGTGACGTGGTTCCTGTCGGGGCTCCAACGGGTGAGCTCGAAGCAGCGCGGAACCTGGCGGGGGCGCCTGGCGGGCGCATCGGACGCCTGCGCCAGATGGCAGGACGCCCTCGCGCCGCTTCTCGAGGGCTATGTGGCCGGACCGCCGGACCGGGACCCACCGGTGGCCCTCGAGGTGTGTGTATCGGACCTGTTCGAGGCGGCCGGGACGTTGCGGGATTTCAGAGGCGCGGTCCATCCCCGATCCATAAAACGGCCCACGAAGAGACAGCTGATGATCCTCCTCGGCGTCGCGGCGCTGTGCGGACTGATCGGAACAGCGGGGGTCCTCCTGTCCGAGGGGCGAGGGGCGAGGGGCGGCCTGACCGCCAAGTACTGCAACTTCAAGCCCAAGAAAGGGCCGTGTGTGGAGCGTCGGGATCCCACCGTCAACTTCAACTGGAAAAACAAATCCCCCGCGAGGGGGATCAAGCCGGACTTCTTCACGGCCGAGTGGCACGGGTGTCTGTTCGTGGATAAAGAGGTCGGGCCGCACCTCATCACCGGCGCGGATGACGGCATCGTGGTGATGGTCGATAAGAAAATCATCATCGATACCTACGGGAACGGCCCCTACCGGATGGGCCGCTCGCAATATCCCATCGCGCCGGGTGTACACGAGCTGGACGTCTTCTATCGGGAGGCGAACTTCAACGCCCGGGTCTTTCTGGGGTGGTCCTTCGAGGGCCGACGGCCGGTGCCGATCCCCCAGAAGAACCTCGTCCCCCTCGGCGGGAACGGAACCCACCGCTGCCCGGACAAACCGGCTCGGCTGAAACGGCAGCCCTAGCGGAAGAGTGATATGGCCAACACCGTCCAATGGATAGGCGAGATATGGGAGCGATACCAGACGCAGCTGGCCGGTATCCTCCCCCAGATGATCGGTATTCTCCTCGCCGTGCTCCTCCTCGGCGGGCTCGGCGCCTTCCTCGCCCCCCGTCTCCTCCGGGCGCGTCCTCTGCCCGAACGGCTGCTTCACTGGGCGCCCCGGATCTCCATGGCCGTCGCCGCCGTCGCCGTCCTCGTCGGGCTCTACCAGGTCGTCTCCTCCGCCTCCGTCATGGACGACGCCTACATCTCCTTCCGGTACGCCGAGAACCTCGCGGACGGCAAGGGGCTCGTCTTCAATGAAGGGGAGTACGTCGAGGGGATCACCAACATCCTCTGGACGGCCATCATCTCCCTCATCTACCTCGTCACACCGTGGGACGCGGTCATCATCGGCCTGGTGCTCTCCATCATCGCCTTCGCGGCGAACCTCCTCGTGGTGTATCGGGTCTCCCAGACCATCGCCGCCGAGCACAAGCCGCGGTTCCACCTGCCCATCGCCCTCATCATGACGAGCGTGCAGGCCACTATGGTGGAGTTCGGATCCACCGGGCTCGAGACCTCGTTCACCAACATGCTGGTGAACCTGGGGCTGCTCTACTTCCTCAAGAAACGGACCCCGCGGAACGCGGTCCTCTCCGGGGCGTTCTTCACCACAGCCTGCTTCTCCCGTCCGGACCAGGCCCTCTTCTACTTCGCCGCCGGGCTGGCCATGACCGTTCAGGTGATCTCCGATTTCATTCAAAGGGCCCGGCTCGAGCGCCTCGACCTCCGCCGCCTGTGGCAAGACGGGCTCCGGCGTCTCCTCCTGTTCGCGGCCCCGGCGGCCTCCTACGCCCTGTTGATGATCTTCCGGTACGTCTACTACGGCGCCCTCATGCCCAACACCTACTACGCGAAGTCGGTGGAGGGCAGCTACTGGTACCAGGGCATCATCTACGCGATGACCTTCTACCTGGGGAGCCACTTCTGGCTCCTCCTCGTCCTCGGTATCGTCTGGCTCATGTGGCGGAAGAGCAGCCCCCGGATCGCCCGGATGAAGACCTTCTTCGCCCTCTCGTTCATCCTCCAGAACCTCTACACGCTGAAGGTCGGCGGGGATTTCATGTACGGCCGGTTCTACCTCACCCTCATCCCGTTCACCTTCCTCGCCCTCGAGGACCTCGTCTACTACACCCTGGGCCAGGCGCGGGTCCGGTGGGCTACCGGTTACCGCTACCTGGCGGTGGCGTTCGCCGGGCTGCTCTTCATGACCCTCCCCAAGATGGAGATCATCGGCCCCGCCCACATCCGCTGGTTCATCGCCAGCGAGGGGAAGGTCTACCGGGTCAAAAAGTGGTCCCCGTTCACCCTGGAGCACCACTGCTTCCGCGCGGGCAAGCTGTTCTACGAAGCCCTCTACAAGAAAGGGTT
Source organism: Polyangia bacterium (assembly GCA_050304755.1). Taxonomy (GTDB): domain Bacteria; phylum Myxococcota_A; class Polyangia; order JAAYKL01; family JAAYKL01; genus CAYWLQ01. Next base: position 37,820 of record JBNLED010000160.1, on the reverse strand, counting down.
CAGGGTGCCGTTTTCCACCGGCGGCATCGGCATGATCGCCTACTACTCCAAGCAGGAGCTCATCGACCGGAACGGCCTCACCGATGCCTTCGTGGCGGCGCACCCCATCCAGGGACCGCGGCACCGCCCGGGCCACGAGAAGCACGGCCCCGAGTGGTACATCCAGCAGCGGGGGGTGGTGATCACCCACTGGCCCATTATCCCGCGGCACGCGAACCTCACCCATCTCAGGCTGCCGGGGGGGGAGAACGTCAACAAGTACGGCACGTGGCACCTCTACAAGTACCCGGCGCCCCTCATGCGAAAAATCCGGGCGGCCTCACCGGAGCTCGGGATCGTCGACATGGAGGCGTTCCTGGACGACTACATCAAGCGGATGGACACCGTTCCCCTCGACGCCCTCCGGAAGGATCTGGCGGATTTCGACCAGTATTACTTCCAGCACAACAACGACAAGCGGCGCCGGGCGGCCATCCTCAACCATCTCCGGAGGGAGGAGGGCAGGGCCCGGATGCAGGCGCAAAATCCCGGGGCCGGCGGTCCGCCCGCCCCGGCGAGCCCTGCGACGCCTCCGCCCCCGTCGACAAAGTAAAATGACCAACGCTCTACCACAGCCAAAGCAGCTCATCCCGGCGGTCCTCGCCGCCTGTCTGACGGGAGGCCTCACCGCCTGTCTGGCGCCGGTGCACCCCAGCACCAAGGTCGAGGTTCCGAAGGAAGAGGCGACCGTCGCGGACCTCCGGCGGCCCCCTGTTTCGGTCAAGTCCGCCCCGATCCCCGGGTTCACCCGCGGCATCAACCTGGGCAACGGCCTGGACGCCCCGAACGAGGGGGAGTGGGGGGTGGTGCTCACCGAGCGGCACTTCGAGACGGCGGCCCGGGCGGGGCTCGATCACGTCCGGCTGCCGGTCCGGTTCAGCGCCCACGCCGAGCGGCAGCCCCCCTACGCGATAGACGAGACGTTCTTCGAGCGGGTGGACTGGGCCCTCGAGCAGGCCGCCCGGAACCGCCTCTCCATCATCGTCGACCTGCATCACTACGAGGAGCTGATGGAGGTGCCGGACCAGCACCAGCGGCGGCTCGTCGCCCTCTGGAAACAGATCGCCGCGCGGTACAAGGACCGGCCCCGGTCGGTCGCCTTCGAGGTGCTCAACGAGCCGTGCAAGAACCTCACTCCGGAGCTGCTGAACCCCCTCATCCGGCAGGCCGTCGGCGTCATCCGCGAGCAGAACCCGGATCGTCTCGTCTTCGTGGACCCCTACTTCTGGGCCGCCCCCAAGCACCTGGCGGATCTGGATCTCTCCTTCGCGGACGAGAACGTGGTGGCCACCTTTCACATGTACCAGCCCATCCTGTTCACCCACCAGGGCGCCCCCTGGATGGCGCCGGAGTACCAGACAAGGCACGTGGTCTTCCCCGGGCCGCCCCCCGCGCCGGTCGTCCCCAAGGAGAAGGCGCTCCAGGTGGCGTGGACCCGGGAGTGGTTCGAGGGCTACAACCGGCTGCCCGCGGCCGAGAACCCCGGCGGCCCCAAGGCGGTCTTTGACGAGTTCGACCGGGTCACCCGATTCATCGAGGCGACCGGCCGCCGCGCCTACCTCGGTGAGTTCGGCGCCATCGACAGCGCCGATCCCGCCTCCCGGGCCCGCTTCGTCCGCCTGGTCCGCACCGAGGCGGAGCGCCGCGGCATCGGCTGGGCGGTCTGGGATGACGGCGGGCGGTTCCAGGCCATGGTGGTCCGGGCGCGGCGGTGGATCCCCTATCTCAAGAGCGCCCTGCTCGACTGACGCGGCCCGGACGTCCTGCCGATGCCGTCGGTCCGTCAGTTCATATTGAGGGGAAACAAGGAGAAGCCCCGGATTCGCTTGTTCTCGTATATGATCTCGTCGGCGAGAAAGTCCAGGAGCAGCTCTCTGAACGACTGCTCATCGTCGACGACCAGTACGCGACATGCCTTCGAGTACGAAAAATCGAGCTCGAAAGAAGAACGCCCCTGCTATCCGGGCAGGGGATCGGGACCTCTCTCGGGGGAGGGGGAGGGGTGGTACATCCGCCGAAAGTCGTGTTATGTGTCTTTTCCATGAGACATAAAGTCTTCATACTGGCCACCGCCTTCATCCTCTGCTCAGCCCACGTCCAGGCGGAGCCTCGTCTGAAGCGGACCGGACCGGCGGAGGAGCCGGATCGGTGGCCCGATTGGGGGGGCACGCCGGACATCGCCGCGGCCACGGACACGGGCCTCACCAAGGAGGAGCTCGGCGACCTCCTGTTGCAGCTGAAATCGACCGATCAGGGCGCGCGCCTCCGAGCCAAGGAGGAGATCGTTCGGGACGCGCCGGGCTCCGAGGAGACCTTCAGGACCTTCCTCTTCAGAGGACACGGCGCGAGGAACAGTGAGATGAAGTCCGCCCTCAGAGAGGCCGAGCGGTGGGCCGAGAAGTCCGAACCGAAAGGGAACCTCCTGGAGGGGCTCCTCTCGATGGACCCCGCCCACCCGGAGCACGGCGCGGGGGTCGTCGGAGCGGCCCGGGTGCTCACCATGCTCACCGCCCTCGACAGCCTGAACACCCTGGCCGCGTACAAGGTGATGATCGAGTTCTCCCCGCGCCACGCCGGCGTGTTCCGACACCTCATCGGCCGAATGCTCGTAGATCACGGCCTGGAGGTCATGCCGGCCCTCATCTACGGCCGGGGAAGCAAGGACAAGGAGATCCACATGTTCACGGTCAAGTGGATCCGCGACCTGGGAAATCCCTTGCTCGGTGAGCAGGTCAAGATCAAGAATCCGCGCCGCCTGGCCCAGCTCCTCGAGGCCTATGCGTCCGTCAACGAGCTGGACGCCATCGATGTGACCCTCTCCCTCACCAACCACCGATCCGCCTTTGTCCGGACGGCGGCGCGGAGCGCGCTCAACGCCTACGGCCGCAACGCCCTCTGGCCCGCCCGGCGCAAGTACGAGAACACATTCAACGAGGAGCCCGAAGGGGACGCCACCGTGGAATCCATCCTGGAGGCGCTGTACAAACACTTCGACAAGAAACGCCTCGCCGCATCGGAGAAGGTGTTCGAGAGGGGACTGGCCGCCTTCAGGAAGGGGCAGCTCGACGCGATGGAGAAGGACTTTCGACAGGTGCTCGGGAAGGAGCCCCTCTTCCCGCGACGGGAGGAGATGGCCGAAGGGTTTCTGGCCCTCAGCCGCTCCTTCGATGAGGCGGCGGAGCCGAAGCGGCTCAAGGAGGCGCTGCTCATGGCCCTCTGGGTCTCGGATCCGGAGAGCGATATCGCCAAGCGGATCAAGGCCCGGCAACTCTGGATGGATGCTCAGTCCTTCAAGAAGGCGGGCCTCGCCGCGCCGGACCTCTACCGCCGCATCCTGGCCCTCGACCCGACCCATGAGGAGGCCAAGGAGATGCTCGCCGAGCTCCTCCCGAAAGAGAGCGGTCGGAATCGGGTCGTCATAAAGGCCGTCATCGTCTCGTTCATCATCTTCCTGGCCTCCCTGCTCATCTTCCTCAGAATTCGGGTTTCTTGAATTTTCAGTGGTTTTGCGCTTTTCTTGTTATTATTGGGAGTGACAAACAAGATTAAGGGGGAGGAGAACCAGTGCACTCACTTTGGAGGAGAGAAAATGAAACCCGACAGAGTATGGATTTACGGCGTTGTTTTTCTAACGGTATTGGGGGGATCGTCCTGCAAGTCAGATAAGGACGATGGGGTCGAATCCGACACCGTTACGGCGGGAGGAGACGGCGACAGTGACGGGGACACCGATGGCGACACTGACGGGGACGGGGATGGCGATACCGACGCCGACACGGACGCCGACACCGACGCCGACACGGACGCCGACACCGATGCCGATACCGATGCCGATACCGATGCCGACACCGATGCCGATACGGACGCCGACGCTGACACCGACGCCGACACCGATATGGATGTGGACGGCGATACGGATACGGACGGGGACACGGATGCGGACAGCGACGTCGCCAGCGACGCGGACACCGACAGTGACACGGACAGCGATTCAGACGCCGGAGCGGACAGCGCCTCGACGGACACCGAGACCAACGACGGGACCGGGACGCCCGACACGGAGACCGGGGCCCCGGACACCGCCACGACCCCGGACACCGAGACCGCCACCGTCCCCGAGCTGGGGAGCCAAGTGGCCGACTGCCTGGACCACGTCCTTCCCGCGACGATGACCCGCACCGAAGTGTTGACGCTGAACGGTCCCGATATGGTTGTCGGGATAGCCCGCTATGATGATCCGGAATCCATGGGCACCTCGGGCACGATCCCGTGGATCGGGGAACGCTTCGCCTTGGAGCGCGGGGATGTCGCCCTCTGCATCACCAACGTCGGCGCCCTCGACTACCAGAGCAGCTACCACAACTTCGACGACAGCTTCACCATCACCGTCGGCGAGACGATCTACTCTCTAGCGATCACCCGACCGGACGGCTACGACGGATCGGTCATCTGGACCCTCAGCGCCGCCGGTCCGGACGGCTTCGACGCGGTGGAGCTCTCGCTGGAGGGCTGCCAGGAGATCTGGTTGGAAGCGGACTGTATGGACCAGTACCTGTTGTCGTCGTGACCTCCCGCCTGCGAGCGCTCACAGCCCTTTGCGCCGGCCTGATCCCGGCGTGCGGGGATGGCGCGCCTTGGGGCCATGAGGGGCGATCCGACACCGGAACCCGTGCCCCGACCGATGCCGGACTCCAGGATGCCGGGGCGCCGGAGGGCCAGTGCGCCGAGGCCGCGGAACGGCTCGGTCACCCGGTGTGCCTGCACCGGATCGACAGCGACGCCGATTGGCGATCCGTCGCGGCGCCGCTGGACCGGGTGGATCAGGTCCGGAGCACCAAGTACTTCGTCCCGGCATCCGACGCCGCCCGGTTGCGCCCGCTGTTCATCGACGCCGACTATTACACGATGCATTATAACTTCATGGTCGAGGCGTTCGAACCGTTGTTCGAGGCCCTGACCACGGGGATGTACCTCGACCTCCTGTTCGACCCGGCCCTCCGGGAGTACTATGTGGGCGAGGTCATCGAGTCCCGGCGCCCCGGGGGCGATACCTTCGTCGGCTTCTACGTCGCGGGGGATGCCGCCACCCCAAAGCTCGTGGGGTGCGAAGACCTGGAGACCGTGTACGGGGAGCTCTCGGATCGAATGCCCGGCTTCGAGCTGGCCGTCATCCCCTTCGACGCCGCCCAGCGGGAGCTCGTCGGTGACTGCGGGCTCCCGGTGTTCAATCCGGACGCCTCCCTGGAGTACGAGCTCTACCACTACGGGGCAGGGTACGGTACGGTCCGCCTGCACACCCTGAGGAGCCTGTCCGAGGCCCTGGAAACCGGCGCCATCGGATGGCAGGATATCCTCGTCGTGGACGAGGCCCCCTTCGATGTCGAGACGGTGGTCTCCGGCGTCGTCACCGGCACCCGCCAGAGCCCCCTCTCCCATCTGGCCGTCCGCGGCGCCTCCCGGGGGACCCCGAACTGCTATCTCCGGGACGCCGCTGAGCTCCTGGCCTCCTGGGACGGTGAGCTCGTCAAGGCGACCTGTGACACGGACACCCTGACCGTCAGCGCGGCCACCGTCGAGGAGGCGGAGGCGTTCTGGGCCGGGATCAGGCCGTCGCCGGTGACCCTCCCGGATCCGGATCCCTCCTTCACCGAGCTCCTCAATCTCCTGGACCTGCCGGTGGCGGATCCGACGGAGCGCTCCCGCTCCCGCTCCCGGTTCGGGGGCAAGGCGCGCAACCTGGCGTGGCTCTATCAGACCATTGACGACGCGCTCCAATTTCCGGGGTTCGGCATCCCCGTCGCCTACTACCAGGCCTTCATCGAGGACAACACCTGGGCGGTGGACGTGGGGGCCGGCCTCGAGACCCTCAGCTTCGCAGAGACCCTGTCGGCGTACCTGGAAGACGAGACCTTCCGCACCGACGGGCAGCTGCGCCAGGCGCGGCTCGCGGCGCTCCGAGGCGCCATGACCGACAGCCCCTGCGATCCCGACCTGCTGGACCGCCTGGCGTCTGAGATTTTGCGGGTGTTCGGAGCGGATAACGTCATGGTGCGGTTCCGCTCCAGCAGCAACGCCGAGGACGACCTCCGCTTCAACGGCGCCGGCCTCTACGAATCCGCGAGCGCCTGCCTGGCCGACCAGCTCGACGGCGACGTCATCGGGCCCAGCCGCTGCGATCCCCAGCAGGACGACGAGCGGGATCTCTGCCGCGCCCTGAAGCAAGTCTGGGCCTCCCTGTGGAACCGCCGCGCCTATGACGAACGGGAGTGGTACGGCATCGATCACGCCCGGGCGGCGATGGGGATCCTGGTGAACCCCCGCACCACGCTCGAGGTCGCCAACGCGGTCGCCTTCTCGGGGAATCCCTTGGGGATCAACGATCCGCGCTATCTGGTGAGCGCCCAGGCGGGGGAGATCGACGTGGTCTCCTCCCGACCGGGGGTCTGGCCGGAGCAGGTGCTGCTCACGGTTTCTGACGGCGCCGTATCCGACATCGACTACGTGCTCTCCTCCTCGGAGCTGCCCGAAGGGGAGCACGTGCTCGAGGTCGCGCACCTGAATCGCATGGGCGAGCTGCTGTTCGAGCTCTCCGGCATCTATCCCATCGACGATCCCCTGCCCGACGGCGCCGACGTGTATCTGGATACGGAATGGAAGGTGACCCAAGAGGAGGCGCTCGTGGTCAAGCAGATACGCCCCTTCTTGAAGACAGCGCCGTGAGGGTTGCATGCGGTCTATCCGCCGTGTGATCGAGATATCCGCAGCCATCGGCGGGAGTGTGGTGTATCGGATACACCGACGCAACCGCCGTTGTCGAAACAGCCCGAAGGCACGCCCCTGACCGGGATGCTCGTCTTTTGCGGGGGCATCGGCTGCGGCGCCGACAAGGTGTCTTCAAAAGATATCTCCATCTCCATGACCGGCGAGCGGGAGTGACCGATCCCGCGAATTAAGCTTGTTCGAGGACGCAGGAGTGGTCAATATGTAACATAGCGCAGCGACGAGAGGGCGATGCCCAGAGTTACCATCAACGAAAACGACTACAGCACGCTTTACTACCACACCTCGAAGCGAATCGTTCACTATGTGATTCACCTCCCGGTATTCGGTGCCGACTACCGGGACGGGATGCTGAAGGGCATCGACCTTCTGAGGGAGCACGGGGCGAGGAAGTGGTTGTGGGATTGCAGGAAGGGCGGGGCGGTGCTGAGCGACGACGTCGAGTGGAGCCGCGTCCAGTTCTATCCGCGGGCGGTGATGGCGGGCTGGAAGTACTGGGCGGTGATCCTGCCGGAGAAGATCGTCGGTCAGCTGAGCATGAAGCGCCTGGCGAGCCACTTCAACCAGGCAGGATTCACCACTGAATTCTTCACCACCGAGGAGAAGGCGCTGTCCTGGCTCATTGATCAATAAGACCCCTGAGCGCCGGAGACGCCACCGTTCGCTGATTGCCATTTTCAAATAAAAGTCGTATTTGTTCAGTTAACGAATTTGCAGTTTTAAAGAGGTGAACAAAAATGAAACGCTCCAAGGTCGCAGTACTCAAGACCACCCCGGCTACGGTTCGCAGAGACTACCATGAGCTGATGAACCTGGCCGGCTATAAGAACGTCATCCGAAAGAGCGCGGAGACGGGGCTCAAGATCAACATCAGCTGGCACTTCTTCTATCCGTCGAGCTCCACCACCCCGTGGCAGCTGGACGGCGTCATCCGCGCCATGCAGAAGGACGGCTACGATCTGAAGAAGGTCCACGGGTGCCACAACCGCACCGTGGTGATCGATTCCCACCTCGGGGAGCGGGAGAACAAGCAGATCGACGTTATCGAGCAGTACGGGCTCGATAATGTCCACCTCTACGAGGGCGAGGAGTGGATCCCCATCCGCGAGGCCGTGGGGGATCTGACGGACAAGTTCCTCTGCCTGAACGATGTCTACCCCAAGGGGTTCTCCATCCCCAGGCGGTTCATCGGCGAGAACATCATCCACCTGCCCACCGTGAAGACTCACGTGTTCACGAAGACCACCGGCGCCATGAAGAACGCCTTCGGCGGCCTCCTCAACGAGCACCGGCACTGGACCCATCCGGTGATCCACGAGACCCTCGTGGACCTGCTGATGATCCAGAAGAGGATTCACAAGGGGGTGTTCGCGGTCATGGACGGCACCTTCGCCGGCGACGGTCCGGGCCCGAGATGCATGGAGCCCCACGTGAAGAACATCCTGCTGGCGTCCAAGGACCAGACCGCCATCGACGCGGTGGCGGCCAAGATGATGGGGTTCGATCCCATGGACATCAAGTTCATCAAGCTCTCCCACGATCTCGGGCTCGGTTGCGGCGACCCGAAGCAGATCGAGATCGTCGGCGACAAGGCGGCGGCCGAGGAGAACTGGAACTTCCAGGGCCCCTACCAGGAGATGACCTTCGCCTCCAAGATGCAGCACCAAATCTACTGGGGCAAGCTGAAGAAACCGGTGGAGTGGTCACTCAAAACATGGCTCGCCCCGTGGGCCTATCTCGCCTCGGTGGCCTATCACGACCTCTACTGGTACCCCAAGAACGGCAACAACAATGTTCATAAGGTGCTGCAGAGCGACTGGGGTCGGCTTTTCCACAACTGGGGCACCGTCGAGGCCGACGAGAACGGCTTCAGCTCCCTGGGGGATCCCCCCGCCACCATCAGGAAGACCATGGACCTCCTGAAGACCGGGGTGGGCGTCTTCGGGACCGCAGCCAAGGAGGCCCCCGAGGTCCGCACTATCTTCAACCGGAAGAAATGACAGGCCGAATCGCGACCGCCGTGCCGCTCCGGACGCCGGCGTGCCGTCATCAAAAAGAAATTCACTGATATCGAAAAGCGAGCTTGATCTTCATCGCAGCTGGTGATTTAGTTTCCCCTTATCGGTTGGTTCCAGCCGATGGCTCATAGATTGATCGCTCCGGCTGTCACGACCATCGGGCAGCAGAAAAGGAATAATGGAGGGAAATCGATTGAAGTCAACCGGACGACATTTGTTAGTAGAATACAAGAACTGCAACCCCGGCATTCTCAATGACCAGTCTTCAATAGAAACGCTGATGCAACGCGCGGCGACGGCCTCTGGAACCACCATCGTCACGTCGGTGTTTCACCCGTTCTTTCCCCAGGGCATCAGCGGCGTCGTGGTCATCGAAGAGTCTCACCTTTCGATTCACACGTGGCCGGAGTACGGTTACGCGGCGGTCGATTTCTTCACCTGCGGCGACGGAATCCCCGAGCGGGCCCACGAGGTGCTGAAGGCGGGGCTCGAGGCGAAGGTGAGCGAGGTGATGTTCGTCAATCGGGGGATGCTCGCGGGGGAGACGTCAATGGAGGTCCGCTCGCACCGCACCGAGGATACGTCAGGACGAACCATCCATATGTCCACGCTGCACGAGATCGCGAAGGCCGTATCGGACGACTTGGAGAAGACCTTCGTGCAGAGCAGCTGAGTTTTGTAATGCCGAGCGCCCTCCGACCTGAGCTCGGACGGCGCGACCCCATAGACCGGGCCGCCGGCGCCATCGAGTCCGGCAGACTCATTTCACCAAAGGGGTTGATGAATGTCATTTTGGTTTGACGAGGAATTCAACGACATCTGCCGTTTCGGCGTTCATGCCGAGCGGAAGCTCTTCTCCGAGCGCAGCGAGTTTCAGCTCGTGGAGATATTCGAGACGAAGGGGTTCGGCCGGGTGCTCACCCTCGACGGGCTGTTCATGGCCAGCAACCTGGATGAACACTTCTACCACGAGATGCTGGTCCACCCGGTGCTCACCACCGCCCCGGCGATCAGACGCGTCCTGGTCATCGGCGGCGGCGACGGGGGAACGGTCCGGGAGGTGCTCACCTACCCGGAAGTCGAGGAGGTGGTGATGGTGGAGATCGATCGTGTGGTGGTCGAGGCGTGCCAGAAGTACCTCGGGACCATCGGCACCGCGTGGGACGACCCCCGGCTCGAGCTCATCATCGGAGACGGCCTCGAGTACGTCTCGCGGGAGGATCTGCCGCCCTTCGACGCGATCCTGCTGGACCACAGCGACCCGGTGGGACCGGCCGAGGGGCTCTTCAACGAGGCGTTCTATCGAAACTGCAAGCGTCGGTTGAGCCCCTCCGGGGTGTTCTGTCTCCAGAGCGAATCCCCCGTGCTCCAAACCGAGACCTTTATGGAGATACAGAGGACCCTGGCCCGCATCTACGAGGGCGTTCACCCCTACTTCGGGTCCGTGCCGATCTACGCCTCCGGGGCGTGGAGCTGGACCTTTGCCTCCGACCGGGTGGATCCCGCGAGAATCGACGAGAAGCGGGCCGCCCTCCAGGAGGAGCGGTGTAAAAAGTACAACCGGGAGATCCACCTCGGGGCGTTCGCCGTCCCCAACGATTTGAAAAAGTTATTGGAAGCGTAACCGTGTAGGCTACGGTCGCCTCCGCCGCAACAGCGTCAACAGGAGACCGGCCAGGACGAGCACGACGGGCTGCGTGGTGTCGGCGTGGCCGGGGGCGACGGCGCAGTCGCAGGAGAACGCCCCCCCCATGTAGTCGGCGCAGTCGTCGCCGATGCCGTCCCCGTCCCGGTCCTGCTGCTCGCCGTTGGCCACGCTCGGGCAGTTGTCTTCGACGTCGGGCACCCCGTCTTCATCCGCGTCCTCACAGACATCGCCGACCCCGTCTCCATCCTCGTCCTCCTGCCCGCCGTTGGGATGGTGGATACAGTTGTCCTCCCTGTCGATAATGCCGTCCTCGTCCTTGTCCTCGCAGGCGTCACCGACGCCGTCCTCGTCCTCGTCCGCCTGGTCCGGGTTGTCGGCCTCGGGACAGTTGTCATCGCCGTCCGGAATGCCGTCCCGGTCCTCGTCCGAGTAGTCCTCGTCGCAGACATCCCCGATGTCATCCCCGTCCCAATCCTCCTGCCCTTCGTTCCGCTCTTTCGGACAGTTGTCCGCGTCATCCGGGATGCCGTCCCGATCCTCGTCCGAGAAGTCCTCGTCACAGGCATCGCCGACGCCGTCCTCGTCCCAATCCTCTTGGCCGTCATTCCAGACGTGCTTGCAGTTGTCCTCGGAATTGGGGACCCCGTCATCGTCGTCGTCCAGAAGATCCTCGTCACAGAGATCGCCCCGGCCGTCCTCGTCCGCGTCCTCCTGTTCCGGGTTCTTTATATACTTGCAGTTGTCCTCGGAGTTCGGGACCCCGTCATCGTCATCGTCCAGGAAATCCTCGTCGCAGGCGTCGCCGATGTCGTCCTCGTCCTCATCGATCTGCTCCGGATTGAAGGTCTCGGGACAATTGTCCACCTCGTCCGGCGTCCCGTCCCCGTCCTCATCGACGAAGTCGTCATCGCAGGCGTCACCGACGCCGTCCTCATCCGCGTCCTCCTGATACGGGTTCTCCGCGTCGGGGCAGTTGTCCTCGCAATCCAACGTTTCATCCCCGTCCGAGTCGAGGTCCGCGACGCCGCAGCCGCAGATCCCCGGCGTGCTCTTCAGGGGATCGAGGGGGCAGTTGTCCTCGCAGTTCATCACGAGGTCGCCGTCGCTGTCGGCGTCCGGCATCTCGCAGCCACAGATCCCGGGATCCGCCTTGTCGGGGTTCTCGGGACACAGATCCCGGCAGTCGAAGACACCGTCGTCGTCGCTGTCCAGATCAGGAAGATCACAACCGCAGATGCCGGGGTCGACCTTGTCCGGGTGGTCCGGGCAGCGATCCATGCAATCGAGGACGCCGTCCCCGTCGCCATCCACGTCCGGCGCGTTCTCACACTGGTCCTCGCAATCCAGGAGGCCGTCATCGTCGCTGTCGATATCCGGGAAGCCGCAACCGCACACCCCGGGATCGGTTTTCTTCGGATCCGCCGGGCACGGATCTTCGCAATCCAGAACGCTGTCTCCGTCGCTGTCCAGATCCTCCCCGTCACAGACGTCGTTGCAGTCCAGAATGCCGTCTCCGTCCTGATCGGTATCCGGCACCCCGCAGCCGCAGACCCCCGGCGCGTTCTTCCCCGCGTCGTTCGGACAGCTGTCACAGGCGGTGCCGTGATCATCCCCGTCGGGATTCGCCTGGTCCGTATTGGGGGTGGCGGGACAGTTGTCGCAGAGGTTGCCCACACCGTCCCCGTCGCTGTCCGCCTGAGGCCAGTTCTGATCGTTGATGCAGTTGTCGCAATCATCGGCGACCCCGTCTCCGTCCGAGTCGAGGACATCGGCCCCCCCCTCAATCTTTCCCGCCCGGTGGGGGCAGTTGTCGCAGAGGTCGCCGATATCGTCCCCGTCGAGATCGGCCTGTTCCCGGTTCGGTGTGCCGACGCAGTTGTCACAGAGGTCGCCGATGCCATCCCCGTCTCCGTCCGTGTCCGGGGAGCGGTCGCAGGCGAAGACCACCTCGACATAGAACTCCCCCTCCCAGTTTTCGGCGAAGACGAACGGTACGCACACCGATTCTTCGGGACAGGTGTCCGCGTTCCCCAGGACGCAGGTCGTCGGTTCCGCCTTCTCCCCGGGGCAGAGATCGCACGCGTCCCCCCAGAGGTCGTCATCGGCGTTGGTCGTGGCGGGGTCCCGCTCGTCCGGCACCGTCGGGCACCGGTCGATGGGGACCGGCCCCGGTGTGGTGATGCTGTCCCCGTCCCCATCGAAGTCCTCGATGGTGTAACAGACACAGTGTCCTTCACAGGTCAGCTCGTTGGCCCCGGCGAGCTCCAGCCCGTTGTAGAGGAGCAGCCGATCACACGGCACCGGAATCCCTCCCCCCTCCTCACAGGTGGAGGAATCCTCCAGGGCACCGCAGGAGGTCTCGGAATAGATGCAGCACTCCCCCTCCGCGTCGGAGGGGATGCCGTTCATATTGAGGTCTCCCCCCTCCGGGCAGGCGACGGCGCCGTCGGAATCGGGCAACGTGGCGACGAAGCAGCAGCTGTCCTCGGTGTTGGCGATCCCGTCCCGGTCCCAGTCCCCCTCTTCCAGGAGGTCGGGGCACTCCATGGCCGCCGCCGTTACCGGTGCTGTCAGAACAGCGAGAATAAAGGTCTTCTTTAAGTCAATCATGGCTCATCTCCGCTGAGAATCGTGAACTCCACGCGCCGGTTGATGGCCTTCCCCTCCTCGGATTGATTGGAAGCCTTCGGGCGCGAGAATCCATACCCCCTGAAATCCAGCCGCTCCTTCGGAATCCCCCGGTCCACCAGGTAATCGAGCACCGCCTTGGCCCGCTCCTCCGAAAGCTGCTGGTTATACTCTTCGGTTCCCTCGTTATCGGTGTGTCCTTCGATCAGCACCTTCCGGATATGCGGGTTTGCGGCGAGGGCCTCCGCGACCGCGTCGAGGATCGGATAGCTGACCTCCTTGATCGTCATCTTGTTGAAATCGAAGTACACCTTGCTCGAGATCAGAAGCTGGGTATCGGTGATCTCCACCGTCGGTTTTCCCGGCCCCTCCTCCGGACACCCGTCGTCGTCCTCATAGTCGTCCTTGTCCTCAGGGATCATGAAGCACTTGTCCACGCCGTCCGGGATCCCGTCCCCGTCGTTGTCCACATCGGGGCAGCCGTCCTCGTCTTCGAAGCTGTCCATGTCCTCGGCCTCGTCCGGACACTTGTCTTCGACGTCCAGGATCAAGTCCCTGTCGTTGTCGGGATCGATGCAGCGGTCGTTGTCCTCGAAACCGTCGAAGTCCTCGGCGCCGGCCGGGCAGTTGCGCTGGACCTTATCGTAGGCCGCCCCCGCGAAGACCCGGAACATGGGGGTCCCCATCCCCCGGGAGATGCCGGGGCCGCCCCCCAGGGTGAGGATCACGTCATCCACGGTTCGAAACTTGAACCCGAGGATGGTCTCCACCGGGATCTCCTGCGGGTCGAACTCGATACCGACCTCTCCGTTCATCTCCAGGGCGACGCGGAACCCCTCGGGCTCCTGGAAGTCGCTCACGTCCCAGGCCACGCCCGCGTTCCAGGTGAGGGCGTGGGTCTGATCCGTGTTGCCCACCGCGGCGCGGCCCCGCAGCAAAAACCCGGCGTTGAGCGCAAAGATCATCGAGCCCGCGTGGGCCTCCCCCAGAATCTTCGGTTCGAAGGAGGGGTATCGGGATCCCATGAAATCGGTGCCGCTGGAGGCATAGTGACCGAGGGGGAGGGTCAGGGTTCCGGCCAGACCGAGCTTGAACGGCTCCCGATCGAGGAGGCGTCCCTTGACATCCACCCGGGGATCGCCGAGGCCGGTGTGCTGAATCTCGCCGCCCGGGGTCCCCCCCTCGCCGTCCTGGTAGATGATGACGGGGATGGCCAGACCGAGCTCCGCCACGTCGAAGAGCCCAAGGCTTCCATAGAGATCCGCGGCGATGCGATACCGGACCGGGTACGCCCTCTCGACCCCCTCGAGGCGCCGGACTTCCCGATAGACCGGTTCGACAGCGTGGGAGAGGAGCCCGCCCACGGCCCACTTCTTGTGCTGCTTGGGTTCCACCAGAACGAGGTCGTACATGGACTCGGTGCTCGTGGAGTATTTGAAGGTCTCGATGGAGATCCCCTCCTGCGCATAGGTGACACGGGACCACACCGTCGCCAGTAGAGAAATGACTCCAATGATTCGTAACGGGCGAGACGTAACTGCTTTTGACATGTTTGGCCTTTTTGAAGATTAAATTGTATTCAATTCAAAAAATACCACTCCCTTATAGTTTAGCTTGTATATGGAAGGGTTTCTTCCTTTTTATCATTACTGTACTATTTGAGAAATGTTAATTCTACCCCCATCGGCTCCCTTGAAATGTCCCGATATTCCTGTGTGTGATCTTGTTCAAAAACGACAGAGGAGTAAAAGTGGAGTATGTGTTTTGGAATGTCCCCCTCTCGACCAACTCCTCACGGAGGCTATCGGGCGATGGTGAGACTGTGCTCACGTCGCGTCACTCAATGGGCTCTTCTGCTGTCAACGGTTGCGGTCTCAGGCTGCGGCTCGGTCACCCATCAGGGGAAGTACGATTTCCCCGAGCGCGTTCTGAATCGGATCAACAGCGTCCGTTCGGTTCGGGATCTACCGGTTATCGAATTTAATGATATCCTGAACCGAACGGCGGGGGATCGGGTGAAGCAGACCGCGGCCGCCGGGAAAGCCGCGCCGGACAACAACCGCCTGCCGACGCTCATCAAGGCGGGCGCCTATGCCCGGTTCGCCCTCTCCCATGAGCTCGTCGCTGCGTCCTACGACGCGGCGATTCACGACATCATCGAGGCCCCGCTGTCGAAGAGCAAAATCCTTCACCCGAGCGTCACCCATATCGGGCTCGGTTTCGAGAAGGTCGGGGGCAAGGTCTACATTGTCTACGATCTCGCCCGGGTGGTTCCCCCGGCAGACCTCTCGGCGGCGAAGACCGCGCTCATCGGCCAGCTCGAGCAGAAGCGCTTCCTCAACAGCGTGGAGCCCCTGGAGGAAAAGGATGCCCTCGATGAGATCGCGGCCCGGACCGCGCAGGACTTCATGGCCGTCAAAGGGACGTCGGACGCGCTGATTTCCCGGGCCCAGTCCGAGGTGGGGGGCTCCTCCGTGGCCTTCGGCCGGGTGACGGTCAACTTTCAGGTGGCGCCCGATATCGACAGCGTGGTCATCCCGGAGCGGAGCAGCGATCCCAAGCTGGGGTACCTCGGATTGGGCATGGCCCAGGGAAATCATCCGGACCACGAGCCCGGCTCCCTGGCGGTGGTCATGCTGCTGACCGAACCGCGGAGCGCCCGCGACGCCAAGCGCCACCTGTCCGACATCCCGCCCCCCAAGGCGGCGCCGAAATCACAGAATACCTCGACCAGGCCCCTGACGGATCAGGCGTGGCAGGCCACCCTGACCGGCAATCACCAGAAGGCGGCCAAGCTCTTCGAGAAGGCCTACCGAACCCAGCGGAACCCCAAGCTTCTTTACGAAGCGGCCCGGGCCCACGCGCGGGACGAGGACACGAAATCCGCGCTCTCCCAGATGCGCCGTTTCGCCGAGCTCGCAGAGGGGGACGAGAAAAAGAAGGCGCAGGAGATGGTGGCCCGGCTGGAGAAGGGGGAGTCCATATTCACCGCCTCCAAGAAGGAGAAGATGTCCATCGAGGCCCAGCGCTTCTTCGTGATGGGGCAGACCCTCTTCCAGAAGGGGGAGTGGGACGGCGCCGTGGACGCCTTCCAGCAGGCCTATCAATACTCCCAACACCCAGAAATCATATACAATATCGGCCTGACCCATCTTCGGGCGGGTCGGATCGGTGACGCCCTCGATTTCTTCGGGGAGTACCAGCGCCTCATCCCCGAGGCCACCAACGCGGAGGAGGCCCAGCAGCTGTTCGACATCGGGGTGAAGCTCTACCAGGAGGGGCAGTTCGAGTCGGCCTCCAGGCGCTTTGCCATGGCCTACGGTTTCCTGCCCTTCCCCGAGCTGGTCTACAACATGGCCCTCTGCTACAAGGCGATGGGGGAGAAGGAGAAGGCCATCCGTTTCTTCCAGGAGTTCCTCGGGAATGATCTTTCCCAGAAGGAGCGCCGCGACGTGGAGGAGCTGATCCACGAGCTTAGAAAAAAGTAGTCTCATTTCGGGGCTTGTCTCCTCTCGAGAAACCCGGTAGCGTGTGCCGAATTATGGATGGGGACGAGCGACCTCGACAATTCGGGCGAGCTCGGTTACATCCCGAGGGGACCTTGCAAGGAGTTTTCTGTTCAATGAGCACGATTGGCGAAGAGACCAAACAGGAGATCAGACAACAGGTATTCGAGTACTTTGCCGAGGAGTGTGACGTAGAAATCAGCGAAATTACTGACGATACCAATATCATTGAGGATCTGGAGGGGGATTCCTTGATGCTGCTCTCCCTTCTGGAGATCTTCAGGAAGAAGTACGGGTTGACCATCGAGCTCAAGACCCTCGGCAAACATCTGATGAAGCGGCCCGCGAACAAGGTCGGTCAGGTCGTCGACCTGACGATCAAGATCGTTCAACACGGAAATGACATCATTAACGTGGAGCTCTGAAGCTCAGCACATCGTCGGCTGCGGCGTGGACTGTGAAGCGACCCGCCGGTTCGGCGCGTACACCGACGCCGAGGCGCCGATGCCGTTCGTCTTCACCCGGCGGGAGGTCGAAGGCGCCCGCCGGCAGGCCGATCCCGCCCGGGCGCTCTGCCTCTGCTTCACCTGCAAGGAGGCGCTCTTCAAGGCGGCGGGGCCCTACGACTATACCGCCTGCGAGGTGCCCCCCACGCTTCGTGACGATGCGCTCCTCTTTCACGGCGAGCTCACCCTCGATCCGGCGCTGAAGACGGCATGGGGCGTCTCCAGGGTGATGGCCCGATCCCTCGCCGCCGGCTCCGACGAAGTGATCTCGACGGTATACCTCCTGGCCGGGGAGTCGGGATAGCCGTGGACCGCGTTATCGTCACAGGGCTCGGCCTCATGACGGGCCTCGGTCTCGACCTCGAGACGTCCTGGAGACACCTCATCGAGAGGGTGAACCCGGTGAAACGGTTCGACCTCTTCGATCCGGAAGGTCTCAACGCGTCGTTCGGAGTGCAGCTCCCCGAGGGGGCGGAGGAGCGGTTCAAGCAGATCATCAAGCCCAGGCGGCGGAAGCAGATGACCCGCGCCTCCCAAATCGCCGTGACCTGTGCCCGGATGGCGGTTCAGGACGCCGGTCTCCACGTCGGGGAGGTGGATCCGTCGCGGGTGGGGGTGGTGCTCGGCGCCACCGGCACCGGTTATGCGCCCCACGACGGCACCGTGGACAAGCATCGAATCCTGCGGAACATGGCCTGCGCGTCGGCGTCCTGGGTGAGCCTCGCGGAGAAGACCAAGGGGCCCGCCTTCGTGGTCAGCACCGCTTGCTCCTCGGGAGCCTATGCGCTCCACGCGGCCTACATGCTCCTCCGATCGGGGGAGTGTGACGCGGTGATCGCCGGCTCCGCGGACTCGGCGATCAACTACCTGGATGTGGAGGGGTTCCAGTCCCTGATGGCCCTCTCGGAGGAGGCGGTGGGCTTCGAACGCGCCTCCCGACCCTTCGACGCCTCTCGGAGCGGCTTCGTTGTGGGGGAAGGCGGGGGGGTCCTCGTCGTGGAGCGCGAGGCTTTCGCCGCCAAGCGGAACGCATCCCCCAAGGCGGTGCTCCACCGCCCGGCGCTGACCTCGGAGGCCTACAACATCATGTCCCCGGAGCCCACCGGCTCGAGCATCGCCGCGTGTATGCGGCGGGCCGTCTCGAACGCCGGCATCCGGCCGGAGGCGGTGGCGTACATCAACGCCCACGGCACCTCCACCCCCCTGAACGACCTGGTGGAGACCCGGGCCATCAAGGCGGTGTTCGGTCGCCACGCCTACGAGATCTCTGTCTCCTCCACGAAATCCCAGACCGGCCACTGCCTCTCGGCCGCCTCCGGTATCGAGGCGGTGCTCACGATCAAGGCCATACAGGAAGGGGTGGTGCCGGCCACCCTGAACCTCGAGGAGACCGAGCCCGAGATGGATCTGAACTACACGCCGAACACCCCGGTGAAGCGGGCCATCGACCACGCCCTCTCCAACTCCTTCGCGTTCGGGGGGCACAACGGCGTTCTCCTGTTCTCCAAAATCTAGGGGCGCCATGACGTGTAACGTATTCATCGCCGGCAGCGGCACCTATCTTCCCGGAGCAGCCATCCCCTTCCGCGACATCGGTCGGGTGCTCGGCCCCCTCGATCACGCGCCCCAGAAAATACAGCGGTGGATCGAGCGCACCCATGAGGTGATGGCCGAGCTGCTGGATATCCGGTATCTGCACTACGCCATCGATCCCGAGACCCGGGAGTTCACCGACGACAACATCTCGATGTCCGTCAAGGCCGCCCGGACCGCCATGGCCCAGGCGGGCATCGCCGCCGAGGATATCGACCTCATCTGCTACGGCTCCCCCCACCAGGACCAGATGCCCACGGCGTCGGTGATGATTCAGGACGCCCTTGGCATCGACCGGTGCGCGGAGCTCTCCATCCACGCGAACTGCACCTCGGCCTACAAGGCCCTCCACCTGGCCCATGAGCTCCTCGAGAAGGGCACCTACGACACCGCGCTGGTGATCTCCTCCAACGTCTCCTCCTCGGAGCTCCGGGCGGAGTACTACAACCAGCCCCTCGTGGACCGGGAGTCCCTGTTCCTCAGGTGGTTCCTCTCGGACGGCGCCGGCGCCCTCGTGCTCAGCCGGGACCCGGGGCTGTCGAGGGGATTCGGGGTGGAGCACACCTACATCGAGTCCATCGGCCGGGACCGGGCGCCCCACATGTTCAATCGGCGGCCCGCCCTCTGGATCAACCCGAAAGAGGAGTTCGACAAGGGGCTCCACCACCTGCGCCAGCGGTTTCGCAACTCCCTGGCCACCGAGGTGTTCCAGGAGCCGGACGGGTCCATCTTCTTCAACGGGTTCCGCCGGATGCTCGACAAATCGGGTGTATCGAAGGACTCGATCCGGCGGTTTCAGATCAACCTGCCCTCCAAGCACATCGCCGATTCGGTGCGGGAGGAGCTGACCGCCTTCGGGCTCCCCCCGTCGGTCTTCTACTCCAAGCTCGACGAGCTCGGCTACTGCGGGCCGCCCATGGTGTTTGTCTGTCTCGACAAGATCCTCCGGGAGGAGACCCTCAGCGAGGGGGATCGGGTGGTCAGCTTCGTCACCGAGGTCAGCAAGTTCATGCAGGCCGGGTACATCGTGCGCCGTCATGGGGGGTGACCGCTGCCCCGCCGTCAGCGGGCCCGCCGCGCTGGTCTTTCCCGGGGTGGGGGTCCGGCTCTGCGGTAGAGAACGGGCCTTCTACCATGCCCACGCGGATCGGTTCGCCCCCCTGTTCGAGGCGACCTCCGGATACTGCGGCGTCGATCTCGCCGCGCTGCTCCTGGAGGATCGGGTGGACGATCTCGCGGACGGGAAGCGGCAGTTCTTCACCTACGCCTTCTCCGCCGGGGTCGCGGACGTCGCCCGGAGCCGTGTCGAACCGCGGGCCGCGGCGGGGTACAGCTTCGGGGTCTACGCCGCGCTCTACGCCGCGGAGGTCTTTTCGTTCGACGCGGGTCTGCGCATTATTGACGCCGCCCATCGCGTCATGCAGGAGATCTCGGCCCGCGGCGCATTCGGGATGGGAGTGGTGGTGGGGCTCGACGCGGCGGAGCTCCTCGATATCATCCGCCAGGAGGCCCTCGGGAGCGTGATCCGGACCAACACCAACCACAAGCTCTGCCACATCTTCTCCGGGCGCCTGGACGAGATCCGTCGCTTCCTGGAGGGCGCTGAGGCGGCCGGGGCGTTCAGATTCCAGCGGCTGGAGGTGGAGATTCCGTACCACCATCCCGATATCCTGGCGGAGGCCCCCGAGCGGTTCCGGCGTCATCTCCGGGAGATCGAGTGGCGCCCGGCGACCTTTCCGGTGGTGTCGACCATCGACGGCCGGCCAATGACGGCGCCGGAGGAGATCGTCGCCTTCACCGCGGAGCACCTCGCCCGTCCCATCAGCTGGCAGACCGCCTGCGAGGCCCTCGGACGCCTCGGCATCGAGACCGCCCTCGAGTGCGGCCCCGGCATCTCCCTCACCCAGAACGCCCGGTTCATCGACCTCGGGATGCGCTACCTCAACGTGAAGAAGGCCCTGAGATGTCCGGCGGGGTGAGGGGAAACGCCCACGTCATCGGCACCGGGAAGATGGCCCGGGACCTGGGGCTCTTCCTCTGGTCCAAGGGGTACGCGGTCACCTGGCTCTCCCGGGATCCGGACCGCCTCGGGGATCTCGAGCGGTATGTCTCGAAGAAGACCCGACGCCTCGCCGCCCTGCTCGACGGAGAGATCGGCCCGGCGACGTGTCGGTTCGCGCTCCTCGATGCCAACGATCTCCCCATCGCCGATATCGTCCTGGAGAGCGGCGCCGAAGACCCCGACGTCAAGCGGGCGGCAATCGCAGCCGTCGCCCCCTGCCTCCGACGGGAGACCCTGGTGCTGTCCAACAGCTCGTCGATCCTCCCGGAGACGATCTCGGATCGCGCGGTGGGGATGCACTTCTTCTACCCCGTGGCGCTGTGCGGATATGTCGAGCTGATCTTCCCAGCGGGGTGTCCGGCGCGGGTTCGGGCAGGCACGGAGAAGCTCGCGGGGGATCTGGGGCTCGCGTACATGGTTCAGGGGCCCCGGGAGGCGTTCGCCCTCAACCGGCTGCTCCTCCCCCTCATGGCGGAGGTGTTCCGGCAGCTCTGCCTCGGGCACGATATCCGCGCCCTGGACGACGCCTCCCGATCGCCGCTCCTCCCGAAGGGGCAGGTGGCGGTGATGGACGACATCGGTTACGATATTCTTGCCCCGGCGGTTGCGAGGTATCTGGATCGGATGCCGACGGATAGCGCCCGGGACTACCGGCACTTCCGGGAGAGCCTGTCATCCCTCACCCGCGCCGGATATCTGGGAAAGAAGAACAAGCACCCCCTTTTGAAGAGCGATCCCGCGGTGATCCGGGAGCGCCTCCCGCGCCCCGGGCGATCGACCCCGGCGGTCGATCTTCCCGAGCTCTCCCGCTGCCTGAGCCATCTCTTCCTCAACACCTTTTTCTCCCTCGCGGACGCCGCCGGACACTGCACCGAGCCCGCCCTCGCCGAGGCCATCGAGGCTGTCTTCGGCGCCGAGACCTCCCCGCGACAGCTCCTCGAAGCCGAAGGGGAACGGGCCGTTCGAGACAGTCTCGAGGCACAGTTCGAGGCCACCGGCCTCTCCTATTTCAGGCCCGGCCGTCTGCTCCTGGGGTGAGGACTTTCAAGAACCGGATTCTGCTCCGCGGGCGCGAAGGGCTTCGAGGATCCGCCACGCCCAGAAGAGCATCGCCAGATAGACCAGCAGATCTCCGATATACCGATACAGGGTCGGTTGTCGTGCCATCGGCAGGGTCACCCGCAGTTGCTGCTCGTCCTGGGCGTTGTGGCTCACCCAGCCGACGATGCGGCCGAGGGGGTCGATCCCCGCGGAGCGGCCGAGCCGGGCCGGCCGGAGGATCGAGTACCCTCCCTCGATGGCCCGAATCGCGGCGATCTGGGGGTGAAGGGTCTCCATGCCGAGGTTCTCCGACGAGGGGAGGATGACGAGATCGACCGCCGCTTCGGCAAAGCTCCTGGCGTAGATCGGGAAATCGAAATCGTAGCAGATGGCCGCCGCCAGGGTGCCGCGGTCTGTCTTGACGGGCCGGACCGGCGCCGTTCCTTTGATCGACGGCTCGAGGGGGACCGGGTAGTGTTTCAGGTAGGTGTGGTCGATCTTCCCGTGATCATCGATCCACACCGCCTTGTTCTCGAACCGCAGGGGCTCCCGGGAGACGAGGCGGAGGTAGGCCATCACGAGATGAATCCCCCGTTTTTTGGCCAGCGCCTCTGCCCGATCGATGAGCGCGGTCTCGTCGACGGTCTCCACGATGGCGGACACCTCCGGCCACGCCACCACCTCGGCGCCGCCCCGCGCGGCCGCGTCGCTCCGCTCGAGGAGGCGCTCCAGAATCGCGGCGGTCTCCCGCCGGGAAGGGAGCGGCGGGCCCGTCCAACCGAAGTCGGTGCCGACCGCGGCTACGGTGAGATGGGGCTGTTTCTCGATACCGCTCACCCGGAACGCCCCCACAACATGGGCAAGAAAGATGATCGACAGCAGGAGCGCCAGTTCAACCTTCGAGACGCGGCGTCTCACCCAGCCGTCGGCGATCAGGGCTGCGGCCCAGTACATGAGAAAACCGATGCCGGCGATGCCGAACAGGCTCGCCAGCTGGAGAAACGGCAGATTGTCCACCTGGGTACAGGCGGCCGCCCCCGCCGATCCCAGCGGGGTGAACCGATGGAGCAGCCACTCCACCGTGATCTGCCCCGCGGCGAACGCGAGGTGAGAGAGCGCCGAGGGCGCCCGGTTGAGGCGATCCCAGATGAGGTACCCGGCGCCGAAGGTCAGACCGAACGACAGACCGTACAGGACGGCCATGGGCCAGACGAGGGGCGGCGTGATGATCTTGAAGGCCGCGCCGATGAAGCCGGCGGACAGGGCCGCGAGGCACAGCGCCCGGGAGCGGATCCCCCTCGTCTTTTCAAGGTAGACGAGGAAGGGCACCGGCGCGACCCAGGCCGCGATCCCCACCGGCCAGCGATAGTAGCCGAGGACGATTGAAATGATGCCCGCCCCGAGAATGAGATACGGCCTCCGATTCCACGAAGTGTGCATTCGAGCACCTCCCTTCCAGATGAAATCGGTAGTCCATATCAAAGGAGCTGTCGGCCGAACTTTACGAAATCAGGGAATTTGAGGGAAGTCTGGACCTCTTTTTGAGAGTCTTGCCTCGAGTATTGCCCTCATCGCGTTTTTCGATCCCGGTACTGACTCGGCGTCATCCCGGTGAGCTTCTTGAAGATGCTGTTGAAGGAGGCCTTGGAGGCGAACCCGGCGTCGAAGGCGACCGCGAGCAGCTTCGCGTCCTTCGATGCGGGATCGTCGAGGACCGCTTTCACGGCCTCCACCCGGTAGCGATTGACCAGTTGGAAGAAGTTACACCCCAGCTCCCGGTTGATGGTGTTCGAGACCCGGTAGCTCGGCAGCGACACCCCGGCGGCCAGGTCCTTGAGGGTAAAGTTGCTGTCGAGGTAGGGCTGCTTCGAGGTCATGTAATCGATAATCACATCCTTACAGGAAACCTCCGGGGGGAGTTCGGGGGCGGCGATGACCTTCACCTCGGACGAGGACTCGGTCTTGGGGGCGCTCAGCTCCCATAAGGTCCCATCTGCGTCCAGATAATCCTTTCGACCGAGCGCGTAGATCCCCATGCCGTAGACCGCCATCCCGCCGAGCAGGAAGACACTGTTGACGATGACCCGGGAGGCCTGTGTCCCGTCGATCCCCAGATAGGGATAGAGATAGTTGAACCACTGCAGCCCCGCGGTGAGGAGCGCGAGTGCGGTCAGAAACCCGATGGATTTGAGCCGCAGGGTGTCGGTGTTGGAGAAATAGGCGCCGCCGAGGCGCCGGTAGAAGGAGAAGAGGCGCCCGACGGCGAGGCCGTATCCGGTCAGATGGAGTGACGCCGCGATGTTGACGACCGCGGTCTCGAAGACCCGATCCCCGCGGATATAGGCGGCGAGGGCGGCCTGTTTCGCGCCGGCGTCGAGGGGAAAGTAGACGACAGCCAAATACACCAGGAAGACGGCGAACGGGGCGAAATGAAGCATCGACCGGCGTCCCGGCCGTCCGGCGAGGGAGATGGCGAAACAGTAGATGACCGGACCGATGAGAAATCGGAGGGGCTGGGTGAGGCCGATGACGTGTCCCCCGATATTGCTCTCGAGGAGGACCATCTGCAGAGTCTCGACCGAGACGAGCAGAATGAACCCCGCCAACCACGAGCCCGCCGCCGTGCGGGGCTTTCGAAGCACGAGCAACCCCGCGAGAAAGAGCCCCTGTACGGTCACGAGAAAATGGATCTGCGGCATGTCCATGACGGACGACGATAGGTCCGGGACCACAGCCCGTCAACAGTATCCCGCTTGGACGCCTTTTGAGCACCTTTGGGGAGATACGTTTCGGACACTCCGGAGCGTCGGGGCGGCTATTGTCCGTTTTCCCTCCCCGCCGGGAGCACAAAACAAAGGAAAGATCCGCCCCTTTTCTTTGTTCTTGGAACACTTGGTTCTATTAGAGGAGTATTGCGCCCCGGATTCTTTGAGCCGGACGGTCAGAAGCTCCCGACAGCGTCAACAAAAGGAGGCAACAACATAATGAAACCGGAGAGTTATAAAATCAGAACAGACCATTCTCCATGGCGTCTCGCAGGATTGGTTATTGTGTGGCTTGTCGCGGGGTGTTCATCTGATGACCGGATCGGTGATGTTGATGCATCCATGGCCGGTGCCGATACCGACGCCGATACGGACACGGACAGCGACGCCGACTCTGACACCGACTCTGATTCCGATTCTGACTCGGACTCCGACAGCGATAGCGATTCCGACAGCGATTCGGACTCCGACTCGGACAGTGACTCCGACTCGGACAGCGACTCCGATTCCGACAGCGACTCCGACAGCGATTCCGACAGCGACACAGATACGGATTCCGATACCGACACGGACGGTGATACGGATACGGACTCCGATACCGATGTGGACAGTGATACGGATTCCGATACGGATTCCGATACCGACACCCCCGTCGAGTTCTCGCTCTACCTCTCGCCGTTCGACCTGGCCTACTCCCCCGACGGGGGGCAGCTGGCCGTCTCCGATGCGACGAGCGGGGCGCTGTACCTGCTCGACCCGAGCGGCGACAGCGTCGATTGCGCCGTCTCCCTCAACGGCTATGGCAAGGGCGTGGCGTGGGTCGACGGCAGCACCGTATGGGTCTCGGAGTACGATTCCGGCACTGTGGCGGAGATCGACGCCTCCACCTGCACCGTCAACCGGCGGATCGCCGTGGGGCCCAAACCCGTCGGGATCGCTGTCGACGGCAACACGGCGGTGGTGGCGGAGTACGGGCTGGGCCAGATTCAAATCATCGACATCGACACGGGCTCCGTGGAGACCCTCCCGGCGAAGAAGTATCCGGAGTTCGTCACCATCACCCCGGACGGCACCACCGCCCTGGTGGGGCATCACCTCCCGTCGGGGGACGCCCGGGAATACGGCATGGCGGCGACCCTCTCGGTCGTCGATCTGGCGAACCGCAGCATCACCGATGAAATCGCGATGCCCTTCGGCTCCAGCAACCTGCACCAGGTGCGCTGCGCCCCTGACGGGAGCTATGCCTACGTGGTGCACACGCTGGGCCGGGTGACCCTCCCCACCACCCAGATCACCAAGGGGTGGGTCAACACCAACGCGCTCTCCATCATCGATCTGGGATCGAACACCCGCTATACGACGGTCCTCCTGGACCGGCTGATGAAGGGGGCCTCGGATCCCTGGGGGGTCGCGATCGCGCCGGAGGGGAACCGGCTATGGGTGAGCATCGCCGGCACCCGGCAGGTCATCCAGGTGGACCTGGACACGCTGCACCGGCTGCTCTCGGAGGGGGCGGGGGGACAAGTCAACCCCTATTATCGAAGCAAGGGGCGGTACGACAAGCCCTACTCGGATATCTGGCTCGAGATCTCCCAGGACCCGTCCAAACGCAGCATCCTCCAGAACGATCTCGGCGCCCTGTGGGGAGCCGGCATCCTGCGAATCATCGAGGTCAACGCCGACGGTCCGAGGGGCATCGCCGTCTCTCCGGACGGGGGCCAGCTGGCGGTGGGCGCCTACTTCAGCGGCACCGTGACCCTCCTCGATACGGCGGGCAACTCAATCGACCGCTCCATCAGCCTCGGCGACATGCCGGAAGAGGACGCCGTGCGACGGGGGGAGAAGCTGTTCTACGACGCGATCACCACGCAGCAGGCCTGGCTCAGCTGCGCCACCTGTCACCCCGGAGGCCGCGCCGACGCGTTCAACTGGGATCTCCTCAATGACGGTATGGGCAACTCCAAGAACACCAAGTCGCTCATCTACTCGCCGCTGACGCCCCCCATGATCGCCACCGGCGCCAGGCCCGACGTGGACGCCTCCATCAACGCCGGCTTCCGGTTCATCAAGTTCATCATCCCGGAGCCCGAGCACCTCACCGATACCCGCGCCTTCCTGGACGCCAAACAGGTGGAGCGGAGCCCCTATCGCCGGGGAAACAGCCTGTCCGCGAGCGCCCAGGCGGGCAAGGCCCTGTTCGAAGGGGAGGCCGAGTGTGCCAGGTGTCATCCGGCGCCCCTCTTCACGGACCTCGCGTCCTACGATGTCGGCACCCAGCACGCGGTGGACAAGACCGGGACCTTCGACACCCCGACCGTGATCGGGATGTGGAGCACCGCACCCTACCTGCACGACGGGTCGGCGCCGACGCTCATGGACCTGTTGACGACGCAGAACCCGGACGATTTGCACGGCAAGACGTCGCAGCTGTCCGAGGAGCAGCTGCAGCAGCTGGTGGACTATATGCTCGAGCTCGATTATCGAGACATGGCGGAGTGAGGTGGATACGATGAATTCAACAAACCAAAAAAGCTCAGTTTTGAAAAAGCAACTCCATTTCGGGCTGACGATTCTCGGCCTCGGGATTCTCCTCTCGAGCGCCGAGGCCGCCGCACAGATCAACCTCGATGATCCCGTGTTCGATTTCGACGATATATTGTTCGTCAGCCGGCCCTTCATCAACGCCCTCGACAACCACGGCGCCGGGGGCCATATGTGCGACCAGTACCACGGCTTCAACGCCACGGAGGGCGGCCTCTACATCCTGGAGGACGCCTTCTCGGGAAGCCCGTCGCTCCGAAACGTCCTCGAGGGCTCCACCGTCGAGAACGGCCGCTTCCAGGGGCAACGGCTGGACTATGGCGGCTTCCTCTCTCCGGACCTGAGCTATGACGGCACCGAGATCGTGTTTGCCTGGACCGAACGAGGCGGTTTTACCCAGACTTGGAACGAGACCAACACCTTTCACATCTTCAAAGTCAACGTCGACGGCAGCGGCCTCACCCAGCTCACCGACGGGTCCAACAACGACTTCGACCCCGTCTGGCTGCCGGACGGTCGTATCGTGTTCAACTCCGACCGGCGGGGCGGCTACGGGCGCTGTCACCCGAGGCCGGTGCCCACCTACACCCTCCACATCATGAACGATGACGGCAGCAACGTCCGCACCATCAGCTGGCACGAGACCAACGAATGGCAGCCCAACGTCGACAACAACGGCATGATCATCTACACCCGCTGGGACTACGTGGACCGGGGAGAAAACCAGATGCACGGTCCGTGGATTACCAGCCCGGATGGGCTGGACGCCCGCGCCATCAACCTCAACTTTCCGTTTGACGAGTATCGCCTGCCGCGGATGATCATCTCGCTGCGGGCCATCCCGAACTCCGACAAGTACGCCGCCATCGCCATGGGCCACCACGCCCAGAGCTACGGCTCCGTCATCACCATCGATCCGAACATCGAGGACGACGACGCCATGGGCCCCATCGAGCGGATCACCCAGGACGCCGGCTTCCCCGAGTCCACCGTCGGCACCAATGATGATCAGTACTACGCCTCTCCCTGGCCCCTGAGCGAGGATCTCTTCATGGTGGCCCACGAGCCCAACTACTCCACGTTCAACGTCGGCAACCTGCACTACGGCATCTACATCATCGACCGCTTCGGCAACAAGCGGGAGATCTTCACAGACGGCCGTCTCTCGGTGATGGATCCCATCCCCCTGAAGCCTCGCCCGAAGCCGAACTCCGTCACCGGCCTCTACTTCGATCCGATGCCCGACGCGTTCGCGGAGAACGCCACCGTATCCGTCATGAACGTCTACGACAGCCTCATCCCCTTCGACGAGAATGTCCGCATCGAGAAGCTCCGCGTCGTCCAGGTGCTGCCGAAGTCCACCCCGAACAACGCCCAGCCCCGCGTCTCCTACTTCATCAACCGCAACACCCGTCAGGTGCTGGGGACCGTCCCGGTGGAGGAGGACGGGAGCGCCTATTTCTATCTGCCGTACGACAAGCTGGTCTACTTCCAGGCCCTGGACGAGAACGGCCTCGCCTACCAATCGATGCGCTCGGCGACCTACCAGCCCCACGGCAACAGCCACCTCACCTGTCAGGGGTGCCACGAGCCGAGGCACCGGGCGCCCGCCATCCCCGAGACCTACCCGATGGCCCTGCTCCGGGAGCCCTCCGCCATCGAGCCCGAGACCGTCCCCGGGGCCAAGCCCTTCAGCTACGCCCGGCTGGTCCAGCCCGTGCTCGACGATAACTGCACCAGCTGTCACAACGGCGGCCAGGCTATGGGGCTGGGATCCGGCCGGGGGGCCGACGGGTTCTTCGAATCCTATCGGAACCTGTACGAGGGGGGCTACGCCTTCGGCTACGACGACAAGAACTACGTCCCGGAGATCGACCGCCCATACTGCGACAAGGACGGCTTCGACGGACCGGAGTTCTACGGCTACCCGAGGTCCATCCCCGGCCGCGTCGGCGCGCGGGCGTCCAAGCTCTATCCGCACCTCACCTCCGGGCACGTCGATCTGAGCGACGACGAGCTGCACCGCATCGCCCTGTGGCTCGACCTCACCTCCCAGTTCCTGGGGGTCTACCACAATGTCGATGCGCAGGTTGCCGGCGAGATCGTGGAGCCGATTCTCGAATAACGGGACCTTTGACCCGATACCAGTCGATCCAGGGGAGTGCATTGGTTGGAATGTATTCCAAGAACGTACTAATTCGTCTTCTTGATATTGTGTTACAATGGCCATTGTCCGGGGATTGGAGAGGTGCGACTTGAAATTACTTCGTGCTCAGATTTTAAGGAGCGTATCGCCTTGAAGAAAACCGACACCTCTTCCTCGTGTGCCCACGATTTCTACGCGAAGGCGGTCTCGCCGCCGGAACATCTCCCGATGGAGACAGCGGACTCCGATTCGACCGGCTCCGGTGAGAACCGCCCCTTCTTCATGAACGACTTCAACCTCGCACAGCAAGCTTTGAACGATCTCCAGGTCACCGAGGTCCTCCTGCGCAGAGTGTATCCCAGAATCTACGCCGTGGTGCAGAGCGTCGTGGGACGGGCCCACAACGTGGACGACATCGTTCAGCTCGCGGCGATGGAGGTCACCCGGTGTCTCGATCGATACCGCGGTCACGGAAGCATCGAGGCCTGGGCCGCCAAGATCGCCTATCGAAAAGCGGCGAGGGTCACGAAACGGGACTGGAAGAGCAGGTTGTCCATGGTGCCCCTCGATGATGAATGTTTCGCGGACAAGGACACCCTCAACCCCGAGAAGACGTTATTGAAAGATCAGCTCTTCGACACGCTGCTGTCGAAGATGGGAAGGATTCCCACGAAGCGGCGGGTCCCCCTGCTGCTCCATTGGCTGTACGGATACTCCGTCCGCGAGGTCTCGGAGCTGACGGATGTCCCCATCAATACGGTGAAGGACAGGCTGAAGACCGCTTCCAGGGAGTATCGTTCGATTTTGGAGAAGAACCATCGTCTCGTGAGCGCCATGATGGAGGAACTGCCATGACTGAATTTCCCGGAAGTCAGGAACGGCTATCCTGTTTCGAGGTGCGGTCGCAGACCGAGAAGAAGATGCGACAGATCGGGGTGTCGCAAGAGGAGCAGCGACAGATCGACGCCCACGTGAGCCAATGTCCACCGTGCTACAATTTCACCGCCCTCACCTCAATCCTTCCCGTCTACGCGGCCCAGGCCGCCGAGCAGCGCCGTGAAGCGATTATCGCCAACGTCCTGCAGGATCTGCGTCATCGGCACGAGATGCCGCCGGCCCGGTCGCGCCGGTGGATGCCCTTCGCGGTCGCCGCGGCCGTCGCGACCCTGGTGCTCATCGGTGCGTGGGGGGTGCGGCGGCTGATGCCCGCTCCCTCCGAGGCGTCCCCCGTGCTTTCCTGCGTTCCCGCGCAGCCCATGGCGACCGCCTCCGGTGTCTTCATGACCTATTGCGAGGGGCAAGGACCGGAAGCGCGGGTCGAAGAGGGTGAGGTGAATGTGCTGCTCCGACAGGGCTCCGTGGCGCTCTTCGTCGATCCCGATCGTCCGGTCCCAAGGCGGGTGACGGTTGAGACGGCGCGGGGACGGGTCGCGGTGAAGGGGACCCTCTTTACCGTACGGATCGATGACGACAATGCCTGGGTGGAGGTGTTTCGAGGGGTCGTCGAGGTGACCCCGGCGGGGGACAGGGAACCCTTCCGGGTCGCCGCGGGGTACGGCGCCGATCTCGAACAACGCTCGACCTTCAAGTTGGTCGAGCCGGTCACCGAGAGGCTGGTCAAAGTGCTCCCCGCCAAGCGGTCCGGCGCCCCGCAAGAGGTCTCACTCGCCCAAAACGAACCGATCGAGCCCCTCTCACCGGCGGGCGACGCGACGGCACCGGAGGCCCCCATTGACGGTTCCGGGCTCGAGCGGGAGGTGCTCGGCAATCTCTCGAACCACCGCGAGCCGCGTGTGGCGTCATCGATCAAGCGACTGCTGGGGGAGGCGAGGTCCTGCCTGCTGGTCCGCGACTGGCAGTGTGCCGCAGCCCGTTATCAGGAGGTGCTCAGGATCAACTCGCGACGTCCCGGGATGACCACCGTCCTCATCACTCTGGCCAAGATCGAGCTCCGCCACCTGAACCGTCCCCAAAAGGCGCTGACCCACTACCAGACATACCTCCGGCAGGCCCCGAACGGGCCGCTCGCCCAGGAGGCGTTTTTAGGGATGGCGGATGCGTATCGGCGCGTCGGGCTCAGAGACCGGGAGGCGCACACCCTGCGCCGATTCATCGAAAAATTCCCGAAGAGCAACTTGACCGCGAAGGCGCGCACCCGACTCGAGCCCGACGCGAATCCCACCGAGCCATAGCGCCGACCCCCAATCCTTCGAAATAGACACCGGCCTTTCGGGGCGGAGTTTCTGATGCCGGGCCTTCTCCTGCCGAAAAATGACAGTGAGAAAAAACAACACCCATTTCTGCAAATGCCGGGCACGTTATAATGATGGGAAAGAGAGGGTCAATTTGTATTATATAGACACTCTGTAATTTTACAACCGATAACCGAATCGGGAAATGTGACGTTCGTGACATCCGAATCAGTCACAAGCAGGTTGCCGTAGAAGGTTTCTGCAAGGAGAAATGGGCGATGAGGATTTTAAGACAATTGGTAACATTTTTATCAGTAGTGTTCATGGGATTCTTCCTGACCATGTGTGCCAGTTCAGAGGCGAGACCCCCCGGCATCGATGCCGGAAGCCCGGATACGGATACCGACGCCGACACGGACACCGACACCGACTCGGACACGGACACGGATACTGATTCCGATACCGATGCTGACGCCGATACCGATTCCGACGCCGATACCGATTCCGACGCCGATACCGATTCCGACGCCGATACCGATTCCGACGCCGATACCGACGCGGATACCGACGCCGATACCGACGCGGATACCGACGCCGATACCGACGCGGACACTGATGCCGATACCGACGGCGAATGTCAATACGAGTGTATCGCCAATTGCGCCGATTCGAACGGAACCGAGGTCCCGGGCACCTGCGAGGACTTCTGGCAACAGTGCTGCGACCTGAACGGTGAGGGAGACGCGGACTCCGACGCGGACTCCGATGCCGATACCGACGCCGATACTGATGCGGACTCCGACGCGGACTCTGACGCCGATACCGACGCGGACAGCGACAGCGATACGGACGGGGACGCGGATTGCGTCAGCGGGACGAATTGCGTCGATCTCCATGACGAGAAACAGATGATCCAAGGTTTCGGGGGCATCAGCCACCCGGTCTGGATCGGCGATCTGACGGCCGGCCAGAGGGACACCGCCTTTGGAAACGACGCGAACCAGCTCGGCTTCACAGTGCTCCGACTCTTCATCAGCGAGAACCGCAACGACTGGGGTCGGGACCTGGACACCGCCAAGCGGGCCCAGGAGCTCGGGGCGCTCATCTTCTCGTCGCCCTGGAACCCCCCCTCCAACATGGCGACGACGATCAACGGGGAGAAGCACGTGAACCCCTCCATGTACGGCGAGTACGCCGCCCACCTCACCGACTACTACAACTACATGACGGAGAACGGCGTCGACATCTACTCGGTCTCCATTCAGAACGAGCCGGACTACGCCCACGACTGGACCTGGTGGTCCGCGGACGAGATCGTCAACTTCCTCCGAGACTACGGCGGAGACTTCCCCTTCCGGGTCATGGCGCCCGAGTCCTTCCAGTACCGCAAGCAGATGTCGGATCCCATCCTCAACAACGACGCCGCGCTCGCCAACATGGACATCCTCGGCGCGCACCTCTACGGCACTCAGGTTCGGGACTTCCCGTATCCTCTCTTCAAAGAGAAGGGTGCAGGCAAGGAGCTCTGGATGACGGAAGTCTACTACCCCAACAGCGATTCGGACTCTTCGGATCGGTGGAACGAGGCCCTCGACCTCGCGACCCATCTGCACAACGCCATGGTCGAGGCCGAGTTCCAGGCCTATGTCTGGTGGTACATCCGGAGGAGCTACGGTCCGATGAAGGAGAACGGCAGCATCAGTAAGCGGGGGTGGGTCATGGCGCAGTATTCCAAGTTCGTGCGGACCGGATACACCCGCGTCGAGGTGCCGAAGTCGCCCTCGAACGGCCTGTACGTGTCGGCGTACAAGGGTGACTCGGAGGTGGTCATCGTCGTCGTGAACACCAACAGCTCGACCCAATCCCTCTCGTTCTCGGTCTCCGGCAGGAGTGTCTCATCGTATGACAAATTCACCACATCATCGAGTAAGAGCATGAGCGAAGACGGCACCGTGGACGCTTCGGACGGATCCTTCTCCGTGGATTTCGACGGACAGAGCATCACGACGCTGCGGGGATCGGCCGGGTAGCTCCCCGGCGAGGCCCCCTTGTCCCGTCCGCCCAGATCCCTCCCGAGCCCTAATGGTGTATAACAAAGTCAACCATCAATGACGCCCGGGCGCAGGGCAGCACCGGGCGCGGAGGAGGATCCGATGATCGGACTGGTGCTGGAAGGGGGCGGGGCCAAGGGGGCCTATCACATCGGCGCCTATCGGGCGTTGACCGAGGTGGGAATAGAGATCTCGGGGGTGGTGGGGACGTCCATCGGCGCCATCAACGGCGCGATCATCGCCCAGGGGGACGGCGCGAGGGCGTGGGATCTGTGGGCCGACATGACCAACAGCGATGTCTTCGACATCGATCGGCAGCTGGACCGGCAGCTCCGACGGGAGGGGCTCACCCTCGAGAAGGTACAGAAGATCGCCTCGCTCCTGAGCCGGATCTTCGACGACGGGGGGATCGACACCACCAAGATCCGGGCCTTCATCGAGACGCACATCGACGAGGCGAGGGTGCGGCGATCCGACATCGACTTCGGCCTGGTCACGGTCTCCTTGACCCACCGGGAGCCCCTGGAGCTCATGGCGGCGGATATCCCCGAAGGGGAGCTGGCCGCGTACATCCTGGCCAGCGCCTCCCTTCCCGGGTTCAAGACCGACAAGGTGGACGGACAGCAATTCATCGACGGCGGCGTCTGGAACAACCTCCCCCTCTCCCTCCTGGTCGATCGGGGCTACGACACGCTCATCGCCGTCCGCACCAACGCCATCGGCCGGGTGCCCGCCGCCGATCTCTTCGGTGTCAGCCTCGTGGAGATCCGCCCCTCCGCGGACCTCGGGCCCCTCCTGGACTTCAACCAATCCACCGAGCAGCGGAACCTGATGCTCGGCTACCTGGACACGCTGCGGATCTACCGCCACCTCCGCGGGGGCCGGTACTTCATCGAGCCCCATCCGGATCCGGAGTGGGGCTTCCAGAAGCTCTGCGCGGTGGACGATGATCGCATCATCGCGGCGGGCGAGCTGCTCGGGATCCCCGCCATGGCGCCGCGGCGCATGCTGTTCGAGCGGGTCATCCCCAAGCTGGCGGCGGTGTTCGGCATGGACGACGGGATGGACTACGACGATCTGCTGTTCGCGGTGTACGAGGCCGTCGCGGACAAGGTCGCCCTGGAGCGGCTGCGGCTCTACCCCGCCGAGACCTTCGTGGAGGAGATCAGGACGCGCTATCGCGCCCGGGAGGAGAAGGTCCCGAGGTGGACCCTCGAGCTCGCAAAGTCGGACCCCCTGTGGGCCAGGCTGGTGAAGGAGGAGCTGCTGGAGGCCCTGCTCGGGATCTTCTTCAGGTGATCTCCGGCGCCGCTCCCGACGCCCGATTCATCGACAAAGCGGCCCGCGTATAGTATATACCGCGCCCATGAAAGCCTGGTTAAAGCGGCACAATCTCCTTCTTCTCTGGGGGGTCGTGCCGATCATCGCGATCTTCGAGATCATCGCCCAGGGGCGGGTTCAACTCGACGTGCCGGCAGCGGCGGACTGGGAGGCCGCGGCCCGGCGGGTGGCGGCGGAGAAGGGCGACCACGATCTGGTGGTGATCGCGCCCCGGTGGGCCACTCAGGGCAGGACCCCCCTGAGGGGCCTCATCTCCGAGCGGGACTTCGGTCGCTTCGACACCCGATCGTACGACCGCCTGTTCGAGGTCTCGGTGAACGGCGCCAGGTCGCCGGAGACGGAGCGCCTCACGCCGGAGGAGACCCACCGGTTCGGCAACCTCGTCCTGCGTCGCTACAGGCTCCCCACGCGACACCGCGTCGTCTATGATTTTCTGGACCACGTGGGCGAGGCCGCGTTCTCGAAGGGGCCGCTGACAAAGGGCCTGGTCATCGACCACGCGTTCCTTCCGAGGCGGGTCCTCAAGGTGCCCCTCAAGCCCCGCCGATCGCGGCTCGTGTTCAACGAAGTCCCGCTGGACGGGGTGCTGTACGGCTATGGGGTCATCGGCGTCAAGGACTACCGGGCGTCCGACTACGACGAGGGCGGCCCCGTCGAGGTCACCATATTCCTGAACAACAAAAAGCTGGGCACCATCGCGCCGGCCAACTTCGAGTCGCCGCGCCACTTCGAGTTCCCGCTCCCCGGCGCCGGGACCGGCACCGTCCGCTTCGATATCCGCGCGGACAGCGCCGTCAACCGGCTGCTCGGCCTGATGGCGGAGGTCCGCAAGAAGGGGAGGTCCCGGTCATGAGGGCGCTCCTCACCAAAGGGGCGAGGGTCCACCTCGTCGGGGCGGGGCTCTCGACGGTCTACCTCGCCGTCCTCCTCGCCACGGCCCTGGACATCGGCTTCGCCCGCGACGAGGGGTTCTACTTCTCCGCGGCGAGGAGCTACCAGCGGTGGTTCGACGTGCTCGGGGACGAGCCGTCCCGGGCGCTCACCAAGGCGGTCATCGACAAGCACTGGCGGTACAACCACGAGCACCCCGCCCTGATGAAGACCCTCTTCGGGTTCTCCGATCGCGTCTTCAACAAGGGCCTGGGGATCCTCTCACCGTCCACCGCCATGCGCCTCCCGGGGATGCTCACCGCCGCGCTCGTCGTGTACCTCCTGTTCATCTTCGGCGCCGCGGCCTTCGGCCCCCGGGCCGGGTTCTTCGCCGCGGCCTTCTTCGCGCTGATGCCGCGGGTCTTCTACCATGCGCACCTCACCTGCTTCGACGTCCCCATCACCTGCCTCTGGCTCGCGGTCACCTACCTCTACTGGCGCTCCCTCTCGTCGAAGCGATTCGGCGTCGCGGCGGGGGCGGTCTTCGGCATCGCGCTGTGCACCAAGCTCAACGCGTTCTTCATCCCGTTCCTCCTCGGCCTCCACTATGTCTCGCTGCTGATCCACCGGCGGCGGCGCAAGGCGGCGGCCCCCAAGCCCTGGGCGTTCGTCTTCGGCGCCGTGCTCGCCCCGGTCATCTTCCTGGCCCACTGGCCCTGGCTCTGGACCGACACGTTGCAGCGGCTCGTCAACTACATGGGGTTCCACTCCAACCACGCCCACTACAACACCGCCTGGCTGGGGCAGAACATCTACAAGGCCCCGACCCCCGTGCTCCTGCCCGTCGGCATGACCCTCTTCACCATCCCCACCACCGTCATCGTCCTGGCGGTCGCGGGGATGGCCGGTCGGCTCCGGCATCACCTCCCTGAAAAAATCGAGCGGCGGATAGCGGGGACATGGCGCCCCGTCGGCCCCGCCTCGAAGGACGGGCTCGACCTCCTCTTGATCATATCCGCGGCGTTCCCCATCGCCCTCATCAGCCTGCCCAATGTGCCCATCTTCGGCGGGACCAAGCACTGGATGCCCGCCTTCCCCTTCATCGC
Source organism: Polyangia bacterium (assembly GCA_050304755.1). Taxonomy (GTDB): domain Bacteria; phylum Myxococcota_A; class Polyangia; order JAAYKL01; family JAAYKL01; genus CAYWLQ01. The sequence goes on along the minus strand of JBNLED010000160.1, from coordinate 987 downwards.
CCTCTTCGCCGGGGCCGCGGCCTCCCGCCTCGCGGATCTGGCCGCCGAGCACCTCCGGCGGGTCCCCCGACGGGTGGCCGCCGCCGCCGTGGCGCTGCTGCTCCTCGCCCCGCCCCTCCAGCAGACCGTCACCTCCCACCCCTTCGGCCTGGAGAGCTACGTGCCGTTCATCGGCGGCGCGCCCGGAGCGGCGACTATGGGGCTGACCCGTCAGTTCTGGGGCTACACCACCCGCAGCGTCATCCCCTGGCTCCACGAGACCTATCCGGACGGCGCAAGGGTGGAGATCCACGACACCGCCCTCTCGGCGTTCCGCATGTACCACGAGGACGGCACCCTCCACCGGAACATCCACGCGGCCCGCCTCGACCGGAGCAACGTGGCCCTCCTGCACCACGAGCTCCACATGGTGCTGGCCGAGGCGTGGATCTGGAACGCCTACGACACCTTCACCCCCACCTACGTCCTCACGTATCACGGGGTGCCCATCGTCAGTGTGTATACGCGGTAGCCTCAAAGGCGTGCCGCCGCCTCTTCAGGTCCGGGACCGAGCCCGGGACTGCATTTGATGATTCTAAGTCGAGGCCATGGAAAAAAGGTAACCGGCGATGATGGACTTGATTGACGGAAGAACCATTCTGCTAACTCTCCGGTTTCTCAAAGGCCCTTTTACTCCGATGTCTGGCGTTGGGCTCAGGCTAAAATACAGCCCGCCCATCTGCTCGATATCTATTTGATCCGTTTGGGTCGCGAGGGGACCAGGGAAACTGTCCCAGCGCTGGGACAGTTGAGCACAAGGCACCTCGTTTTACTGTTGTCCGGCCCTTGGTTCTAACTCTATAACCCTGAAACAATAAGCCAGCCGGCGGGCACAGGGTATCTATGACGTTTACGAAGGGCGACGATTACCCCGCTAAATGCAGGATCGTCCCCCTGCTGCCCACGACGTATACGTCGCAGGGTCCTATCCCCCATACGGCGTAATAG